>NZ_KV917381.1:2133639-2736854 GCF_002019795.1 Bacillus alkalicellulosilyticus | reverse complement strand
AAAATCCAAGAGTCACTCCCATTGGTGTTAGATGCTGTATTTCAGTCCCGGTAACACCCGCTGCAAAAACCGTTCCAACTAACAGAATTAGGACAGCAATCACCGTTTTTCGAGTAGGTAGTTTAGAAGTGGCTATACATTCAATGATGATGCCGATCCAAGTGAACTGAAATAATAAAATAATCGCAATCGAAGCGGGAAGGGTTTGCAAGGATAAATAATAGAAAATACCTGTTGAGCTAATCGTTGTCCCAACGACCATTAGTGATAAAACTGTTTTCCGTGGTCTTCGTTTAGGACGTTGACTAAAAAAAATTAAAAGAAATAGGGTCCACCCTATAACGAATTGACCAACTAAAACCTCATTTGGTGAAATTCCAGCGTCATAAGACAACTTTACAAAGGTAGACAATAAACCGTAACTAATCGCACCACATAAAACGACTAATGAGTAATAGAACATATGCCACTCCTGTGTTGTTCTAGTTTTTTAACCTTTTTTACTATATCACATTCCTTTATCTGTAGATATTTTAAACGATTGAAGGTAGAGTGAGTGTTTTTTCTTCAAATAATTACATTGTAATTTTTGCTTGGGGTACTCATGAAAAGAAATGTTATACATAAATTGGTAAGAGTGAGATTATTCCTAAGGAGGAGAAATAATGCAAATACATGTAGTGCAGCCAGGTGAGTCCGTATTTGGGATTGCACAAGCCTATCAGTCATCCGTACAGGACATTGTTGATGCAAATCAGCTTCCTGTCCCAGAACAACTAGTTGTCGGTCAGTCATTGATTATTCCGATTGTAGGACGGTTTTATTGGATACAACCTGGGGATTCGTTGTATAGCATCGGTCAGCGCTATGGGATTGATTGGCAAACTCTTGCTCAAGTCAACCAACTTGATGTAAATCAACCGCTTCAAGTCGGTCTTCGACTGTATATTCCACCAAGACCAAAACGAACGGCCGAAGTAAATGCTTATATTGAACCTAGAGGAGATACGGTAAGTCCAGCGCTTTTAGAAGAAGCAAGAGCAGTTGCTCCTTACTTAACCTACCTGGCGCCGTTTAGTTATGAGGCACGAAGGGATGGTACTTTAGTTCCTCAGCCGCTCACAGGAATTCCGGAAATCGCTCAACAAACTGACGTTGCTTTAATGATGGTTGTGACCAATTTAGAAGAAGGGCAGTTTAGTGCAGAGCTTGGGCGTGATATTTTGCAAAGTGAAGCGGTTCAGGATTTATTATTAGATAATGTATTAGCAGAAGCGAGAAGAGTTGGATTTAGCGACATTCATTTTGATTTTGAGTTTTTGCGTCCTGAAGATAGAACCGCATATAATAATTTTTTACGTAAAGCAGCAACTCGAATTCGAGCAGAAGGCTTATTGATTTCAAGTGCCCTCGCTCCAAAGACAAGAGCTGACCAACCAGGTCCATGGTATGAAGCGCATGACTACCGAACGCATGGAGAGATCGTTGATTTTGTAGTAATCATGACATATGAGTGGGGCTATAGTGGAGGTCCGCCAATGGCTGTGTCACCAATCGGTCCTGTCGAAGAAGTTCTTCAATATGCATTAACGGAAATTCCAGCATCAAAAATCATGATGGGTCAAAATCTTTATGGCTATGATTGGACCTTGCCATTTGTTGCAGGTGGAGAGTATGCAAGAGCGGTAAGCCCTCAACAAGCTATTGAACTTGCTCGTACTTATAATGTTCCGATTCAATATGATTTCACGGCTCAAGCTCCGCACTTTGATTATGTAGATGAACAAGGAAGAGAGCATAAAGTATGGTTTGAAGATGCGAGATCAATTCAAGCAAAGTTTGATTTGATGAATCGACTCGAGCTTCGCGGAATTAGTTATTGGAAGCTCGGACTTTCGTTCCCGCAAAACTGGTTATTGATTGCTGAGAATTTTAATGTTGTAAAAAGGTAAATAGTAAGGAGGTCACTGTAAAAGTTAAAAACCGAACTTTTTCAGTGACCTTGATAGCAGGTTCCTTTTGCTAAGTATTCTTTGCAATTAGGGTGTAATGGAGTTTAGAAACGACACTGGATGTGTGGCTAGATATTACCATGGCTTATGTGGAATAACAATTCTCCATAATACCATACTATAACTAATCCACGCAAAAGCGAGGTGATAGACAATGGCTAGCACAAACAAACTTCTAGTTCCTGGTGTAGAGCAAGCATTAGAGCAAATGAAGTATGAAATCGCTCAAGAGTTTGGCGTGAACATTGGAGCTGATTCAACAGCACGCTCTAACGGTTCTGTTGGTGGAGAGATTACTAAGCGCCTTGTCCAACAAGCTGAACAAACAAAATTCTAAAAACTTAACAAATGGCTTTTCAGACGCGTAGACTTGCCTCTACGCGTTTTCTTATTGTGGTCAATGATAAGAGGACCCTGTGAATTTTTACAGAGCCCTGCAAAGTGGTTTTATGATTTACGAATACCCAGCTTGGTGTAATTTATCTGCAATGATTTGGTACCCTTTCCCATTTGGATGAATCCCACCAAAAGATAATACAGATTTTCCATATAAAGTGAATTCAGGGTAAATATCTATAAACTGAACCGGACCTTGTGAAAATCTTGTAAGCATTTGATTGGACATTCTTACCCAATAATCTGTGTAGGGGGAGGAAGGATACGGATTGTAAAAACCAATCAACCGAACAATATAATAAGGGTCATTTGCTTTTATCGCATGAATTTCTGAGATAATTAAAGAAATGTTTTTTTGTAATGTGCTTAGAGCATAAAGAACGTAACTTCTGTCATTTGTTTTTTTATACAATCGATAGGCTTGCAATAAATCATTTCCACCGGCTGTAATGGTGATAACCGAAGCTTCGTGAATTGCTTTTTTAATCTCGGGTTGAGCTAGACTTCTTAACACTTGTCCTGAGGTTATCCGTGATTTTGCGAAAACAGTGGGGAATACAGGTCTTTTGAACATCCGTTCGATATAGTGACGATAACGAAAAACATAACCGCTTGAAAAATAAGCCCCTACCCCTTCTGTTAAAGAATCACCAAGTGCTACATAACGGATTGGGTTTATAGGCATTTGTAACACTCCTTAGTGCATAAAAGCTTACATTGTATCCTATGCGCAACTGTGTACAACGGTTACAACTAACCAATGACAATTTATTTTTAAAAATGATAATAAAAATGTAACATACTCCATTGATAAGTTGGTTATCTTAACTTTGTAATTCAATCACATCACTTATTAGGAGGAATTCAACATGTATCAACAAAACCAAAACAATCAAATGGGTAGCACACAAATGCAACACCAAATCGGTGGACAAATGGGTAGTACACAGATGCACTCTACAATGGGATCAATGGGTATGGGAAGCCAAATCCAACAATCTTTCCAACAAATGCAGCAAATGGAGCAACAAAATGCATCTCAACTTCGTCAAATTGCTAACCAAATTCAACAAATTAGCCAACACGAATCTCAAGCAACTCGTCAAATCCAACAAATGCAACAAATGTGCAATCAACTAATCCAAGAAAACCAACGTTTACAACAACAAATGTCAATGCACCAACAAACGATGCAACATACCATGACAACATCTCCACAATCGCAATACCAAGGTTCTCACATTCAACAACCAAGCCACCAATCTACAAGTCAGTTTCAATAAAAAGTAAATCGGGGAGGTTACTATGCAACAAAACATCGCTGCACATGAATTTTTAGAAACACAAGAGGCACTTCGTTCAAAAGCAGCTCAAGTTGAAATGTATGGTGCTCTGATGGGTATGGTCCAGGACCAACAACTCAAGAACATTTTGCAAAATCAACAAGCTCGCACTCAACAATCCTTCCAACAAGGTCTTTCATTGTTACAAGGTCAGGGTGTAAATACAATGAATATCCCAATGCCGCAAATGCATGTGGAGTATCAGCCGACAGTTGGTATTCAGCCAAGCCAAATGAAGATGGCTATGCCAAACCCTAATGCGTCACAAATGTCTGAAATGACAATTTGTACATTGGTGCTAAACCAACATAAGATGGGTTCTGCTGTTGCGATGCTTTGGGCTGGGGAGTGTGTCAATCCACAGATCCGTTCGTTCCACGTACAAGGGGCGAATACTTGCCAAGAGATGGCATATGAAATATGGCAGTATATGAATCATAGAGGTTATTATCAAGCTCCACAATTTCCTGAACAAACAATGAATACGATGATGCAAATGTATTCTCCGATGAGTACTCATCAAATGATTCCAACGAATAGTCAACCAAATACGTTGCATACAATGTAAGAGAAAAAGGATGTATCTCTCACTTTTGCGAGGATACATCCTTCTATTAAAATCTAGGTGATTTGTCAAGAGTTTTTTTTGCGAAAGTGTAAAAAGTGAAATGTTGGTTTGTCAAGGTTTTTGGATTTTTAATATTTTTATCCGTCATATTTTGTTCACCATTTCATGGAAATAAAGGTGCTATAATAAATTCATAGAAAAGAAAGCGAGGGATGATGACATGATACTTTGCGAATGGAAAAACTTTTCTACCGATACTGAAACATACACACAAGATGTTTTTGAAGAATTAGTAGAAGATGAGTTTGAAGCTATGATGTTTGAAGAAGGCACTGACTTTCCTGCTTACATCTGGACAGTTAATTATGTCTGTCTCATCAAGAAAAACACGAGAATGATAAGCGACATCCAAATTACAAAGATTCACCGAAACCCCGTTTGTCAATAAAGTTTTACTTTATTAACAATACATGCTCAATGTTTCACAAAGTTTTAGATAAAGAAATAGGAGGGATTGAAATGGCGTTATCAGAAAAAGATGTAAAAAAACAAAAAGATGTTACGCAAATGATTGACAATTTAGTGTCAAATGCACAAAAGGCACTAAAGGAGTTCTTGGATTTCGACCAAGAGAGAATTGACAATATTGTGAAGGAAATGGCATTAGCGGGCCTTGACCAACACATGCCCCTCGCTCGTCTAGCGGTAGATGAAACTAAGCGAGGAGTATATGAAGACAAAATCATTAAAAACATATTCGCAACGGAATACGTTTATCACAATATTAAATATAACAAAACCGTTGGAATTATTCAAGAAAATGAGCATGAAGGTATGATTGAAATTGCTGAACCAGTTGGAGTTGTTGCAGGGGTTACTCCAGTAACGAACCCAACATCAACAACAATGTTTAAAGCTTTAATTGCGATTAAAACACGTAACCCAATTATTTTTGCTTTCCATCCATCTGCTCAAAAATGTAGTAGTGAAGCAGCTCGAATTGTTAGAGATGCAGCGTTCTTAGCAGGTGCACCTGAACATTGTGTTCAATGGATTGAAGCTCCTTCTATTGAAGCGACTCAACAACTTATGAACCATCCAGGTGTCGCATTAGTTCTTGCAACTGGTGGAGCAGGAATGGTGAAATCTGCTTACAGCACAGGGAAGCCAGCTCTTGGAGTAGGTCCAGGGAACGTTCCTTGTTATATTGAAAAAACAGCTAATGTCAAACGAGCTGTAAATGACCTTATTTTATCTAAAACTTTCGATAACGGAATGATTTGTGCTTCTGAACAAGCCGTTATAGTGGATAAAGAGATTTATAAAGATGTGAAACAAGAAATGATTGATAACAACTGCCACTTCTTGACAGTTGCAGAGAAAAAGAAAGTCGAAAAGCTAGTTATTAACGAAAATACATGCGCAGTTAACCCGAATATCGTGGGGATGCCAGCGTTTGAAATTGCAAAAATGGCAGGAGTTACGGTAGCTGAAGATACAAAAATTCTAGTTGCTGAGTTACTTACTGTTGGACCAGAAGAGCCACTTTCTCGTGAAAAACTAAGCCCTGTTCTTGCAGCATTTAAAGTGAATAGTACAGAAGAAGGTTTAGAGCGAGCAGAGCAAATGCTTGAGTTTGGTGGTTTAGGTCACTCTGCAGTTCTTCATACTGACGACCAAAACATCATGATTGAATTTGGTAAACGTATGAAAGCGGGACGACTAATTACAAATGCGCCATCTTCTCAAGGTGCCATTGGTGATATCTATAACGCTTATATTCCTAGCTTAACGCTTGGTTGTGGTTCTTACGGTAAAAACTCTGTATCTAACAATGTAGGTACAGCAAATCTATTAAATATTAAGAGACTATCTAGAAGGAATGTTAATATGCAGTGGTTTAAAGTTCCGCCAAAAATTTATTTTGAAAAGCATTCTACACAATACCTAGCAAAAATGCCGAACATCTCTAGAGCAATTATCATTACAGACCCTGGTATGGTGAAGCTCGGATATGTTGACAAAGTCCTTTATTATTTAAGAAAACGACCTGACTATGTACATTGCGAAATCTTCTCTGATGTAGAGCCAGATCCATCTATCGAAACCGTTATGAAAGGTGCCGAAATGATGAGAAACTTTGAGCCAGATGTAGTTATCGCTCTTGGTGGAGGATCTGCGATGGATGCGGCGAAAGGAATGTGGTTGTTCTATGAGCACCCAGATACTGAGTTCACAGGTCTTAAGCAAAAGTTCTTAGACATTCGTAAGCGTGTCTTTAAATATCCGAAGCTTGGGGAAAAAGCACAATTTGTTGCGATTCCAACGACGTCTGGAACAGGTTCTGAAGTAACTTCTTTCTCTGTTATTACAGATAAGCAAAATAATGTGAAATATCCTTTAGCAGACTATGAGTTAACTCCAGACGTAGCTATCATTGACCCGCAATTTGTCATGACAGTTCCTCCTTCTGTAACAGCAGATACAGGAATGGACGTTCTGACACATGCACTTGAGGCGTATGTTTCAATCATGGCGAACGACTACACGGATGGTCTAGCGATGAAAGCCATCCAATTAGTATTCGAATATTTACCTCGGGCATACCGAAACGGAAACGATGAAGTAGCGCGTGAAAAAATGCATAATGCTTCTACCATTGCAGGAATGGCGTTTGCAAATGCATTCTTAGGAATTAACCATAGTTTAGCGCATAAATTAGGAGCGGAATTCCACATTCCACACGGTCGCGCAAACACAATTTTAATGCCGCATGTCGTTCGATACAATGCAACGAAACCTAAGAAATTTACGGCATTCCCGAAATACGAGCATTTTATTGCCGACAAACGTTATGCAGAAATTGCAAAAACACTAGGTCTACCAGCTAAAACTACCGAAGAAGGGGTAGAAAGCTTAATTCAAGCCATTATCAAAATGGCAAAAGAAATTGGAATTGAAATGAGCATCGCTGGTCAAGGTGTAGATGCAGCAGCATTTGAAGCAAAAGTACCACAACTCGCTGACCGTGCGTTTGAAGACCAATGTACAACAGCAAATCCAAAGCTTCCTTTAGTCAAAGAGCTAGAAGAGATTTACCGTCAAGCCTACAAAGGAGTATAAAGTTCTTTGAGAAAGGACCACATTCAATGGAGTGTGGTTCTTTTTTTTGTTGGGCTGGTATGGTTAAAAAGAGCCAATCAGGATTTTGGGAAGCCATGGTTGTTCGTTTAGGGTGTAAACGACTGGAGGTGAGCGTGGGGGAAGGATGAGGGGCGTTCATTGAGGGAATGAACGCCCTTTGAGTATCAGGAGAAAGAGGAAAGGTCATTCATCGGGGTTATGAACGACTAAAGAGGAGCGGGAGAAAGAGGAAAGGTCGTTCATCTTGGTTATGAACGCCGTTTGAGTAGCAGGAGAAAGAGGAAAGGTCGTTCATCTTGGTTATGAACGCCCTTTGAGTATCAGGAGAAAGAGGAAAGGTCATTCATCGGGGTTATGAACGACTAAAGAGGAGCGGGAGAAGGAGGAAAGGTCGTTCATCGGGGTTATGAACGACTAAAGAGGAGCGAGAGAAAGAGGAAAGGTAGTTCATCGTGGTTATGAACGACTTAAGAGTAGCGTGAGGAAGAAGAAAAGTCCGAGCAAAGCAGTTGCAAGTCCAAAAGGAAGCCGCGAAAGAAGAGAAGAGTCCGAGCAAAGAAGTTGCAAAGTCAAAAGGCTTCCACCGGAGAAAAGAAAAGTCCGAGCAGACCGCTTGCAAGGCCAAAAGGATTCCGCTGGAGAAGAAAATAGTCCGAGCAGAGCATGGCTAAATAGTTGTTTTCCCCTCAGTGTTAAACTTAAGCGATTGATTGGTACTTAACGTTAATCATTAGTTTTCATCTCTAGGACACAATAAGGAGGAAGGGAGGCTACTCATATGAATATTATGGACAATATGGATGCAGCGCGTTTTAAATCAAAGAATACGCGTAATCCAAGTGAGCACCAGAAAAAGTCAAAGCAAGAAGATAAGATGCCGACCGTTCTTAAGAATTTAAAAAATGGCTCTTAATAGAAAACGAGGATGACAGAGACGTCATCCTCGCTTATTTTTTACTTTTCGACTTCGTATCCAGCTTCCTTCCAAGCGTTCGTTCCACCTTCGATAAATGAAACATCAGTGAAGCCCATTTGCTTTAGAAGATAAGCGCCAAGTGCAGCTTGTCCCCCAGCACCACAAGTGATGATAACAGGACGGTTTCTGTCTGCCAATTCTGGCTCACGGAAGCTTTCTGGTAATTCAAGGTCAGCACGGATTGGTAACATTCCTAAAGAAATGTTCATGCTGCTTGGGATAAGACCACAAGCACCTGCTGCTGCCGCGTCTTGAACGTCAATGACTAACGTATTAGGGTTTGCATTGATTTTTTCACGTGCATCTGCAGAAGAAATTGCAGGAACATTCTCGCGAGCTTGTCCAACCATTTGTTTAAAAGTAATTGCCATTTGTAAAACCTCCTCAGGATTTAGTTCCATATGTACTGGGTAAACTTGGAACATACTTTTCTATCGTATACTATTTCCAACAAGATATTCTACATTCCTGCTCAAATTCACAAAAAAAAAATAATCCTAAAAAAGAAGATGCCCCCCAAAGGGACACCTTCTAGCTAAATTGAACTGTTTGCTACGTGAATTTCATTATTAATTAATGTAATCGAAATATGCTTAACCTGTTCTTCATTAATAATAAATTCAGTGATTTCATCCTCGATTTTATCCTGTATGACGCGACGCATAGGGCGGGCACCAAATTCAGGGTCATAGCCTAATTTGGCCAAATGCGCTTTAGCTTCATCAGTAATAGACAAGGTGATGTCTTGCTCTTGTAGACGTTCTTGTAAGTCGGAAAGCATAACATCGACAATTTTAAGTAAGTCTTCTTTGGATAATTGGTTAAATTCAATGACAACATCTAGTCTGTTTAAAAATTCTGGCTTGAAGAAAGATCCTAACGATTGCATGACACTTCCAGTTTGAGTTTCTTTTCCGAACCCTACGGTGATGTTTTTATAGCCAACACCTGCATTGGATGTCATAATAATTATCGTTTCTTTAAAAGTGACAACACGCCCCTGGCTATCTGAAAGACGCCCGTCTTCAAGGATTTGTAAAAACATATGATGTACATCAGGATGAGCTTTTTCAACTTCATCTAACAAGATGATGCTGTATGGATTGCGACGAACTTTTTCAGTTAGTTGTCCACCTTCATCGTAACCAACATAGCCTGGAGGCGAGCCAATTAATTTGGAAACGGAGTGTTTCTCCATAAATTCACTCATATCTAAGCGGATCATTGCATCCTTGTTGCCGAAAAGTTCTTCAGCTAAGCTTTTCGTTAACTCGGTTTTTCCGACTCCAGTTGGGCCCACAAACATAAAGCTGATTGGTCTTTGTTTAGGTTTTAAACCAGCGCGACTACGTTTAATCGCTTTTGACACTTTCTCAACAGCTTGGTGCTGACCTATAACTTTTTTCATTAAGTTTTGCTGTAGGTCTTTCAGTTTTGCTTGTTCTGATTTTTGAAGTTTTTTCACAGGAATTCCTGTACGTTTTTCAATTAACTCTTGAATGTTTTGAACGGTCACATCGATGATTGATTCATTTGTTTTCTCATGTAATTGTGCGAATATCTCATTTTCTTCATCTCGTAGCAAAGCTGCTTTTTCATAGTCTTCTTCGATTGTCGCAGTTTGTTTTTCAGTTTTAATCTCTTCTAAGCGGTGTTCTAGTTCCGCTGTTGTTGAATGGACATGATGAATTGATAATTTAGCACCGACTTCATCAACTAAATCAATCGCTTTATCTGGTAAATAGCGGTCTTGAATATAGCGGTGTGATAATGTAACACACGCTTCTAGCACGTCATCTGAGTAGCGAACATTGTGGTATTGTTCGTATATCGGACGCAATCCTTTCAAAATGTCTATCGCTTTTTCTACGGTTGGTTCTTTTACGATAACAGGCTGGAAGCGACGTTCTAACGCAGGGTCTTTTTCAATCAAACGGTATTCCTTAAGCGTTGTTGCACCAATCAGTTGTAATTCTCCTCGAGCAAGGGCTGGCTTTAGGATATTCCCCGCATCCATAGAACCATCTGATGCACTGCCTGCACCAACGATCGTATGAATTTCATCGATAAATATAATAATGTTTGGATTCTGTTCAAGTTCAGAAACAAGTTCTTTCATTCTTTCCTCAAACTGCCCACGGTAGCTTGTACCTGCAACAAGAGATGATAAATCTAGACTGTACACTTGTTTATTTTTCATTTTTGTTGGGACTTGTCCGTTTGCGATTCGTAGCGCAAAGCCTTCAGCGATCGCTGTTTTTCCAACACCAGCCTCTCCTATGAGAACAGGATTGTTTTTGCTTCGTCGGCAAAGCACTTCGATCATTCGTTCAATTTCTTCCTCACGACCGATGACTTTGTCTATTTTTCCTAGTTTTGCTTCAGCTGTTAAGTTCCTTCCAAAATGGTCAAGAAAGCCGCCACCATGTTGATGTTGAGGAGTGGCTTTGACGTTTTTAGGTGCATTTTGAGCAAATCCTTGAACATTAAATTGCTGTAGGAAGTCCTCGATAGAAGTGCTAAACCCATTTGGTTGTTTTATGTTGCTAAAGCACGGAGAACAAAGGTGTAGACTCGTTTGCTGTTGATTAAGAATAAGGTTCATACTTACTGTAGCCGACTGTGTTTGACATAATTGACATTTCATTTTTTTCACTCCTTCATTTTGACTTTGACTATATTTGACCTTTTGTGTAAAAGGAAATCCATCCCTGCAAAATTGGATGGATATGATTATAGTTTGATTATATCTGACCTTTTCTGACCTTTCAACTATTTTTACTTTTTACAACGGAAAACCCTGTAACCAAGGGTATCCGAAAATTGTTCAAGTAGCTTATGGTGTTCCTCCCAATAATGAAAAAGTTGAGCATCTATGTGAGGAGAAGGATTTAATTCAGGGAGTCCTTGCAAATTATTTGCGGCTTTTAAGGTCTGACTTTCAAGCATTTCTATAGATGAAAAACCAATAGATTTGAAGACAGTCATCCAATCCTCTTCCGTATAAATCTTTTGTACGCCGTAAAAATCAGCCAGTTTTCTTTGAGAATGAAAGGGGAGAGCCGTATTAGCGGTCATTTCAATTAAAAGTAATACACCATTAGGTTGAAGAACGCGAAAATACTCGGAACAAGAACGCTCCACTTCGGTAAAGGCTGTCACAGATTCACTTAACAAAAAATCAAACTGGTTATCTTCAAAAGGTAAGTTTTCAGCAGAGGATTCGTACAAATGGATGGGAAGGTTTTCAATTTCTGCTCTGTGGTTTGCTTTTTCAATCATAACTGGGTGTCGGTCAATTGCACTTACTTCGCAATTAAAAGTGGATGCTACATATGCTGAAGTTTGCCCAGTGCCACAGCCTATATCTAGGACTTTTGTTGTTGGAGAAAGATGTTCATTCTCTAGCAATTTTTTCGTTAAAGGAAATCCACCAGGATGTGCACCACCGAGTCCATAGTAAGCTAAAAAATCAAGATAATCCAAATTTTTAACTCCTTTCCTTATATCGCATAAATAAGTACTACATTATATGTAAAACCTATGATTACGTTAAGAATCTGATTTTGGAGGTACGAACATGGATGCTACTTTAGGATATTTACGTGAATCGTTAGCCAATTATTATGAAAAGCATGAAGTCTGCCGAAGAATATATGAAAAACTTGAAACGAACAATTATGAAGGCGAATTACAGTTTGTACGAGACCTTGATGAGGTAGAAATCGGGTACTTAAATTCAATCTTGCCTAAGGAAATAAATTACGCAACTAAAGAACAAGACCCGATAAGAACTTCTCAATTGGTTGAGGTGTATGAGCTTTTATTTTAAAAACAAAGGAGAACATACTACTATGCCTGTAACGACGAAAAAAGACAGAGACGAAAATATAGAAGTACCGATTACGGACCTTCAGGGAGAGGAAGACTTAAGAAACGTATCGTTTGCTCCTGGAGAAAATGAATACTTAAAAACTGATGGTGAATAAGAAGAACACATTGGTTTTCTGAAAGGACGTGTAATTTACGTTGCCTAAAAAAAAGAATACGGGAATGACAATCGTCGCGATAGGGTCAATACCATTGATTATGACGTTAGGGAATTCTATGCTCATTCCGATTTTGCCGAAGATGCAATCTGAACTTGGGTTAACGCATTTTCAGGTGAGTTTAACCATTACTGTGTTTTCTATTGCTGCAGCCATTTCAATCCCGATTTTAGGGTATTTGTCTGACCGATTTTCTCGAAAAGCAATTATTTTACCTGCATTGTTTTTGTATGGACTTGGTGGACTATTAGCCGGTTTTGCTGCTGCTCGTTTTGATAGTGCCTACCTTTGGGTTATTATCGGCAGGACATTGCAAGGAATTGGTGCAGCAGGTACCGCTCCAATAGCAATGGCGCTGACCGGAGATTTATTTAAAGGCGGGGAACAGAGTAGAGTCCTTGGTTTAGTAGAAGCTTCGAATGGATTTGGGAAAGTATTATCTCCCATTGTCGGTTCCCTACTCGCACTCATTGTCTGGTATGCTCCATTTTTTGCGTTCCCACTATTTTGTATCATTTCAATCTTATTAACGTGGATATTTGTAAAGGAAAAGTTAAAAACGGTCTCTCCACCACCGATTGGAAAGTATGTAAAAGGATTATTTTCTGTGTTTCATCAAGAGGGAAGATGGCTTTTTACAGCTTATTTAGCGGGAGCGACATGTTTGTTTACCCTTTTTGGTATTTTATTTTATTTATCTGATGTCCTCGAAACACAGTATAAAATTGATGGTGTCCCCAAAGGGCTCATCCTAGCAATTCCCTTGCTGTTTATGATGACGACTTCTTATATTACAGGAAGTAAAATCGGAAAAAATCATCCATTGATGAAAAAATTAATCGTGCTTGGATTATTGTTAATGACAATTTCTTTTGCAACACTTGTCTTTTTTTCAAAATTATTTCCGTTCATCGCAGTCTTAGTTGTTAGTAGCGTTGGTACAGGATTAGTTCTTCCTTGCTTAAACAGTTTTATCACCGGTTCCGTTGGGAAGGCGAGAAGGGGATTTGTGACCTCGCTTTATGGGTCTGTTCGCTTTCTCGGTGTTGCAGCGGGACCACCAATTTACGGGTACTTAATGGGATGGTCACGTACAGGAATGTTTTTAACAACCGCCGGTTTAACCTTGCTCGTTGCCATACTTTGCTTAATTACGATTCATGCAAAAAAGAAAAAAACACCAGAAGAATCAGGTGAAGATTCATTATTTAAGAAACTACAAATATCAACTGAATGATCAGGAGGGTCTACATTGCAAATTTATTTTTCACCAGAATTTATTAAACAGGACGCACAAGTACTTAATGTGGTCACCCAAGAAAATAAAGCAGTTGGGTACCTAGCCTTTTTATTAGAGGAAAAGAAAATGTATGTCTACGGGCAGTTAGAAGAAGGCGGCGTAGAAGAAGATTTTAAAGATTTAATTGACCCTTATTTAAAAGGATTAACTAAGTTAAAGCCTGACTTAGAGGTAATGAGTTATATCTCGGTAGGTGGAAGGAAAATTGAGTTGAATTCTGGAGAAGAGGAATAGTAATAATAGTCATGAGGGTTATTGAATGCCCTTATGACTGTTTATTTTTTTCTCCAACCTATTGAGACCGTATTTGGAACTATTTTTAGGTGGTAGATGAAATCGACTACTTTTGTGGATAACCATTGTGAAACAAGAGCAAGAAACACAATACTCCAATCAATAACAAAAGCAGTGACCAAGAAAATCGAGCCATTCATCAAAAACAACGGCTTCCCTGGAGGTATGCTTCGATATGTCGCAAATAAAAGCGCAAGCACACCCATCCCGCCATTTGACACTCCTTGGCGAAGTAAAATTCCAACTCCGACCCCAAGTAGAATGGACCCAATAATTAAATCAATCCATAAATAATCCGATGGCCTGTACATATCAATGTTAAAAAAATAGATCGTTAAAGAAGCCACCGTAATACCATACATTGTCCCAATGGCACACCCATTTCCGAGCCATTTAATCGCAACAACAAGCATTGAAAAATTAACTAGCCACAAGGCAAAACCGATTGGAATGCTCAGTATAAAATTAATAAGGACGGCAAGGCCACCTGCTCCTCCAGATGGAATTGAATGAGGAAAAAGAAAGATGGCCATTGCAAATCCTTGAATAATCCCACCACAAGTAATGAACATGTATTGTTTAAATATGCCACTCTTCATCGACACTCTTCTCCAATGATCAGATTGTATAGCCTGTCTATTCATTGTATGGGACAAGAGCCAACGTTATGAAAGAAAAAAACATTCCAAACAATTGCGTGGAATGCAGAAAATAGGATTAAACTTTCATCTATATGACAGCCTAATAGACCATAGAATCATCATTGTAATATTTAAACTCTAGCAAATTGTTAGAAGGGTCGACCAAAAAGAACGTCATGTGCTCTTCTTGTTTTCCTTCAAAGCGAACCATTGGTTTTTGGAAAAAAGGAAGTTCTTTCTGTTGTGCTTCTTCTAATAGCGCGGTAAACTCATCTTTATTTGTAAATGTAATTCCGTAATGACGAGGATACATCGAAGGCTTTTCATCAATTTTATCAGGGTTTAAGTGACAGACAAGTTGGTCGCCGAAAAAGTCAAATGTCACTCTGTCTGCATACCGTCGAGCTAATCGACAACCAAGTGTTTGATAAAATTCGGCTGTTTCATCTAAATCTCTGCACGGTACCGCTAAATGGAATACTTTATTCGTTTCTCTCATCAGTTATCACACCTTACGTAAATAAATTAAATGTGTCGGACCTTAGTCCAAGCCTTAACGTTTCTAAAGGGATCGGGTCTTGAAATGAAATGTTGGCTAAGTTCACGTCAGGACCAATGCGTTCGATAAACGTCGTTTGCATGTGCTTTGTCGGGGCTTCAAAAATGATATCAGTGACATCCAGAGGAGAAGCAAGGATATCATCAATTAAATCAAAGCGCATATCACCATTTTTATCACAAACTCCACTCGTTCCACTTTCGCGAGCTTCTGTGATGACTTTTGTAGCACCAGCCTCTAAATCTTCTTGAAGATATTCAACCCATTCCGAAGAATTTTGTTTACTCGAGGCTAAGCTATCTTTCGAGCCGACCTCGCTAAAAATAAGAAACTCATCTGAAAAATCGGAAATATACTGTGCTTTTTCTTTGTTCGTAATCGGCAATGTTCCGTTTGATATTTCGATATATTTACATTTATGTCCCTTGCAAAATTGATAAAAACCATCGACTTTGTCTTGGCTAAGAAACTTTTCAAATAAAGTACCACCAAAAAAGTATTCGATGCGATGTTGCTGCAAACAGTCTATTTTTTCCGATAGTCCTTTCGTAATTAAAGAAGTGCCCCACCCAAATTTAACAAAGTCGATAAGGTCGCCTGAACTTTCAATCGTATCTTTAAAAAACGAAAGGGGTACACCGTTGTCAATGACGACCGTGATGCCGTTTTTCCTAGGTTTAACCTCCCGAAATGGGAGGGATAGTATAGAAAAGCTCATATGTTTACCCTCTCAATCTTTGGAATTCCATGCCATTGGTTTACTTTCATCACAAACTCACTCGGCGGTTCCTTGATGCAGTAGGAGATGTCATTTTCATTAAATTCAGGTTTTGTCTTATCAAAAAACTTCGCAGCCACAATTGATGATTGAATTCTTGCTTTTACGTCCTCTGAATCGATTGACTCATGTCCTTCAATAATAGACTTCATATATTGAGCACAGGCAAGGTCGTCATCACCTGTTGGATGAGAAGCAATAATATTTATGTGTTGGCCGAGTTGGTGCTGACGGATATAGGTAGCGGTCGTTTTCGCATTTGAAAAGCCTGTTACAAACACATGATTTGCATCCAAAGCGTGTAAGGTTGCTTCTACGCCATTGGTTGTTTTCTGGATGAGAGTTTTGTTTTGCAAATTATGATTTGTTAGTAGGTAGGGCGAGTTCTCTAAATCAAAGCCTTCAATCGCTATACCGTTCACCTCCCCAGCAAGAAGGAACTTCGGATGTTCATTTCGTAATTGAAAAGCTTCTTCTACTGTTCCAACGAGTAAAATGTCTTTAGCTCCGTAAATAAAGGCATAGTGAGCTACAGTAAATGCTCGGATGACATCAATGATAATGTTGACATCACTTTTTTCTAAATCATGGTGATGACCTTGATAAATTGTAGTCATTTTACTCTCCTTTACAATAAATTCCGCTAGTGCCGTCAAAAAAAGTATATTCACCTATTGCATAGAACGTACGTAGGCAAACAACTATTTATAAATATTGGAAATTCAGATAAGAATAGTATGATTTTATTATTTTTAGTTATACTACACTACTACGATTAGGAAGATAGGAGGATTTTATGAAACAGAAACAAGAAATTGCTGTAATTACAGGTGGAGGTTCTGGTATCGGTAAGGCCGCAGCTATTCGATTAGCGAAAGAAGGTAAAACAGTTTGTATAATGGATTTAAAAGAAGAACGTGCCGAAAAAGTAAAAGAAGAAATCGAAGACAATGGGGGACAAGCTCAAGTATATGATGTTGATGTCAAAGATGAAAAGCGAATTCAAGATAGCTTTAAGGCGATTGAGCAAGAGTTTGACGGTCAAATTGATACCGTTTTTATTAATGCTGGCATTAACGGAACATGGACAGCTATTGAAGACATGAAAGTCGATGACTGGGATGCCACTTTAGAAACAAACCTTCGAAGCACATTTTTATTTGTGAAACATTCGATTCCATACATGAAAGAAAAGGGTGGAAGCATTATCATTACCAGCTCGATTAACGGAAACAGGATGTTTTCGAACATCGGCATGTCTGCATACAGCACCTCAAAGGCTGGTCAAGTCGCTTTTATGAAAATGGCTGCCCTTGAGCTTGCGCGGTATAAAATCCGAGTTAATGCCATTTGCCCGGGAGCGATTAAAACAAACATTGGAGAAAACACGCACCCAGAGCCTGAATTAGAAAAAGTGAAAATTCCAGTAGAATATCCTGAAGGAAGTCAACCACTTGAACATAAACCAGGGTCACCCGACCAAGTGGCTGACTTAGTTTATTTCTTAGCCTCTGATTTATCCAGCCACATCACAGGAACTGAAATCTTTATTGACGGGGCAGAGTCTCTGTTGTAAACGGCGTTTTCATGAATAAATTGAGGTTTTTCATGAATTATTAGCAATTTTTCTTGAATTATCCTCTGTTTTTCATGAATTCGTTAATAAAAAGGACTGAAACTAGGGAATTGACCCTAGTTTCAGTCGAAGCTAACTCAAGGAAGGGCAGTTGCTTCTAGAAAAGACGGACATTACCGTCTTTTTTAGAGCTTGTCCTAGTTCATCGGCACTTGGCGCGTGATTTTTCCGTCAATTCGCTCGAAAATATCTTCTAATGACGTACCTGTAATCGTCAAGCCGTGATTTTTCAGCCCAATCACCGCTTGTGCTGGATTTTCTTCCTCACGTACAAGGTCAGCCACCGTTTTTGCGAGCTCCACTGTTCCACATGGGTAATTAATCTCCGTTGCTTTAATACCGTCCATCCAAGCGTGGATGTGAACAATCGCTCCGACGTCTGGATGCTCTTTATATATCATCCAATGCTCAATCGCATCAACAGAGGCCCGTTTTGGCGACACCTCAGGGGGAACGCTGACTTCGATTTTATTTTGGTCCGAATTATATCCTTTAATATAAAGGATATCTTGTCCAATTGTTTTCATGTTTCCTTTATCAATGCCGCTAGCACTCATCCAGAACTTGTCCTCTTCGCGGCGTGCACTTAAGTTGCCGTAACTTAATCCGCCTATTCCATATAATTTATGGACATGGCGCATATCACGAGGTGTTAAATACTCATCAATTGGAAACGGAGCAGGGAGGAGATTCATCTCATCCAACTTTTTTCCGGATTGACTTAACTGACTTGTCACTTGATCGCCTTGCCATAGTGGCTCTGGTAAGTCAAATTGAAAGTCATTATTTATGACAAGCTGAGAGAGGGCTAGAGGCTCTAATCGCTCATATATTCGTTGGAAGAGCACTCCTTCATCATCTCCAGCTTTATATTTTATTTGGTAATTTCCTTGCTCAGGCGTTAAAAACGTATAGGTTGTCACCCCTTCATGATGGTTAATATACATCAAATGATTCGATAACGAACGAATCAGATAAGGGTATGCTTCTTTAAAAATGTTATCCACTTTTCCTTCGGTTTCAAGGATGGAGACGACAAAAGTTGCTTGGGCTTTTCGTCGGAATGGGCGACAATTCTCGGTATCCACGAAGTTAAAGACGAGTTTAATATCGTCCCTAGTATCTCCGCAAAATTCAAAACCATTGTTAATGAATGTTTCCTTCATTCCGATGCGAAGCCAGTTCATAAATGACGTAGATGTTGTTCCATGTACAGTAAATGTTTTCATACGTAAAAATTCCTCCTTGATTGCAGTGTTTACGCTTGATGGTCAAATACAACTTTTATGACAGAATCTCTACTTTTATTGGAAGCGGTGTGAATCGCTTCCCTGTAATGGTCTAGCGGGAAACGGTGGGTAACCATAGGCGATAAATCAACCTTTCTTTCCCGCATTAACTCAATCGCAATTTCTAACGTTCTCATCGTCTTGCCTTTATATTGACCTGTGCTATAGGCAAAGCTTCCTTTAATTTCAAGTTCATTCATCCAGACATTTGTCCAATCGATGCCATCGATAATACTACCAAGACCAAGAAGAACGACTTTGCCACCACTATGAGTGAAGCGCAGGGCATCATTTATACTTTTCTTTTTCCCAACACATTCATAAACGATATCAGCACCACCTTCAATGACCGCATCGCCAAACACTGGGTTCAACACGTTGGCACCAAAAAGGTTAGCTGTCTCCTGTTCATAGCCCTTCGATAAATAAACGACATGGTCGGCACCAAAGTGGGTCGCTAATTTTCCTTGAAACGGATGCTTCACAAGCACAGTGATTTCACAATTAATCTCAAGCGCTCGTAAGGCAGCGACAACGGATATTCCGATGACACCGGCACCAATCACAAGCACTTTATCCTTTGCAGAAGGTGGATTTCTGAGCACCGCATGAAGAGCACAGCTAAACGGTTCAACGAGAACCCCATTCAAATCATCAACTTCGTCAGGTAAAGGCAACACCTGACTTTTATGAGCGACAAGGACAGGGCCCCAACTTCCACCCGTATCTTTGCATGTGCCAATGAGTAAGCCAGGAGACACATCACCCTCTGTTTTTTTACTACAAAGACTGTAATCGCCTCTGGCACAAGCTGAACATGGGGGAGTAATGCCACGACTCATACAAGAAAGCACAGGGTCAATGACAACTCGTGATCCCTTTTCTATGCCGGACACATTCGTACCAGCTTCAACCACTCTTCCAACAATTTCATGTCCAACTGTAAAAGGAAAAGAAGTAAAAGGTGAAGCTGCCGGGCTGTCATGCAAATAAATTAAGTTCAAGTCACTCCCGCATATCCCACCGTACGTGACTCCGATTTTCACCCAATCGTTGTTAGGTAACTGGGGTTCTTCTACCTCACGAAGTCGAAGGCAAGAGAGCTTTGGATGCACATGCATAGACGGTTTCATCCGACCGGCTACTTTGCTAAACACATAGCGGGGGATACTATAATCAAATTGAACGGATTTCATGAAAACCACCTCCAAAGGAAAGCTTGGTTATATTTTCCTAGGTATAGATTATTTTTATCATTCTATCCAAATTTATACAGGGTCTAATCATATTATTCATTTTTGTCCGATAAGATAGGAGGTGGAGGTGATTGAGATGTTAATCGCGTTCATTTTAAGAAGAGAAAAGGTCAAGTGAAGGGCTCATTAATGATAACCGTGATCCTGTGATTGCCATTGGAGGTGATAGGACCTTTCATGAAGTGGGGAATGCTTAAGTTCATACGAAGATTCCACTTGGTTTAGGGCCGGAACAGGAAATGATTTTGCGACAACGATGGGTATTTCGAAGAATACATAAGAAGCTGTTACTAGAATCTTAACAAAAGAAGCTAAGCTAATAGATGTATTACTAGTCAATGACAAGGAAATTTGTCTAACTGTCGTTGGTCGTGGGTTTGACGGAAAACTATCAAAAGAAATTAACGATTCGAAGGCGAAAAGTGGTTAGAAAAGCTAGGATATCCTTTTAGAGTGCTACGAGATAAGAACCTATCAAACCACAAACTTTAACATAGTAATAGACTTAGTGACGTTTCAAAAAGGAAGCCAAGGAAAAAGTAAACACACCTTTTCAGGGCCTTATGGCAATGGCTTCATTCGTTGCATGCCTTCTACGAAAAAACCACTCGTAGGCACTAAAAAACGCAACGGTTATGCACATTACTAAGAGGGATGTTACATCTTCTCCTTACCGTGTTCAAAGGAAAACATGTAAGACATCCCGCCGTTCAAATGGATAAAGGGAAACAAATTGAGATAGAAACAAATCAACCAGTGTTCATTCACGGAGTCGGCGAATATCAAGGTCAAAGACGGCTTTGCCGTTTTTCTTTTAGATATTTGCCGTATTCCCCGGCTTTTCTTTAATCTGTTCATCATCTTGCATTACTTCTTCATATTCATACTCAAACAATGCCATTACGATATCTTCGAACTGCTCAACCATACCTTTAATCATAACGCTGCCTCCTTAAAGAAAATGAAGATTTCTATTAGGATGTAACAATTTGGAGAAATTATGCAGGTATTTAGATTATAAATATAATGAAACCTGTGTGCTATTTCATCGTAAGTATATTGTATTAATGAAAAAACTAGTAGGTTGATGGAGGAAATGTAAAAAACATGTCGAATTAGCATATAGATTGACTATGACTAAAGTAACAGGGGGAGAGATATTGAAAGAAAAATATCTAAGACTACTCAGTCTTCTTCTTTGTATTTGTTTACTCATCGCATTGCCCCTTTCTTCACAAGCACAGGATTCAATTACGAAGAAAAAAGTGATTTCCCTCATTTATGATGACTCCGGAAGCATGTGGTTTATGTATGATGATGACTTAAACCAGCTCCCAAGTGACAATTGGAAATTTGCGAATTATTCCTTGCAAAGCATGATTGCGTTGTTAGGGGAAGAAGATGAACTAAGTGTTGTTCGAATGACAGAGCCTGCGAAACTAGATACCATCAATGCCCGTTATGAAAACAGACAACGTGAAATCAACCGCGTTTCCAGCTGGGAAGATCGTGGATGGACGCCATTTGAAACGGTGGATACAGCAACCAAGCATTTGATGAGTGCGGCTGAAAAAGAACCAGATAGTGAGTTTTGGTTCATTATTGTCATGGATGGTGTGTTCAATGAGTTGGATTATATGCAAATTGAAGATGACCAAACACTAACGCAAAATTATGCTTATGCTAGAGAGCGGTTAGAGCAGTTTACCAGTTTTATGACGGAAAAAGACATAAAGTTTAACTCCATTCTAGTAACGATTGAATCCTTTTTAACAGAAGATGAAAGGATTCAAATGAAAGATTTTATCGACATATGGCATGAAACAACAGGCGGATTACATATTACGGCCGAAAATGAGCAGGAGATTATTGAACGGATTAATGAAGTGGCGGCGATTATTACAAACCGTGATCCAAATGCGGAAAAGAGCAGTGTTGACCTACAACCTACGTTTAACGGAAAAGACGTAACGATTTATTCTCCTTATCCTTTAAAGCGAATAACCGTATTACAACAAGCACCAGACCAGCTTACTCCCGTTAAAGTAAAAAGTATTGGGTCAAACGATTACCAGGTGAACGGACCATTTTTAATGCAAACGCCTTATGATGAATTTGAATTGCGAGAGGACTTATTTGGGGGCATTAGTCATATTGCTCCAAAACATAAAGATGGTGTCATTCCACAAGGGGAATATACGTTAACCTTTGATGAAGATGTAAGTTCTTTTAATCCAGAAGACTTTCACTTTATTGCAGAACCAGCAATTGATTTTCATGTCTCCATCCTTAGAGAAGAGGACGATGGTTCATACACAAGCGACCTTGACACCTTTTTCTATGGAAGTGATATGGTCATGGAAGTGGAGCTCGTTCATCTTGGCAATGAAGAGCAAAAAGTAACGTTTACTGCAAGTCAGGCTGAATCAGATGTTGAAGTTATCGCGACTATTGAAGACCAGACTGTCTCATTTACGTGGGATGCAGAGCGAGAAAGCTTCATCGGAACCTTTGTCATGCCTGATGAAGATAGCGAGGCGGAAGTGACCTCTTTAGTTCACGGCTTTTATCAAGAAACAAAAATAATTCCACTTGTTGGTGTTGGCGGGAGAGACTTACGCCTTGATTTAGTTACCTTGGATTGGAGAGCCTCGTTAAACGAGTTAAATGAGGCAGATGCGATTCAAATACAACCATATATCAATGACCGAGAAATCACAGAAGAAGAATTAGCTGAGGTTTTTGAAACGATTCAAGTGTCGAGTAATCAAAATCTACAATTTGACGTGACTCAAAATGGAAGTTTGCTAGAGATTAAACCTAAGCAAAATTACTTGCCGTTTCTTTCAACAGTAGGTGATGTCGAAGTTCAAGTTGAAATGGAAGGGAAATATGCAGGCGAATATGCTTCAACGGAATTTGCGATTTTCATAGAAGACATTTCGTGGTGGCAAAAGTATGGAATCTACCTTACCTATTTTCTAGCGATTATCCTTTTCATCATTTGGTTGATTGGGATTATTCGAAAACCAAGGTTCGCTAAGAATGCGGCTTATGTTGAGTTAGTAACAGCGCAAATGTTACGAGGTCGAGAGATTGGTAGTTACTCTAGCACCGAGCATTTCCGTACAAACTTCTTCAGTCGATGGTTTGTTCCTTATGTTCCTGAAAAATGTACGATTCAAAGCGTGACCTTTAAAGCGACTCGAAATTCGGACCGTGTATATCTTGCAAAAGAATCACAAACCGAAGAAATGGTCGTGCAATACCAAAAGCTTGAGCACGACAGTGGCCGTCAAGATTTATTAATCTATAGCAATGATGTAATTGAGCTTGAAATTTACAATCAAAAAGAGAAGTACACGTATATTAAAAACTAACAGTAGAGGTGGAAGAGTATGAGTCATAATGTACCTACAATATTAATTGGTTTAGGTGGAGTGGGAAGCTCCGTTGTCAATACAATTTATGGACGGATTCCGCAAGATTCACGAAGCAATGTTGCAATCCATGCGTTTGATACCGATGTGAATACGATTAAGAAAATGGAACACCTTGTCAACAACATTACCCAAACAAGTACAAGAAAATCAGTGGGAGAATATTTACACCAAAATCCTTCTCTCCTGACTTGGTTTCCTGATAATCCGCAAATTCGAAAGAAAACGATGACAGAAGGAGCGGGACAAATCCGTGCCGTGTCAAGATTGGCTTTCCGTGCGGCTATGGGTGAAGGAAAAATGAATTCACTGTGGGAAGGCATTGATAGCATTTTCCCAGTCAGCGGAGACAAAATGACCTATGGTGTTCGTGTCATCATCATTAGTTCGATGGTTGGAGGAACAGGTTCTGGTATTTTTCTTCAAGTTGCGATGTACTTGCGTGAAATGCTAGAAAGAAAATTTGGTCATTCTAGTGTGTTAATTCGTGGGGCGTTCTTATTGCCAGATATTTTAGTTCGTACGAATACCCTAGATGAACGCGAGTGGGAATCGGTTCGTGCGAATGGCTATTCAAGTTTAAAAGAATTAAACGCCATTACAATGAGTGCTTCTGGTCAATTTAAAAATGAGGATGACGTGACGATTGATTTAGAATATCGTCCAAATCAAATTGACCTAGATGGCAGAACGACACATGCGATTACAGATAAGCAATTGCCATTTGATTTCTGTTTCCTATATGACTATGAAAACTTACGGGGACAGCATTTAAATTCAGTAGGACAATACATTGACCAAGTGTCACGAACGATTTACTTACAACTATTTAGCCCAATTTCCGCAAAGCATTTCTCACAAGAAGACAATCAAATCCTTGAGTTAATCTCTTCTGAAGGACGCGGTCGCTATTGTGGAGCGGGAGCGGCTACTCTAACCTATCCATACGAGGATGTAGTTGAGTATTGTTCTCTTAAATGGGCGGCTTCTGGCTTAGACGATTCATGGTTATTACTAGACCGCTTGTATGATGAAGAGCGTAATCGCTATGAGTCAGACTTGCGCCGTGGCATTAACCGGGAACGGCCTGAGCGTGGCAAGCGTTATATTTGGCAGCTTGAAACATTAGTTAATGATGATACGCCACAGCCATTCTTTAACCAAGTGTATCGTCAAGTGTGCGAAGAGTTAGATGAAGGCAAGCTTGGCGAACCAAAAGCGTATCGTTTTGTCGATGCAGTAGAGGCTCGTGTCCAACAGATTCTTGACGGAGATGCGGAGCTTAAAATCTTTGAAAACAAATGTCGTTTAGATGAAGGAAAGTTAAAAATTAAAAACGAAGTGAAGCGTGAGATTGGAAGAGTTGAGGCTTCGCTTGAGTTTTACCGTGAGCAAATCAACAAGAAGGTATATGAGTATCGTACGTTTATTGCTCATCAAATTGTTGACCAAGATTGCGATAGCCCAAGTGGCTCTGAAGGTCAAGGTTACCGATTAAATACGTGGTTTATGAGAAAACCAACACCACTTCACCCAGTGGCTGCTCGCTTTATGCTGTATCAAATGAGTGAAGAAATCAATCATCGTATCATGAAGCTTCGCACAGAAAACACAAACTTCAAGCGTCAAATTGACAACTACGATGAAGCGTTTAACATTCGTGAGACCGACACGATTGAAACAGCAATGCAACGTGTTGATATGGCATTAAGTCGTGGATTCCTAGGAAGTATTTTTAGCAAGGATAGCTATAAAGAGTTTATTAAAGATTATGCTCGTCTATCTAGCATTCAATTAAATACATTAAACCGCTTTAAAAAGAATCTTCTATTAGAGCTTGTGTACACATCGGTTGACCAAGCGATTCAAAGCATGATTCGTGATTGGGAGCGATTCTTTGAAAACTTAAAAGATACGCGTGACAATCTTTTAAGTGAGTTGAACCAACGTGCGGTTCAATATGAAAATAACAATGACCAAACTAAAGAGTATGTGCTTGCGACAAAAACGTATTTAGAAAGTACATGGGAAAGCATTCGCTCTTCTGTGGACCAAGGCATGCTACCAGATTCAATTTCAGAGCAAATCTACTTAAGTCATTTCCGTCAATATTGCAAGCGCAATGAGAGCACGTATACGAATTACATTGAAGAAATGCGTGTTGAAGAGCTGTATCGTGAAAATGTCGTAGCGTATTGCCGTAATGAATTAAAAACAAGATATCAAGACCGTCTCGACTTAACGGTAATTCAAGCATTACGTCGTGAAGCTGCTGTTAATCAAGTAAATCCTGAAGAGCACATTGAAATGAGAATTAGTCAATTAGACTATTTATCAAGTCCATTTATTCCGTCCATAGAAAACCATCGTGAATTGAAATTCTGGGGTGTTCATTCTGACAGTGCGAAGCAATTAGGAGAGAAACTCACTCATGATATTTTTGATGGCAAAGAAGTAACCGATCCTGCCTTCTCTAAATATGAGGTCGTTTGCTATCGCGCTCATTACGGACTAAGTGTAGAGAACTTCTCGAAGTTTTCATCAGGAGACCGTTCTGACATGCATCAACGTCAGCCGGGAGTCTATTATGAAGCATACCGCCGCCGGATTGACCGTTTAAATCGAGGCGAAGCAACTGTAACTCCTCATTTAGATAAACGCTGGCATTTACCAGCCTTTATGCCAGACCTTAATCCAGAGCAAGTTCAACTGGATACGGTGAAAAATGACCGTGCTCTATTATTAGGACTAATGTATGGCTGGATTCATCTCGTTCAAGATACGGGACGTCATGTGTATTTGTATAACAGCCATTTATCAGGGTCGAAATTTATCTTAAAAGGTGGAGACTTAGTCACAGAAGAAACGTACCAGCTTCATAATGCAATGAGTCATAACCCTGTGATTTATGAGGAAATTTTAGAACGAGTGCAAGAAGAGACGAAAAAAGATAAACGAAACCATAGTGACATTGAAAACCATCAATTTGTAGTTGGGGCAAAACGCATTACAACGGTTACCAAAGACAGCACTACCAACATTTTAGATGTCGCTTTAGCGTATGAGCTTGAAGGACTAGGAGACCCAAGTCTTCCTGAAAAAGGCGCTCGTCTTCGTCAATGTTTACTAGATGAAATTGTCACGTACTTCAGCGATATTTACGGCAGCCACCGAATCTATCAAGCTAAAATTGATGCGGCGAAATTCATTGAACAACTATGGGAAGAATCGAATTTACGTCAAGTATCTGATACAAAAACAGCAGAATTTGCGATGTGGAAAAATTTAATTGATACGAAGTTACGTGAGCTAAAACAGCCTTCGTAGGGGAGGGTTTATGCATACTATCGTCATTCAATACCAAGAACAACCTCAAGATTGGCACCTTGTAGAACCTTTTTTCTACAAGGTCCGCTCTGCGGGAAAGTTAGCTTTCTTCGGATATGAACAAGCCACAGCTGAAAACTTGTATGACGAAATGAGCCATTATTTGTCCCAGCAACGGATTAGCATTTGGCAAGCCGTCGTATTATTAACAGTTCCCACAACGGGACAACGGTTGACAACGAAAATTGCGGGATTAAAAGAACAATGGTTCTCTAAGTTTTCAGACCAAGACTTGATGCCAGACTCCGTGACTTTTATTTTATTAGACACGTTAAAAAGAGATTCCTCGTATTCGCCGGAAGATAAAGGATATCATCCGGTTTGGCAGCTTGATAACTTTGGATATTTTAAATTCGAAGACTACGTAGAACACAATCAAAATATGTTTACTCAAACAGAGTTACATGAACTAGATGACGCATGGGGAACACAAATTAAAATTCAGGAGGCTGGTTTATTAGATAAACCAGATACCTCCTTTTTACAATTAATTGAAGAGAAGCAGCAAAGAGTAATCGATAAATTACTCATTTTTACTGAATTGAAGGGAATCCAATCTGTTCAATATCAAGGGGAAGCCGAAGTGTTATCCCCAGAACAGTTAGATGAAATTAAAGAGCTTTTTACAAGGCAGCTAAGGGCACTTGTTACGCCACCACTTGTAAGTGATTTACACCATTTCTCTCCGTCTCAGTTGCTTGAGAAAATTTTAAAAGAACGTTTGGCTTTAGCTAGTGCGATTTCAGATTATCGAATTGTGAGGCAAGTCTCTTCGGTATACTCGGTTGAAAAACGGACAAAAGCACTCGTATCGGTAGCATTGTTTATTAATGCGTTAGCTACAAGTGAAGAATGTACAGAGCAAATTCCTAAAGGGAGTACATATGAACTAGAGATGATTTTCCATCCCGAGACGTTGTCATTGATGTTAGCCAATTACCAAGCAACGCTTCAAGCGGCCGCATATAAAATTGATAGTAAGCTGATGGACCGTCAAGTCGTCTTGCAAAACCGTTATGAAGATGTGAAAGTACAGCCTCATACAGCTGACCCGTTAGCTGAAGTGAATATTGAGGAGCCGCTCTTTAAAATTCGTAAGCATCGGACGTATCGTGAGGATTGGAAGAAGTATTTAGCAGAAGTCGAAGAGAAGTTAAAAGAACGTGAAGAACAAATGATGAAAGAAGCTAAAAAAGGAGCGAAGCAACTAGCTATTTTAAAACGAAGAGAACCTGTGAAAGAAGAGGAAGCTCTTGAAATACAAGACTATGTCGTAGAGTTAAAAGAAAAGGTAGAACACATTTATCGGGAATTGGTTACGTTGAAGCCTGAAGTTTATGATGAACGAAAGGAATGGAAGGAAAAGACGGAAGAACATGATTTTTGGATGGATCTCCATGTCAAAGCCTCTCCTACAAAAAAACAAGTAGCTATTGCCCTTGGTTTATCTGGACTGTTTTTACTTGGACCTCATTTATATACGATGGACTGGAGCACGGTTGAGGGACAATGGTTTGATTATACAGCTGTGCCGCTATTGATTACAGGTGCAATATTCACACTCGGATATGTGGTGAAACAACAAATGACTGCACCAATTGAGACGATCGTGAATAAAAGTAGGCAAAAAAAGCGAGAGTTGTTTGAACGCCAACAAAAAAAACATGGTCTTTACAATCGGTACTTAAATAAATTATATGAATTGTATCGAACGAGACAACAACTCTTTCTTGTAGAACAGGAGTTTAATCAACAACGTCAGGAAAATTACTTATACCGATATCATCAAAGTCAATTGATTGAGTATAAGCAAGCGAGTGAGCAACTTATCTTTAATTTAGGTGTAAACAAACATGTTCGTCCCCAATCATTCATCGATTTTTTTGAAGATAAGTTCAGATTGGAAGATGATATGTATAAAAACCCAATCTATTCTCCTTTTGATTGTTTGCTAGATAAAGTAAATCAAAATCA
Organism: Bacillus alkalicellulosilyticus; assembly: GCF_002019795.1. Classification (GTDB taxonomy): domain Bacteria; phylum Bacillota; class Bacilli; order Bacillales; family Bacillaceae_F; genus Bacillus_AO; species Bacillus_AO alkalicellulosilyticum. Next base: position 2,707,812 of record NZ_KV917381.1, on the reverse strand, counting down.
TCAGTTTATTGTTCAAATTGGTCAATCAGAGAGAGCTTATTCGGCAGGGCATTTATCCGCGCTTGACCGTTTGAAATTTACAAAGGATCAGGTGTATAAATTATGAGCCCAACAATGATTATGTTTTATGGTGTAGTCGTATTTATGGTCATCGTTGGGATGTTATGGATGACTAATTACAAAAAGTCAGAAAGGCATAAACAACTGTGGCTCCCATTGATTGCTGTAGTGTTTTCACTTGCTGTACTTCACCTAGATTTTATATTTTCAAATGAGTTAGTTGAGTATTTATTTGAGACGTATCCGTTTTTAGAGTCGTATACCGTTTTATTTTATAATCTCTTTCTGTTGCTTGTCTTTTTTGTAATCAAGTATGTTTGGAAATTAGTAGACAAAATCACCTCTTTCTTTCACAGACTGCTATCGGGTGGTAAGGCGAAGGTTCAGAAAAATTCATGGTTTGTTAAACTAATTCACTCTCTCCCTGAATCGATACGCACAAAACTTATCGTGAAAAAAGGAGAAGACCACACTGTCGCACTAGCCTATCAACAGGGGATTCATGACATTACATTAAAGCCAGAATGGTTTTTCCCAAGAAAGATGTTTTTACTGTTAAGTATCATTCCAGCTATCATGGTTTCTCTCTATATATTGTCGGTCTCTTTTGATTTGACGTGGTTAATTTTGTTCTTACCTACGTATCCAGCATTATCCTTACTCTTGTTGCTTGAATGTGCCTGGTTTTTAGGTGGAGACAGACCGCAGTTTCGTAAAGGTAGCATGACAGGAAGAGATGCGATATCGACAACAAAGGCACAATATAAAGAGTTATATGAAATGTATCAAGAAACGTGGCCAGAACGAATCGCTGCACATGGACAACTACAATCGCTTTCTTCACTTGAATCACATGTTCCAACCATTCATGGCGAAGAGGAAGAGGATGCTCAGTTTAAAGCGATATGTAAACAACTTCGAATAAAAGGGGTAACTTTACGTTCGAGTCATACGGATGTTTTACAACAGATTTTAAATGACCAGGATGTGTTAATCGAAGACCCAGTCTATGATGAGTGGGGGCATTATTTGTTTCCTGCCATCGATAATTTACTTGTAAAAAATAAGAAAATTCTTGTCATCGTAAAAGATTATCAAGCAGCCAAAATAGGGGTCGATTGGATTCATAAAGGGTTACAAAAAGAAACGGGTCTTGAGTTTTTGTGGAATATAACAACGCTTGAGGAAGCAATCGAGAATAATATTGATACCGATGTTCTCGTGGTGACACCAGAAAATCTTTCACAAAAATCGTTTTATGATTTTATTCAACATTTAAATGGCACTGCCCAATTTGAAGCAGTTGTTATGATTGAAGCAGAAAGGGTGTTAAGTGAGCACAGTACGCTCTTGCATACGTTTGTTTTACGTCTTCAAGACCAGCAACAGCAAAAGGCTCAGTTTATCATTATGTCGCAGTGGTATGAAGGTTTAGAGGTTGCCTTTAAAAAGATTACTAAAGCCAATACAGAAAATACAGTAGTGACATTGCCTAGAAGCAAAGATTTTTATTATATCATTTGGAAAAAGGAAGGGAACGAGCGCTTCCATTCTAAAATTTTTCCTAAGCTTACCCATCGAATCATCGAACCAGAAGTTGTTCTCTCGGTCATTCCTTTAAAAAATGACATTGCGAACATTCATTTTTTATATCAGGATAAAAATCCAGTGTATGAAAGCGTAGATGAATTAATTGGTAATAAAGAGCATCTCCTAGAATTTGGTGTGCCATCTATATTACTGGATTCAATGAAGCAAAAATACCACTTTCATAAGCATTATTGGGAAGTGCCTATGTCCAAACATGCGCTATTAATCGTGAGAGATTCTAACTATAACTTAGTCGATACTCTGACACAATGGTGGTCAAACGGGACACAAGATTTATTTGTTCAGGTGGTGAGTCCGCCTTATTTACTTCGTGATTATTTAGCAAGTACGATTTCCTATTATCTTGGAAATAATCGAAAAATTTCTCCGATGGCACCAAGATTAACACAATCACGATGGGGAGTCGCTTATTTCTTGTTAGAACGAATGTCCCAAGGCTATATTTCTGAGGAAGAGATTAATGGGATTTTGACAAGAGCAGGAGTCCATGAAACAACCGTAATAAATGGCCTAAATGTCTTTTTTCAGCAATGTTTCTCAAGCCAAGAGGACTATCGCCATGCGATTGAAGTTCGGAAAGAAAGGTTATTTCTATCAAAGAAAAACCAATTTAAAGATAAGGTGACGTATAAAATATCTTCACGCTTAAAAGAAGTCTTACTTGAAGGTTGGAGTCAATTTTTTGATATAAAGAATCAAACAGGAACAGTGGTGTCACAGCTACTAGAAGGTCATCTCTATCAAAATTATTTGGTAGGTCAACTTCATGCCTTTGATGGTCAACTCTATCGGATTCGCAACGTTGATAAAACTGTAAAAACGATTGATGTTGTCTTTGAGAACTTAACCGAGAAACGATTGTATCGTCAAAATCGAAAATACCATTTACACGGGTCATGGCCTGAAGTTCATGCAAAGGATAAGTATTTTACCCAATATCAAATGCAGTCAGCTATTGTAGAAGTTCCTTATGTCGTTTCTACAAGTGGGTACTATACCTTTAATGAAGGAATTGCGTTTAACGAGGGTCTCTCAACGTATACGAAGCTTCCTCCACACGAACGCAAGGAGGTCCTGCGAACGTATTCAAATGGAAAGGTCATGAAGCTGACATTCCGTCATAAAAATCGAGAGACGATTGAAGAGCAGCAGTCCATTTCCTTTACATTAGCCTTTTTGTTGAATGAAGCTTTTTATACGCTGTTTCCTCATTCGTACATGTACCTAGCTGTTACCACTCAGCTAGATGGGGATTTCTTTGATGGAAACGATGAACAAGCACAGCATATGAGAAGGATTTTTCCTAATCTAGTCACGAGTTTTGAGGCGCCTTCTAAACGTGAGGTCTCGATATATATCTTTGAAGACTCTCCTTTACAACTCGGTTTACTTGAAAGTATCCAAGAAAATTGGAGCCATGTTCTTGAAATCGTTGATGATTATATCGCGTGGGTCCTTGAAAATAAAGAGCAGCACGGGGAGTATTTACGGTTTGGAAAGGAAGAAATTGGTGGTTTGTTTGCTTTAGAAGAAACAGGTCAATTGATACAGGCAGTCCTACCTAATTCAAGTTTACGAACCGTCCGTCAAAACATTGTAGAAATGGAACCTTTGAACACGATTGATCAGGAAGACGTAGAGAAAAAGCAATGTGATTTCTGTGCTCGTCATTACCGTGCCACAGAGTTTGAACAACTAGATGATGGAAGAGACCGTTGTCTCCATTGTAAAAAAAGTGCAATCAATTACGTTAGTGAGCTACCAGTACTTGAAAAACAAATCCGTCATTACTTTTCAGAAGAACTTCAAGTGCAGCTTAGGAGACACATTCATATTGAATTCTTAAATTCAAGAGCGATCCATGAATTAAGTGGGATTCCTTTTATACCAACACCGCAATATGACCCGAGAATCGTGGGTAAGGCGTCGATAGATGACAAGAAAAACATTACCGTCTATCTAGAAAATGGAGCACCTCGCATTCAAGCCCTTACGACACTAGCACATGAATTTGTTCATGTATGGCAGTTTGATAATCTGAATGTCCATTATATGACGATTGAAGAACTTGAAGGTTTGGCAAGTTGGGTCGAGGTACATTTTGTAAAAATGCTAGGGGAACGAGAATATGCGGAATTCCTGCACCAGCAACTAATGAAACGTCAGGATGAATACGGGGAAGGATACAGGCAAATGGTACAACGCTTGGAGAGAAGCTCTCAATTGGAAACACCATTTGATTTGTATCGCGAGAAGAAGATCTTCATTTAATAGTTCTAATCCTTGTTGAATTGGAAGTTTAATAACATAACTCTAAAAGAGAAAACAGAGGGTGTCTAAAGGGATTGATGTTTCCCTTTAGACACCCTCTTTGCTATCAAACTTATCTTGACCCTTTTTCATACGGTTTGCCAATCGCTTTTGGAGCATCGGCTCGACCTACAAATCCGGCTAAGGCTAAAATCGTTAATACATATGGTGCAATTAATAAAAATACTTGAGGTACGTTGGCAAGCAACGGAATATGCTGGCCGACAATACTTAACGATTGAGCTAGCCCGAAGAATAAAGCGGCTCCTAGGACACCCATAGGGTGCCATTTCCCAAAGATTAAGGCAGCGAGGGCCATGAATCCCTGCCCAGCAATGGTTCCGGCTGAAAAGTTACCTGATACGGTAATGGCATAGACGGCTCCCCCCATGCCCGCAAAGGCACCACTAAGCATAACTCCAATATAACGCATTTTGTTTACTTGAATTCCCATCGTATCAGCGGCCATCGGATGTTCTCCAACAGAGCGAAGACGTAACCCAAACGGAGTGTTAAAGACCACATACCAAACAGCAAGAGCTGCGAGTAAGGCAAGTAAAGAAGTTAAATACGCATTGGTGAAAAACAAACCAACAAATGGAATATCTCTTAGTACTGGAACATGAGTTGGATATATTCGATTTTGGATAAAATCGGTTTGTCCCTTATTGTAAATGTTCTTTACTAAAAAGACAGCTAAACCTACCGCTAAAAAGTTAAGCGCAACTCCACTTACAATTTGGTCCGCTTTTAATGTGATGGAAGCAACAGCGTGAAATAAAGAGAAAATCGCGCTAATGACAATCGCAAAAAGCAGGGCAATCCATGGTGAGCTCGCCCCGAGTCCCATGCCTTCAAGCGTTAATGTAGCGACAATCCCAACAAAGGCACCCATGACCATCAGGCCTTCTAATCCAATATTAACAACACCAGAACGTTCACTAAATAGACCGCCTAGACCAGTGAAAATGAGAGGGACCGCTGAGAATATAGCGGCTGGAATTATTAGTGCTAGAACTTGTGCGAAATCCATCTTATACACCCTCCTTTTTCAAACGGCTGACAATCCAGCGAACTAAATAGCTAGAAGCAACAAAGAAAATAATTAAAGCAATAACAATATCAACAAGCTCGGTTGGAATACCGGCTTGCGATTGCATATTCAAGGCCCCAATTTGAAGACCTCCAAACAACCCAGCGGCAAGTAGCGTACCTATTGCGGTATTTGCACCGAGAAGAGCAACCGCAATGCCGTCAAAGCCAACACCTGTAAATCCAGGCATAATCGTCATGTACTGATACGTTCCTAAGCCTTCCATTGAGCCAGCAACTCCGGCAAATGCACCAGAAATAATCATCGAAAGGACAATGTTCTTTTTCACATTCATCCCTGCGTATTGAGAAGCATGCTGGTTAAACCCAACAGCACGAAGCTCGAACCCTTTTGAAGTTTTCCATAAAATAAACCACATGACGACACACCCAAGTAGTGCAACGATAATACCGTAATGAAGCCTCGAAAAGTCGGTAATCGACTGTAAAAAAGGTGAAGCGAGTGAAGCCGTAGGGTTTATTGATTCTGTTCTTTCCCCAGGTTGAAGAAGATAGGAACGGATTATATAGTTAACGGTATAAAGGGCAATATAATTCATCATGATCGTGACAATAACTTCATGAACATGAAATCTCGCTTTTAAAATTCCCGGAATAAATCCCCAGACAGCTCCAGCAAGAGCTCCAGCCGCTATCGCTAGTGGCAAGTGGATCACTGTTGGTAGGCTAAATGCGATCCCGACATAAACCGAAGCAAGCCAGCCTACGATAAGTTGTCCTTCTACACCGATATTTAATAGGCCTGTGCGAAAAGCAAACCCAACAGCGAGACCTGCTAAAATCAACGGTGCCATTGTTCGAATGGTTTCACCTAATACATACGAGTCACCAAAAATTCCAACAATCATCGCGATATAACCAGTGACTGGATTATATCCGGTTAAGAGCATGATAATTGCACCAATAAGAATTGCAAACAAGACAGCGATAAGCGGGAAGAGGATGTGAGAAACGTTATTTTTTAATGACTCTTTCATGCCGTTTCACCGTCCTTGTCTTTTGTACCACCGGCCATTAATAAACCTAGCTCTCGTTCATTCGTGTCTTTTGCATCAACTACAGCAACGATTTTTCCTTCATAAATAACCGCAATTCGATCACTTACATTAAGGATTTCATCGAGTTCAAGGGAGACTAGTAACACTGCTCTTCCTTTGTCCCGTTCCTTGATGAGACGAGAATGGATCGTTTCAATTGCCCCAACATCAAGACCTCTTGTTGGTTGTGCTGCGATTAATAAATCAGGGGAGCGGTCTACTTCACGTGCAATAATCGCTTTTTGTTGATTTCCACCTGATAGAGCGCGGGCTAAAGTATGTTCGCTCGGCGTTCGCACATCATAGTCTGTGATAAGTTCTTTTGCTTTTTTATAAATTTCAGGAAAGGTAAGAATGCCATTTTTAGAATATGGTTGCTGATAATACGTTTGAAGTACAATGTTTTCTCCTACTGTAAAATCAAGTACAAGCCCATGTTTATGACGGTCTTGTGGAATATGCCCAACGCCTGCTTCCGTCACTTTTCGTGGAGGAAGGTTGGTAATGTTCTTGTCGTTTAGTAGTATCGAACCACTATCGACCTTTTTCAAACCAGCAATAGCCTCAATTAGCTCAGATTGGCCGTTTCCTTCGACTCCAGCGATTCCTACGATTTCCCCGGCCTTCACTTCCAATGATAAGTCCTGTAGTAAAGATACTCCTCTGTCGTCTTTCATCATAATGTTTTGTACATGTAAGACGGTTTGAAGAGGTTCGGCTTCTGTTTTATCTACGGAGAATGTAACCTCACGTCCAACCATCATTTCAGCTAACTGATTCACGCTTGTGTCAGCGACATCAACCGTCCCAATTCCTTTTCCACGGCGAATAACAGTACAGCGGTCACAAACCTCTTTTATTTCCTTTAGTTTATGAGTAATTAGAATGATTGATTTTCCTTCAGCGACGAGCATTTTCATAATTTGCATTAACTCTTGTATTTCTTGAGGAGTTAACACAGCAGTAGGTTCGTCAAAGATTAAGATGTCAGCACCACGGTAGAGCGTTTTTAATATCTCGACACGTTGCTGCATTCCGACAGAAATGTTTTCTATTTTTTCATTGGCTTTTACGGCTAAACCGTATTGTTTTGATATTTCCTCAACGTCCTTAGCAGCTTTACGAAGATTAATTTTTCCAAAGGTAGTTGGTTCTTTGCCTAATATAATATTTTCAGCAACGGTGAATTTATCAACTAACATAAAGTGCTGATGCACCATTCCAATTCCAAGATTATTGGCCACATTAGGGTCACTTATATTTACCTTTTCACCTTTGACGTAGATTTCTCCTTGTTCAGGTTGGTATAAGCCGAACAACACGTTCATTAGCGTCGACTTTCCAGCTCCGTTTTCGCCTAATAGTGCATGAATTTCTCCTTGCTTCACTTGGAGAGTAATATTATCATTGGCAACAATACCCGGAAATTCTTTGCGAATGTTTCGCATTTCAATCACATAACTCATAATCGTTCACCTCCACGACAACATAGCTATTTACTTTTAGAATTAAGAGTGAGTAAAAAAATTGGGTTTCTCAATGATGCTTGTTAAAGTAACTCAGGAAGAGTGATGGCTTCGCTCACTGCGCGTACTTTAATAAGAAGTGCACTTATTAAAGCACTTTTAAAAAGAGGCAGTGGCTACGCTCATCACAATTAATCAAAACGGCTTTGCGTTTTTCTTATTAAAACAAAGGCTAGTTCTGGAACTAGCCTTTGCTAATGTAAGATAAAGTTATCGACTTGCTAAAAATTCTTCATATTCTTCATCCGTAGTAGGGACTTGAATTTCACCGGCTTTGATTTTTGCAGAATACTCATCAACGGCAGCTAATGCTTCTTCAGAGACATTATCTTGGGTTTGAGCAATACCCACACCCTCATCTTCTAAACCATATTCAATGATATCTCCGCCTGGGAAGTTACCACTCATTGTTTGTTCAGTTACTGATTCAATCGCTCTATCGACACGTTTAATCATTGAAGTTAATGTAACATTTTCAGGCATACCTTCTTCATGTTGGTCACTATCTACACCAATAACCCAAACATCTTCGCCATTACGTTTACGGTTTTTCGCCTCTGTGAACACACCAATTCCTGTACCACCACTAGCATGGTAAATGACATCTACGCCTTGACTGTACATTGCATTTGCAATTTGTTGACCTTTCGATTCATCATTAAAGTCTTCAGCATATTGAACGATGATTTCAGCATCAGGGTTAACCATTTTTACCCCTGCTTTAAAACCATTTTCAAACTTTTTAATTAACGCGCCTTCCACTCCACCAACGAAACCAATTTTATTTGATTCAGAGTGCATTCCAGCAACTACTCCTGCTAAGAATGAGCCTTCGTGTTCTTTAAATGTAATATGAGCCACATTTGATAATGGTACATCGTCATCGCCAGTAACGACCATATCAACAATTGCAAATTGATTGTCAGGACGTTGTGTAGCAACGGTTTTGATATCACTAGCCATTAAAAATCCAATTGCCCAAATTAAATCATAGTCTTCACGAACAAGGGCATTTAAGTTAGGAGCATAATCAGATGCATCTCCTGATTGTAAGTATTTAAAGCCGTGGCCTTCTTCAAGGTTATTCGCGCCACCAAACCGTTTCATTCCTTCCCAAGCTGATTGGTTAAATGACTTATCATCAATTCCACCAGTGTCTGTAACCATCGCTACTTTAAAGTCAGCAGGAGCCTCAGCAGCTGCATCATCAGGTTGTTCTTGTTCCTCTTGTTGTTGTTCTTCTTGTTGTGGTTCTTCTTCTTGTTGGTCTCCGCCGCCTGCTCCACAAGCAGCTAACATTGTTCCTAATAATAGAACCAATGCTAAGAAAAATAATTTGAAATGCTTCATGTAAAATCCCCCTTAATTTTTTTTGAAAGTATCTAAATAAACTGCAAGTAGGATATAGCATTTGCAACAGAGAATTATCTATGTATGTCAAATAGTGCAACTGTCATATCTTACTATTATTTAGCTATTTTCGTCTAAAAATATATCATTAATATTTGTGAATCACAATCAAAACATACACGTTTGTTAGTTTATTTACTCTACTTTTTAGAAAGTGTACACTTGAAGAAATAAATAGTGATGGGAGAGGTATCATGAGAACAGCGTTTGGTCAGATTGTTACAGTAAGTGAAATCGGATTATCTAATGAGAAATCAGTACATGAGCTCTATCAATTAAGTGAAAACGAATCGATTACTGAAGGAGCCGGTGATAAAAGAAAAAGGCTATTTATTGGGATTGACATTCAATATGATTTCATGGAGACTGGGGCATTACCTGTACCTAATTCCCACAAAGATGTAGAAAATACGACCCGTTTTATTTTCAATCATATCAATAAAATTTCTAAAATAGCAGTGTCTTTAGACACGCATAGACTCAATCAAATCTTTCACCCCAGCTGGTGGGTTGATAATGAAGGACGACACCCTGCTCCTTTGACAGTCATTACATCACAAGAAGTTCGAGAACAAAAATGGAAGGCCGTCTATCATCCTATTGAGAGCTTGTCCTATCTTAATTTACTTGAAGAAAATAGTAATAAAAATCTATGCATTTGGCCCTATCATTGTATAGAAGGAACAAGAGGCGCTTCCCTAGAAGGTCAGTTCTCCAACATGATTCATTTTCATTCTTTCGTAAGAAAAACGGACATCATAAAAATAGTAAAAGGAAAAAATCCGTTAAGTGAAATGTACGGGATATTTAAGCAAGAAGATGGAAAAGTAGAAAATGATGATTTTTTACAAGGGATTCAAGAGTATGATGAGATTATAATTGCAGGACAAGCGAAGTCTCATTGTGTATTCGAATCGATACGACAATTAGTTGAACATTATTGTACGGACAGAGACGTGACAGGCAAAATAGTAGTTTTAGAAGATTGTATGAGCTCGATTCCAGGATTTGAGGAAGAAACAGCAAAGAGTTTACAGCATTTTAGTGAAACATATGGTATCCAACTGGTGAAATCGACTGAATATCAAATGAAGTAAGATGTTTCGTAGTTCAAAACGACATTTAAATTTTAGGCGGTATACAAGGGGGGTATGCAAATTCAGGAAGAGCAAGGGCTTCGCACACTGCGCGTGTTTTACAAGAAAGGCACTTGTAAAACACTTTTTAAAAAAAGAAGTGGCTTCGCACCTTGCTCTAAAAAGTCAACTGTGTCGCATTTTATATATCAGCAGGGAATTGTAGTCCGATTTGCCGTCTTGCCTCATCAAGTATGGCCATTGTTCCATAGGAGCGAGCGAACGAATTGACAGTGGACTCTGTTTTTTCAGCTTTTATCAAATCGATAAACTCTTTAGCTTCATAATACATTGAAGGAAATTCCTCAGTTATCGTAATATCCTCTGTTCTTCCGTCGTTATAGCGAATTTCAACTTTTTCTAACGTATGTAATGTATCTATAATGATCGAACCCTTTTCCCCTTGGATTTCAGAAGGAAGGTAGGAGTTTGATATTTTTGAATGCGTGATGGCTACATGTAAATCGGGATAAGAAAGTAAAAGAGACCCATTCCCATCCACTCCTGAGTCTAAAAGAAGTCCAGTTGCTTGAATATCTTGGGGGAGGCCAAACAAAGAAACCGCGGGATAAACACCGTAAATCCCAATATCCATAAGTGACCCGTTTGAAAATGTAGGGTTAAATGCATTCAGTATTGTCCCTTCTTTGTATTTATCATAACGAGAGGAGTACTGACAGTAGCTAAAAGAAGCATGGCGAATATCACCTATTTTATGTAAATGTTGTTGAATGCTTTTAAATGTTGGCTGATGTGTTTGTTTTACGGCTTCCATTAATAACACACCGTAAGTCTGTGCGGCTTCGATCATTTTTTTGATTTCAGTTGTATTTGAAGCGATTGGTTTTTCGCATATGACATGATTACCATATTTCATGAACATGATCGCTTGCTCTGCGTGTAGTGAGGTCGGACTTGCAATGTAAACCGCATCAATTTCAAGACTTTCAGCCATTTCTTCAAGGTTTGTAAATAAAAAAGGAAGATCATATTTTGCTGCAAATTCAATTGCTTTTTCTTCGGTTCTTGAATAAACCGCTGTTAACTGAAAGTCAGGATGATGCTGTGCAGCCTCTATAAACCGGTCTGTAATCCAATTTGTACCAATAACTCCGAATCTTATCATTTGTGTCACTCCAAAATTTTTTTATATGTAAGTCTTTACACAGTAGCATATTTTTCCTTTGAAAGGGAAGAGTAACATTAGAATTAATAGGAATGATAGTAGTGATAAAGTTGGAAAGGGAGTGTTCGTATGTCATTAGAATGGTTTGACCGAGTTTGTGCAGAGTTGCAAGATAATATGGAGTCAATTTGTGAAGAGTATGATGAAATAGGCCATATCAATATAGACCGAGCTGCCAAACATCCTAGAATTGATTGTTTCGTTGAGGATGAGGACAATATTAGAGAATACTTCTGTACCTTATATTTTGATCCTCATAACGAAGAGTTTTATGTGGAAGAGTTCGATTTAGAAACCGAATTAACTTCTCGTGTATTATTAGATGATATTGATGAAATCATAGATGTTGTTCATGAATCTTTCCATGACTTTATCGATTCTTTTGACATGGACGATGATGAGTACGAAGAAGAGTACTTAATGGAAGACGATACGATTGAATATGATGAAGACGAAGAAGATGATGATGAAGTGGAAATGCAGGTTGTAGTCGATGTGGATTGGACGACACCGGAAGTTCTAGCCTACACATACTTAGATGAAGTTGAAGTTGCCTACCGCTTTGGCGTTGTACCTGATACAGGGGACGGTGTACTTAGACGAGTCAACCGAATCGTGACTGAAGAAAATACAGTTATTGAAGATGAATCTGATTTTATTTTTAGTAAGGAAGAAGCGGGGACAATTATTGAACTGATTGAAAATAACATGGATATGATGGAAGGCTTTGACGTTGACCATTAATCCTGCAGGATAACTCGAGAAAAGACCGCTAGCGGTTTTTCTTAAAAGATAAGAATAAATGTTGAAAGTCCAAAGATGCTCTGGAGGATAATTCTGGAAGAGCAAGGGCTTCGCACACTGCGCGTGTCTTACAAGAAGGGCACTTGTAAACCCCTTTGAAAGAGGCAGTGGCTGCGCTCCTTGCTTTTAAAAAAGGGCGACTTTGTCGCTTTTTTTAAGGGAGAATGTAAGATGACAAATGAAATGTCCCGGATGGTTTCTTCTGAAATGAAGGAAATGATAGACCAAGAAATCCAAGGAATGACCTTTACGAAAAATCTCCGTTCTGCCACAGCTGAGGAATGGTATGTATTTCTACAAAGCTTTCATGATCCAGGTAGTGGTGGAGCAGCGGGCAAAGCGATTATTCAGTATGACTTACAAGGAAATCGTGATGTGTTTATAAATACAACCGTTATTTTTGATGACCCTAGGTTGTTTGAACCGAATCAAATGTCGCTTGTTTATGACTTGGCAGATGAACTTGTTAATCGCTTAGTAGGATATGCTGATACTCTATTATCCGTTCATGCTGGCGGAAATTCATATCAAGCAGAGTACATTAGAAGACGTGGCAAAGAACACTAAAATAAAGATTAGAAAAGAAGGCACTGGAAAAGTACAAACCACTTTTCCAGTGCTTTTAATATGGTGGCAATGTCTTTCACTAAATCAAGGGATTGTAGTATACTGAGTATGATTGGAAATCATTTGAAAAAGGGTGGTTGTGTGGAGTCCAAAATGAATACGAAGCTACGACTACTATATATGCGAGAGATTTTACAAAAGTATACAGATGAAGAGAATCAACTCACCCTTGAGCAGATGCTTGATTTGTTTTATCGGGAAACAAAGACTCATATTGGCAAAAAGGCAAGTCGTGATGACATTGACATGTTAGAAAGCTCTGGCCTTTTTGATGTTACGATAAATCAGGAAAAGAATGGGGTCGAAAAATATTATAGTCATCAACAGCGACTATTTGAATTGTATGAATTACGATTGCTTATTGATGCGGTCTCAGCTGCAAAATTTATTACTAAAAATGAAACAGAAAAATTAGTGGGAAAAATTAAACGATTGACGAGCCTGCATTTAGCAAAACAACTTGAAAATCGAGTCATTATGCCAGACAGCCATAAAAATGAAAATCAACGCGTTAAATTAACGATTCATGAATTACATAATGCGATTATGGAACGAAACGTAATAGAATTTCAGTATGGGAAATATAACTTGCAGAAGGAATTTAAGTTTAATCATGATGGTAAGCATTATAGGGTAAAGCCGTATGCCTTAGTTTGGAACCAAGATTTCTATTATATGATTGCGGAATATCAACCGAAAGAACTTCGACATTACCGTGTGGATCGGATGCGGAATGTTTCGACAGTGGATGAGAAGTTCATCCCTGATCGAGATTTTAACGTTACAAAATATACAGAAAAGCTGTTTCATATGTACTCGGGTGAGGAACAGGAAATTCAAGTTCGATTTAGCAATCACCTGATTAATGTGATGATTGACCGTTTTGGTCGTGATGTATCCATTCGGCAGGATAGTGGGACAACTTTTGTGTTATCAACAAAAGCGATTATCAGTGAAGGGTTAATCCGATGGTTATTAACCTGGGGGAGTGACGCAATAGTACTATACCCTGTATCCCTTGTAGATACACTAAAGAAAGAAATAAATAAAATGAGTCAGTTGTATTCATAACCCTTCCCTTTTTCGGGCAGGGTTATTGATATTGAAAGCGTATACTATAGGTGTACAGTGGACAAACCTGATGGGAGGAAGGAAATGAGTGAAAAATTAGCTCAATGGATACGCAATTCTCGAAAAGTAGTTTTGTTAACGGGAGCAGGAATGTCAACTGAGAGTGGGATACCAGACTTTCGTTCGAGTTCAGGGTGGTGGAAGCAAATCAATCCTCATGATGTAGCTACGATAGAAGCGCTTGAGAACAATTATTCTCTTTTTCATCAGTTTTATAGCTATCGCTTAACGGCTTTAGCAAGTTGTGAACCTCACATCGGTCATCAGATTCTAGCAAAGTGGGAATCAAAAAACATAATAGACTTTGTCGCTACACAAAATGTCGACGGACTGCATCAAAAAGCAGGGAGTCAGAACGTTAGTGAGTTACATGGTAGCATTCAGGCCATTCGGTGTCACCAGTGTGGGACTGAAGCTACAAAAGACGAGTTTCTTGAGGAAAAGGCATGCACGGCTTGTGGTGGAAGACTTCGTCCGAGCGTGGTTCTCTTTGGTGAAATGCTACCTGAAAACAGTTGGAAAAGAGCGCTCACTACTATGGAACAGGCTGACCTTGTTATTGTGATCGGAACAAGCCTTCAAGTATACCCTGTCAATCAATTACCTTATATTACAAAAGGCAGAACAGTGATCATTAACAATGAAAAGACACAAAGTGATGCAAATTTTGATTTATGTATACATGGTTCAGCAAAGGAGATACTCGTTCAAACAAATAACCTATTAGAGCAAGGAGGTTTATCGTGAACACGTATATACAAGAGTTAAAAGAGATATGTGAAAAATACCCACTACAAGATAAACGTATAATTGTAGACTCACGTGAAATAGGCGATAGAATGACAGAGTCATTTGTCAAACAAGGGTTTATAGCGCTCAACCTTACAGTAAAAACAGTGTTTGATATAGCAAATGAACAACTAGAATTAACAGGTCAAGATGTGAATGTTATTGACCAAGTTGTTGGTGTGCATTTGACAACACAATTATTACAGCAGCTTAAGCAAGAAGGAAAACTAACGTATTTTTCTTCCATTGAAGTTACTTACTCATTCGGATTAGCGATATATCAAGCGATTCAACAGCTTAGATTATCTGGGTATGATAAAGACAACTTACCTTCATCTGCGTTTTTATCTCAGGAAAAAGGACATGATTTTAGCTATATAATGAGTGCTTATGAGGGTCTGTTACAAACCTACCAGCTTATCGACAAAGCATCTGTACTCATACAGGCTACACAGCTTAACAATCAAAAACATGCCCTGTATATTTTACAGCCCAATCTTTCGCTCACGGCTCTCGAATCGGATTACTTAGACACAATTATCAATGGAAACGTCTATCAATTATCATTAGAGGCGGTAAATGGAATCACAAAGCCAATTCCACGTTCAAAATGGTCTAGAATTTTCACAGGGAAAGAAACGCCTCTGAGCAATATCTATCTTCCATCTACAGGAGAAAAAATCAAGAATCTTTCTGTTTTTTCAGCTAAAACGGAAGAAATTGAGTTAAAGCATATCCTACAGAAGATAATTGAAAATAAGTGTATGCTCGATCAAGTCGGAATTTACTATACTAATGCGGGACCTTATGCGTTGCTAATGTATCATCTGTCTGAAAAAAATAAAATACCTGTAACGTTTGGAGAAGGTTTACCAATTACTATAACACGCCCTGGACGATTACTAGTAGGTCTAGTGAAATGGCTTCAATCGAACTATAAAGTTCAAGTGCTAGTGGATTTAATTCACGATGGGGTTATTGATTTTGGGAAAGAAGCACCATCAAAATCAAAAGTAGTTAAGTTGTTAAGAGCTTTACAGATTGGTTATGGGAAAGACCGTTATCTTCTACAAGTTGAAAAAGAGCATGTGAAGCTATTGGAGAAAAAAGAGCAGGCAGAGGATGATAATGCGACGTCACATTGGCAAAAGAGAATAGAAGAGCTTACGTGGCTTCAAAATTGGATGAGCAGCATCTTTAAATTTCTTCCAAATTTCGAAAATACAATTAATTATAAAACATGTTTATCAGGTTTTTCAAAGGTGATTGAACAATATGGGACTTCGAAATCACCCATTGATGAAGCAGCCAAATCTAAAATCATCGACCAAATGACGACTCTTATACCATACGTTGAGGAATCCCTTTCGATGTACGATGTGATGGCCCGAATGAAAGAACATTTTACAACTCTTACGATTATGAAATCAAATGAAAAGCCAGGGCATCTTCATATGACTTCATATCAAAAAGGATTATATAGCTCCCGTAGGCACACATTCATTATTGGTCTTGATAATCAGCTCTTTCCTGGTGGGGCTTCAGAAGATCCGTTGTTACTAGATGAAGAAAGAGAATTATTGCATGCTAGTTTGCCATTGCTTAAGGACAAGCCTCATCAGCATCTTTACTCAATGCTTCAGTTACTAGCACAAAAAGAAGGAGAGATAACCGTAAGTTTTCGTACATTTTCAGTGAGTGATAACCGAACTGTAGCTCCATCTTTTTTATTTTTACAGTGTTATCGCGCGATTGAAGGAAATCCAGAACTTGATTTCCGAGATGTAAAGAAACTGTCATCGTCGTTAGCGCCTTCTCAAGAAATTGAAGATAAAGATTACTGGGTGAAGCACCTCCTCAAGGATAATAGGAAGGTAATCTCTGATTCCTTTTTCGACCAATTTGCTACGATCCAAGAAGGAATACGAGCAGAAGAACAACGTTTACTACATCAAGTTACAGGATTTGATGGGTCTATTGATATTGAAACGGAATTTGACCCTACGTTAAATCCAGAGCGAAAACTAACAGCGGGGAAACTAGAAAAATTAGCGGCTTGCCCATATGCGTACTTTCTAGAAGAGATCTTACAAATTAAAGTGCCTGAAGATATGATGGACGACCCATATCGATGGCTAGACCCAGCATCGAGAGGGAGTCTTCTTCATCATATATTTGAGACGTTTCATCTAAAAATCCAAGAAAATAAGGACCGGCCAAACTATAATACGCACTCTAATGTAATCGAATCGATTGCGATGAACCTAATCAACCAACAAAAAGAAGAACTTCCTCCACCAAACGAAAGAGTGTTTCAACAAGAGGTTGAGGATATATTGCAATGCTGTATCGTCTTTTTAAAAGAAGAGGAGGAACATTGTAAAAGCTATGAGCCTCTGTATTTTGAATATACGTTTGGTGTCGGTACCATCACACCAGCGTATGTTACCTTACCATCAGGAGCGACAATTGCTATTGCCGGCAAAATCGATAGAGTAGACCGCGATTTAGATGGCAATTATCATATTATTGATTATAAAACAGGAAGTACGTATGGATATTCTGAAAAAAGTGTGTTTAAAGGAGGAAGACAGCTCCAGCATTTTATCTATGCGATTGCGATTGAACAACACTTACAGATAAAAACGGGAAGTGTTCAAGAAAGCTCTTATTATTTTCCAACGACAAAAGGACTTGGTCAGAAATTTGTAAGAAAGCAAGAAGATGACATTCGTTTGGCTGGATTCGATGTACTTGAAAAATTAATCACAATCATCCAAAAAGGTCATTTTACGATGACAGATGACCCAAATGATTGTACATTTTGTGATTACAAGCATGTTTGTAGAAGAAGTCATTATGAAGAGGACACATTAACCCGTAAACAGATGGAGTTACAAGCTTTTAAGGGGGTCAGAGCGTATGAGTAACATTATTGATCAGCAGGCTAGAGATGACATTAAATATGAGCTTGACCGCAATTTTTTAGTGGAAGCAGGAGCAGGGTCAGGAAAGACAACAAGCTTAGTTTCCAGGATGATTCAACTAGTATATACAGGCAAAGCAAAAACAAGTGAAATTGTTGCGATTACGTTTACTCGTAAAGCGGCAGATGAACTTAAAGTACGCTTCCAAAGTCAGTTGGAGAAATCGTGGAAAAATGAAAGCGACGAAATGATTAAAGAAAGATTATTCATCGCACTTCAAACCATAGATCAGTGTTTTTTAGGAACAGTGCATGCCTTTTGTGCCAAATTGTTACGCGAAAGACCGATTGAATCTGGACTAGATATTCATTTTAAAGAATTGGAAGAAAGTGATGATATTGATTTGCTTGAAGAAGTATGGCAACGGTATTTAAAAGAGCTTGAAGAAACAAATCCTCAGTTGCTTCAGCAATTTTCGAATCTAGGAATTGCGATACAAGACTTGTTTAGTTCACTTCGACAGTTAAAAGAGTATCCAGATGTCCAATGGGTAACAGAAGAAGTTGAAAAACCTGACCTGCTTGTCCACTATGGTGCTTTTATGCGAATTGTAAAAGAGGCGTATCGCTCCATACCAACACCTGAACCTGACCGTGGCTATGACACTCTTCAGAAGGCGATTATTGTTGCGATACAAAAAGACAGATATATCGATGAAAACAAAGACAGCAATCTTCTTAGTGTGTTTGAGGTATTTGATAAAAAACTAAAGGCAACCCAGAACAGATGGACATCGAAAGAGGATGCCAAATACTATGAAGAGAAAATCCAAACATTTTTTGATAATACAATACAACCAGTCTTATTTCAGTGGAGATGCTATTGTCATCCGATAATAACGTCACTACTACAAGACGCGCTTAGTCACTATGAAAACATAATGAAACAGCGCTCACTCTTAAATTTTCAAGACTTACTATTAAAAGTAGCCCACCTGCTTCAACATAATCATGAGGTACGAAGTTATTTTCAATCAAAATATCGTTTTTTACTCCTAGATGAGTTTCAAGATACTGACCCGATTCAAGCAGAAATCGTTTTTTATCTTGCGAATGAAGACCCTACTGAAAAGGACTGGACGCGATGTACACCAAGACCAGGTACTTTATTTGTTGTCGGAGATCCTAAACAAGCGATCTATCGTTTTCGGCGGGCGGATATTGACACCTATAATCTCGTCAAGCAATTAATTGAAAGGCATGGTGGCGAAGTTCTCCATTTAACGATGAACTTCCGGACGTTAGATTCCGTGACAAAAGGGTTAAATGAAGTGTTTTCAATACATCTTCCTGAACAGGAGACAAGCTATCAAGCCGGTTACCGTCCGCTTCATTCATTTCATCAAGATAAGGGAGAAGCATTTTCAGGAATTAAACAGCTCGTTGTCCCGTCAGAGTATAGTAAAAAGGATGATGTCGTACAAAAAGATGCAGAAAACATTGCTAGTACGATCGAGAACTTACTTACACAAGGGTTTGAACCTAAAGATTTTATGGTTATGACTCGATACAACGATGGTATCGAAGTGTATTCACAAATGATAGAAAAGCTTGGAATCCCTGTCAGCATTAGTGGCGAAATCATCATTGGTAATATGAAAGAGTTTAAGGAACTGATGATTTTGTTGCAAACTTTTGTAGATCCTACGAATGAAGTGAATTTACTTGCTACTTTAAGAGGCACTTTCTTTGGAATAAGTGATCAGGAACTATATCACTTTAAGAGAAACGGTGGCTATTATAATTACTATACTGACATACCACTATCAGTAGATACGACTATCCGAGAAAAATTTAAAATGTCATTCCAACGGCTATCAACGTATCAAAAATGGATTCGCACGTATCTTCCGACTGTGGCCATTGAAAAAATAATGGAAGACAGTGGATTCTTTCTATTATTGTTATTAAATCAACACGGCAAAAGGGCATATAAAAGTGTATTACAGCTCTTAGAATCGTTACGAAAACAGGAATCTAACGGGTTAACAAGCTATCAATCGATTTTCAGACATTTTCAAGGACAAGTCGAGGAGAAAACAGTTGTAGCTAATTTGGAGGAAGACGCTAATGCTGTACGAATTATGAATGCGCATAAGACAAAGGGGTTAGAAGCTCCTGTAGTATTTTTAGCACATCCTATCAAAAAAGTAAGCCCGGAAACATTTTTGTCCAAGCATATTAAACGAATTGACGATACATCGTTGGGGTACTTTTCCTATTCTGTTAGAATGGGATTCCATCAAAAAACGATTGGAACGCCACCTGAGTGGGAACAAGTTAGCCAAGAAGAGCTTCGTTATTTATATGAAGAGGAACTAAGAATCCTTTATGTAGCGGCTACACGAGCTGAGAAAGCTTTAATTATTAGTGCAAGTAAAAAAAACAATAGCAAAAACCCATGGTCGACGCTTTTTGAAGCTCCTGACATTGAAGTGATAGAGGTTTCTTCTGAACAACAATCTGACCTTTCTAACCAAAATGAAGTAGTACTTACGCTAGAAGATTATCAAGCAACATCTGCAAATTCTACGATATGGTTGGAACATAGCAAGACGATGACATATGATCATTGGTCGCCAACCAAGGATAAAGATTATACAGAGGTTGTTCACCTAGAAAGGGAGTCTGGGGGAGGAAAAGAATGGGGTTCACTTATTCATGATATTCTCGAAAAGCTTGTTCAGGGCGTAGAGATTAGTGCATATGTCTCCCGTGCCATGAAACGGTATAATATACCGGGAGAACGCGAACAAGAGGTATGGGAATACATCCAGCAGTTTCAAAACTCTCATCTTTGGAATGAAATTGCTCAAGCAGATGATGTGCAGACGGAAATACCGTTTTATTTAAAAGTAACTCATGAATCTCCTCTGTATCCTTTACTACAATCGAAGGGGGCATATCCCATCTATGTAAAAGGGGTCATTGATTTAGCGTATAAGAAAGATAATCAATGGAACATCGTTGATTACAAAACGGACCGGTTGAAAAATAAAGAAGACCTTGAGGCATTGCAAAGCTTTTACAAAGGGCAAATCTTATTTTATAAACAAGCTTGGGAGTATATGACTAAGGAAACGGTATCAGAAACATTCCTATATTTTTTTCAGAATGAGCATTTAAAGTTGTCGTAACTAGTGATTTCTCCTCATATGTATTTAAAAACGTGTGAGGTGATAAAATGATTCCATCAATATTAATTAAAATTGCACTTGTTATTATTGTGGTTCGTTCTGGATATGTTGCAGTAAGTTTGATGAATAGCTCGTTCAATAAAAATATCTTAGACTTGCTGTATCATATTTCTATCTTTATTATTGCCTTGTCATTTCTGATCTAGGATTTCCTGGGCAAGCGCAAAAACTGACTTTTTTCGATAGTTTTGCGAAGTAGTCTAGAGATTTTAATTGTTTGAAGTGAAAGAAACAGGGACATAACTAGTTTAAATATTGTGGATGAGACAAAGGGTAAAACAACCTTTTGTCTCATCTTTTTTTATGAACAAAAATAAGAGGTTTTTTTAGCAGGAAAGCCTATTTATGATTTGGGCGACAAGGCAAGTGACCAAATGATGGAAATTGTAATAGTAGTAAATTAGAAAATACTTCTAGACAAAAGCACAAGTTTTTCATATACTAAATAAAACTTATAATTCTTATTAGAATACTATGGATTAAGAAGAGAGCGAGGTAAAGTCAGTGACCTTTGAAATCATCACGGTACTTATAGTTGTTGGAGTCATGTTAATTTGCTTGATTAAAGAGGTCACAAGGCCAGACTTTATCGTATTTTTAGCGCTTGCTTCATTATTGTTATTAGGTGTTTTAACTCCAGCAGATGCTGTAAAAGGTTTTTCAAACGAAGGGATGTTAACGATTGCCCTTTTATTTATGGTAGCTGGGGCAGTTCAACAAAGTGGTATGCTAAACCATCTTGTGTTACGAGCATTAGGCAATGGAAAAAAACAAAGACTGACGTTAATTAAAATGATGCTCCCAGTCTCAGGGCTATCCGCATTTCTAAATAATACACCCATCGTCGTAATGTTTACACCAATTATTCGAAATTGGTGTAAGGAACACAATATTGCGCCATCGAAATTTTTAATTCCATTATCGTACGCCACAATTTTTGGTGGAACCATTACCCTAATTGGTACATCCACTAACTTATTGGCTCATGGTCTCATGATTGAGAGTGGTATGAGTGGTTATTCAATGTTCCAACTTGCCATAGTGGGGATACCAGCTGCCTTAATCGGTATTCTATTTATGAGTACGATTGGCTATAAATTGTTACCAGAACGAAAATCATCGGATGTCACCTTTGATGAGAACACAAGAGAGTACCTCTCTGAATTAGTTGTGGAAGATAATGCTCCCATGATTGGAAAAACAATTGAAGAGGCTGGCTTGCGAAATCTTTCTGGCTTATATCTTATCGAAATTATTCGTCAGGACGGAGAAAGAATAGCCCCCATTACATCTAGAAATAAAGTGAAAGCTGGAGATAGACTGATTTTTACCGGACTGATTTCAACCATCGTTGAGCTTCAAAACATGAAAGGTCTCCGAGTAGAGACAGGCAAGTCTATTAAATTGGATGATTTGAAAAACGGGAACCAAGTCCTATTAGAAGCAGTTGTATCCAATCAGTCAAATTTAGTAAATAAATCAATTAAGCAAAATAGATTTCGTGTAAAATACGGTGGCGGTGTGATTGCGGTTCATCGAAACCAAGAACGAATCAATAGTAAGGTTGGTGAAATCGTACTACAACCAGGAGATACGTTGTTGATATTGGCTAGTAAAGATTTTGCAAGTCGCTGGTCTAGTTCTAAAGATTTTTATATTATGACACAAGTGAAGGACCAAGAGGTGGTTGACCATAAAAAATCGATTATTGCGATATCAACATTAATTGGTATGGTGCTTTTAGCTACATTTGAAGTGTTACCAATGTTTAAGGCAGCTACATTAGCTGTGATTATTCTTTTTTTAACAAAAACAATTACATTTGAATCAGTAAGAAAGTATGTTCAGTTTAATGTTCTTCTCTTAATTGCAAGTGCGATTGGAATCGGGATAGCTCTAGAACAAACAGGAACAGCGGCGTTACTTGCTGATAAACTAGTTAGTGTCACAGAAGGGTTAGGGGTAATAGGCATTGTCGCTATTATTTATTTAATTACAACGATTTTCACTGAAATTATTACAAACAATGCTGCCGTTGTACTAATGTTCCCGATAGCCTTAGCTACTGCCAATCAACTTGCAATTGACCCTATGGCGCTATTTGTAGCCATTACGGTAGCTGCTTCAGCTAGTTTTGCGACACCTATAGGATATCAGACGAATCTAATCGTGTATGGACCAGGAGGATACCGTTTCTCTGATTATTTAAAAGTGGGGATACCGCTCAACATTTTGTATTTACTTGTTACTGTAGCCATTTCATACTTTGTATGGCTTTAGGGTTGATATTAGGGTGAGTCAAAAGGTATAACAACCGTTTGTCCCACTCTTTTTAATACATAAGGTATAAAGTGAAAAAAAGTTCGCCGATATAATTAGCATATAATACTGTAATTAGAAATGGTAAAGAGCAGTCTTTTTTTTTTCAATGCATATTAGGTTTTCATATATTTTAAGTATAATACTTCTATTTTCTTGCCAGTTGATGTAAGATATTGTCATAATATAATAGAATTGAGGAAGAAAATTGAAAACTACACGTTTCATTCAACTTATCGGAATATGTATTGTTTTTGGTGCAATTGCAGCGCTTTTTTTTGTGAAGATGGAGGATACTGCAGAAGTCGTAATTGAGCAAGAGCAAACGAAGGTTTTACATGAAACGGTTGTTGAGGGAACAGAAACAGAGCCAGTACCAGAACCAATTGTAGAACCAGTGACAACAACAGCAACATTAGCCGCTGTTGGAGATGTTTTAATCCACAGTTCAGTGTACACAGATGCTTTTGATGGTGAAGCTTATGATTTTAAGCCTATGCTAGCCCCTGTAAAGGCACTTCTTGAAGAGGCCGATATTACATTTGCAAACCAAGAAACGGTTATTGGTGGGGTGGAACTAGGGTTATCTGGATACCCAAACTTTAATAGCCCTTATGAAGTGGGAGATGCTTTAAAAGACGCAGGTGTTGATATTGTTTCTACGGCAAACAATCATACATTAGACCGTGGCGAGCAAGCAATAATAAACGCGATTACACATTGGAATAAAATTGGGATGTTATATACGGGTTCTTATGAATCATTTGAAGACCAACAGGTGATACGTACGATTGAAAGAAATGATATTACGTTTGCTTTCTTAGCGTTTACGTATGGGACAAATGGAATTCCAATACCTACTGGAAAAGAATATTTAGTCAATTTACTTGATGTAGAATATATGACGGATGAAATAAAAAGAGCGAGACAAGAAGCAGACGTAGTCGTTGTAAGTTTACATTTTGGAAATGAATATGAACCTCTACCAAATGAAGAACAAAAACGAATAGCTCATGAGGTAGCAAATGCAGGAGCAAATATCATCCTTGGTCATCATCCTCATGTGCTCCAACCAGTTGATTGGATTGAAACGGATTCTGGTGAGAGTACATTTGTCATATATTCATTAGGAAATTTCTTAGCAGCTCAGGAAGGGATTGAGCGAGAGGTTGGTGGAATTGTTAGGCTTGAAGTGGAAAAAACAACATTCAAGGACGAAACGACGATAACAATCCGAGACCCAAGGTTCATACCTACCTATGCATCTAAACAAAATTGGAGAAATTACAGAGTATATCCATTGGAGGAAGTCGATAATAGCATTTTAGCCAATGCGAATGATTGGTATGATAAAACAATACAACACATGAATCAGTGGGTACCAGAGCTTTTATTTTCATTTGAATAAAAAAGTTTCAAAGATTGCTAGTCTATGAATAGTAAAAAAGCAATGGTCTAAATTCTTCGCTAATATAGCTAAAGCGAAGAAATAAGTCTCATTGCTTTTAAACCTTATAAAAATCTAAATATGAACGGGATTCGATATCTTTCACCTTCATAGGCCTTTACTGCTGCTAAAATGGTAAATATCAGTGCTGCTACCCCTATAATTGGTAGTATGAGTAAGCCTACAAGGAGTAATATTAGGATGCTTGCGATGACTCCATAAATAATATAGGAAATGAAAAAGTTAAAGTACTCTCGACCATGGTAATCAATAAATTCTGATTCATCTTTTTTAAGTAACCAAATTACGAGCGGTCCAATAAGTGCAGTGAAAAAACTTATCACATATATAAGCATTGCAAACATTCTTTCGTCTTTTTCAGACATAAAATCACCTCCTACTAAAGATTATTCTAGGTTATGCGACATTTTTCCTCCTTTTTGTTTTTAGATAACATTCCCTCCAATTTATATGATGTAAAGAAGAGGAATATCCAAACTTTTAATGGTTGCATTTAAGAATATTCGGTTAAGTACATTGAAAAAAAGCATTGACTTCTTAAGAAAAGAGATTAATATATTAATACAGATACAGAAAATGTAAGGCAAGAGAGGAAAGAGAATTAATGGAGAAAGTAAAAGCTTTATTTAGTCGGTCACAATTAATGCTAATAGCGATAGTAATGCTATGGTTCAAAACATATATCCTATACAAAGTCGGGTTTAAAATCAATACAACAAACACAGTTCAAGAATTTTTACTATTTATAAATCCCCTTAGTTCAGCGATGATTCTTTTTGGTTTTTGTTTATTTTTTGGATATAAAAATAGAAATACGATGATTGTCGTGATAAGTTTTCTATCAACGTGTGTTTTATACTTTAACTTACTTTACTATCGGTTTTTTTCCGATTTTTTAACCTTACCTGTGTTATTTCAAACAAGTAACGCAAAAGATATATCGGGCAGTGTGATTGAGCTTGCGAGGTTTGTTGATGTATTGTTATTTGCTGACGTCTTGCTTCTTACATACCTTATTTTAGCTAAAAAGGTATCTATTGTACCGAAGAAGAAATGGGAACCTGTCGTTATGGCTGTTTTAGCAACAGGGATATTTTTCACAAATATCACGCTGGCTCAAATTGAACGACCTCAATTATTAACAAGATCATTTGACCGTGAAATGTTAGTTCAATACATTGGAACATTTAATTATCATGTGTATGATGCAGTGATGCAAACAAGCACAAAAGCACAACGGGTGTTTGCTGAAAGTTCAGATATACTTGAGGTTAAGCAGTATACCAAATCAAAAGAACTCCCGCCAGATCCTGAGTTGTTTGGTATAGCGGAGGGAAAAAATGTTATCGTCATTTCACTTGAGTCACTACAAACATTTGTGATTAATAATACACTGTACGGTGAAGAAGTGACACCGTTTTTGAATCGATTAATTGAAGATAGCTATTACTTTGATAATTTTTATCATCAAACGGCACAAGGGAAAACGTCAGATTCTGAGTTTTTATTAGATACTTCGTTATTTGGAAGAAGTAGTGGTGCGGTGTTCTTTACTCATTCAGGAAATGAGTACCAAGCTTTGCCAGAAACACTAGGGAAGCATGGGTATTTTACATCGGTTATGCATGCCAATAATAGGAGTTTTTGGAATCGAGATTTAATGTACAATTCTCTGGGGTATGATCATTTTTATGATATCGAATATTATGATGTTCATGATGAGAATTCAGTTGGCTGGGGGTTAAAGGATTACGATTTCTTTGAACAATCTATTGACTTATTGAAAAATCAACCTGAACCTTATTATACAAAACTAATTACATTAACGAACCATTTTCCTTTTGAGCTTGGAGAAGAGGATAGGCTCATTCCGGAATATCATTCAAATAGTCGTACACTAAATAGATATTTCCCAACGGTTCGATATATGGATATGGCATTTGAGCATTTCTTCGATAGACTTAAAGAAGAAGGAATCTATGAAAATTCTATTTTTATCATTTATGGGGACCACTATGGAATTTCAGAAAACCATAATAGAGCAATGAGTATGTATCTAGAAAAAGAGGAAATTACACCATTTGATACCGTTCAATTGCAACGCGTCCCATTATACATCCACATCCCTGGTCATCGCGACAATGAAGTTAAGAATACGGTATCCGGTCAAATTGACCTTAAGCCAACAATCATGCATTTAGTCGGTCTTTCAACAAAGAATTATGTACATTTTGGTTCTGACCTTTTTTCACCGAATCGTGAGTCCTTTGTTGTTCTTCGTGATGGTAGTCATGTCACAGAATACAATGTTCAAACAAGAGGTGTTTGTTACCGTAAAAGAGACGGTGCCGAACTAGACCCGCTTAATTGCAGTCGAAAAATGAAAGAAGCAGAAGAACATCTGGCTTATTCAGATAGGGTCGTGCTAGGCGATTTACTAAGGTTTGCTGCACCGAAGTGAGTAGATATGAAGAAGATAGTAAAAAGAGGTTGAGACAAAAGGTTGGTTTATTACCTTTTGTCTCAACCTCTTTATTTTACATGTTTTTTAATTGTTGTTCTGCTTCTTGGTCAGTATTTACTATCGAGAAAAGAAGGTCTAGTTTTGCAATGAGAAGCAATTTTTTGATGCTTTCATTTGAACAAACAACGACAGACTTTTCGTTTCCGAAACGTTTAGCGAACGTAACAAGGACACCGATTCCAGTACTATCTAAACGCTCTACGTCAGATATGTTTAGGATATATCCATTATCTTCATTTGTAATGGTTGAGAAAGTATTTCTAACATCTTCGGCAGTCTCATACACTAGCTGTCCATTTATTCCGACTACTTTTACTTGTTTATTTTCAACTTCAATCGTATTAATTTCAACTGATGCTTTTGCCATTTTTAATTATCCCTTCTTTCGTAGCGTGAAGATTTTTAAGCCTTCGTAATTTTGAGTGAACGTAAATTCATCGGTAAACAAGTTTATAAATAATAATCCTCTGCCTCTTTCTTCATAAAGAACGTCTTCAAATGTTGTTTCTTTTGAAAAATTAATCCGGTTTTCATCAAAAGGTTTACCTAATTCACTAATCTCGACGACAGCTTCATTGTTATCATAAGTCGCATGGATGAAAATCATTTGATTTTCTGCAGAAAGTCCCTTTGATGCTTCTAGGCTATTGATAAGTGCTTCTCGAACTGCGAAACAAAAATCTTCTGTAAAATAAAAGGGAGTCGATGAAAAGGAGTCATGAATTTGATTCATAACATCTTCGAGTTCCATTTTGGGGGGTATATATGTAATCTCAATATCTAAAATATTTGTCATAATTTTTACTCCTTACTTGAAATGATTAATTTAGCTCAATGGAAATAACACACAAATCATCAGGTAATTTATCTGGAAGTTCAACTGAATCAAGGACATAACGACTTAGTGTTTTTGTTGTCTTTTTATATTCTTTCAAACATAGTAACAGCTTTTGATTTACATCATCACCTATAATATCCCCTAACCCATCTGTATAAATAAGAATGGTTGCATCTTCTGGATAACAGATGATTCCTTTTTCAATAGGAGGATGTTCCATGAGGCCAATAGGAAGACTACCTTTATCCATAATATGCGGAAGTGTATCGTCAACCTGCATTAATCCTTTAGGATGACCAGCATTTACAAACTCAACTCGCTTGTTGTTTGTATCAATGTATATAATCATCGCTGTAAAATAACTGATGATTCCATCTGGGCTATTAAGAAGTGTATGGATATGACGATTAAGCTCTTTATAAATTAAAACTGGGTCTTGTACTTTCTTAAACAGTCCATGAAGCAAGGACCGAATGGACATACTTACAAGTGAACTTGCAATTCCATGACCCATCACATCGACTAAAATAACACCGTATTTCCCTTCATCAATTTGTACCCAATAGTACATATCACCAGACAAGTCTAATGAAGAATGGTATTCACAATCTATTTTAAACGATGGATGGTGGATTGGGTTGCTCGTAACCGATAATTGAACTTTTTTAGCTAAATCTCGGTCTTTTTGTCTTTCATTTTCTAATTCTACTAAGTCCGTAAGATCGGATAATGTGCCAATCGTCCCTAAAAATTCTTTGTTTTTATCGTATATAAAGGAAAAGACGAGACGCAACCATTTCTTCTTGCCACTTTTCGTGATATATTGAACCACTTGCTTAAAGTTGTCAGCTTTTCGTTCGACCAGATTTGAAAATAGTTTAGAAAAATGGTCTCGGTTAGCTGTTGAAACAAAGTTTAAAAAAGATTGGTTCAAGGTTTCTTCAACAGTATACCCCATTAAGTCTTCCCATGCAGGGGCAAGGAATGATATATTTCCTTGTTCGTCTGTTTGAATTACAACATCTTGTAGGTTATTGACTAAACTTAAATATCTTCTGTTCTCTTGTAACAACTTATCTTTCCACTTTGCTTCCACAAGTAAGGCATATCTCTTTTCGATTTCTTGTACAACTAACCCGGAAAAGGATTCGAGTAGTTGTAATTGATGATTTGTAAATGACTTTGGCTTGTGGTCACCTATACATAATGTACCTATTATATTTCCTTTACTAGTCGTTAAAGGAACACTTACATAAAAGTATATATTATGTTCTATAGCTATAGGATGGTTTTTAAATCGAGTATCATTCTCCATATTTTCAATAATAATTGCTTTTTTATCGGCAATTACATGTTGACAGATAGAATCATCTCTCATTATTTCTTTTATGTTAATACCCACACAGGATTTAATCCATTGACGGTCCTCAGTAATTAAACTAATTAATACAACAGGAACTGTAAAGACGTCACGAATCAATGTAGTAATATGGTCAAACTCTTCTTCCTGTTCAGTATCAACAATATAGAGTTGATATAATTCAGTTAGCCTCGACATTTCTTCTAGCTTTGATGAATACAAAGTGGAAGGTGAAAAATTTTCAACCATTTCTTTAATATTTTTTAACATGCATCCACCCTCTAATAAGTCTATGGTATAAATAATATCCTTAAAGTAATAGTATTAAATTACTACATCATAAGCAATAATTATTTTCTATACAAAACATTTAGATAAACATCTTCAAATTCCTTCATATTTTTTTCACAGTTTTTCGATACTATGTAACAAAGAGGAGGTTGGAGATGAAACGATTCGTATTTGCAGTATTTATTATTGTTTTACTTACCGGATGTAATGGAAGTGAGCTTGAAGGAGAAATCGAAAATGAGCGTGCAGTAGAAAGTGTATTTCATATTCATGACCTTGCTTTTGACCGTGAAGAAGAAGCAACTCTTTATGTAGGGACACATCATGGTGTGCTTAAAGTAAAACTGGATGAAGGCATGCAATGGCAAGGTGATATAAATGAACGTCATGACTTTATGGGCTTATCCATTACGCCTGACAATAGATTAATTTCAAGCGGTCACCCCGACAAGCGCTCAGGGATGAAAAATCCATTAGGGGTGTTAGTGAGTGATACAAAAGGAGAAACATGGGAAACTCATTCTTTATACGGGGAAGTTGATTTTCATTTAATCGAAGTCAATGAATTTAATTCTGATGTTATCTATGGACTCGATTCATTAGACGCTAAAATATATCAATCTACAGATGCGGGATTGACATGGACAATCATGGATGGCAATGTTCAAATTGACCCTAACCATTGGTTTGTATTTATTTCGAATTCATTGGATCCCTATCATTTATTAGGAAGCTTCCGAGATGGATTGTACGAATCAAAAGATGGTGGACAAGAATGGGTTCCGTTAAATCGTAATCTAGGAATGGTTGCAGTAGACCACTTAGACCAAGAGACGTTGCTTGCCTACGGAATCGGTGGGATAGAGGGATTAATGACAAGCACAGATTTCGGAGCAACCTGGGAGCCGTTTGAAACGGAACCAATTCAAGGTCAAATCGTTTCAATAGCTGTTCACTCTTCTAATCGAGATGTGATTGCGGTTGGTACGATGGATGACTCCATTTATATTACAACTGATGGTGGACACTCGTGGAACGCTGTTGTTCAAAAAGGAAAGCCCAACTTATAAGGAAGTAGGTATTGAACATGAAAAAGTTATTACTACCATTTTTTATATTAGTTTTTGCATCATTATTGGTAGCTTGTACAAATAATGCCCATGAAGATCATCAACAAAATGAAGAAATAGAAGAAGTGGATGAACACGACCATTCAGAACATGAACATCATCGTGAGATTAGTTTTGTGAATCGAGAAGCTGTAGAACAAGAAGCGCAGCAACCTCCTTCAAACATGAATGACCAAGCTGGTAATGGATTACTTGTTTCCAGTACAAAAAACACAACAAGATTAGCTGAAAATGACCCAATTACAATGTCAGTCATTGTTTCGCAAACGGTTTGGCCAGCTACTCATGAACAGAATCAACCGGGCACAGTTATACTGGCTCCATTACAAGAGTGGCGTTATTCACTAGCAGCGTTAACACTTGTTCATCACCCGAACGATGGCCCCCTTCTTTACTTTGATGAGTCGATTTCTGAAGAAGTACTTCAGGAATTGAATCGGTTACAGCCTAAGGGAAATGTCAATGGCACAGAAGTAATCGTGATAGGTGACATCGATGCTAGCGAATTGGATAAACTAAAAGAGTATGAAACAGAACAGGTATCAGCCGCTCATCCTGCAGAATTTGCATCCGTCATTGATGAATATTTTGCATCAATTATCGGTTCCTACACAAATGAAGTAATTATTGGCTCGCTTGAGGAAGAAGCTAAACCTTACTCCGTGCCAGTTGGAAATTGGATTGCTCATATGAATGAATCCATTCTATATGTTGATTCTCAAGGGATTCCAGAGGAAACAAAAGCAGCGCTAGAAAAAAGAAATTCAAATGCAATGATGTATGTGGTAGGGCCAGAGTCTATTATTGGTCCTGAGGTATTATCAGAATTAGAGTCGTTTGGTACGGTGATTCGAATTGATGGAGAAAATCCAGTTGACCAAGCAATAGCCTTTGCAACCTATAAAAACAACAACACAAACTTTGGGTGGGGAATAACTAAGCCAGGTCATGGATTCGTTTTTGCACCGCTAGATTTACCAGAGTTAGCGATTGCGGCAGCGCCTTTTGCCCATCTCGGAAAGCATACACCGATGTTATGGATTGAAGAAGGTGACAAGGTTACCACCTCTATATATCACTATTTAGCAACTGTGAAACCAGCGTTTGTCACTGATCCGACAGAAGGTCCATATAATCACGGCTATTTGTTAGGAGATATGTCGGTTCTTTCTTTTACTACTCAAGGAATCATTGATGAGAAATTAGAGATTGTTCCTGCATCAGGAGAAGACGCTCACGCTCATCATTAATAACTCATAACCAAGCAGTAAGCAAGTCCCTACAACCAGAGGTAGGTTCAAGCTTACTGCTTTTTTGAAAGCTACGATGATAGGGAATAAGGTGGACTAGTGTTTAGACTGAAATGACGTTAATTTGTTACAGTTAGGCAAAGTCTTTTTGTGTAAAATAAAAGATAGAGGGGGGACGCAAACATGGAAAAGAAAGTAGTACTTATAGTAGATGATGAGCTTGAAATGCGAAAGCTACTCTCGATGTGCTTATCACCCGATCAGTATTCAATTAAAGAGGCCGCTACTGGAGATGAGGCTCTGCATATCCTAATGGAAACGTCCATCGACATTGTCTTATTAGATATTATGATGCCTGAGAAAGATGGGTTTGATGTTTTAAAAGAAATTCGTGAGTACATTGATGGTGACGTTCCCGTTATCATGCTGACGGCTCTTGGTGAGTCAGAAAAAGTTGTTGAAGGTCTTCAATCAGGGGCAGACGACTATATTGTAAAACCTTTTGAGCCTAGAGAGTTACTAGCTAGAATCGAGTCCATACTCCGAAGAACCGGTCGTGGAAAACAAACAAAAGGGACAACCTATCAAATTCATGACCTTGTATTTGAAATGGAAAAAGCAAGAGTAAGCTTCAATGATACTGTGATCCCACTTACGAAAAAGGAACTTAATGTATTACATAGACTAGCAATGAATCCAGGTCGAGTGTTTAGTAGGGAGCACTTACTTGAATTAGAATGGGAAGGGTTTTATGAAGGAGACCAAAGAACAGTAGATGCTCATATCAAAAACATTCGAGAGAAGCTAAAAAAATGCCAATATACAAAGCCGATCGTTGAGACAGTATGGGGAATCGGATACCAAATGGTCGAAGAGATAGACAGGTGATGAGATGAAGAACAGGTTTTCAACTAAAATTACGACCTTTGTCATCGTCATATTGCTTTTTGTCATTATCACAATGGTATATGCGTCCTATTTAATATCCGAGAACTTTTATAAAGAGAACCTCAGAAATGATGTGGAGCATCGATTGAGGTCACACGCGATAGCCATTGAACATCAGTTTGACTTACCAACGATTAACCATGTTTTTTTAATGGAGCAAAAAGAAGATGTTCACCTTGGTCTGTTTGACCAAAACTTACAGCTTATTCTGCAATCAGATTCTCTTGATGACGAATGGGTCGACACATACCGAGAATGGATTAAGGACCAACTAGCAGTAGAACATCCATTTCCGATAATTGATGATGTTCATACTGGAATTGGCTTTCACATCCCACACATCTGGGGAGTACACCCGATTGTCACCCAAGGAGAAATCCAAGGGTACTTGTTTATGGACCAAGATACTGAAAAGTTTGAAGCAACGAAAGCAAAACTGATCCAGCTATTTGGAATTATGGGGATCATAACATTTATTATTGGTTTTTTCTTGCTGATGTATCTTACGAATAAAATGTCTCGACCATTACGGGAAATGGGACGAGCCACTACTGAAATTGCCAATGGGAATTTTGAAAATATCCCTAAGGAAAGCGGAAGTGATGAAGTAGGTCAGCTGGCGAGGGATATTAAAAGCATGGCTCATCAATTAAAGGAATATCGAGATTCCAGACAACAATTTATTTCTCATATTTCTCACGATTTACGTACGCCAATTACTTATATTAAGGGGTACTCTGCTATTTTAAAGGATTCAGCTGACCTTAAAGAAGAGGAAAGGATCCGA
Organism: Bacillus alkalicellulosilyticus; assembly: GCF_002019795.1. Classification (GTDB taxonomy): domain Bacteria; phylum Bacillota; class Bacilli; order Bacillales; family Bacillaceae_F; genus Bacillus_AO; species Bacillus_AO alkalicellulosilyticum. Next base: position 2,673,974 of record NZ_KV917381.1, on the reverse strand, counting down.
ACAGTAGAAGTAATTTATAATGAAGCTACAAGAATGGAACATCTTGTCCAAGATTTATTTCAACTATCAAAACTTGAAGAAGGAAGAATTGGGATTCAAAAAGAAAAGTTCCAAGCACTTCCTTGGCTCAGTCAATTAATTGAAAGTCGAACGATGCAACTAGAGAAAAAGAATGTAACCCTCAAGCTACGAAGTAATCAAGAAGACATTGTATTATTTGCTGATGAATTTCACCTTTCCAAGGCAGTTGTTAATTTGGTAGAAAATAGCATCCGATATTGTCAGTCAGGAGATGAGATTGAAGTAGCTGTCTTTAAAGAAGGGAAGCAGGTATGTATTAACATAACAGATACGGGTATTGGCATTCCTGAAGCAGACATTCCGCACATTTGGGACCGATTTTACCGAGTAGATAAAGCGCGAACAAGCCACAGTGGTGGGAGTGGATTAGGACTTGCCATTGTAAAACAAATTATCGAACTCCATAACGGAACCGTCACGGTTCAAAGTCAAGTTGGGGTAGGTACAACCTTTTCTCTATGCTTACCAGATTCTACATGAGTATGGTACACTAAAACGTCGATAACTTGATTAAGTCATAAAGGGAGGGATTACATATGAAAAAGGGTATTGTTAGTATAGGTGAAGCTCTAATTGATTTTATTCCACTAGATGAGACGAACACAGCTTACTACAAAAGTCCAGGAGGAGCACCGGCTAATGTTGCAGTAGGTTTAGCGCGATTAGGAGCGACATCAACTTTTCTTGGAAAAGTCGGAAAGGACGTGTTAGGTACGTTTTTGAAAGACGTGTTAGAAGAGTATGGTGTCAATACAGAATATCTATATTTAACCGAAGAGGCTAGAACGGGAGCGGTGTTTGTCACATTAGCTGCGAATGGTGAGCGAAGCTTTGATTTCTATATTGATCCAAGTGCTGACCGGTTTCTATCAGAGGAAGAAGTGAGTGAAGAGCTAATTTCCTCCAATAAAATGATACACTTTGGATCGATTTCGATGATAAGTGAGCCAGCTAGAAGTGCAACAATGAAAGCTGTTGAATTAGCTAAAAAACATCAAGTGATGGTGTCCTATGACCCTAATTTACGATTAGGGCTCTGGCCTAACCCAGAAGAAGCGAAAGAAACGATACTTTCTATGTTTAGTCAAGTCGACCTCATAAAAATCTCAGAAGAAGAACTTGAGTTTTTAACTGGTCAAACAGATATTGATGCAGGGGTTAACGTCTTATCAAGCTATAACATACCTATTTTGCTTGTTACTGTTGGAAGTGAAGGTAGTTATATTTTTAAGGATGGAGAAAAAGTAAAGGTTGAGGCTATGAAGGTGAATGCAGTGGATACAACGGGCGCTGGAGATGCTTTTGTGTCGGGTGTTCTTTATCAATTTAATCAATATGATGGAAATCCACTGTCTTTGCCTGCCGAAGAAATTGGGAAGTTTGCTGCCTTTGGAAGTGTTTCAGGTGGATTGGCCGCTTCCACAAAAGGGGCGATGACGGCGTTACCTACTTTAGCAGAGGTACAAAAAATCAGTAAGAGTCAAGGCTTAACAACGTAAATAACACTAGTAGGGTGGGGTAAAAAGGAAACAACCTTTTGTCCCACCTATTTTTTTGTCTAGTAACGTTGAGGGATAACATTAGCATTTATTTACCTTTTCGATTATTATTTTTAAAACAAACCAACAAGGAGATAGTTATGGATACAATTACACATACTCTATTTGGTCTAACAACGTACGGCGCAGTTAAAAAAGATGAAATGGACAAAAAAACGAAACAGGCTCTTTTGTTTTCTGCTATCGTAGCAAGTCAAATACCAGATATTGATATTGTTGCCAATGTAACAGAGACTGGGCGTATCATGGAACAAATGTGGCATAGGGGGCTCACACATTCGATTTTTTTAGCTCCTATTTGGGCGCTTTTAATATACGGGGTAGCTTATTTGATTTGGAAAAGGAAAGATAAAGTCATCCTATATTTAGCGCTTATTAATGTCTTAATACATATTGGTTCAGATGCTTTAAATACTTGGGGAACGGGATTTTTTGAACCTTTTTCATCAGCTCGTATCACATTAGGTTACATTCCGATTGTAGATCTAACGATATGGACGATTATGTTGTTTGGTTTTTTGTATAGTAAGTGGAATAAGAGTGTGCCAAGATGGAAGGTATGGCGAATGGTTTGGATTTTTATAGCGGTTCATGTGTTGTTCCAAGGGATTCAAGGACAAATCATTCATGAGCAAGCAAAAGAAAGATACGATGAGACAGCCCTTTCAGCAAGTTTTGTGCCATGGCATTTTACCGTAATTGGCAAAACTGGAGCGGTCGTAGACATGTATTCAACGACAGTTTGGGGAGAAAAAGAGGTTATAGAAACGATTTATTCCGAGGAAGAAGTTGATTTAACACCACTTTTTGAACAAAATCCTAAAGCAGAAGTGTTAATGCAATGGTCTCCTTTTGTTGTAGTCGTTGATAATGAAGAGAAGATTGGAATCTACGACCCTAGGTTTTATCGAAATGGAGAATCTTTTTTATTCGAGTTTATAACGAAGTAAAGTAAATACAAAGAGAAGGTGATGAAAATGAATATTGGCATAATAGGTTTGGGTGATATTGCGCAAAAGGCATATCTTCCTGTGTATTCTCGTATTGAAGGAATCACCCTACATTTGTGTACCCGCAATAAAAAGAAACTAGAGGAGATAGGTGCAAAATATCGGATAACTCATCTTTATACGAACATCGATGATTTACTAGAAAGTGGTATACAGGCGGCGTTCGTTCACTCATCGACAGAATCTCATGAAGAGCTTGTTCGGAAACTACTTATGAACGACATTCATGTGTATGTGGAGAAACCGATTACCTATCATTTCACTCAATCAAAAGCATTGGTAAAACTTGCGAAAGAAAAACAAACCGTCCTTATGACTGGATTTAACAGAAGATTTGCTCCAAGCTATCAATTATTAAAAGAGGTTCAGTACCCCAATACCATTGTGATGCAAAAGAATCGGTTGGCACAGCCTGCAGATATAAGAACGTTTATCTATGATGATTTCATCCATGTTGTTGATACGATACGATATTTGTTTCCTTATTCCATTGACCATCTTTCTGTATCAGGGATGGTCAAAGAGGGGTTACTGTACCATGTAGTTGTCACATTTAAAAATAAAGAAGGCCCCATAGCAATTGGAATGATGAACAGAGATAGTGGGACTAACGAAGAGAGAGTAGAAGTGATGAGTTCCATTGAAAAAAGAGTAACGTTGAACGTGAACGATACTTTTATCTATAAGGGGAAAGAAGCTACCAAACGTTTGACAAGCGATTGGGAGTCAACGTTACATAAACGAGGGTTCGAACAAATCGTTACAGCTTTTCTTCAAGAAATAAAAAAGAAGTCAGTGTATAGTGAGGATAGCCTTATCACTCATGAAATGTGTGAGTTTATTGTCAATGAGCTTACACAAATGGACTGAAAGCGAAACTACTGTCTACCAAAATATTATAGTAGTATTAAAAAAAGGAGTGCTTTTCTATTGAAAGGCGCTTTTTTTGAGTTTAATCTCGAAAAAAATCGACTGTTCGAGGCACGTTATTAGTGTTCTAACGACAAAAATACTACTTTTGGCTCTTATTTGGTAAAAGATAATAGGAAAAAAGTAATTGATTTTCACATATTTTTTCACATACTGTCTTTATTTTGTAATATAATGTTTTTATGTTTTTAATGATTAGGTCATTGAAACAAAAAATAAGTTGGAAGGGTGAAAAAATATGGCAAATGATTTTCAATCGAAAATCGGTGAGGGGTTATCTAAATTTCAAGGAGGGATTGAACAAGGGAAACAAAAGCTTCAAGTTACACAAGAGATGAATCGATTACGAAAAATGATTCAAGAATTATCTGTAAAAAAATCAGCGGTATTGTTGGAGCTTGGTCAGGTTACATATAAGCAAATCAGAGCAGAAGCTATTGCTGCAGAAGAACTTGTGACTATATCAGACCAGTTAGTTTCTCTTGACAAACAAATCTATTTAGCTACGAAACAACTATCTGAAATGAATAAAACCGAAGACAATGCAGTAGTTTGTGGGTCTTGTAATGAAGCCAATGGACCTAATGATAAGTTCTGTGGAAGCTGCGGGACACCACTTGAAAAACCTGCTGAAGTGGACCTTAGTGAAGGAATTTCATGTGTAACTTGTGAAGAAATCATTCCTAAAGAAGCAAACTTCTGTCCATGTTGTGGATCAAAGTCAGATAATAAAACAGCGTAATGTAGAGGAGGCGACGATTTGTACTGTAAACATTGTGGAACAAAAAATAGTGAAGATGCCCAATATTGTATTAATGACGGAATGCCATTAAAACCAGCAAGCACGGGTAGTCAAGTAGTCAACGTAAATAGTAAATTTTGTACATACTGTAGTCATAAAAATGAACCGGGTTCATTATATTGTTCAAATTGTGGGCAGTCTCTTGAAAAAATAGAATCAACGAAAAGAACTTCAAGCGAAGCGCCACAATTTGGGAATATAAAAAAGACTGTCCCAGTACCAACACAAATCTCAGGGATTTCTGGAATTTTTCAACCGGCTACGCTTATCCAGGCGGCTAAATATGCAGGCATCACGTTTGCCATATTACTAGTGCTTTCCTTTATTGCAAGTCTTGTTATTAATAACCAAGTGAGAGATTTGTTTTTAGCTGACATGTCTTCGTATGAGGCTGATATGTTCGGAGGGATTATCGACCAAATTAAAATTGTTTCGATGACAGATATTTTAATGCTTAGTCATATGGCGAGCTTAACGTACACCGCAGATGTGATGTTCTTTAATGTAGGCATTACGACTAAGGGTGGACTTTTTATCTTTTTAATTGTACCTGCGATAGCCTTAATCGTAACAGGATTTATTTATAATAAAAGGCACCCAGAGCTCGGTTTAATGGACCGCTTTTTCGCAGCGTTATCAATTTCCGTTGTTTATGCAGTTATAATAGGAATCATCGGGCTTTTTGCGGGGATTTCAGTCAGTGTTCCTGACCCATCTGGATTTTTAGGTGACATCACAGTATCAGCGGATTATTCATTTTTTGATGTTCTTTTTAAGGCGTTTATTATCAGTCTTCTGTTTACATCAATTGGTACTATGATTCAACTGCCGCAACATGCCAAAGAAGTTGGTGGAAATGCAACGTTTGGCATTTCTGTTCAAAGAGCGTTTGTTAACACGATAATCGGTATTGTGATTATGGCCGTGATTTCAACAGGTATTATGACTTCTAATGAACTAATTCAAGAAGAGGATATCCCAGCATCGTTTAAAACGGCTGTTGTTTCACAGTTTGGTGGATACTTTTGGAACCTTGGACAATTCAGTTCATTGAATTTTGAAACTCGTGCAATGCATGAGACGATTGATGCTAGCTATTCGATATTAGGTGGGGCGAAAGCGTCTGACCCTGAAATTACGATGGAGCTTCGTTCGATTGTTAAGGAATTGTTTGGAGGAAGTTTGTGGTACCTGTTTATCGTACCTGTGGTATTACATCTTTGGGCTGGAAATTACTTACGAAAAACGACGAATGGAAATATTTTAGTTGAAGTAGGTGTTTATGCGATTGTCTTTGGAGTTATTAATGCACTACTAACTTCAATGACCGCATTCTCTATGAGTACAAGAGGGTTTGACGCATTTAATCTATCATTGGGCTTTTCCATGCTTTCAGCCTTTTTCATTGGGGCAATACTAGCCTTTGCTGCAGCATATGTAGGTGTGATGATTACCAATAGTAAAACAGCTACAAGTGAATACGATAACCAAGCAAGCTAATCGACTGAGGGAAACTTGTCCAGCCAATCTTGTGATAAGTTTCCTTTTTATATGATTGATACGATAGGAGTGATTCAGATGAGATTTTGTAACCAATGTGGGACTCAAGTGCCCGAAGAAACGACGTTTTGTAACAATTGTGGTGCGAAGCTAGAAGCGAGGAAAACGAAATCACCTTCTTCAGCTTCTGGAAATCTTCCAAGTCTACCAGCTTTAACGAAAAAAACGAAAATCATAGCCGCTTCAGTTGTGGCTGTATTGTTTCTTTTCTTTGGTGCATATAAAGTAGGCGAAGCCATAACGGATAAAGATAAAAAACTAAATAGCTTTTTAGAGGCGGTTATCTCTGAAGATGTCGAAGGGGTGCAGAAGTATTTAGTATCTGCTGATCCAGAGCTTGAAGTAACAGAGCAACATGTGAGCGATTTAATCGCCTACTTCCAAGAATATCCTTATGAAAAAGAAGAACTACTTGCTACGTTACGCGAACAATCAAAGCATTACGACCTTGGGGGGCAAGGAAGATTTATCGAGGCGATGGGTAGCAACGTCGCATACTCGTATCTCATTAATCTACAAAAAGAAGGAAAGAAATTTTTACTGTTTGATAACTACGAGTTTCAAATTGAACCTGTAGAACTTAAGCTATATACAAATTATCCGGACGTTTCTTTTGTTCTTGATGGCAATGAGGTGGCTGGTAAAAAAGTAGAAGATGGATACATTTCCTTAGGTAAATTTTTACCTGGTAATTATAAAGTAAAGGGAATATTAGAAAATGAATTTTTGAATTTAGAAAAAGAAATTGATACAAACCTTTTTTATTCAAGTATTCATCACCTCATGTTTGATTTTGATGAGGTATATATAGAAACAAGTATTGAAAATGCCAGTGTTTTCTTAAATGGGAAAGAGACGGGCTTAACGTTATCGGCTTATGGTGAGTATTTTGGTCCGGTTTTAATTGATGAGTCAATGGAACTTCACCTAGAAGTGGAATCGCCTTTCGGTGTCATAAAAAGTAAACCCGTTGTTATTGATGGAAGTGAAATCTACCCTATTTTTACAATACCAGACAACCAATCGACTTTGATTTATGAGACAATTGATGGCTTTATCACGGATTACCGAAAAGCAAGGATAGAAAGAGATAAAAGAGTGATAAAGCATGCATCTTCCTCTCTTTCAGAGTCCATAATTGATGAAATAGACTGGATGAGAAGCTCAGACCAATATTATATTGGGTATGTTACTGAAAGAATAGTCGACCTTGACTCGGTAAAAGTAATACAAAACGAGGACGGTTGGTTTATGACATTAACGACTGCAGAAGATTGGGAAGAAAGTTACTTTTATATCGACCAGACCCCTACTCCACAATATAATAAACATTATATCCATTATTATTTGACCTATGACCACCCCAATAAAAAATGGGTAGTTGAAGCAATGGAAGGTGGATATGGTACTGAATTTGAGAATACAGAAGTGTTTACATTTAAAAAGGAAGACCAAGAAAGCGAAGTTGAAAATCTGTTATCAAATCTAAAAAAAGAAATAGCGAATTCAATTTCTCATGCGGATTTCGAATACTTTATGAGTTCTTATATTTCATCTGCTGTGAATGCGATTAATGCCAGAGATTTTTCGAGGATGTCACACTTCATTGATCCAAAAGCGGATGCCTATATAAAGGAAATGTCAGATTACATTGATTACTTAGAATCTAGAGGAATTTATGAAGACTTTATAAGTACAATTGTGACTGATGTTGAAAATATTGATGATGAGTTCTTTCATGTGACAACAGAAGAAACGTATGTCATTTATTACGAAAGTGGTTCAGCCTTATTAAAGACTTTTGAATCTGAATATCGTGTCCGGTTAACATCGGATGGACTCCGAGTCAATAAGTTAGAAAAAACGACAGAGCTTAGCAGTGTAGATTATTAAAAGAGGGTGGACAAAAGGTTGTACTGAACCTTTTGTTCCACCCTCTAAACAACGGGCTTTGTGGCGAGTGAAGCCAGTGCAAATGTTCTAAATTGTTATGTCCCTGTCCCAGCTTCTATGTTTTTCTCGTCAAATCAAATCTTACAAACATATCTGTTTGTAATTACAGCTTTGACACTTTTTCTCATGTTCGGTTTTCTTGAAAAAAGAAAGTTCGACGGGTTGATTCGTGTCTTCGTCAATCACATATTTATTCATTTCAACAACACTAAGCTCTATTTGTTTTCTAAGTGCCTCAATATCGGCTTCAGTAACCTGATATGTTTTGGATGTTCCAGACACTAAATATTCATTTCGGATTTCAATTTGCTCTAAAGGGATTCTTCTATTTTCTTTTACATATAAAGCATATAGAGCTAACTGCTTTTGGTCATCTGCACTTTCTTTGCCCGTCTTCCAATCAACAATAATCCACTTATCCCGTTTTAGGTCATGATATAAAAAATCCATCACTACGTAGACTTTCACTTGGTTAATCATCATTGTGTGAAATTGTTCGGCTTCAATGAATGTTAAGTTTTTATTCGTAGTAACCTCTGTAAACGTTTCACTCGCTAGAAAATGCTTTAAGCAAGCCTCTAGTCGCTCTTCAATTCTTTGTTTATCATGTGCTTGTAGACTACCAGAATAATAGATTTCATGAAGCATTTTATAACGACTTGGTTTTTGGAACCATAACTCTTTATTGCGAACCGAGTCAATAAATGCTTGATTTAATCCTTGTCGAACTACTTTTGTTAATTGCTCTTCCTCTGGAATCAATCCTGTTTTAATAAAATTACGAATCACCTTTTCAATGATATCATGAACAATTTCTCCAAAGTGAATCGGTAAGTTAGTGATCTTTTTCAGGCGATACGCTTCTTTGGCCTGGTCTGAGGAACCGTTAAGCCATCCGTTATGAGAAAAATAATAGTGAAATCCGTATTTTTTAGCGCATTCAAATAGGGTTTTGTGACGTGAATGAGACCAAGAGAATTCGGGATAAGCTTTTTTAGTAAACATAAAAACTCCTTAGATGTGTATTTGCAATAAAAACTACGGTATTTTGTGATAGTCGAATTTTTCTTTTTATCTTTTTCCGACAGAAGACTCCCTCTTCAATCGCGACAAGGGGGAGATGAATGGCGGTTGGCGATAGCCTAAAGATAGACTTATATGGTATAATAAGAACAAACGTTCCTGTGATGTGAGGTGAATTCTGTGGTAGTGAAAAAATCGTTTAGGTTTCGAATCTTCCCTACGAAAAAACAGGCAGAACTCATTAACAAGACGATTGGTTGCTCCCGATTTGTGTTCAATTTTTTCCTCAATAAGCAAAAGCAAAAAGATAGCTACTGGTATGTTGTCGAAGAAATGGTGCAAAACGGTCAACTATCGGCAAATCATTGGAAAGGCGAATTTTTCAATCGGTACGAGTCGGTAAAAGCAGTTCGACAGCTGAAAGAACACTATCCTTTTTTAAAAGAAGTCGATAGTATTTCGCTTCAAAAATCGGTTGAAAATTTGGCTGATGCTTATCAACGATATTACAAAAAACAAAACAAAGCCCCCAAGTTTAAAAGCAAAAAGAACAAGGTACAGACCTATGCCACAAAACAAACGAATGGAAATATCGCAATCCTTGATAATCACATTAAGTTGCCGAAGCTTGGGCTTGTTCGGTTTGCCAAAAGTCGTGAAGTAACTGGTCGGATTGTTAACGCAACCATTAGACGCAATCCTAGTGGAAAGTATTTTATCTCTGTTTTAGCCGAAACCGAAGTAGTCGAACTTCCAAAAACAAACTCTAGCACTGGAGTGGATCTTGGGTTAACACACTTCGCTATTCTTTCAGATGGAACAAAATACAAAAACAACTGTTACTTTAAAGTATTGGAACAAAGATTAGTAAAGGCCCAGCAAGTCCTTTCAAGGCGAATAACTGGTTCTAATAATTGGAACAAACAACGAATGAAAGTGGCTCGAATTCACGAAAAAATTGAAAACAAGCGTTCAGACTTTTTGCATAAAACCTCTACGGATATTATCAAAAATCACGATATTATCGGCATAGAGAGTCTGCAAATAACCAATCTTATGAAAAATAAGAAGAACGCTAAATCTATCGCTGATGTGTCATGGTACCGATTCAAAACGATGTTAGTGTACAAGGCTGAATGGTACGGTAAGACGGTCGTGGAAGTGAGTAAAACCTTCCCTAGCTCTCAGTTGTGTTCGAGTTGCGGATCAAAAAATAAAGCCGTTAAAGATCAAGGGTTGCGTGAATGGACGTGTGTTTGTGGCGCCTATCACGACCGCGATATTAACGCAGGAATCAATCTAAAAAACGAAGCTAATAGGCTTCTAACCGTCGGTGCGACGGGGGTAGCCTAATCCATAACTGGTGGGTACACCGGTGTTCTTAGGAATCCCCCACTTCAAACAGCTCGCTAGAGTAGGTAAGTGGTGGGTAGTTCAAGATAGGATACCATTTGTATGAAAGTTTATATAGGGGGTAATCATTTGAAAATTCGAGTTTCTGCCGTGCAATATCAGCAGCAGAGTTTAAATCAGACTTTGTATTATTTCCTGAATTTATCACGACACAATTGATGTCGATTGACCAATATAGCAACTCAATTAATCATTTGCCGAACTATACAGAATTATATCATAATTTATTTACAAAATTAGCCCAAGAATCTGGAATGCACATTATTGGAGGTACACATGTTATAGAAGAACAAGGAGGTCTTTATAATGTGGCCCACTTATTTTATCCAGATGGAAGAATTGGGGTGCAATCAAAGCTACACATTACACCAACAGAGGTTGAAGATTGGAACATTACTCCAGGGGAAGATCTTCAAGTATTTCATACCGCATTAGGAACCATTGCGGTATTAACTTGCTATGACATTGAATTTCCTGAAATTGTTCGCATGGCTAAAGCAATGGGGGCTGACGTTATTTTCTGTCCATCTTGTACAGATGATTCTCACGGTTTCCACCGCGTTCGCTATTCATGTCATGCACGTACAATTGAAAATCAAGTGTATGTTGTGACAACGGGAACTGTTGGGTCATTACCTACCGTCGATTTCATGAGAATGAACTATGGTCAAGCCGCTGTCATTACTCCGAATGATGTTCCGTTCCCGCAAAAAGGAATTTTAATTGAAGGCGATATTAATAATGATATGATTATTACCTCGGACCTTGATTTATCATTGTTATATGAAGTACGAGAAGCGGGTTCTGTAACGACTTGGCGCGACCGCCGTACGGATTTATATCCAGATTGGGAAAAAATAACGAACAAAAGAGACTTAATAGGGTAAGAAGGAAGGGGAGCTATCATGTATAAGAAAGAACTGTATGTTTTTCATGAAGGGAAACCGAAGCATGCAATCGTTCGAAATTATCGAAAGGATGATTTTGAAGGACTCATTCAAATACAACAAGAAAGCTTCCCTCCACCTTTTCCCTCTGAGTTATGGTGGAATGAAGAACAGCTCACAAACCACATTACACGGTTTCCTGAAGGCGCTCTTTGTGTTGAGGTCGATGGAGAGTTAGTTGGTTCGATGACGGGACTGTTGGTAGATTTTGACCCTGCTCATCCGAGTCATACGTGGTCGATAATGACTGATGATGGCTATATTCGGAATCATCAAGCTAACGGGAATACATTATATGTAGTAGATATTTGTGTAAAACCAGCTTATCGAAAAGCGGACATCGGAAAGTTACTTATGTATTCCATGTATGATGTTGTCACATATCTTGGTATAGACCGTCTGTTAGGTGGTGGACGAATGCCAGGGTATCATAAACTAGCCGACCAACTAACCCCACAGCAATATGTGCAGGCGATTGTTGCTGGTGAAGTGAAAGACCCGGTCATCTCATTTTTGTTACGTTGTGGACGAATGCCAATTGCGTTAGTAGAGAATTATCTTGAAGATGAAGAATCTCACCATTATGGTGTACTAATGGAATGGAAGAATCCTTTTAAAAGCTTCTGATTAAAAATTAAGCCACTGAAAAAGTTGATTTTTAGAGGGCACTGAAAAAGTTAAAAACCGAACTTTTTCAGTGCCCTCGATTTTTGCTTTTTCAGTGGCTTTGTGATTTCACAGGCTTTTTTTATTGAATATTCTGAATTAGGATGATCGTGTAGATTCAACCTTGTCCCTTTGAATATTTTAGTAAAACGAAAATATGTTGTAATAAGAAGATAACTAGGGGTGAGTGGATGGCAAAGAAAATATTTGTTGGCAATTATAAAGGAGGAGTCGGCAAAACAACGACGATATACCAACTAGCATTACATATGGCTGAGGAGAATAAAAAGGTGTTACTAATTGACCTAGATCCACAGTGCTCACTAAGTGAGATTTGTCTAGCGAAAATGGAACGCCTACTGTCTGACTTATCCCCTCCAGAAAGCTTAAACTACATATATGACATTTGGAGCCAAACGAAACATTTTCCTACTGTTCGTCTAACTTTTGATACAACACTCTTAATTAAGCGTCTTACTACACATATTGATTTCATCCCATCAAATATACACTACCGTAACGGTGGATTAGACCAACTAGCGATGAACTTAAATAGCGACCTAGATGATCTCATCATCCTTCAACAATTTTTTGAGTCTACTCAAATTGACGAAGAATATGACTACATATTATTTGATTGTCCTCCAAGTAATACGATTATTACCCAAGGCGCCTTTTTGCTTTCTGATTATTTTATTATACCAACTGTGATTCAAACAATGAGTGTCCGTGGTGTCGCTCATTACATTTCAACGGTAGAAACCATTTATCAAAAATATTGTATGGACCATAGTCAAGCTATGCTTGCTCAAGCATTATTTGGACCAGAACCTAAACTCATTGGAATTATCGAAACGATGAACCGCCCAATCGTGAATTACGAGGTTGAATTTGAACTCCTTAGAAGTGCTTTAGAAGAAAAAAAGATAAAGACGTTGATTTCGGAAAAAAGTCCAGGTAACCATATTCTATCATCTAAGATTAGAAACTTAGAATCCATTGCTCGTGATACAGCAAAAGGAGTGAAAAATCCAGAGTTTTCCCTTTTGACTGTAGAAATTCTTTCTTGTTTAACAGAAACTCAACAAGATAGGGGGGTATTTCATGTCTAGCGCTACTTTTATGGATGTTATTGAACATTTGCAAAAATTAAAACAACTGTATGAAGTGTTAGATTTACCGAAAAAAAAGTTGCGCTCTGTTGACAATGCTATTGAAACGATTCAACAACTGCAAAATACTCCAGTTCAGCAAGTAATGTACGCAGAAGCTCAGCAAAAAATTACCGCGTTTGACCAGGCTGTCCAAACGATATGGTCGCAAAGCTTCGAACCGATAAAAGGTACAAAACTAGACTATGAAACCATTCAAAATAAAGAGCAAGTTATTTCTTTTGTGGAGAGTAGGTCAAAGGAGCAATTGTTGAAGGAAGCAACAGCTCTGGATTTAAAGCTGCTTTATTGTATTCTTGTACAAAAATCATATGAAATAAAAGGAACAAAACCTAAACTCTATGATTCTATAAAAGCAAATATCCGAGCGAGGCACAGTGGAAAAGCATTTAGGAAAGTTGAATAACTGAATAATGGAACAAGTATGTTAAGAGGGCACTGAAAAAGTTTGGTTTTTACTATTTCAATGCCCTCTTATTTTTATGTTTTTTTTTATCCTATAAGTAGATTTTGGATATAAAGTCCTAGTAAAAATATATCATTATCTGTATACTAGAATAGTATTTTTAGTGTTAACGGGAAGTTTATTATAGTCTTCAATGTAGTTCCGTTGGAAAACCGTAATGAAGACAAAGGCTTCGCGCATCTTAACACCATCTAAGGGAGGATTTTAGTTGAAGAAACAGTATTTCACCGTTGTACTATTTTTACTTATTACCTTTACTCTATCGGCCTGTAATAGCAAGTGGGTTAATGAACAATTAGCAGCTGCAGACCAACATCTGCAGTTGGGCGAGTATGAGGTAGCCATTTTTATTTATGATGAAGTGTTACAAAAAGATGAGAAAATCGAACTGGCTTACATAGGGCTTTCTAGTGCTTATGCTTCCCTAGGGAAAAACGAAGAATCGGTTGATGTCTTATTACTTGGTATTGAAAAGGTAAAAGAAATTCAACAATTAAAACGAACACTTGGAACGCGTTATTATGAACAGAAGAAATATTCGCAGGCTGAGGAAACATGGACAGCTTTACTAGCCGAAGATAAATCAGATATTACAACATATGAAGCGTTACTAACGTTGTATTATGACCAAGAAGAGTTTGAAAAAGCAACATACATAATGGAAGAAGCGGTACAAGAAAACCCTTCGAATGCTCAAGTGCATTCGACCTTGGCTAATTTATATATATAAGGAAGAGGTATCAAAGGGTATAGAGACGATTATTAAAGGGTTAGAGAAAGATTTTAATGAAGCTTCCTTGTATGGTTCTCTCACGTACGCTGCTCAACTTGGGTATGATTCAATCATTGAGGATGGTGAAAACCTTCTTAAGGAAGATGCTAAAAATGAAGCTGGAATAATGTTATCTTTCTATGGGCATTACATGAATGGTAGATATGTTTTAGCGTCAGAAGCAATAAAACCACTTGCAAATAAAGTGGAAGAAGACTTTTTGAGACTGCGTATCGCATTAATGTATGCTCTTAATGGAAGTCTAAAAGACGCTGAGCAAATGATAAAAAAGATTTCAATTGAAAAAGCAGATGTAAGATTGTTAACTGAAATGTTACATTACTATAAAATAATTGGTGAGACCGAAAAAGCATTGGAAGTTGGAGATGAGGTGTTACAATTCCATTCTTTCGATGAATTATATTGGGTATTATACGATTTTTCAAATGATGACTCATATTTGCAAGAACTCGGTTACTTACACTGGACATATCAATCTGAAACTGACATTACTCTTGCTGGTATTTCAACGCGTGGAGAATTGACAATTGGTGAGATACAGACTACTGGTGACTATTTTTGGGATGAGGATTTCCAAGCGAATACAACATTTACTCGTTTGACCGATACTGGGGAGAAGAAATGGGTCTACGAAAATGATGGATACTCAGGGTTAGCCATTACAGATAGCCTTGATGAGAAATATCATTATTATCATATGATGATAGACGAATCAATGTTTATTCCAATGATGACTCTAGATAACAGTGGAAGAAAAATTAATGAACATCTGAATGTTATCTCGAAGCCGGTATTTTCCGATGATGGACAAACCATGTATGTTGGTGTAGTTGATGATTCGTATACTGGATATCTACAAGCGCTAGATTTAGAAGGGAATGAACAATGGAGCGTTGAAGTTGACCTTCCCAGTACACCTGTTTTCGGAGAAGATGGTCTCATTTATACAGCTACTACATTTCATGAAATGGAGGGAGCGGGAAGATACGAAGATGGAACTCTGTATGCTATTAACCCCGAAGACGGCAGCATAAAGTGGTCGTATGAAGGACATGGACCATTTAGTCGGCCTACTATCGCTTCTAACGGCAATATCTTCGTTACCAATTATTCTTTCATCTCGTATGAAGACCCTACGAAAATTTTAGGTTTTTCTCCTGATGGGGACAAGCTTTTTGAATTAGAAGGAAGTCGAGGGTTGTATGGAGATTTAACTTCAATAAACGATTTAGTCCTAGTTCCTGACCATGAAAATCTTACAGCCTTATCAAACGAAGGTGATAAACTATGGGAGTATGATACAGATGATTCAGTTGGTATATATGAAGGGAAAAACAACGACGTAATTTTAAGCAAAGGTGGGAGTTTTACTCAGCCTTCATTAGCTTCTATTTCAAAAGATAGAGATACTAATTGGGAGTTTTATTTTTGGGAAGCTGAAGAAGAAACCTCGACGACGGGATATATGGATTACCAAATGATTGAACAAGTTGTCGTAGGTGAGCATGGATATCACGTTCTCACGAATAAAAATGGGTTTTATACGTATTGGATGATTGCACCACATGGATATACAATGTGGAGAGAATCACTTGGAGTTACAAGTGCTTCACTAGCTGTTGCTAATGAAGTCGTTTATATTAGCAAAGGAAATGAACTCAGAGCTTTAACTGAATCCTTTCTTGCTTATCATTCTACCTATGAACACTACACTCCTTTTACACATGTTAAACAAGTACAGGTCGTTGATCAGCTTATTGAGTCGGAAAAAGTAAAAATACATTACCCGCAATTTAAATCAACGCTCCATCGAAAAGTACTTACACAGGTAAATAAAGACGTAAAACAAAAAGCTGAGGGTTTTTATAACTCATCGGTTGAAATGGTACAAGATGCTCATGAATATGGTGGAATTGATATGTTTGACTTCAACATGTTCTATGAAGTGACTTTAAGTGAGAATAATACCCTTAGTGTTTTATTTACAATTAGTGAATGGGCAGGAGGAGCACATCCTATCGATTATCGTGAGAATTATGTAATCGATATCTCAACTGGTAAAGAAATCTCCCTTGAAGATATGCTTGGTTCAGAATATCGAGAAATAATAAACTCTGAAATAAAACGTCAGAGCACCCAAAGAAATCTTTCCTCGTTTTATCAATTTGAGGGGTTTACAAGCGACCCAGGGTTCTACATAACAGACCAAGGAATTGTTATCTATTTTGGTTTATACGAATATACTTCTTATGCAGAAGGATTCCCAGAGTTTATCATTCCGTATCAATAGTAAAAGTAACAAAAGGAAAAGCTGCGGCATTTCCTTTTTTTTACATTATACGATTATAAAGTTTTTCTTTTAGGTAAAGTAGTGTAGGTGCGTGCAGGATTATATATATTAGAAATACCAAAAATTAGTCATTGTAGAGTATTTGTAATGGTGGTAAGATAGATTTTGTCGCTTCTGAAGCGGTAAGACAAAATAGCAAGTTACACTGATTATTACCAAAAAATAGGTGTTGCGAAAAATGTCGAATTGGTGTTATAATTAAATTCTTGTCACTAAAACGACTTGAACAAATAGCTCTATGAAAACTGAACAGAACAAAGCCAAGCGAAAGAGATACATGATATCTCATTGCCATTGCAAAATGGCAAATCCGTCATTGGAAAATGACAAAAAAGTTGCGAAAGCAACACTTTTAAGAGCTTAATCAACTCACTTTTATGGAGAGTTTGATCCTGGCTCAGGACGAACGCTGGCGGCGTGCCTAATACATGCAAGTCGAGCGGACTGTTTAAAAGCTTGCTTTTAAACAGTTAGCGGCGGACGGGTGAGTAACACGTGGGCAACCTGCCCTGTAGACTGGGATAACACCGAGAAATCGGTGCTAATACCGGATAACTTTGAGGTCACATGACCTCAAATTAAAAGATGGCTCCGGCTATCACTACAGGATGGGCCCGCGGCGCATTAGCTAGTTGGTAGGGTAACGGCCTACCAAGGCGACGATGCGTAGCCGACCTGAGAGGGTGATCGGCCACACTGGGACTGAGACACGGCCCAGACTCCTACGGGAGGCAGCAGTAGGGAATCTTCCGCAATGGACGAAAGTCTGACGGAGCAACGCCGCGTGAACGATGAAGGCCTTCGGGTCGTAAAGTTCTGTTGTTAGGGAAGAACAAGTGCCGTTCGAATAGGTCGGCACCTTGACGGTACCTAACCAGAAAGCCACGGCTAACTACGTGCCAGCAGCCGCGGTAATACGTAGGTGGCAAGCGTTGTCCGGAATTATTGGGCGTAAAGCGCGCGCAGGCGGTCTTTTAAGTCTGATGTGAAAGCCCACGGCTCAACCGTGGAGGGTCATTGGAAACTGGGAGACTTGAGTGCAGAAGAGGAGAGTGGAATTCCACGTGTAGCGGTGAAATGCGTAGATATGTGGAGGAACACCAGTGGCGAAGGCGACTCTCTGGTCTGTAACTGACGCTGAGGCGCGAAAGCGTGGGGAGCAAACAGGATTAGATACCCTGGTAGTCCACGCCGTAAACGATGAGTGCTAGGTGTTAGGGGTTTCGATGCCCTTAGTGCCGAAGTTAACACAGTAAGCACTCCGCCTGGGGAGTACGGCCGCAAGGCTGAAACTCAAAGGAATTGACGGGGGCCCGCACAAGCAGTGGAGCATGTGGTTTAATTCGAAGCAACGCGAAGAACCTTACCAGGTCTTGACATCCTTTGACCACCCTAGAGATAGGGCTTTCCCCTTCGGGGGACAAAGTGACAGGTGGTGCATGGTTGTCGTCAGCTCGTGTCGTGAGATGTTGGGTTAAGTCCCGCAACGAGCGCAACCCTTGATCTTAGTTGCCAGCATTCAGTTGGGCACTCTAAGGTGACTGCCGGTGACAAACCGGAGGAAGGTGGGGATGACGTCAAATCATCATGCCCCTTATGACCTGGGCTACACACGTGCTACAATGGATGGTACAAAGGGCTGCAAAACCGCGAGGTTGAGCGAATCCCATAAAACCATTCTCAGTTCGGATTGTAGGCTGCAACTCGCCTACATGAAGCCGGAATTGCTAGTAATCGCGGATCAGCATGCCGCGGTGAATACGTTCCCGGGCCTTGTACACACCGCCCGTCACACCACGAGAGTTTGTAACACCCGAAGTCGGTGAGGTAACTGCTAGTCAGAGCCAGCCGCCTAAGGTGGGACAGATGATTGGGGTGAAGTCGTAACAAGGTAGCCGTATCGGAAGGTGCGGCTGGATCACCTCCTTTCTATGGAGTAATACTCTAGTCGAAGTTCAAACCTTGTGTTTGAACTATAGTTTGCGCTTTGTTTCTGTTCAGTTTTGAGAGAGCTCAAAACTTATGATTAAACTTTTCTGCTCCTGCGTCTACAAGGAATGCTTCGTAGTAAGCTTCCTCGTCGCAAAGCTGCAAGTTGAAAAATCTAAGAAGCTAAACATGATGTAATTGAAGTCAGTAGCTTCGTTCAGTTTTGAGGGAGTTATCTCTCAATATGGTTCTTTGAAAACTAGATAGTAATGCATTGAAGTTTTACCGGATCAACATCTATTGATGTTGAGAAGAGAGAACTGAGATAGTCAAGAATTCTTCAACGTCTTAAGTCAATCTATGGATTGACAATTAATTACAGATGGATTAGAAACAAGGAGTTCGAGGAAGTGAAGCTTTGAGGAGCGGAGTGTACGTTTAACGGGTACTCAAGCACCGCAGAAGCGAAACCGACGAAGAAATCCGCCGTTTATAAACCAGCTGAGGTTAAGTTAGAAAGGGCGCACGGTGAATGCCTTGGCACTAGGAGCCGACGAAGGACGGGACGAACACCGATATGCCTCGGGGAGCTGTAAGTAAGCTTTGATCCGGGGATTTCCGAATGGGGGAACCCACCATCCGTAATGGGATGGTATCCGTATCTGAATACATAGGATATGAGAAGGCAGACCTGGGGAACTGAAACATCTAAGTACCCAGAGGAAGAGAAAGCAAATGCGATTTCCTGAGTAGCGGCGAGCGAAACGGAAACAGCCCAAACCAAGAAGCTTGCTTCTTGGGGTTGTAGGACACTCTATACGGAGTCAGAAAAGAACGGGGTAGATGAAGCGGTCTGGAAAGACTGGCCAAAGAAGGTAACAGCCCTGTAGTCAAAACTTCGTTCTCTCCAGAGTGGATCCTGAGTACGGCGGGACACGTGAAACCCCGTCGGAATCCGGGAGGACCATCTCCCAAGGCTAAATACTCCCTAGTGACCGATAGTGAACCAGTACCGTGAGGGAAAGGTGAAAAGCACCCCGGGAGGGGAGTGAAATAGATCCTGAAACCGTGTGCCTACAAGTAGTTGGAGCCCGTTAATGGGTGACAGCGTGCCTTTTGTAGAATGAACCGGCGAGTTACGATTACGTGCAAGGTTAAGCTGATGAGGCGGAGCCGTAGCGAAAGCGAGTCTGAATAGGGCGAGTTAGTACGTGGTCGTAGACCCGAAACCGTGTGATCTACCCATGTCCAGGGTGAAGTTCAGGTAACACTGAATGGAGGCCCGAACCCACGCGTGTTGAAAAACGCGGGGATGAGGTGTGGGTAGGGGTGAAATGCCAATCGAACTCGGAGATAGCTGGTTCTCCCCGAAATAGCTTTAGGGCTAGCCTCGAGGGAAGAGTATTGGAGGTAGAGCACTGATTGGACTAGGGGTCCCCACAGGATTACCGAATTCAGTCAAACTCCGAATGCCAAATACTTATCCTCGGGAGTCAGACTGCGAGTGCTAAGATCCGTAGTCAAGAGGGAAACAGCCCAGACCATCAGCTAAGGTCCCAAAGTATACGTTAAGTGGAAAAGGATGTGGAGTTGCACAGACAACCAGGATGTTGGCTTAGAAGCAGCCACCATTTAAAGAGTGCGTAATAGCTCACTGGTCGAGTGACTCTGCGCCGAAAATGTACCGGGGCTAAACGTATCACCGAAGCTATGGATTTTCCTAACGGACAGTGGTAGGGGAGCGTTCTGCGTGCAGCGAAGTCAGACCGAGAGGACTGGTGGAGCGCGTAGAAGTGAGAATGCCGGTATGAGTAGCGAAAAGAGGGGTGAGAATCCCCTCCGTCGAAAGCCCAAGGTTTCCTGAGGAAGGCTCGTCCGCTCAGGGTAAGTCGGGACCTAAGCCGAGGCCGAAAGGCGTAGGCGATGGACAACAGGTTGAAATTCCTGTACCACCTCCTCACCGTTTGAGTAATGGGGGGACGCAGTAAGGTAGGGTAAGCGCACTGATGGATATGTGCGTCTAAGCAGTTAGGCTGGTGAATAGGCAAATCCGTTCACCATAAAGGCTGAGCTGTGATAGCGAGGGAAATTAAGTACCGAAGTTCCTGATCCTACACTGCCAAGAAAAGCCTCTAGCGAGGTGAGAGGTGCCCGTACCGTAAACCGACACAGGTAGGCGAGAAGAGAATTCTAAGACGCTCGGGAGAACTCTCGTTAAGGAACTCGGCAAAATGACCCCGTAACTTCGGGAGAAGGGGTGCTCTGATAGGGTGCAAGCCCGAGAGAGCCGCAGTGAAAAGATCCAAGCGACTGTTTAGCAAAAACACAGGTCTCTGCGAAGCCGTAAGGCGAAGTATAGGGGCTGACACCTGCCCGGTGCTGGAAGGTTAAGAGGAGGGGTTAGCCGCAAGGCGAAGCTCTGAATTGAAGCCCCAGTAAACGGCGGCCGTAACTATAACGGTCCTAAGGTAGCGAAATTCCTTGTCGGGTAAGTTCCGACCCGCACGAATGGTGTAACGATTTGGATACTGTCTCAACGAGAGACCCGGTGAAATTATATTACCTGTGAAGATGCAGGTTACCCGCGACAGGACGGAAAGACCCCATGGAGCTTTACTGTAGCTTGATATTGGATTTTGGTACAGTTTGTACAGGATAGGTAGGAGCCTTGGAAGCCGGAGCGCTAGCTTCGGTGGAGGCGTCGGTGGGATACTACCCTGACTGTACTGAAATTCTAACCTCGAGCCGTGATCCGGTTCAGGGACAGTGTCAGGTGGGCAGTTTGACTGGGGCGGTCGCCTCCTAAACAGTAACGGAGGCGCCCAAAGGTTCCCTCAGAATGGTTGGAAATCATTCGAAGAGTGCAAAGGCATAAGGGAGCTTGACTGCGAGACCTACAAGTCGAGCAGGGACGAAAGTCGGGCTTAGTGATCCGGTGGTTCCGCATGGAAGGGCCATCGCTCAACGGATAAAAGCTACCCTGGGGATAACAGGCTTATCTCCCCCAAGAGTCCACATCGACGGGGAGGTTTGGCACCTCGATGTCGGCTCATCGCATCCTGGGGCTGAAGTAGGTCCCAAGGGTTGGGCTGTTCGCCCATTAAAGCGGTACGCGAGCTGGGTTCAGAACGTCGTGAGACAGTTCGGTCCCTATCCGTCGCGGGCGCAGGAAATTTGAGAGGAGCTGTCCTTAGTACGAGAGGACCGGGATGGACACACCGCTGGTGTACCAGTTGTTCCGCCAGGAGCATAGCTGGGTAGCTACGTGTGGACGGGATAAGCGCTGAAAG
This sequence comes from Bacillus alkalicellulosilyticus, assembly GCF_002019795.1. Classification (GTDB taxonomy): domain Bacteria; phylum Bacillota; class Bacilli; order Bacillales; family Bacillaceae_F; genus Bacillus_AO; species Bacillus_AO alkalicellulosilyticum. Next base: position 2,652,030 of record NZ_KV917381.1, on the reverse strand, counting down.
CATCTAAGCGTGAAGCCCCCCTCAAGATGAGATTTCCCATGGAGTTAATCCAGTAAGACCCCTTAGAGATGATGAGGTTGATAGGTCTCGGGTGGAAGCGTGGCGACACGTGGAGCTGAGAGATACTAATCGGTCGAGGACTTATCCTATAAATAAGACGAAGATTGACTACAATGCATACTATCTAGTTTTGAGAGAATCAAAAATGGTTCAGCTCAATCATGATTTGGTTACACCAAATCGGAACTAGTCAAGTGACGATAGCAAAGAGGCCACACCCGTTCCCATGCCGAACACGGAAGTTAAGCTCTTTAGCGCCGATGGTAGTTGGGGGCTTCCCCCTGTGAGAGTAGGACGTTGCTAGGCAAGTGAAGTACACTTCAATTGAGGTGTGCTTTTTTGTTTTACAGAAAAAGGGTAATGAAAGGGTAATTCGGAATAATGCTTAGGGATAAGCACCATTTTTAGAAAACTTTACTATTATATAATTAAAAAAAGGAAATATTGGAAACTCGTCGAAATATACATTGAAACCGTTTTCATTTCGGTTGTAAATTTCAACATGTATTAACAATATGACCATAGAATGATAATGCACATATCCATTATGAATGAGGTGATCGAATGATTGAATTGCATTCACTCCTTACTTATTTTGAAAATCATCCAGATTATGAGGTGAAACCAATTAAGAACAATCAAGTATTCAATATTGAATACGTTAGGTCAAGACAACGACGAAAAAATATCATAATTGAACTTAATCCTGCCAATGGTACATTTTATGTGAACCAAAATGGTCAATGGATTAATGGCAATAGCCTCAAGCAAATAAATAACAATAAAGATATTATGAATTGGATTCATAGTGATGCGTCTTTTTTATACCAACGAGTATAAAGAAAAACATCGTAAAGCAGGAGCCTACTGGGGTCCTGCTTTATTGTTTTCTAGGTAAAATGTAAAGGGATTTGTACACAAAGTGTTTGAATTTATGGTTTCTTTTATATAGAAGATTTTAGCAAAAAAAATTATACTAACATAAAGGAGAGTGAAGAGATATAAATTAGGTGTGGAATTAGAGGAAGAATATTTAAATAAAGGTGAGTAGAGAGAAAACAGGGTGGTAACACTAAACTACAACACTTATCACGGATTATAAAAGAGGGATAGCTATGGAAGTCATTGATCAAATTACAAATTTACAAGTTCTCAATCAGTTTTGGACTATTTTACTTTTTCTTATACCGATTGTTTTAATATCTAGAACGGTTGTTGCTGGAACTAGATATTCACCGATTTTAATTATTGTTCTTTTCGGATTAGGGATGGGGTACATTCTTGAGATAAGTGGGGCATCTACACCAGGATTGAAGAATTTTCCTTTTATTGACTTAATGGCAAAAACAACGATTATAGCTCTTACGGCATCATTCTTTGTAGGTGGTCAGGAGCTTCGTAAGATTTTAGCGAAAAAGTCACTTGAGGTAGATGATATGGTAACGCCATCCGATGAAGAAACAATACTAGGTACGAGTCGGACTCAGTTCTTTTTTATCGTGCGTGCTTTATTTCTTTTACTTGGAATTGAAGGTATTGTAAGAGTTATTCTTGGGACAGGGTCAGGAGATATGCTTGCATCTTATTATCCGATTGTTGCCTATTTTGGGATTGCGGGTTCAATCATCTTAATTGATAATAAAGCACATGTCTCAAATAAACATATATATCTTCGCAAGGGTTTATTAGAAATGGTTAGTTTAATTGGAATACTTCTTGGTTCCTATTATATATCTAAAACGGTGGCACCCCTTATTGCATTGCCACAAATCTTTTTTGCGATGTTAATCGCAGCAGGTCTAGGGGCTTGTTTTTATAAATGGACATTTGGACCGACACTACGTGCGCTCTTGTTTGCAGGTATTCCAATTGTGCTTGCGGCTAACTTTTTAATTGGTGGGTCACGGATTGGAGAAGCCTTTGCAATACCTGGTGTAAATGCAGTTTTAGTATATGGCTTCTTCGGCCAGCTTTTCTGGATGTTTGGTGGTATTGCATTAGTGATGTTTTTTGCCCGAACAGCCAATGCACGAAATCTAGCTCCTGGAATGGCAGGTGCTCTATCGCACTCCGGTTTAACAGGCGCATGTACAGCTGGAGATTTTGGGAAAGTCGCGGCAACTCGAGCGCCTATTATGATTAACATCCCGTTTTTCGGTCATATCTTTGTCTTTTCCGTCTTAGCAGTTAGTGCTGAGCGTGGTGAACTTTGGATTTTTCCTTCATTGCTATTAGTGGCTATTGGTGTCGGTTTGACAATCCTGTCTTTACGTAATTTGCGTAGAGCTAACGGGGAAGACAGAAACGAAGTGACGGCTCTTATGCAGTTTTCGTTTGGTTGGCAAATTTGTGCTGTCTTTGGTGGACTCGCATTCCTTTCATTGAGTAATTTGAGTATGGAATATGCTGCGATGGCACAAGCATCAGCGATTTCTCACTTTGGCTTGTTTGCTGCGATTCAAGAAGGGATGTTTGGATCAGAAGCCATGCTTTTAATTCCGTTTATTTTTTCAATGCCATTTCTTGTACATCCTTTAGTGTTCTTTATGTTTGGTAGAGCGATGGAAAATGGCGGAGACATGCCAGTAAAACCTGCATATGTATTAGGGTTTATTGGGTTAGTTGGTATCATTGCAGCATTATTTGTATAAAGTAAGAACGTTTTGCGAGTACACTGTAAAAAAGTTGAGGTTAATTCAAAGAAAAGCACTGGCTTCGCTCGCTACGCGGTAGCGGCTTCGGGTAGAGCTACTTAGAGGATGAGACAAAAGGTAAACAACAACCTTATGTCTCATCCTCTTATACTATTCGGTTTCTTATCATGGTACTGAAGGTATCGATTACTATATTGACGTATGCACAATAAGTAGATTAATAAACTTTACTTTTTTGGAATAGTTTACATATAGTGGAAATTCTTTTATGATGTAAGAAATCTAATTTACAAATAGAGGATGGGAGTTATTCATGAATGTCGAGGCCAATCAATTATTTATCTTTGATTTAGATGGAACGCTATACGAAGGAACTGATCATTTTGATTATTATGCTAGTAAACTAAAAAAACTTGTGTCTGATCCATATCAAACAGATTTTTATGCGGAATATGAAAAAATGAAGGCGGGCCACCATGTAGTATCGATAGGTAAAGGTTACGATATCAAGCATGATTGTATCTTTTCGATTGACCCCTTAACGTTACAGGTGACCAAAGTCGAAGAATGGGACGGGATATGTTGGGAGCAAGAGAAAATACAAGAAATGTATCCAAATCCAATTGTATTTGATTTTACGTCTCTTATTGCAATAGGTGATGGCTGGTGGCTTCCATTTGTTTGTGCTACACATTATGGGGTAAAGGATTGCTATAGCAGTTATTTAGCGACAAAGGAATATATGGTTTCTGATCAATTTAATCTAGAAAAAATTCCTGGATTACGAGAATGGCTGTTATCGTTAAAAACAACAAAACAAATCGTTCTTATGACAAATAGTGACCGAGAGGATGTAGGAAGGTTATTGCGAGAGTTGGCGCTTGATGATGTCTTTGACCATATTATTTCCTCAGCGAAAAAGCCAAGTTTTACGAAAGGACTGTTTCAAGAATTACTACAACAATATAAGCTTGAAGCGCACGAAGCCGTTTCCATTGGTGATAATTTTATCAACGAAATTGCACCTGCTTTAACGTTAGGAATGAATGGAGTTTACATTCATAGTAGTATGAAGGAACAAGAGCATTCGAATTTAACGGTGATTCCATCGATAAGAGAAATCTATAATTCTAGAATATAAGGTGAAACGAATATGAAATGCTTAGGTTGTATGTTAGCAAAACACGAAGAAGTTGCGCATGTGGTATTTGAAGATGAACATGTTTGTTCCAGACGGAGTTACGATATGTCAAAACGGTGGTGTATTTGATGAATTAACACATTTTCATATGCACGTAATACCGAGGTATAATGGACAAAACTTTGCAGAGTTTTTTTCAGTAGACGGAGAAATCAACATTGAGGAAAAAGAAATAGAGAGATTAGAAGAGACGAAAAGAAAAATCATAGATACAATAGAGGCTAGGATTTAAGGTTTTTTGAAGGCATAGAAAAAGTACAAACCAACTTTTCCAATGCCTTAATTATGGGGGCAATGGCTCCACTGGTATCAGGCTTTTAAAATATTCAACGGTTACGCACATTGCTAAGAGGGCACTGAAGTTAAAACATAACTTTTCAGTGCCCTCGTTTTTTAACCTTTTGTCTCACCTTCTTTTTTAAAAAACCAAATATTTCCTATATAAAAGCAATGAAATAGTAATAAAGTTGTAGTAATATATTCTTAACTACATATTGGGCAAACTTGTTGAAAAACAGGGACGCAAAGCCACGAGTCTAAGGTTTCAGTACGTATAGAAACTATGATAGTCGGGTTGCATATCGAGATTCTAACGATACTTCTGCCCAACTTTTATATAAGAGTTGGGCATTTTCTAGTTTTCAAGTCGACCCAAGGTAGAACAAGACAATAATCAGAATGGAGAACTAGCTATGAAAGATGGTTTGTTTTATGTCATGTTGGTTTTAATAGCCTCACTAACAGCTTGTTTTGTAAAGGAAGACAAAGTAGGAGTTGAACAGCCTCTTCCTCAGGTAGTAGAAGGTGTCACCATGGAACAGTCAATAAATGAGGATGCACTTGAAACGATCTTAACGATGTATGAAACTGCCATGAACGGTGACATCGATTCTTTTGAGGAATTAACCGTGGATTTCTTAGTTCGGAGTCCGTACTCTGTAGAAGAAGAAATGGAACTTCTAGCTGAACATTTCTTAGAAAATGGTGAGTATTCCATCCCGTTAGATATTGTTGATATTAGCGAACTAACAGATTTTTATTTGTTCGAATTAGAGCAACGTTATGGGACCTATTATAAGGATTATGTTGTTGTAGCAGAATCGTTTGATAATGGGACGATCGAACCATGGGCGTGGGTAGTACAATTCTATGCAGAGGGAAATAAAGTGGTCCAGCATGACAGTTACAGAGAAGAAGGAAGCAAATTTGTCTTTTTTAACAATGTAATTTACGGATACGAGGAAGAGTTTAGTAACTAGATGGTTCAGGTAGAGTAATTCGAGCAGAAGATAAAAATAATAGGAATTTCTTAGACTGAAGACAAATGCAAATGAAAGCTTTCAATCTGCTTTTATCCAAGACCTTAAAAAAGGACTAGTTAGAGAAAGGGATAGGAAAGTAACATGAAAATATGGATTATAGATTGTTTATAGCTACAAAAGAGCGACTTTGGAGGGCATTGAAGTTAAATCTAACTTTGCAGTGCCCTCCAAAATCGCTTTTTTTTTATGATACAATAATTGTTAACAGATGAAGTAAGGGAGTGACGTCTTGATGACATATATATTTGTGTACGGAACGTTGCGTAAAGGGGAAAGAAACGACCACTTCTTAAGGAATGCAACAAGAGTGGCTGAGCAGAGTTGGACGAAGGGTAAATTGTATGATACTGGATTTGGTTACCCGGCGGTGAAACCTGCAAAAGACAGCTTTGTGTATGGAGAATTATATGAAGTAAATGACACTGAATTAGCTGCTATTGACCGGTTAGAGGATTATAAAGAAGGTGGATCCGATAACCTTTATGACCGTGTGCAACAACCAATTTTTACGGATACGGGTGAAGTAAATGCCCTTATATACATAGCAGGGAATGAAGCTTTATTACGTGATGAAATACATAGTGGAGATTGGAAGGAATACCTTGTACTAAATGGGCAAAAAAATGTTCTTTATTTTGCTTACGGGAGTTGTATGGATAACGCTCGATTTATTGAGCATGGCGTTGACCATTATTTTCAGAAGTTTGTTGGTGTCGCGATATTGCCTCAATATACCCTACGCTTTTCAATACAATCGTCCCTTGACCGAATGGGAAGAGCGGATATAGTAGAAGAAGGTGGAGTTGTTGAAGGGAAACTGTATGACATTCCAGTAGCCGCCTTAAAAGACTATTTGTACCGAAGAGAAGGTGTACCTTTTTCCTATCGGCCGGCTTTTATCCGTGTACAGGTTAAGGGCAAATGGGTCGAGAATGTACTTACGTTTGTCGTTGCAAAAAAGCAGGATGAAACAGCACCGCCTGACCATTATTCAGAAGAAATCATTCGAGGTGGGACTGGATTTCTCTCAGACGGTTATATCGAAAAAGTAAAAAAACATATAAATAAATTAAGGTAAGCTATGGAGGCGAAGATGGTATGGGGAAAGAATTTCTTGAATTGTCAATCAGCCACATTGAATTTATCAAAAAGCAAAAACTATTCTTTGTTGCGTCAGCACCATTAGCAGAGGACGGACATGTGAATTTATCACCAAAGGGATATGATGTGTTTCGGGTGATATCACCAAATGAAGTAGCCTATTTAGATGTGACGGGGAGCGGAAACGAAACGAGTGCTCATATCTTGGAGAATGGGAGAATTACAATTATGTTTACCGCATTTGAAGGTCCTCCTATGATTTTACGTTTGTACGGACAAGGTGAAGTTGTATTGCCTGATACCGAGAAATGGGATGAACTGTCGCCACATTTTGAAATCCTTCCAGGGGCTCGTCAAATCATTTATGCGAAACTTGATAAAGTAAAATCATCCTGTGGCTTTAGCGTTCCTTTTTATACTTATGAAGGTGAAAGAGATACCTTAAAAAAGTGGACGTGTAATAAAAGTGAACCACAATTAGAGCAATACCGTAAAGAAAAGAATTCACGTAGTATGGACGGAATCATTACCCCGATAGGTGAACGTTTAGGCAATGAATAAATTGGTTTCTTACCATGTATAAACCATTCCCTTTTAATGAAAAATACAGTAGAGGAATAAGGAGGGAATCATTATGGTCAACCAAAATTTTGAAGAGTTCTCAAAAACACAGCAAAAGCATCGTTCTCCCTATCTTGCTGGGGGAAAAGATAAACATGAGGATGAAAACTCAGAAGATGCACTAAATACGAGAACTACCCAATCGAACGTGGGAGCAACAGGTCGCGACAAACATTTAAAGGGCGAGTAATATAAGGGTGTCTATAGTTTTCTACGCTATAGCCACCCTTTATTTTAGAAATAACGATATTTAATTTTTCAATACAGGAATCATCCATTGGTAGTATGCAAGGTTCGTAAGATTATACTTTTCTAGCTTTTCTCCGCAAGGTTCAAATCCAAAGGACTTTATCGTCATCATCATGTTAAAGCAAATGAATGGGTCATTACCACTACATTCTAATGAGACAAAAAGAGTAGGTTCCATTGATTCTAATCGGCCATCTTTACTTACGTTTTCTTCTATATTTTTTAAACTAATCGTTTTAGGGAAGCGGAATCCAATTTCACCAAGTAACCATTGATTTTCTACTTTCTCTGTTTTTATAAAAACCTCATGAAAAAGACAGTTATATAGCTGTTCGAGTTCATGATTTTTTTCGATTATCATTGAAGTATACGGCTGTATTTGCCTTGGGACCTTGAAAGGAAACCAAATCATCGGGACTGGTTTATCCCATTTGATGAGTCGAATGGATTGGTCATCAGCTTTAATCCCTTGTAAGTATTGACGGGCAATTTGCAAAGTGGAGATCGTTGCTTCAAGGTCTTTGCTCCACTTTTGGACCCATGATAGTTTATCCATTTCACTTGAATGAAGATAGGACTTTATGTCTTTCATGTTAACCCCTGCAAGCCGTAAGGAGTGAATGGTAAGAGCTAAAGGGATTTGTTCTTCACTATACTGGCGATACCCATTTAAACCTCGTTCAAATGGCTGAAGAAGCCCCTCTTTTTCATAGTATCGGAGCGTACTAGCGGGTAAACCTGTGTTTTCAGAAAATGCTTGTATTGTCATTGTACGCTCCATCATTAACCTCACTATTCTTTGTATTAATAAAAGTTCCAGACGTTGATACGGTTCCCATCGGGGTCATAAAAATGATAGCCCATCCAACGTTCTCCTACGGGTTCGGATGCATAAATTCCTTGTGTACGTAGACTTTTCTGTGATTCAATGAATTCATTTCGGTTTTCTATAAAAAAGTAAGCTCTAGCACCTGGATTTGCTTTAGGCATAGGGTCATTTGCAGAAAGCTGTTGCAACCATATATGATGGCCATCTTTATCCCCTAATAATACGAAGCCTTTGTTCGTATAATCCGTTTGGGCTACTGTTAATCCAAGGTGCTCTGTATACCAGGCTGTTGCTTCCTGTAGGTTACGAACACCATACCAAATCGGAGTCTTACTATAAGTAGCTACCCGACTCTCAGGGTATGTATCGTTACTCTCCAGCTCCTGACAAAGTGTAAGGCGAACATTTGCATATGCTTTGATATCAATCGCCATCTGTCCATCTGGCAACGTAAATGTCTCAGAGAAAGGAATCTCATGCTCAGAGAAATAGTCTTTGGCTTTCTCTAAACTATCCGTAGAAAAACAGAAACGAGAATGTCCCTCATTGTATTCTTCAGGTGTAAAATGTTCATGGTCTAACTCAAAGGACTTTAGATTTGCTTGCCCTCCACCTGGTAGTTTGAAAAAGGCTTTCGCACCAATTGGTGTTAGAACGGTGTCTATTAATTCCCAGCCCATATGCTTACGATACCATTCAACTCCCTCTTGAAATTGTTCACTTGGTATCATAATAAATCCACCATCAAAAATAAGTTTTGTTTTTACCATATAAATCCTCCTTTTTGTTTACTACAACTAAAGCGTACACCTTGAAGTAACTTTAAGGTCAATAGAGAATTGTAAAATTTTATATAATATTTCCAAATTATATTCTATAAATCTCTCAAATTCCCTTTTTTTTATGGAATAACTTACCTTTGAGGCTCTTTTAAAAACTCTTATGGTAAGTTAACATAGTAATATATGGAAGTGTTTTTAGGTGTTACTAGTTTAATGAAACAATCCGCTAAAAATGAATGGAGGAATAAAAAATGGTACCACAACGAGTCAGTTTAGTAACGATAGGAGCGTATGATTTACAGAAATTACGACAGTTTTATCACGACTTAGGATGGGAACAAACTGAATTTAGTTCGGATAACTATGCGGCTTTTAAAACTGCTGGAGTTATCGTGACACTCTTTCCAATACAACAATTAGCAGAGGATGCTGGCATAGAAATCACTCAAAACGTAGAATCTTACCGTGGTGTGACGCTTGCGATAAATGTAGATTCACCAGAAGAAGTAGACCGGACAATCGCAGAAATCAAGAAGATAGGTGGAACCATTTTAAGAGAACCAAGTGATGCGTTTTGGGGTGGAAGAACTGCGTATTTTGCTGACCCAGAAAACAACTTGTGGGAAGTCGCATGGAATCCTTCGTCAGTGTTTGATGAAAGAGGAGCAATGATTTCATTTTAAAGAGAAGGGGCATTTCGTGTTTCGGGAATTACATACGTTTCCTTCTTGTATAGTCTTTAAACCAAAAGGCAAGAAGGAAGCGAGTAAGTTATGTATTACATGAAAAAGGAGCGGAAGAGGATGACAATCGTACCAAAGGATATTTGTGAAAAAGAGGAAATAAAGGTAATTGGTTTTTCTATCATCGAGAGTCTTAATAGTGTGTTGGAACATAAAACAGTGAGAATGTTACGAGAAGAGCTGACAAAAAGAAAACATGAAGTGAAGAATAAGAGGAGAGAGGGAATCTATTTAATACAAATTTATCCTGCTAAAGGTGAATGGACACCTGATGTGCCGTATGAACATATTGTTGGTATAGAAGTAAAATCATTGGAAGAAATACCGGATGGGATGATGGGACATATTGTTCCTGCAGGACGTTATGCGAATTTTGTCCATAAGGGACCAGAATCAGCAATTGGTAAAACATATGACCTTATTAATCAATATTCACTAAGACCCTTTGATATTGAATATTGGGATGATATTGAGACACTTGAAAATCAAAATAGTCACATTGATATTTATATACCTGTTACGCAAAAACTTTAGACAAAGGATGATACCTCATTCTTATAAGCTAGTGGGGAGAGAATCTCGTGTTTCGTAAAATAATACCTATTCTAATCTTTTTTGGTTTCCTATTCGCCATAGTCGGATGTCAGCAAGAAGTTCCTTTGAATCCAGAACAGCAACAGCTAAAGGAAAGAATGTTAGAAATGCTAGAGCTTCATGGTGACAGAGACATACAACCTATGGATATCGAGGATGCAGTAGAGGAGGCAAACAAATTAGGTCTCTTAGAAAAGGAAAAATATTGGTTTGTTCGAACTTACTTAATCCATAGGACGGTGACAGAAGATAGCATAGATAGTAACACTATTCTTGAAGAAAGTATACTTCGAATGAAATATCACGAAGTGTGGATGGATGTGGCCCAAGATAAATATAATGTACCTTTTGAAAGGAGAGTTGTTCAAGAACTTACTGAGGAAGATATAGGACAGATAAAACACTCTCCCCCGGAGATTATTGTAAACTAATGACTGCTTTAGATATCAACATTGACTTTTACTTCTATGATTTTGAAGCTCCTACTTACGATGAGAGGGCAATGTCAATTGGACTCATCCCAGTGTTAGAGGATTTGTATGGAACTAAAAATAAAATGAAAATATAGAGAGATATAGGTTAGAAGTCATTGATGAAATGGTAAGGAATTATGAGTTTTGAGTGAATTTTGGGTAGTATGAAGTGACTTCTAATATGATGGAAGTCACTTTTTAGGTTTTGAACAATTCAGAGTAGAGGCTTTGAACACACAACAGATTCTCGCTTTTGTGAAAGGGAAAAGAGATGTAGCGACTCCTCTTATAAGTTGGTTGTTAGAAACGAGAGAGCTTCTTTTCTCATCGCTGCTGTTTCAAAATGTTCGATAGGGTAGCGTAATAGCTTCCATGCCTCAGATGAACCGGCCTCGGCATATTCTCGCTTTAGTTCTTGGTCGATGATATCTAACCCCTTTCTTGGGGTTAGTGGGTCATATATGCCTGCTAGACTTAAATGAGGACGAGGTGAGATTAATCGGTTAATTTTCGCCGTTGTGAAATGTTGCAACAACTTAGGGACATAGTAATATTGAGAATGTAAATCAAGTCCACGTGTTTCAATGAGACTCTCGTAATCACATAGGCTACATATATCTATACAGACTTTAATCCGTTCATCAAGAGCTGCTAGCCACCATGACATCGTTCCTCCCATAGACATACCAAGACTAGCGATTCTCGTTTCGTCGACATCTGGGCGTGAGCATAGGTAATCAAGCGCTTGAAGTTGGTCAAAAATCATCATCCCCCACATCACTTGACCTGACCAGAGCATTTCATTGTAAATTTCCCGTTCTGTACGACCTCGTCTTTCCCCAAACGCCCACATATCGATGCATAGGGCTGAATACCCAAGTTTCGAAAGTTCTTTCGCATAAGATGGGTTTTGTAAATACTCATTTCCCTCAGTTAATTCATTTTTCCCTACGTGATAATACCCGCCATGAGAATGAGCAAATAAAACAGCCGGCGTTTTTCCAGTTGCGTTAGTTGGGCGAACAAAATAAGCAGGAACGTCTTCGATGCCATTTAAATCAAGACTCAACGTTTCGATAATATAATCATCGGTTTGTATGGTACTTATCGTTTGCCCTGAAACCTTTATAGGTGCTGGGGTTTCGCCTAATAGGTTAAAGAGTTGTTTTCGTATTTCTTTTTGTTTTTTCATCCGCACCCACTCCATTAATACAGATTTTTCAATAGTATATCATCCTAATCTTCTCATTTCATATAAGAAGTTAGGTATGATTAAAATAAAATTGGAAATTAGCATAGATTGTCGAAAAAAATAATAGTATAATAGTTTTGTGAAAAAAGTATTATAAACCAAGTGAAACCTGTGGGTTGGGGTGTCTTTATGCTAGAAAATCACTATGGCATACTTGAAATAACATCCAAGGCCAACCAGATGGAAGTAAAAAAGGCCTATGCAAAAAAGATTCGAGAATTTCCAAATGAAAAATACCCAGACCAATTTATGCTCATTAGAAGAGCATATGAAGTACTAAGCAATGAGAAGTCTAGAAAAGAATTTGATACGATGGCAACGTATGGTGAAGAAATACAAAAGTACCAACAACGGGCTAGCGAGAGCTTACAGCATGAGAATTTTTTAGAAGCCATTCATAACTTAAAGAAAATCCTACTAATTGAGCCGTCGCTGTTAAGCGTTCGTAATCAGCTCGGACTAGCATTCCTTTACAACGGAGATGTAGATAAAGGGATGAGGCAATTTGAAAAACTAGTAAAAGAAGAACCACATCACGCGACATACTGGTACAACTTGGGGTCTGCTTATGAAAATAAAAATCAGAATGATAAAGCAATCGATATCTATAGAAGAGCACTTGAGTTAGACCCTCAAGACCCTACTATTATATTTACGATATGTGATGTGTTTGTTCGTATGAACGATTATTCAAAAGCAACCGCGACATTACTACAGGTTCTAGATACAAAAGAGAATGAAGGCTTTCGGAGATTTATGTACATATTTAAGTTATTGCAACTATCTATATTGGCAAAAAAAGTAACAGATATGGAGCAGACATTATATGAAATCGAAGAGCTTTTGCATGTGTATCCAGAAGAAAAACAGTACGTTGCCCAACAGTTTGGAACATTTGCGTTTCAGCTTTTTAAATACAAATGGTATAAATGGGCTTATTATCTCACAGAAAAAGGTGTGGAATTAGACCCGGATAACATGGACTTGCGAGAACTTCATGAGCGGACGCTTGGTAATAAACAGTTATATGCTGAGTTTGAACTGATGGAAAAAGACGAAAAAATCATGTCATCACTAAAACACTTACTTTATCTTTATTTATTTGGAGATGAACTTGAAGAAGAGCAGTTTAATGACAGCTTAGATACTGCGTATAGCAATGTTCAATTCGATGCACTTCACGAACCTAAACTAGTGATTGCCAATGTGAAACGAATTGATATCAAATATTCTACGGTTTTTTCTAAAAGAAAAGACTTTTTTACTGAGTTATTATCATTGGCCATAGAACGTAAAGAGCTTCATGATCGAGGCCACTGTAAAAGTTAAAAACCGAACTTTTTCAGTGTCCTCTCATGATAGCTTTGCTCAGTTTGAACATGACCCCTTGATTACTTATTCGTTGAAGAGACTTATTGCTCTTTATTTATCAAATGTAAGTGACGATAAAAGCAGTGACTATTTTGATGACATCCTAGATGAAATGGCACATGAACCAAGTTATCAGGTGAACCGTGCAATAGACCGAATGAAAGTGAACTATTGGTCGCTCTATCAGTTAAATCAGAGTTTTTAGATAAGGTAAGGACAACAACGAATGAGAGTAGGTGATTACCGCTGTGAAAGATGACCGAATATCTTTTTTAAACGAATCGTTTCAAGACATCTCTGAAGATATGAACAAAGCACTTCATGAAAAAGACTTGGATACAGTTGATTATATTTTTTTAAGAACCTATCGTTTATTAGATCGAACCGAGGAGTTTCTCGTTGAACAAGTTCGAAGGCAAAATTCTTGGAGAGATACTGAGCGTATCCTGGCGATTAAAGCATCGATTCAAATGAGTATGTCAAAATGGAATGCAGAGCTAGCAGAGTATTACAAACAGGATGGAGACAAGAACACGGCTGAAAGAGAGTGGTTAGCCGCACTTGCGCAACCAACTAAAGATGCAGACTTCTTTGTACAATACGCTCATGTGACGGTTGAAAACAAACATTTATTTGTTCATAAAGACATTAAAGACAATATCGAATTTGTGAATCGTTACAATATTTACGAAGTGAAAAAGTGTTTACGAAGAGCTAGGTTTTCACTAAAGGCTGCTGTTTCAATGAGTGGGATGACGGATGCCATCGGGTATTTTATCGGTTGGATCGACTTGCTCGAACAGGAAATTGCAGAAAGACCAGAGTTAGTCGAAGCTCTTTCGTGTGAAGAAGAAAACATAACTATCGAAGCAGCCCTGGCCCAGCTGAATACATTAATAGGTTTGGATAGCGTAAAGCAGCGCATCCATGAAATTAGCAATTGGGTCACTTTTTCACAACTTCGACGTGAAGGTGGCTTTAAGGTTAATGATCTAAGTCTACATATGGTGTTCAGTGGCAATCCCGGTACCGGAAAAACTACAGTTGCTCGTATTGTGGCTAGTATTTATAAGGCTTTAGGTGTATTAAAAAAAGGGCATTTAGTCGAAGCAAGACGTGCAGATTTAGTCGCTGAGTATGTTGGACAAACAGCAACCAAAACGATGAAAGTCATTAAGGAAGCTGAAGGCGGCGTGCTATTTATTGATGAAGCCTATGCCTTAACAAGGTTCTCAGGTGGAAATGACTTTGGAATAGAAGCTATCGATACAATCGTGAAAGAAATGGAAGACAATCGTTCGAACTTAGTGGTCATCTTAGCTGGATATCCAAAAGAAATGAAAGATTTCATTGCTGCCAATCCAGGTTTGCAATCTCGCTTTAAGTTTCATATCGATTTCCCTGATTACAGCTTGAATGAGCTGACAGAGATTATGGATTTGTTACTTAAAGACAAGCAGTACAGGATGAAACCAGAGGCTAAGCAGATCGCCAGTAAGCTCATTGAAAAGCAAGTGATTGAAAACCCTACTACACACGGTAATGGAAGACTCGTTCGTAATCTTTTAGAAGATGCGATTTTAACAAAAGCCGCCCAAGTGGTTGATAACAAAGTCAATAGCCGAGAGTTAGGGGAACTTGACCTCATAGACGAAGAAGTAATGAGACTTGTAAAGTTTAACGGAAAATCCAAGGAAGAACGTAACCACTTTTTAAAGGATGGATTTCAATAGCAAAGCATGACTACCCGATACAAGGAGGGATAGTTCAACGTGATATTTAAAAAGAAGAAAAAAGCAATGGCTATACAACAACTCGAGCAAAAGGACGTAGACGAGCTACTGAAGGGATTATACCTTCTGCTTGATTTACAGTACACGTTTGTGTGTAAACAATTTGCCGACCATTTTAGGCAAATCTATGATTCTTTTATTTCAACCTCTAGAGAAGGTACAGAGTTAGCTCAAACATGGGCTGCTGAATTAAAAGTCAGTCATACTAACGTAATTGAAGTTTTTCTAGATTATTTACAAAAGCGCTACAGAGGTGATGAGATGACTGAGAAATTATTTACGACCATTCGCAATCAATTGCTTGAATTAAAGCCGATAACTGAACTTCAACTTAAAGAAGAAAGTCCACAGGTGACTCTTGATTTCGAGGCATTGTTTAATGAAATTAAGTCCGAAGTGAAAAAAGGAAATCGTGCTTCTTTTAAGCTAAATCAAGAGCTTCAAGATAAAATTGAAGGCTTAACAGAACTAGCACCAAAACATGTTGACCACAATCAAACGAAAGAAACGATAGAAGAGATTACGATTCACTCAAAAGCTTTAATCGATATTTTGTTAAAATCGATCGATTCAATGGATTTAATCTATCAATCTGCTTTGAAATCTGAGTTGCTAGAGTGGGCTTCAGAGATAGAAAAAACAATTCAATCGTACCTAGATGAATTAAGTGCAGTTGGAATAGAAGAAATAAAGGTTCTTGGTGAGTTTATAGATGGTGAAATCATGATAAGTATAGGAACTGTTCCACCAGAAACAGCTCCCGAACTTGAAAAATTTCAGGTCTATTCCGTTCATCAACGGGGATTCAGGTTTAAAGAAACCGGAAAATTAATTCGTGAAGCAAAAGTAATCACTATTTACTAAAGGGGAGAGAGACCAATGACAATTATAGGAATAGATTTAGGAACAACAAACTCAGCAATTGCTTATTTAAAGGATGGAAAACCTCATATTATTGAAAATAAAAACGGTCATCGCACGACACCTTCTGTTTTTCAAATTGACCGAAAAGGTGAAATAAAAGTAGGTCCAATCGCGAAAAAGGAATATCCGAGTTATCCAAGAGAGACGGTATTAGAAGTGAAACGTCTCATGGGTACGGAAGAAAAAGTAACGGTAACGGGCAAAGAATATCGTCCAGAAGAAATCTCAGCTCATATCCTTAGATATTTAAAAGCATCTGCTGAAGACTTTCTTGGAACAGAAGTTCATGAAGCCGTCATTACCGTACCTGCTTATTTTTCAGATTCACAACGTAAAGCAACTCAAAAGGCAGGAGAGCTAGCAGGGTTAAAAGTAGAGCGTATCATTAATGAGCCAACGGCTGCTGCGATTGCTTTTGGAATTGAGAATATGGACAAAGACCAACATATTCTTGTCTATGACCTTGGCGGTGGAACATTTGATGTGTCTGTTGTTGAGTTATTTGATGGTGTCGTTGAAGTAAAAGCGAGTGCAGGAGACAATAATCTAGGTGGAATGGATTTTGATAATACACTTGCTGATTATGTCATTAACGAATTTAAAAAGGAAAAAGGAATTGACCTGCTATCCATTGGCTCGGAAGATGAAATTTTACAACGAAAAGCTAGAATAAAAGAAGAAGCAGAAAACGTGAAGAAGACGTTATCGACACAAACAACAGCTAGCTTTACGCTTCAATATATTGCCATTCATAATAACATGCCATTGTCACTTGACCTTGAGATTAGTCGAACCCAATTTGAACGTTTAATTCGAGATAAAGCAGAGTCTACATTAGAACACGTTGAAAAAGCACTAAGTGATGCAAGTTTAGCGATTGCTGATATTGATGAAGTGCTATTAGTTGGTGGTTCTACTCGAATTCCACTTATTCAAGAGCTAGTAGAGAAGAAGTTTTCTAAACCATTACGAAAAGACCTGAACCCAGACGAGGCGGTAGCCTTAGGTGCTGCAGTACAAGGTGGAATTAAAAGTGGTGAGCTAGATAGCGCACAAGGATTAATGGTTATTGATGTTTGTCCATATACACTAGGGACCGAAGTTGTGAAATATATCGGTGGACAACCAATGCCAGGCTATTTTGACCCGATTATTCCAAGAAACAGTACGGTTCCTATTACAGAAAGTAAAATCTACTCTACGATCTCTGATAACCAAGATTCTGTAAGCATTCCTGTGTATCAAGGTGACGATGAAGATATTTATGTAAAAGAAGAAAAGCTGCTCTCAAAGGATATAATCTTGGACGGAATTCCAGCACGTCCTGCGGGGGAAGAAAAAATAGAAGTGAAATTTTCCTATGATATTAACGGCTTACTTCAAGTTGAAGCGACTGTCATTAGCACAGGTAAGAAAAAAACAGGAGTAATTCGAACTCAATTAGGCGTTATGACCGACCAAGAAGTAGCTGCTTCCAAGGAAAGAATGGAGCAAGAATGGAATCAGTCTGAGCTTTACCATGAAGTGAAAAATGTCATTAATCGTGCAGAGAAAATGATTGATGAAGTAGATAGTAGTGAGCGTCAAAAAATCGAAGGATTGTTAGCGAATCTTCGAAATGCATTAGAAAAAAACGACACAGTAGCTGTCAAAAAATACGAGGACGAGTTGACTGATTTATTAATTGAACTAGTTTAGAGGTGTAGCCGAATGCAGAATACAATAAAGAGATACAATGAAGCTCTCGTATTTATACAAGAAGAAAAGTATGAGGCAGCCGCCCACTATTTAGAAATTGTGCTTAAAAAATTTCCGACACATTCACTTTCGCGATGGACTTTGGGACTATTACATGTCCTAACAGGATATCCGCACCGTGCCCTTTCTCAGTGGACTTCAATAACCGACAATGAAATTGAAGGAGTTGAAGAAAAGAGTAGGGAAATTGAGAAGCTCCTTCCAGAGTATGATAGTATTTATGATTGCTATAATCGTGTAATTTCACATATCCGAGATGAGCAATTCGAATTGGCATTGCAAGAAATGAAAGGGGAGCTTTTACAGAAAGACCTTCCTCTTCCGACTTCTTGTTATGAGGCGTATTTGCTGTTGTTGTTGTTAAATGAGCAAGTTGATGAAGCGGAACAGGTGTATCATTCCTTAGCCGCTTATCAAAAACAATGTAGCTCCATTCAAAGGATTCATGTAGTAATTGAAGAGATTCGTAACAGTCAGGGAAGCCAACGGACAGTCAATATTAAGAGATTGCTATACACTTCTGGATTAGTAGCATCCTTGCTAGTAGGAGCATTAGCAATGAAGGCTTTGGCCCCAAAAGAAATGATTGAGGTGGCAGCTGAGCCTCTTCTTGTCGTTGCACCACAAACAGAAGTGTATGAAGAAATGCTTGCTGATTTGGATAAACAAGTCCATCAACTTGAAGAAACACAGGCTGAATTAGAAACGGAATTACAGCTTGTGCAAGAGTTTAAGCAAGAAGTGGAAGACGTGATATCGGTCACTGAAATTAATTGGGATGACCTTGTCTTTCAAGCTGCAAAGATTTCTTATGAAAATGGGATGAACGCTTTTAAAAGTGGGGAATATGAGCTGGCTAGTCAAGCGTTTGAAGAAAGTATACAAATGAATGTAAGCTATTATTTTTCTGACGATGCCTTTTTCTTTTTACTACAATCGAAATTGCGTATAAATAACGAAGACCCATCGATTGAACCTTTAATAGACAGGTTTCTTCAAAGTGATACAAGACAATTGCAAGAGTCGCCGTATGTCGATGATGTCCTGCTATTAAAAGCGCAGCTGTTATTAAATGCTGGACAAAAGACAGAAGGAATTGCTTTGTTAGAAAAAATTACTTCCGATTATACAGATGATTGGACCGGCCAACATGCATATGCGCTTCTACGAGACATTATTGGAGGTAGCTATGAGAGAAACTGATAATTATTACGAGATATTGCAAGTTTCTGAAACTGCAACTGCCCAAGAAGTGAAGCGTGCGTACTATAAGATGGTTCGTATTTATCCAAATGAAACGCATCCAGAACAATTTAAAATCCTTACAAAGGCATATAAAACACTGTTTGATGATAATAAACGAGCAGAATATGACCGCTCTCAAAGAGATGATGGAGTTTATCAAGAACTGCAACAGCAAGTGTTAGATGAATATGACCGAGAGAATTATTACTCAGCTCTATCATTGCTGCAAGAAATGAACCGAAGATATCCTGATGATGATTCGGTAAAAGAAAACATCGGTTATTGTGAATTAGAACTTAAACGCTATGATGATGCAAGACGAACGCTTATGAATCTTTATATGAATAATGCTCAAAATGAGTATGTCACGCAGTTGCTAGCTAGATTGTTTTTTGAAAAACGGGATTTTCAGAAAGCGAAATCCTTTCTGCGGAAGTTAATTGATATTAATCCTGGGGAAGCCAATTATTATTTAAGACTATCTAACATTCATGTTGATTTAAAAGAATATTATGATGCGATTAACATTCTTGAGCAAAAGTTTTCGTATAGTAAAGAAACACCTCAAGAATTGCCGTTGTTAACAGAGTTATTTTTCTTAACAGACATTGTCGATAATAAACAGCATCATCAAAGAATTGTCCATCGCATAAAAAATGTAGCGACAAATCAAAGAGACAAGGAATCTGTGATGAGTAATTTAATAGACATTTGTATTGATATCCAATCGGACCACCCTGGGTATGCTGAATTAGTATCGATCATTAAAGATATTAACAAAGGCGCAAATCGAGAAGTATCTGCATGGTTACGAGATGCAGAGGCAAGTGTAAGGCAAAATCGTAACTACAACAATCACCAACCTAGGCAACAACCATCATATAATCGTCAAGAAACAGCGGCTACAACGTATTCTCAACCTATAGCCGATGAATCAAGAGGTTCAATAGCCGTTGCGATCATTTTAGGAATTATTCTTTCATTTATTGGAACACCCATCCTTGGGATAATCGGAGGATTTTTATGGTATTTTTATGCTGAAAAAATCCTCAATATCCTCGGATGTCTCGTCCTAATTATTATAGCCATTGGGATATTGGCGGCCATATTGTGACGAAGTGAAATTATTGAGAGGGTGAGGCAAAAGGGTAAAGACACCCCTTTTGTCTAACCTTCTTTTGTTAGACTATTAGGAAGACTATGTTAATATATATGTAGTAATGACTATACAAGTTTAATAAGAAGTGTACTAATCAGGGTATTATTCTGGCAGAAGGAGCCTTTGAATGAATAAAAAAATATCTATTTTATTAATTCCTTTGATTCTAGTAATGGCATATGGTGGAGTTCATTCTCAAACACATATTTCAATTTGGGGATTTTCTCTCTCTAAAAATGATATAAAACAACTCATTGTCAGTATCGAAAATGAAGAGGGTTCTTCTCAATATCTAATTACAAATCAAAAGGAAGTATCGCGGATAGGTAAGTTGTTATCTAAGTCAGAACAATACTCAGAAGTTAATAGTTTTTCACTTGATGAACAACCTGAAAAATACACGCAAATTCTAATTCAAATGCATGACAATACTACTTATGGTGGTGACTTGTGGGTTATGGGTATGAACTATGTTCAAAATAGTAATGGTTATTACTGGAAGGTTGACTATGAGAAATTAAGTGCATTATTGAACGAAGCAATCCCAGCGGGTGAAAAAGTACAATAACAATTAAAGTATTAAAGAGTCGGAACGAAAGGTTGTTTTACCGAGGGCACTGAAAAAGTTCGGTTTTTAACTTTTACAGTGCCCTCGATGCAATGTGCGTAACCGTTGCATTTTTTATAAGCCTGCTACGAGGGGGTTTCTCGTAGCAGGCGGGCAACGAGTGGAGCCATTGCAACCATATAAAAAAGTTCGGTTTTTAACTTTTACAGTGCCCTCAATCGTTCCGGCCTATTTATACCAGTTATCTCCGAAGCTCTTCTTCCATGGTAATTAATCGTTTGACTAAAGCGGAGGAAGAAAAAAACTAATGTTTATATCGAGTAATTCTCCCAACTTCCACGAACCCCACCCATCTTTTCATAGAAGCGTTGGGCACGCAGGTTGTCTGATGCTGTTACCCAAGACATATAGGCATAGCCATTTTCTTTGGTGTAGTCTTCACATGCTTTAAACAACTGCTGAGCCACTCCAGTTCCTCTGGCTTGCTCTACTACATATAAATCATTCATTATCGTCACTCTAGCGGCCTTAGTTGTACTGAAGCTGAAATATAATGTTGCAAAGCCGACGTATTCACCCTCATTTTCTGCAATAAACTGGATGCCTTCTTTTTTTTGTAATAACGTTTCAATTAACTCATGAACGTTTTCTTCTTTTGGTTTTGGACGTTGGTAAAAGTCAACGATGTATTGGTACATTAAGTGCGTAAGTATACTTTTATCACTAGGCTGAACAGGTCTTATGTTCATTTTTTTCTCCCCTTACATTATTAAGATTCACATAATATACTTTACTTGGCAGAAATATGCAATAGTTTTAGAGGGAAAAACCATATCCGTGTCAAAACTAAAAACTCTATGAAAAAATGAAACGTACGTAGTAAAAAGACGACTAAGAGAATTGTGAGAATCTAATATATGATTGAGAAAGGGATAAAAGATGATTAAAGTAGAACATTTGCAATATCAGTACCCTGGAAATGCTGAGAATACGATTAAGGATATAAGCTTCACAATTGAGAAAGGTGAAGTTTTTGGGTTTTTAGGACCATCTGGTGCAGGAAAAAGTACCATTCAGAAAATTCTAATTGGGATATTGAAAAATTACATAGGTCATGTAGAGGTGATTGACCAGGAACTAAGTCAAGCTCAAGCTTCTTATTTTGAAAAAATAGGGGTAGCGTTTGAGTTTCCAAATTTTTATCAACGGTTTACTGCCATTGAAAACCTCACTTTTTTTAGTAGCTTATACTCTACTCAAGTTGAAGACTCTATGACTCTGCTAACCCGAGTCGGATTAGAAAAGGATGCCAACACGAAAGTAGGGAATTTTTCGAAGGGAATGAAAATGAGATTGAATTTATGTCGAGCGCTTTTACATGACCCTGATGTGCTTTTTTTAGATGAACCGACATCAGGACTTGACCCAACAAACATGAAATTGGTTAAAGATATTATTCTTGAGAAGAAGAAGCAAGGAAAAACAATTGTGATAACAACACACAACATGACCATTGCCGAACAAATCTGTGACCGTGTTGCATTCATTGTCGATGGAAAAATAAGTTTAATTGACTCACCACGTGCTCTTAAAATTAATAGGGGAAAGAAAGTAGTCAAAGTGGAATACAAAGACCAGTTCGGCCATACGGAAAAAAAGGACTTTCGATTACATCAAATTGGTCTTAATTCAGAGTTCCTTACTTTACTGAAAGAATCAGAAATTGAAACGATCCATACGCAAGAAACGACGTTGGAGGATATTTTCATAGATGTTACGGGGAGACACTTAGTATGAATAGTCTAATGGTCATGCTAAGACAAGATGTAAAGTTTCAAATTCGTCATGGCTTTTATCTAGTATATGCCGTTATTACACTGATGTATATTGCGCTACTCTCTTTCATTCCTGAGAAAGCGAAACCGATGACAACGGTAATTATTGTTTTTTCTGATCCAAGTGCACTAGGATACTTTTTCATTGGGGGAATCATTCTCTTAGAGAAAGGACAAAACATCTACGATAATTTGTTTGTAACCCCTCTACAAATAAGAGATTACCTGTTGTCGAAAGTAGTATCGCTTGGGTTGTTATCTGTTTTAACGGCATCAGTTATTCATATTGCTATTTTTGGCCTCTATCATATTACGTTTTTATTCATCCTTGGCGTATTTCTCACATCAGTTTTTTTTACGTTGATTGGAATTGGAGTTGCTGTCCGCTGTAAGTCGTTAAATGGCTTTTTTCTCATGTCACCATTTTATGCGCTTATTTTTTGTGTTCCGATCGTTGGGTTTGTTCAGCTCTATGATTCACCATTGTATTATCTTCTTCCAACACAAGCTTCATTGCTTTTGATAAATTCTACATTCTCACCTGTTGGAGTAGGAGAAATGGTGTTGTTACTTACGAGTATCGTAGTTTGGCTTGGAATCGCCTTTTTGTGGGCTCAGCATTCGTTTCATACACAGGTTGTTTTGAAGGTAGGTGGGTGATACGTGAAACCAATCATTCAGTTGGCGTTGTCAGATATCAAAAATGTTCGTCGTGACCCAATGTTATTGATGGTCGTCTTTGGGATGGCCATGATTGCCATTGTCTTTAAAATCGTTCCTCCGATACTTTCGGAATGGCTGTTGCTACAGTTTCAATTTGACTTAACTTCCTATTTTGATTTACTTACTGTTTTCATCCTACAACTTGTACCTTTACTAATAGGGACACTTGCCGGATTTATGTTGCTTGATGAAAGGGATGAAAATCTGATTTCATACTACGCTGTGACGCCATTACAAAAATCAGGTTATCTTGTCGTACGCCTCGTCCTACCTTATGTTTGTACCGTCCTGATGTGTGTTTTTATGTTTTATTTTACGAACTTAATCAACCTACGTGCAGTAGTTGTTATTCCACTCACTTTACTAGTAGGGCTATTAACACCATTGATTACGTTGTTCTTAGGTACATTTGCGGCTAATAAAGTAGAGGGTTTGGCTTTATCAAAAGGGGCAGGAATTGTTATCCTAGCACCGTTAGCTGTTTATTTCTTACCGTGGCAGTGGCAGGTAGGCGTGAGTTTATTTCCTACATTTTGGTCAGCAAAAGTTTTTTTTCATGCTTATTTTATAACTTATCTTTTATTTTTCATAGCAGGAGTTGGCTATCATCTGCTATTATTGATTTTGTTATATAAAAGGATGCAACGCAGAATAGATTAACCTAGACGTTTACTGCAAGAAATCGGTCTTGTTAATTTTTTTATGGTTTTACTTTAGTTCATGTAATGAAAAGGGACCATAAAAAGTGTATAATTGAATGTGCTATGATTGATATTGGCTGTAAGCGCTTTAAAATATGAGGATCCATTATTATTTATGGATAGGAATTAGTCTTAAATAACGACCATGAAGGGGTATCAGAATATGAATCAAAATAAAGCTTTAATGATAATCTACTTAATTTTTTGGGTCATTATATTACGAATGTTCTTTTTTGAAGAAGACCGAAACATCATTCACTTCTTATTCGGCGTCGGGATTTTGGGTGTATTTTTATACCGCTACAAATTTTTGAGTAACCAAAAATCCAAAAGGACCCAAGCGAATATCACGATATTCATTGCAATTGTCGTATTTATTACGATTGTTAGATGGTATGTTATCCCGTTTTTTATGTAATAGGTTGAAAAAAGAGGGTGAGACAAAAGGTTGGTTTTTTACCTTTTGTCTCATCCTCCTTTTTTTATTTCTCAAACGGCGGCTTTGTTTTTTGGGGCAGGAGAAGGATCAGGAACTTTGATAATAAATGAGATAATTAGACCTACAAAGAGAAAAACGCCGATAACTAAAAATCCAACCAGATAAGTTGCAGTTTCTATAAAATAGATAGCTATTATAGGACCAGTACTCGCGCCAAGGAATAATATAAAAGCATTGAACGATACCGCACTGCCTCTTATTTCGCTAGCTAGATTACTAATGATGGAAATCATCACTGGGGTGACAAGTGAGAGCCCCGTAACAAAGATGATGCTCATTATGATGATAAAGGTAAGGGATGGAATAAGACCGATCGTTAAAAGACCAATGGTTGATAAAAGCAATCCAACTCTAAGAACAAAAAGAATCCCCATTTTCCGAGCGATTTGGCCAGCGAATGGTGCAACTAGCATGCCGAAAATCCCCATTGCACGAACAAAAAGGATTTGTTGTGAAGATAAATTGAATGGTTTTGCTTCTAAATAAGTCCCAAGAATGGTGTATAAGGCAACCAATGACATCAGCAACATAAATGTAATTGAGTATGAGAGTAATAGCTGTTTTTTTGCAAGCAACGAAGAAAGTTGCTTGAATTTTTGAAAAACTCCCTCCGTTGCATGAGGTATTCTGTCTTTCGGAAGACAAGTAATAACAAGAATAGCAGTTACAAAGAAAAGAATACTAAGTATAAAAAAGCTAGCGTTCCAATTTGCATATTCAGTAATATACCCAGCAAATAGTTGCCCGACAATCCCGGCCATTAATAGTCCAGAACTTATAAAACCTAATGCTGTTAATCTTTTGTGAGGTGGAAACATTTCGCCCGCGTACACTAGAGAAATTGGTGCAAACGCAGCTGCGACAAGACCTTGTAAAGAACGTAAAAGGATTAGACAAAAAAAGCTATTGGCAAAGCCTATACCAAACGTAATCACCGTTAAGATACATATACTTGTAACTAAGAAAATCTTTCTGCCATACCGGTCAGAAAACGGGCCATAAAGGAAACAACCAAAAGCGTAGCATAGTGAAAATGAACTCCCAGCCCAGGCGGCTTGACTCATAGAAATGCTAAAGGTATTTGAAAAAACAGGGATAAGAGGGATCGTCATATACATGCTTATTAAAATGACCAGGCCACACCAAAATAAAACAAACGTCATTAATGAATAGTTCATGTGATGTCCTTCTTTAGTCGATGAATTCATATCGCAAGTCTCCTTAATCGGCAACGTATATCCTTTTACTCATCATACCAAGGTTAGTGCCAATAATCATCCATAAAGGATTACAGTAAAGAACAAGAGGGTGAGACAAAAGGTTGTTCTTTACCTTTTGTCTCACCCTCTTAGCAATGAGCGAAACCGCCACCATCATAAAACCCGTTGTGAGTGGGTTTTATGATGGTGGCGAGTGAAGCCATTGAGAATGTTTTGTTACCTTTGTCCCGGCCTTTTCTTCTTTTCATTTAACCAGCTTGAACTTCTTGTTTTTCTTGTTTTACTAATGCTTTATCTTCCCATTTCCTTGAACGCCAACGCCACCACAGTATGATACCTCGAACCCATTCATCAATGATAAAGGCTAACCAAATCCCAAGGATACCAAAGCCGAAATGAAGCCCTAGAATATAGTAAAGCGGTACACTCATTCCCCAGATGATAACAATGGTAACCATCATCATAAATCTAGCATCACCCGCCGCTTGTAACGATTGCCCAAGGACAATATTGGAGCATCTTCCAGGTTCAAGAAGTAAGCCCATAAGTAACATCATTGAGCCAGTTAGGATGATGTCTGGATTGCTTGTAAATAAACCAAGGAGTTGCTCTCGAAAGAGGACGATGATAATTGTTGCCACTATCGTAAGAATAATGCTCAGCTTTACACTTTTAAGCGCCTCATTATAAGCTTTTTCTCGTTCACCAGCCCCGATTTGATGTCCGACTATGATCTGGGTGCCCCTTCCTAGTGAGATAGAGAGAATAATAATGATATATAAGATATTTAACGTATAAATATTCGTAGCAAGCATGTCTGCTCCAAGTGAAGCAACAAAACCAGTTACGACTACCTGACTTCCGGAGTATGAAATTTGTCCTATTGCTGCTGGTACACCTATACTTAGCAATTTTTTAACACGTTGAAATTGCCAACGAAGAAGGTGAGGAATAGGCAGCTTTATGTTCACCTTTTTAAATAGGATATAAAAGTTAGCAATAACTCCAAGGAGTTGGCTAAAGACAGTGGCAATCGCAACACCCGTTACCCCTAATTGTGGAAATCCAAGTGCTCCAAAAATAAATAAATAATTCCCGATAATATTAACAATATTCATCCCAACGGTTACATACATAGTATATTTCGTATGACCATGAGCTTGAATGATGGCTGAAATGGTAAGCATAATGGCTTGAAGAAACAAAGCAGCTCCAACAATGAGTATATAATGATGGGCTATAGAAAAAATATCTGAATCTAATTTAAAGAACCCGAGATACGTAGAACCAAGCAAAACCATACTTAAGCTAATAATAACACCGAATATTAAATTTAATGCTAATGCATTTGCCGAGAAAATATGAATTTCATTATACTTTTTTGCACCTAAGTATTGGGCAATGACTACAGCTGTTCCAATTGCAACGAAGTTAAACAGGAAAAACATAAACATCACAAGTTGGTTAGCAACCCCAACTGCGGCTACGGCTTCATCAGAGACACGGCTTATCATAAATGTATCAGCTGTTCGAATCATCATATGTAATAGAGATTCTATAAATATCGGCCACGTAATGGCAAATAGAGTTAACTTCTTTACATTACTTTTTTCCATAATGTTATTCACCTTTTTCAAATGTTGTCTTGTATGATATTACAGTAATATAGGTATAAATACATTACATATTTCATTGAAAGGGGAGCTTTTTTTTATAGTGCTATACTGTTTTCGCACAAAACTACAAAAAAAGACATAGTTTTTCAAAATATCTAAGCTATTTTAAGTATAAAGTATAGTTTTTTGTATGCGCTTTCTAGGTTGAAAGTAGTAGTATTAAGGTAGTTATGCAATTAAAATTGTTCGCGTCTGGGGGATGGAAATGGTTAAAAAGAGGCTATTAAACCTAATAGAAAAAAGCAAAGAGCAATTTAGTAAAATCGGTAAAAAAGGCCAAAAGAAAGAAGAAGCGCTTGTTACAGACGAACTAAATGCCAATGGTAAGAAAAAAATGAAGCTAAGAACAAAGCTTGTTCTTTCCTTTGTATTGAGTTCAGTTATTCCATGTATTATCATTGCTAGTTTAGTATTTACAGTTTCAAGGAATGCGATTGAAAAACAGGTAACTGACATCACGAATGAGGTAAGTGTCCATTTAACAAGTAATGTAAATACAATCTTAGAAGAAGTGGACGAGATTATCTTAACACCATATTCAAATCGAGAATTGCTGGATGGGTTAACGATAGACCAAAGGAAAATCTCTGATCTTGAGTTTATCGCAAAAAAACAAATGGCATCAGATTTCTTTCAAAATGCAGTGAACACAACCCCTATTGTAAACGGTTTCTTTTTTGTCAATTACGATGGGGAAGTATTCGGTAATAACAATTCAACCATTCGTACAGATGACTTTATTGAGTCTAATCTAGTGGAAAATCTTAAGGTGAATAATGGTAGCTCGTTATGGGTTGGGGGATTCCAAGGTAGTTTCGATGATATTTTTGTCCTTCGAAATGTAAGAAACAATAATGGTCAAGATATTGGATTATTAGTTCTGTATATGGACATAGAAGTGTTTAATAGAGTATTTGAAACATCAGATGAAGCATCAGGACGAGCCATTTACGTTATTGATACGAACAACAAAATTGTTGCTAGTAACCTATCAGATGAAATAGGGAGTCCATATAATATTGAAACAGTTAATCAGAATGAAGAATTACTATCTGTAGAAGAATCAGCAAACGGGTGGCAGGTTGTTATTAGTACACCTAAGTCTTATTTAATGAAAGAAATGAATCAAGTTTCATATATTGTATATGTTATTCTAGCTATCTTTATTTTCTTATCAGTAGTTATTGGGGTTTTCTTAACGTTTAGTATTACAAAACCAATTAATAAATTAGTTACACTTATGAAGCATGCAGAACAAGGAAATTTAACTGTTCGTGCAGATTACACAAATAGTAATGAAATTGGTCAATTAGGAACTAGTTTTAATCAAATGTTATCGAATATCAAAACTTTAATTGAGGAAAATGTAAAGGTTTCTAAAGAGGCGTTAGCAAATGCAGAAAAAGTTAAAGAAATCTCTCTTGAAACATCTACAGCTTCTGACCTGATTGCTAGCTCTATTGAGGAAGTTGCTGACCGTGGTGTGGAACAAGTTAACTATTCAGAGAAAACAAATAAAGAAATGCATGAGTTATCAAATGAGATTAAAGAAGTGACTCAAAATGTAGCAACAGTAGCAAGGGTAACAAATGAAACGAATAAGTTAAGTGGTCAATCTATCCGTGATATTAATCAACTAGTTCAAAAGAACGAAGAGGTTGGTCGAAACAATCAACATATCTTCCAGGCTATTACAAAATTAAATAATGAAGTGAAAGCTATTCAATCGATGGTTGGTGTCATTAAAGATATAAGTGAGCAAACAAATTTACTATCTTTGAATGCGAGTATTGAAGCAGCACGTGCTGGAGAAGCTGGTAAAGGATTTTCTGTCGTTTCTCAAGAGGTAAGAAAGTTAGCTGACCAATCAAAACAAGCGACACTAGAGATTGAATCAATAATTGGAAGCATCTTAGTTCAAACGAAGAATTCAGTAAGCTTAGTTAAAATGTCTACAGAATTATTTGATGACCAAACAAAGGCAGTCGATGTAACGCGAAGTTCTTTCGAGAATATTTTGAGTACAACAGACACAATTTCAAAGGAAATGACTTCTGTAGAAGCGTCAATTGAAAGAATGGAAAATGCTAAGACACAGGTAGAACAAGTAATTTCTAAAGTGGTGCACTTGGCTGAACTGTCAGCAGCATCAACTGAGGAAATTACCGCAACAACTCAAGAGCAAGCAGCAGCTGCCGACGAACTTGGAAATTTAGCTGAAAGATTAGTTGGTACCATCATTGTGTTAGAAAAAACAATTAATAAATTTAAAATTTAAAATTTAAAACTCAGAATCTTTACTTTTTTAAGCAAAACACTTAGTTTGTTCGTTATACAAACTAAGTGTTTTATTTTATGATGGAACTTGTATATCTTTTATATTAGATATGACAGGAAAACTCTATGAACAAAGAGGGGAATCAACAGATGAAAACAGGGGTTATTAATGTAGGAGCATCAATTGGTGGTCTTAAGCAGTATTTACACTGTCTTATGGAGCGTGTTCCGGCGGGTACAACACTGATGGGGGTTGAATTTGACCCTGAAACTACTAGATTTGTAAGTAAAAATTTATTATCCGATGAAGAAACTCTCAGCAATCATCAGTTACATCCTTTTATCAAATTCATGGACGTAAAGCAAGAACATGCGATGCTATTTATCCAAGCTATTGATGAAATGAATTTTGATAATCTTTTACTTATTGGTCCTTTGGAGCGTTCAATACCACTTAGGAAATTACTTCATAATGTAACAAATATCCTTTGTATCCCGGCCTCTATTTATAATGATGATGTTGATTCTGACCTTACGTTGGGATATGACACAGCATTAAACTCAATCGTTCAAGCGGTATTACAAATTAAGGATACGGCAAGTTCACTACAAAAAAATCAAACCAGAGTATTCTCAATTCAAATTCCAGGAAATGTCTCTAGTAGTTTATTAGACGATTCTGCAATTTCGGTCGATGGAATTATTGTTCGAGATGAAAGTGAACTAGCACTTGCAAGAGTGAAAACTGAGATGGAGAGAAAGCTTAAAAAGGGTGCTACATACGTATTTTTATTTATGAACCAAGATGTAAATCCAAAGAATCTTCAAGGGAAATTAGAAGCTTTTGAACCTATGGATTTCAACATTGTTTCGATAGATGAAGCGCAATGCTTAGGTTCGCGACCAAGTGCTTTTGACACGGTATTGGCAGGAAAGTTTGCTACAAAAACGGTAAACTGGCTTCAAACTAGTGAAGGGGAAAGCATCCTACGATACCAAAATAACCAAGTGCTCGAAAAACATTTTGTTTTTAAAGTAAAGAAAAGTAACGCATAGTTTATTAGAGGAGTGATTAATTTGTCAACGAAACAAGTAAGTGTGGAACAAGTAGCGATTAATACGATTAGAACGCTATCAATTGATAGTATTGAAAAAGCGAATTCAGGTCATCCAGGTATGCCTATGGGTGCAGCACCTATGGCGTATGCGTTATATGCTAAACATATGCAACATAATCCTAGTAACCCTACGTGGTTTAACCGTGACCGTTTTGTATTATCTGCAGGTCATGGCTCAATGCTTTTATACAGCTTGTTACACTTATCTGGTTATGATGTATCAATTGATGATTTAAAAAGCTTTCGTCAATGGGGTAGTAAAACACCTGGTCACCCAGAATTCGGTCACACTGCAGGTGTTGATGCAACGACTGGTCCATTAGGACAAGGGTTTGGAATGGCTGTCGGAATGGCAATGACAGAAGCTCATTTGGCTGCAACGTATAACAAAGAGCAATTCCCAGTTGTTGATCATTATACGTATTGTATTTGTGGTGATGGAGATTTAATGGAAGGTATTTCTTCTGAAGCTGCATCTTTGGCAGGACATTTAAAATTAGGTAAATTAGTCGTTTTATATGACTCAAATGATATTTCCTTAGATGGCGATTTAAATATGTCGTTCTCTGAAGATGTAAAAGGACGCTTTACAGCATATAACTGGCACTATCTTCGCGTAGAAGACGGTAATGATTTAGAAGCTATTAATAACGCTATTGCTCTTGCAAAAACAGATGAGCGCCCTACGTTAATTGAAGTGAAAACAACGATTGGTTATGGTTCACCTAACAAAGCTGGAAAATCAGCTTCACACGGTGCTCCATTAGGTGCTGCTGAAATCGAACAAACTAAACAAGTATATGGTTGGAATTATGAAGAGGAATTTCATGTTCCTGCTGAAGTAACGGCATTATTTGACCAAGTCAAACAACAAGGAATTCAACAAGAAGAAAAATGGAACCAATTACTAGAATCATATAAACAACAGTTTCAAGAGTTAGGTGAACAACTCGAGTTAGCGATTAGTGGAGAATTACCAGTTGGCTGGGATACAGATGTTCCTACGTATGTGGCTGGGAAAGATAAAGTAGCGACTCGTTCTTCGGGTGGAGATGCGTTAAATGCGTTAGCTAAGAAGGTTCCATCTGTTTTTGGTGGTTCTGCGGATTTAGCATCTTCTAATAAAACAATGCTAAAGGGAGAAGCGAACTTTAGTGCTGTGGACTATAGCGGACGTAATGTATGGTACGGTGTACGTGAATTTGCGATGGGTGCAATGGTAAACGGTATGGCTCTTCATGGAGGAGTGAAGCCATTTGGTTCAACATTCTTTGTGTTCTCTGATTATTTACGTCCAGCTGTAAGATTGTCAGCTTTAATGAAGCTTCCAGTCACATTCGTGTTTACTCATGATAGCATTGCGGTTGGTGAAGATGGACCTACACATGAGCCTGTTGAACAACTTGCATCATTCCGTGCGATGCCTGGCTTAAATATCATTCGACCAGCTGATAGCAACGAAACGGTAGCGGCATGGAAGGTAGCACTTGAAAGTAAGGATGAGCCAACTATTTTAGTATTAAGTCGTCAAGACCTATTAACGACGGCAGAATCTGTAGAAGTAGCGTATGAAGGAGTTCAAAAAGGAGCATATGTTATTTCTCCAGCACAAGGGGAAGCTGAAGGGTTATTGTTAGCGGCAGGTTCTGAGGTACCACTTGCTGTTGAAGCGCAACAGGCACTTGCCAAAGAAGGAATTTCAGTTTCAGTTGTTAGTATGCCAAGCTGGAGTCAATTTGAGAAACAATCAAAGGAGTATAAAGAAAGTGTACTTCCGAAGAGTGTGAAAGCTCGTCTAGCGATTGAAATGGGTTCTTCGATTGGTTGGCATAAATACGTTGGCGATGAAGGTGATGTAATCGCTATTGACCAATTTGGAGCATCTGCAGCTATGGACCGCATTTTAACAGAGTACGGGTTTACGGTTGAAAATTTAGTAGCACAAATGAAAAACGTTTTAAATAAATAAACGATAAAAAGCGTTCAGGACTGCTCCTGAACGCTTTTGTTTATTGATGAAGTTGTTGAGAACGGCTTACTCAAAGATGTTCTTGAAAGCAATCCAGGAAGGGCGATGGCTCCTCTCACTGCGCGTCAACAAAAGAACCTCATTTTTGTTTGACGGTAATAAGGTTATAGAGATATAAGCTAGGATGGAGGATTTTGAAAGTGATTCTTAGAGCATTTTAGCTTATACAAAGAAGAGCACTGGCTCCGCTCGCTACGCGTCAAACAAAAGAACCCCACTTTTGTTTGACTTTAAAAGAGGTAGCGGCTGCGCTCAGTGCTTCTAATAAAACCGGCGAGCCGGTTTTATTACCATATTTTAAAGTTGCCGCTTAGGGCTAGCACGGCAAATAGATATAGGCAGTTATCATAATAACGTCTATCGCCAGAGCGTACAGGTGTATTCCAAAATAATTCAACATTTTGTCTAGCGTAAGGCCCATCTACAGTTGCGAGTGAGGCCATTGCGTTGGTAGCGACTAGACCAACAGGATGAAGAGATTTTTCTTCAAATGGCGTACCATCGATTTTATAACGACGATAATCGCTAGGCTCTTTATCGGCAAAAAATCCTTGGATTTTATTCGCTAATTCAGTTTCCCACTCGTCTCCTCTAAACCATTCATAGTCAAGACCAATATTGGCTGCTACTCGGTAAGAGTCACTGAAAAAATGGCCGAATCCTCTCTCATCATTTGGTGTACCGTCGTAGAAAGCATACTCAGGAGCGAGACCTGTTTCAGGGTGACAAGCAATTTTTAAATATTCACGACTTGCCGCCGCTGCTTCTTTCCAAAACGGACGGTCTTCTTCATTTGCCCATAGTGCAAAGAGCTCATAAAAATGAGGTAGATGATAAGAAGGGTCACTATATTCAAATTCAGGAACGAACTTAATTAGTTTGTTGTCTGGGTTCCACATCGGATAGCCCTCGCCATCTTCACCATTATGGATACAAGTGTGAAGAAGGTCTTTGGCATGT
Organism: Bacillus alkalicellulosilyticus; assembly: GCF_002019795.1. GTDB lineage: Bacteria > Bacillota > Bacilli > Bacillales > Bacillaceae_F > Bacillus_AO > Bacillus_AO alkalicellulosilyticum. The sequence continues at coordinate 2,618,293 of NZ_KV917381.1, read as the reverse complement.
TTGCTATAATTAAATACCTCATCCTCACCATCTCCCCAGCGGTGTGCGGCAAAGAATAGTGCAAGTGCAAAGTATTCTTCACCATCTGGAGCAGGACCATAGGCATTTTTCTTTCCTTCAGGACTACATGACCAAGCAAAATATCCTGCATGTTTTCCTTCTGTCATATACATATATTTCATTGTCCATCGCCATAATCGGTCGAAAATATCCTTGTCATCCATTTGAACAGCCATCATCATACCGTATGACATGCCTTCTGTTCGAACATCGTGATTACCTGTGTCTAACATATAGCCAAGATCATCACCGACTTCAAAATAAATACGGTTCGGGCCTTCAAGAATAAAAAGCTCTTCCCACGTATTCTTTACTTTTGCAGCTATTTCAGCGTCAGAGTAGCCGTATTCCTTGAATAAATTGCGATATTGTCCTGTGTAAAATGCTCCGTCTTTTTGTACCATTTGGATGATACCTCCTTAATATTTGGTTGTATTGATAAGCTAGGTTTAGCGGCTCACTAGTGTACAAGTATAAACTTTTTAAAAGAGTTGTAATGAAACTGTCATGTTCAATGTACGGAAGTAAAAAAACATTACGATCGTATATGTATTCCTTTTGCTACACAATTCTTAGTTTGCCTCTCCAACAAAAAAAGATTACAATCACCTTGAAAACGTTTACATTTGTTGAGGTGATTTGTTTTATTTTCATAGATACCTCCTTTTTGGAAAGTATATCAAAAAAGAGAAGATGGTTTAATAAAAGAACTATAGAAAATATTTTGGAAAGTAAAGTGAATTTTAAAAAGAAAGAGTTATTCTAGATTATTTATGCTAGAATAGTATAGTATTTTCAATTCAAGATGATTTATTAAATTTTTTAAAGCGAAGACTTTACTTTAAGTGTTGAGAATTTTAGAGTTATCATTTACGATTAAATATCGATGCTTTATATAATGGAATTTAAGCGTTTACAAACCCTTATAAGGAAAGGGAGGGAAGAATATGAAACACATTGTGCTTTTTATGGGTTTTTTAATGATACTATCAGCTTGTGGTGGGCAGTCTGACGTAGATGAAAACATAAACATTATGTTACTTTCGGATATTCCGTCCTCATTTGAAGAAAGAATAACTGAGATCGTTTCAAACGTAGTAACTGAAGATAAGGGTCTTGATATCATTGTTAATGCATTTCCGATTTCTCATGATAAATTAACAGTTGAAATCGTAGCAAAGGAAGTCGATATTTTTATCGTTGAAGAGTCATTACGCCATATCTTATTGGATTCATATGGCTTAACACCTCTTGATCAATTAAAAGACGATATCCCTGCAAACGTTAATTATGAAAATTATATGTTGTTAGATGAAGAAACTGGAGACTATCGTTTGTATGCCGTCCCTTTAACAAATGATTCAGCTTTTCTTTATGACTTAGGAATTAAACTTCCTACGGATTTATTGGCCGTAATTGTAGTTCATAGTCAACATCAAGAGCTCGGCATGGAATTGTTAAAGGAACTTTTATAACAACTTTGCGAAATTTGCTGAAAAAAGGGGAGTGAAGGGATATGCAAGTGAGCTGGATGTCTAGTAAATTTTATCGCACATGTGAATGGGTTTGGCGTGTCGCGTATGTTAATATACTTTGGTTATTTGCTACGCTAGCTGGTCTTGTTATTTTAGGGATTGTTCCAGCGACAGTGGCGATGTTTGCAGTTATTCGAAAGTGGTTGATAAAGGATTCTGATATACCAATATTCATGACATTTATCAGCGCCTTCAAAAGAGAATTTGTAAAAAGTAACTTGCTGGCCTTGATTTTTGTAGCTGTTGGATATGTAATTTACTTTAATTACACATATTTAGCTACGATTGATGGCTTTGGTCATATGATTTTGTTAATCGGTTTGCTATTTGCTGCTTTTATATATGTAATTGCACTACTATTTATTTTCCCGGTCTTTGTTCATTTTGACCTTAAATTGCTCCAATATATTAAAACGGCGATTATTATTGGTATTGTTAATCCGCTTGCATTAATAACATTAGCAATTAGCTTTGTTCTTTTGTTTTTCCTTTTCTATTACATGCCAGGACTTATGCCGTTCTTCGGACCGTGTCTTGTTGGTTTAGTTACTATGTGGTGTGGTTCAATGGCGATTGAAAGAGTGGAAAGAAAACAAGGAATGCTGTTATCTAAAGAGGAAGATAATAAACAGTAATCATAATTTTTGAAGATACATTCAGAAATCATTCTTCAAAAGGTGGGTTAGTTAATGAATAAAGTAATATTAGTAGATGATGAAGTGTTTGTTCGTAAAGGATTACGAAGTTTAATTGATTGGCAAGCGCTCGGTTGTGAGGTTTGTGGTGAAGCCGACAATGGAGAAGATGCCTTTCAACTCATACAGGAATACAACCCAGATATTGTGATTACAGATGTGAGAATGCCTGTTGTAGACGGATTAGAATTAATCAAAAAAGTAAGAGAGACGACGGATTTAAACACGCAGTTTATTATTATTAGTGGGTATAACGATTTTTCCTATGCGCAACAAGCAGTTAGGTATAAAGTGTTTGATTTTGTTTTAAAGCCGATTGACCAAGAAGAGCTTGAGGAAACATTGGGAAAGCTTGGAGAAAAACTAAAAGGTGAAAAAGAAGAAAGAGACAAAAAACAAAAGGCATTATTTGAACAAGCTTTTACGCAATTGTTAGAAGGTCGTATCCATGACCTGGTTGTTGAAGAATGGATAAAACAAAGTAATATAAGTCAGAGTGATTATTTTTATTATGTTCTTGTAGAGTTGAATAATATCCTTTGGAAAGAAAATGATAAGAGTATGAAAGATCTGAAGGATTGTATTAAAGATTCAATTCCCTTTCTTATCGGAGAGAAAAAAGAAGTTTTTTTATATGAGCAACAAAATAATGCATTAGGGTTATTAATTTCATCCGACCATCTTATGAAAGTACAGGGCGATATACATGTTTTTGCTGACAAAATACATCATTTCATTAGCAATCGTCATCTCCAAGCTACCATATGTGTAGGAAGTAAAATTGAACGCGTTGCGGAAATGAAGCGAACATATGACACAGCTAATGACATCCGTAATTATAAATATATCCTTGATGAAAATAAACCAATCATTTTTGAAGAAGTAAAAGAGATTTCTGTTACGTATAATGAATTAAATAATAAATTGTATTCCTCTTTAATGGATCAAATCGAGGAGAATAAAGTTGATATTATCACAGAAATCATTGAAGAAATTTTTGGGGAATTTAAATCGAAAATGTTTGCCCCGAAAGCGGTTAAAACTTCTATTAATCGCTTAGTCTACGGTGTAATCCAAACGATTAATGGCATGGATGGAAACGAAAATAACTTGCCGACATTAAAGACGATGATTCGGTGGGAAGAAAAAAACTTAGATGTAAAAGAGTTAAAGCGTGTGTTTACGACGTTTATTGTTGAAGCTGCTTCCTATATTCAAGAGTTACGTAAAGATAATATGAAAGGCGACATTTATAAAGTGAAAGCTTATATTGAAAATAACTATCATTTGAATATAAGTTTAAAAAGTATCGCCAATAAATACTTCATGAATCCTGTATATATGGGACAGTTGTTTAAAAAGACGTTTGGCATGTACTTTAAAGATTTTTTGTTAAACATTCGCATCGATGAAGCGAAGCGTCTCCTTCGCCAAACTGATATGAGGGTATATGAAGTGGCAGACAAAGTTGGATTTGGTAGTACTGATTATTTTGTCACCCAATTTGAAAAGATTAATAAAATGACTCCCACTGAATATAGAAACCATCTCTTACAAAAAGAGAAGAAGAAGGATTAGGTTATGATTCCTTCTAAATATCGGTTTAATAACATTAAACTTCGCAATAAGTTATTAATTTTGTATATCCTATTGGTTTTCATTCCTATCGTTGTTACGAATGTTGTTTTTTACAATATAACGATGAACAATATTAAAAAACAAAAGATGAATGATGTACAACTCGTGCTCGATCAAATCACGTCGGAATTTTTGACAACAATTGAACAAGCTGTTGGAATTTCGACTCGGTTTTATACAGACAATCATATGTATGATTTTTTTGATGAAGAATATACAACAACGATATCATATGTTGAAGCTTATGATTTTTACTTACGCTATCTAAATCGCTTTAGTCCCATTTATTATTCGATACAGTCGCTGACTTTTTATACAGATAATCCTTCAGTCATTTATGCTGGTGGAGTTCGACCTATCTCAGAAGCTACGCTGAACACAACCTGGTATCAGGAAATTAGTGACTCACGATATCCGGTATTTATGAGACCTAATCCAACCGAAGAATATGAGATGTTTAGTGTCATTCGAAAATTAGATTATTATATAAATAAGTCTAAGCATTCAAAGATTATAAAAATAGACATCAACCCTTTAACCATTCGACAAATTTTTAATAACGTGACGTTCCAAGGCAAAGTGTATTTGCTCAACGAAGATGGAATTATTGAATACTCTAATGATGAACATTTTGATTGGAAAACGAGTGCTATTGATTTTGATACGATAGAAATGCCTTCAGATACAATTCTTTTAGAAGAGGCATTTTTACCTGGAAATTACCTTGACGGTTGGAAGATTGTTGGAGCAATTGAAGAAAGTGACATACTAGAGGAACTGTATAATTCCCGAATGATTATTATGATTTTGGCAAGTATCAATTTTCTTTTTCCATCATTAGTTATTATTTTTATCTCAAGATCACTACATGTTAGACTATTACGTGTTCTAAAGCATATGAAAAAGATGAAAAATCAAAACTTTGAAACGATAAAATATGCTGATGATAAAGATGAAATCGGGGAATTAACAAGAGAATTTAATCGCATGTCGAGGACAATTAAAAAACTAATAAATGAAGTGTATATTGCAAATATCGAAAAAAAGGACCTAGAATTAAAAGAAAAGCAAGCCCAATTAAGTGCATTGCAGAGTCAAATCAATCCTCACTTTTTGTTTAATGCACTTGAAACAATTCGGATGAGAAGTGTGATGAAAGGTGAAAAAGAAACAGCAAAAATCATTCAAAACATGGCAAAGATATTTAGGAACTCATTAACATGGAATAAAGAATGGGTAACTGTAAGAGAAGAAATGAAATTAGTCATATGTTTCCTCGAGATTCAAAAATATCGATTTGGTGATAAGCTAGAATATACGATTAACGTAACAGAGGATGCGTACGACTGTATTATACCAAACCTAGCCTTTTTACCGTTTGTCGAAAATGCGAGTATTCATGGAATTGAAGCCGTCAAAGAAAAGGGGATAATCAACCTCCAAGTTGATTTGATTGATGGTTATCTTGTGTATACGTTACAAGATAATGGTGCGGGGATGTCTAAAGAAGTATTGGATACATTAGTAGCAGAGTTGAAATCAGATAATAGCATGGGAGATAGTGTCGGAATTAAAAATGTCTATTACCGATTGAAACTATATTATAAAGAAGACTTTGACTTTACTATCGTTAGTAATCCAAATCAAGGGACTACCGTAACGATTAAACTTCAATGTAAAAATAGTTATTATTAAGTGTAACGGAACTGGGAATGTATACAGTTCCTTCTTTTTTGACAACATTTTTGAAAAAAATGTCTATTTATATAATAAAATATATTGAAATCTCAAAAAATCTAATAAATAACCTAAATTTTTCACAGTCAAAACTATAGTTTAGTAGGTCATTTTAAGTCTATGAAAGCGCTATAATGAAAGTGCTTTCAAATAAGGAAGCACATCAAAAGATACGAGAGGGGATGTCAAATGTTTAAACGCAATTTATTACTACTTATCATTGCATTGCTAGCTATGTTAGTAATTGCAGCGTGTGGCGGTGGCGAAGAAGCAACACCAGAGCCAACAACAGATCCTGAGCAAACAAACGAGGGACCTGCTGAGCTTGACACAACACCAATTACTTTCACTTATTTCAATGCAGCAGTACCAGGAAGAGATATGAACAGTAACGAAACTAGAATTGGTAAAATTCTAGAAGAGAAAACTGGCGTAAACTTCAAGCTAGAGCATATCGTTGGAGATATGAATACTAGAATTGGTGTTATGGTTGCAAGTGGCGACTATCCAGATGTATTAATTCCGGATGCAGCGATTGATACAATCCTTGATGCTGGAGCGTTTATTCCACTTAACGATTTACTAGAGCAATACGGACCTGACATTATGGAAATGTACGGTGAGTACATCACTCACATGACTCATGACGATGGCAACATCTATTTCATTCCTTTCGGGGCTGATATTAATGAGTTTATTCCTAACCCGGAAATTGACCAAGGTGCTTTCTGGATTCAACGTGGAATCTTAAAAGAAGCTGGTTACCCAGAAATTAAAACTGTAGATGAGTACTTTGCTTTAATCGAAGATTATGCAGCTAAAAATCCACAAGTCGATGGAATGAACGTAATTCCTTTTACTGGATTAACGTATGACTGGAGATTCTTCGCATTTTCTAACGTACCAAACCATTTAGCGGGCTTCCCGAATGATGGTGGAGTACAAATCGACATGGAAACTTTTGAAGCGTCAGTATATGCTGATTCTGATATTACTAAAGAATACTTCCAAAAGTTAAACGATTTGAATGCTAAAGGTTTATTAGACCGCGAATTATTCGTAGCTAACTACGATGAGTATATTGCTAAGTTATCATCTGGTCGTGTATTAGGATTCTTTGATTATGGATGGCAATGGGGCGATGCGCGTAACGCATTACGTGACGCTGGAAACACTGACCGTGAATTTGTTGCACTACCAGTTACAATTGACGGACGTCCAGACCAATATCTAGATCCTCCTGCATTTGTTAATAACCGTGGTATCGGTATCACTACAAGTGCAAAAAATCCAGAGCGTATCATTCAATTCTGGAATGAGTTAGTTAAAGAAGAAAACCAGAAGTTAGTATTCTGGGGCTTCGAAGGCGAGCACTATGATGTAAACGAAGAAGGTCGTTTCTACCGTACTGCAGACCAAATCGCACTTGTTGAAAACGAAGAACATAGAGAAGAAGTTGGAATGAAGATGTTTGAGTGGAACTGGCCTCGTGTAAACGGTTCTTTCTCTGATGGAAATGCTGTTGAACCACGTCGTCAACCAGAAGTAGTTCAAGCAGGATTGAGAGAAGCTGACCTAGAGACTTTAGAAGCTTATGGCGTTGAAACTTATGCTCAAATGTTTGCTGACCCACAAGAGCGTCCTTGGTACCCAGCTTGGAGCGCAGCTATGGAGCAAGGTTCTCCACAACAAATCTTTGACGAGCGTTCTCAAGAGTTAACAAGAAGACACTACCCTCGTATCGTATTAGCTGAACCTGGCGACTTCGAAAAAGAGTGGGAAGACTTCGTAACTCAGTACCGTAAGCTAGATGTTGAAGCATATGAAAACTTCTATACTGAAGTAGTACAAAATCGTATTAACGGAATTTGGTAATTTGTACTGAAGCTTAGTAAAAGGAGTAGCTGTGGCAAACCGAATACAAGGATTGTCACAGCTTTCCTATTTATAAATGCTTCGGTATACAACAAGGAGGGAGACTTTTGTCAATACAACAGCCAGTAGTACAAACAACAGAGCCATTGAAACAGAAAAAGCCACCAAAGAAAAAGTTTGACTTCAAGTTATTTATCAAAAAATGTGGTGAACAAAAAGCTTTATTGTTAATGAGTATCCCATTTTTAATTTGGTTACTTATTTTCAGATATGTTCCTTTATACGGTTGGGTTATGGCCTTCCAAGATTTCCGACCAGCACGACCAATACTTGAACAAGAATGGGCAGGATTGAAGCATTTTGAGTTTTTATTTACTGACCCACGATTTATGGAAGTTTTACGAAATACGTTAGCGATGAGTTTTATTAACCTTGTGCTAGGTTTCGTGACAGCAATTGGATTAGCGGTTCTATTAAATGAACTTAGAAATATGAAGTTTAAGAGAGTTGTTCAAACGATTAGTTACATGCCTCACTTCTTATCATGGGTAGTAGCAGCTGGTATCGTTTCTTATGCATTATCTCTTGATAACGGAATTGTAAACATTGTACTTACTAACTTAGGGATTATTAAAGAGCCTATTATTTGGTTAGGAGTCGGTGAATATTTCTGGGGTATTATCGGGGCTGCCGATGTATGGAAAAATGTTGGTTGGAACTCAATCATCTATTTAGCAGCGATTGCTATGATCGATACAGAGCAATACGAAGCAGCTGAAATTGATGGTGCAAACCGTCTACAACGAATTTGGTATATTACGATTCCAGGAATGAGACCAGTTATCGTTATCTTATTAATTATGAACTTAGGCTACATTTTAGAGTCTGGCTTTGAAGCACAGTATCTATTAATGAATCCAATGAATATGGACTATGCAGAAAACTTGGATATCTTTGTTCTACGATACGGGATTTCAATGGGTAACTTCTCACTTGCCACAGCAGCCGGTATATTTAAAACAGTCGTAAGTTTTATATTCTTATTTGCAGCAAACAGTATTGCTAAGAAGCTCGGCGAAGCGAGACTATTCTAGAGGAGGGTCATCATGAAGTTATTGGATAAAATCAAAGGGAGTCGTCGTTCGTTAGATGACCTGATATTTGATTCATTAAATGTAGTATTTATGATTTTATTATGTGTGGTTATGTTATACCCGATGTTAAACACGTTAGCTGTATCTTTTAATGATGCGACTGACTCAGTCCGAGGCGGAATTTACCTTTGGCCTAGAGAATTTTCATTGTATAACTATCAACATGTTCTTGGAGAATCACAGCTATTACATGCTGGATTAATCTCAGTATTACGTACAGTTATCGGAACAGCTATTTCTGTATTATGTACAGCAATGGTTGCCTACACGATTAGTCGCCAGTACTTTGTATTACGTAAATTCGTAACAATTGCATTCGTATTAACAATGTATTTCAATGGTGGACTTATCCCAACTTATTTATTAATGAGAGAATTATCTTTAATTGGTACGTTCTGGATTTATATTATTCCAGGGATTATTGGGGTATTTAACTTAATCGTTGTTCGTTCATTTATTGAGGGATTACCAGAATCGATTTTTGAATCTGCTCGAATTGATGGAGCAGGAGAATTTACACAGTTTTTCAAACTCGCATTACCTTTAGCTATACCGGTAATTGCAACAATCTCTTTATTCGTAGCTGTATTCCAATGGAATCAATGGTTTGACGTATTCTTGTACAACTCATCACAATCTCATTTAAGTACATTACAATATGAGTTAATGAAGATTTTACAAAACTCGAATGCATCATTATCAGGAAGATCTCCTTCAGATGCGTTTTCAGCTGCACAAAATGCAAATGCTAATACAGTGACACCTACAGCCGTTCGAGCAGCAATGACGATTATCGTAAGTGTACCGATCATTTGTGTATATCCATTCTTACAGAAGTACTTTGTTAAAGGTTTAACACTTGGTGGAGTAAAAGGTTAATACGCTAACACTTAAAAAATACAGATAAAAACAGTGCAGAATTAAAAACTATTAGTATATGGATACAAAAGATTTTGTCATGGAAAGGAATCTATCGCTATGTATACACCTAAAAATATCTTTTTTAATGCACATCATTCCCCGATTGGAGCGTTTTCTAGCTTTACGTTAGGATTCCATGGGAATGGGGGGGGCTTAGATTTAGAACTGGGCCGTTCACCAAAGCAAAATGTTTATATTGGACTAGAAACTAAGGAAGGTGGCATGTTTCAAAGCCTACCATTCCATTTAGATGCAGAGAGTGAAGCTAGTCGTTATGATATTGAAAATCCAGATCCCGATCCAAACAAACCAGACATCGTTAAGCATTTTGCCAAAGAAGAGATTACAAGGGAGTTTAATATAGCAACAGATACGTGGAAGGCAGGAGACTTAACATTTACGATTTATTCTCCTGTCCAAGCGGTTCCGGACCCTACGAAAGCATCCGCTGAGGAACTAAAGTTTACTTTAGTTCCCGCGGTTATTGCGGAAATTACAATTGATAATTCAAAAGGAACAAAGAAGAGAAGAGCATTTTTTGGTTATGAAGGATCGGATCCATATAGTTCGATGCGTCGCTTAGACGATACTTCAGCCGTAAAAGGTGTTGGCCAAGGCCGATTAACTTCTATTGTTTCCAATGATCCAGATGTACAATCAGCATTACACTTTAGTTTAGTTGATATCTTACTTAATCCGTTCCAAGAAAATTGGACATTTGGGTTAGGTAAAGTCGGAACATTAATAATGGACACAGAGCCAGGTGAAGTGAAAACGTTTAAGTTTGCTGTGTGTTTCCATCGTTCTGGCTATGCGACAGCAGGATTAGATACAACTTATTTGTACAATCAATATTTTAAAAATATTGAAGAGGTAGGCGAGTATGCATTAGACCAGTTTGATTCTTTAGTGGCTAAAGCCGAGGAATCAAACCAACTATTAGTTGACTCAAGCTTATCGACTGACCAAAAGTTTATGATGGCTCATGCAATTCGTAGCTATTATGGATGTACTCAACTTTTAGAACAAGATGGAAAGCCTTTATGGGTTGTTAATGAAGGTGAGTACAGAATGATGAATACGTTTGATTTAACAGTTGACCAACTTTTCTTTGAAATGAAACTCAATCCGTGGACGGTAAAGAATGTTCTTGATTTGTTTGTTGAGCGCTATAGCTATGAGGATAACGTTCGTTTCCCTGGTGATGAAACGGAATATCCAGGTGGAATTAGTTTTACTCATGATATGGGTGTCGCTAATACATTCTCAAGAGCACAGTATTCCTCTTATGAACTATATGGTTTAGACGGATGTTTTTCACATATGACACAAGAACAGTTAGTGAACTGGCTCCTATGTGCGGCGGTTTATGTAGAACAAACGGGAGACAAAGAATGGTTACAACAGCGGATGCCAATTCTTGAACAATGTTTCCAAAGTATGTTGAATCGTGATCATCCTGACCCAGAAAAACGAAATGGTCTTATGGGACTAGATAGTACTCGTGTTATGGGTGGAGCTGAAATCACAACGTATGACAGTTTAGATGTGTCACTTGGTCAAGCACGAAATAACCTTTATCTTGCAGGGAAATGTTGGGCAGCTTATGTTGCTCTAGAGAAGATTTTTGCAGCTGAAGGGTTGCAAGAATTATCAAGAGCAGCTGGAGAACAAGCTGAACGAGCTGCAAACACAATTACTGAAAATGTGACAGAGCAAGGCTATGTACCAGCCGTCATCGGAGAAGGTAATGATTCAAAAATCATTCCTGCGATTGAAGGATTGGTGTTCCCATTCTTTACGAATTGCCAAGAAGCCTTAGACCGTAATGGTCGATTTGGTAGTTACATTCAAGTATTGGAAAAGCATTTAGAGGTTGTACTACAAGAAGGCATATGCTTATTCCCTAACGGTGGATGGAAAATCTCTTCAACTAGTAACAACTCATGGTTAAGTAAAATCTACTTATCACAATTCATTGCTCGTAAAATACTAGATGTTCCTTGGGATAAAAAAGGTGCGAAAGCTGATGCTGCTCATGTGGAATGGCTGACACATCCTACATTATCTATCTGGAGTTGGAGTGATCAAATCATCTCCGGAGAAATTTCAGGGAGTAAATATTACCCACGTGGAGTAACTAGCATTTTATGGCTAGAGGAGTAAGAGTATAATTTAAAGAAATGATTAAAATACCCGTCTATCTTAGTGATAACATAGACGGGTATTACTTTTAGGAGGATCTTATGACGAACAAAAAACAAATTCAATCTCTTCAATCTACATATGAAGATTATTTCTACATTGGAGCAGCAGTGAACGAACGTTCGATGAAAGATAATCAGGAATTAATCAAAACACATTATAATAGTTTGACTTCGGAAAATGATATGAAGTTTGGCTTATTACAACCTAAAGAAGGGATTTTCACCTTTGACAAGGCGGATAAGCTTGTAGCGTTTGCTGATGAACATAAGATGAATTTAAGAGGACACACTCTAGTTTGGCATAACCAAACGTCAGATTGGATTTTTACAAATGAAGATGGTACTCAAGTCAATCGTGAAACATTGTTACAACGAATGAAAACACATATTGATACGGTGCTAGGAAGATACCAAGGACGGTTTTATAGTTGGGATGTTGTAAATGAAGCTATTTCTGATGATGAAGGAGTCTACTTACGACCTTCAAAATGGTTAGAGATTATTGGTGAAGACTTTATTGCAAAAGCTTTTGAATACGCTCATCAAGCGGACCCGAATGCGACCCTTTTTTACAACGATTATAATGAATCAAACCCTGAAAAAAGCAAAAAAATCTATCGACTCGTTAAATCATTACTCGAGCAAGGCGTTCCAATTCATGGAGTTGGACTACAAGCACACTGGAATTTATATCAGCCTAGTATGGACGACATTAAAGCGGCAATTGAACTTTATGCATCACTTGGAGTACAGCTGCAAATTACAGAAATGGATGTTTCCATGTTTGCTCATGAAGACAAGCGTACAGATGTAGTTCATCCAACAGAAGAAATGCTAGAATTACAAGCTGAACGGTATGAGCAATTTTTTAAGCTGTTCCGAGAGTACAAAGACTCGATTTCTTCAGTTACTTTCTGGGGAGCGAGTGATGCTTATACATGGTTGAATAACTTCCCAGTGAGAGGAAGAAAGAACTGGCCGTTTGTATTCGATAAAAACGATGAACCCAAAAAAGCATATTGGAAAATTAGTGACTTCAAGTAAACGAAAAGAATCAAAATGTTTGGAGGAATAAAAACCCATGAAAACAATTGAAGATACAGGCTATGATGCATGGTTACACTATGGAAAAATAAAAAACGTTCACATCCAAAAAGAATATCTACCTTATTTTAAGAATCTTGTTGTTCTTGAAGAGTCTATCATTCTTGAGTCTGCCCAAAAAGAGCTTCAGCAGGCGATTTCTAGCATGCTTGCGGTTAATTTAGAAGTGACGAAAAAAATGGAGGAACAGTCATCTGTTTTTTTAGTGACAGAGAAAAGCTATGACCTTTTTCATAAGCAAATTGGAACTGATGTAACAAAACAACTGTCAGACGAAGGATATGCTATTAAATCGATAGGAAACAAAAATGGTCTAATCATCTATGGTAAAACAAATGTAGGCGTTTTATATGGTGTATTTCACCTCCTTCGAATGATGTCAATGGAAATGTCTTTACATGATATTGAGCTGATTGAAAACCCTAAAAATCAGCTTCGTATGATGAATGAATGGGACAACATGGACGGAAGCGTTGAACGTGGATATGCGGGCAATTCCGTTTTCTTTGAAAATAATCGTTTTGTTCAAGATTTGACGAGAATCAAAGATTATGCAAGGATGCTTGCTTCGGTAGGAATTAATGCGATTGCTTTTAACAATGTGAATGTTCATGAGGTAGAAACGGACTTAATCACTGCGAAGTTTTTACCTGATGTTAAAAATGTAGCTGATATTTTCAGTGCATATGGAATTAAAACGTTCTTGAGCATAAACTATGCGAGCCCCATTCAACTGGGTGAATTAGATACAGCAGACCCTCTTGATGAAAATGTGCGTCAGTGGTGGAAAGAAAAAGCGAAAGAAATATATAGTTACATTCCTAATTTTGGTGGTGTCCTTGTAAAAGCAGATTCTGAACATCGTCCTGGACCATTTACGTATGGAAGAAACCATGCGGATGGATCAAATATGCTAGCAGAGGCTCTTGAGCCATTCGGTGGCATTGTATTATGGCGTTGTTTTGTTTACAATTGCATGCAAGATTGGCGCGACCGATCAACAGACCGCGCACGTGCAGCGTACGACCATTTTAAACCACTTGATGGTGAGTTTCATGAAAACGTAATATTACAAATTAAAAATGGTCCAATGGATTTCCAAGTTCGTGAAGGAGTCTCGCCATTGTTTGGTGCGATGCCAAATACAAATCAAGTTCTTGAATTTCAAATCGCTCAAGAATATACAGGACAACAGCGTCACCTTTGTTATCTTATTCCACAATGGAAAGAAGTCTTGGACTTTGATACGTTTGCAAAAGGAGAAGGTTCTCCCATTAAAGCAGTTGCGGATGGCAGTATGTACAACTACAAATATTCTGGGATTACCGCTGTTTCAAACATTGGGAATGATGAAAACTGGACAGGACATACGTTGGCCCAAGCTAATTTATATGGTTATGGTCGCTTAACGTGGAATCCTGATTTATCGTCTGAAGAAATTACTGATGAATGGGTTAAAGTGACGTTTGGAACTGACCCTGAAGTAGTTAATGTCATATCTATGATGCTTCTTTCATCTTGGAGAATCTATGAAAATTATACGTCACCACTTGGGGTAGGTTGGATGGTAAATCCTAATCACCATTATGGCCCTAATGTAGACGGGTATGAATATTCGGTGTGGGGTACGTATCATTTCGCTGATTATAAAGGGATTGGTGTTGACCGAACGATTGCAACAGGTACAGGATATACAGGGCAATATTTTGCAGAAAATACAAAGATGTACGAATCATTGGAAACGTGTCCGGATGAGCTTTTGTTATTCTTCCATCATGTGCCATATACGCATAAACTCAAATCCGGAGTAACTGTTATCCAGCATATTTATAACACTCATTTTGAAGGTGTCGAGCAAGCAGAAGGTCTTGTTGCTGCATGGCAAGCGTTAGAAGGAAAAATGGACAGCGGCAGGTTCAATCATGTTTTAGCTCGATTGCAAGAACAAGCTGAACATTCAAAAGAATGGCGCGATATTATTAATACGTATTTCTATCGTAAATCGGGTATTGCCGATGAGTTACATCGAAAAATTTATTAAACTGCCTGTGAGCTAACAAATATGTATATGAACCCGTAATAAGGTGGAGATGCCAAAACGGGTTCATAAACTTATATATGAGCCCGAAAACTTGATGGAAAAACCAAAACGGGTTGATAAACCTATTTATGAACCCGAAACCATGGTGGAGATGCCAAAACGGGTTGATAAACCTATATACAACCCGAAAGCTTGATAAGGAACTTTATAGAGACTTGTGGGAGGGAAACAATGATTACAGTAAATGAGAATCTTCAAGGAAAAGTAGCGGTTGTTACTGGTGGAGGTGGCGTCTTATGTGGTGCGATGGCGAAGGAATTAGCTCGCCATGGTGTCAAAGTTGCCATTCTAAACCGAACACTAGAAAAGGGAGAAAAAGTCGCTCAGGAGATAAGAGATTCAGGCGGTGAAGCAATAGCTGTTGCGTGTGATGTTGTTAATGTGGAAAGTGTGAAAAAAGCAGAGGCTGTTGTGGCAGAAACCTTTGGTGCTTGTGATATTTTAATTAACGGTGCAGGTGGAAACCATCCTGCGGGTTCGACAACGAATGAAACGTTTAGCTCTGAGGATATTGAGAATCCTAATGTTACTAGCTTTTTTGACTTAACATTCGATGGTTTTAATCATGTGTTTAATGTTAATATCATCGGTACGGTCATTCCAACACAAATTTTCACGAAGAAAATGGTCAATCGTGATGGGGCAATAGTCATTAACATCTCATCCATGAGTGCGCCATGCCCAATGACGAAAGTTCCTGCATACAGTGCAGCTAAAGCAGGTATTGATAATTTTACACAGTGGTTAGCTGTACATATGGCTCCTGCTGGCATTCGAGTGAACGCAATTTCTCCTGGATTTTTCTTGACTGAACAAAACCGAAAGCTATTAACAAATGAAGATGGCTCATTAACAGAACGTTCGAATAAAATCATCTCCCATACACCTATGAGAAGATTCGGAAAGCCAGAAGATTTATTTGGAACGCTTTTATGGTTAGCTGATGAAAGGATGTCAGGGTTTGTAACGGGTATTTCAGTTCCGGTAGATGGTGGATTCATGTCTTACTCTGGAGTTTAATTTTTCCTTAGTAAATAGTGAAAAGGATGATGACGATGGATGTGGTCACAATCGGAGAAACAAGAGCCCTGTTTTCTCCTGAACCTTCTTCAACTCGTCCATACTCTCATACATATTTACGAACATTTGATGGAACAGAGTCAAATGTAGCCATTGCACTTGCAAAGCTAGGACACCAAGTGGGGTGGATTAGTAAAGTAGGGAATGACGGACTAGGAAAAGCTCTTTTATCTTTTGTAAAAGACCAAGGAGTCGATATCAGCCGTGTTCAAACAAGCATGTATGGTTCAACGGGTTTTTGCTTTAGAGAAATTGATAATGGCAATGAATATCAACTTGATGAGGATAGACGAGAAACCGCAGCAAGTGAACTAGAACTGTCCGATATTGATTCTGATTATCTCGCCAAAGCAAAATTTCTTTATGTTACAACGGATTTAATGATATGTACAAATATAACCATGCAGACGATAAAACAAGCAATTACAATAGCAAAGCTGAATCATGTTCAAATTGTCCTTGATATAGCGTTAGCCCATAATTTAGTAGAAAATGAATATGCGATACAAGTTGTC
Source organism: Bacillus alkalicellulosilyticus (assembly GCF_002019795.1). Classification (GTDB taxonomy): domain Bacteria; phylum Bacillota; class Bacilli; order Bacillales; family Bacillaceae_F; genus Bacillus_AO; species Bacillus_AO alkalicellulosilyticum. The sequence goes on along the minus strand of NZ_KV917381.1, from coordinate 2,601,671 downwards.
GACCAGTTGATACCTTTTGTGGATATCATTTTATGTAATGTCCAAGAAGACAATATCGTATTAGGAGAACAAGATCCAATGAAAGTTGGAAAGCTACTCATTAGTAAGGGACCGTCGCTTGCTATCGTGAATGTGGCTGAACATGGAGCTTATTATATCAACGAGCGACATCAACAATTTATTGAAAATCAAAGTAAAGTCAAAAGTAGAGAAGGATTTGCAGCGGGAATTTTATCAGGTCTAATTGAAGAACAATCATTAGACTGCGTCATCCAACGTGGATTTGCACTAGGCACTCTTTTGAACACTAGTCTGGAAAATGAACGTTATCCTTCATTAGAAGAGGTTAACAATGACTTAAAAAAGGAGGAGTACAACGAGTGAAACCATTTATTCATGAAGATTTTTTACTTCACTCCAAGGCTGCTAAGATTTTGTATCATGATTATGCCAAAGATATGCCTATTTACGATTACCATTGTCATTTAAGTCCACAAGAAATTGCAGATAATAAAATGTTTTCTAATCTTTCATCTATTTGGTTAGAAGGAGATCATTATAAATGGCGTGCTATGCGAAATATAGCGATTGAGGAAACTTATATTACTGGTAATGGTAGTGACCATGAGAAGTTTAAACAATGGTCAAAAACGGTACCGTATACTGTCGGCAATCCGTTGTATCATTGGACTCATCTAGAGTTAAAACGATATTTCCAAACGGATTTGCTTTTGGATGAAGAGACAAGTGAAGCGCTTTGGGAACACTGTAATGAATTACTGCAAACTCCAGATTACTCAACACAAAGAATTATTGAGAAATCAAATGTTAAAGTGATTTGTACAACAGATGACCCTATAGATGATTTGGAACACCATAAAATGATAAAAGAAAATCAAGGTTTTACAACTAAGGTGTTACCAGCATTCCGTCCGGACCTTGCAGTTGAACTGACAAAGTCTACTTTTAATGAGTACATTACTAAATTAGCAGAAGTGTCAGAGATTGAAATTGAATCATATGAACAGCTCCTTTCAGCACTTGAAAAACGAGCACATTATTTCCATGATGCGGGCTGCCGAATTTCAGACCATGGCTTAGAAACGTTGCCATTTTCACCTTGTTCTTTTGAAGAAGCTTCTTCGATTTTTGAGAAAGTAAGAAACGGAAGTTTAATAAACGAACAAGAAGAAATGAAATATAAGACGTATACGCTTGTGTTCTTGGGGAAACTGTATCATTCTCTAGGGTGGGCGATGCAATATCATGTCGGCGCTATTCGTGACAATAGTGACAGAATGCTAGCCTTGGCAGGTCCAAACTCTGGATTTGATTCAATTCATGACTTTTCATTAGCGAAATCATTAAATGGGATTTTAAATGAATTGGATAAAACGAATGAATTGCCAAAAACAATTATCTATTCTCTAAACCCTATCCACAATTATGTAGTTGCTACTGCGTGTGGAAACTTTCAATCCGAACAAAAGGGGAAAGTCCAGTTTGGGTCAGGTTGGTGGTTTAACGACCAAAAGGATGGAATGTTGCGACAAATGACTGATTTGGCGAATCTTGGATTGTTGCGTACCTTTGTCGGAATGTTAACAGATTCGAGAAGCTTCTTATCTTTTACACGTCATGAGTATTTCCGAAGAATTCTTTGTAACTTAATTGGCGATTGGGTTGAAAAGGGAGAGGCCCCTGCCGACTACAAACTTCTTGGCCAGATGGTTCAGGACATCTCTTACACAAACGCAAAAAACTATTTTGACATCGAAGTCCAAGAATAGAAAAACAACCATTAATAAAACAAGAGGGTGTGACACAAGATTATATACTTGTGTCACACCCTTTCTACCGCTTCTTAATTTTTGTAGGATAAACTCACTCCTGTACGAATCAATAATTATAGAGTAAATGGTAAATAATATACCCATAAGACTTTGTAATTTTACGGTAAAGTGGGGTAGAGTATGGAATCTATGACGACATGGGATGACATAATTGAATTACGTGAACAATTATATCAAAAAAACATTGAGTATTATATGAATGAAAGTGTACTTTCACCGAATTGGTGGGTTCTTTTGATAACTTTATTTATCATTCTTATAACGTGGATTGTACTTGTAGATAAACGAAAGTTATTTGATATAGTAACGTACGGCCTTTTAGTAGCTCTACTTTCGATCGTTTTAGATACTACTGGAGTTTGGATGTTATTATGGTCATATCCTATTAAATTAACTCCAATCGAATCTTCAATGTTTTCGATTCATTTGATTCATATGCCTTTTATTTATATGCTCGTCTATCAATATTTCACGAAATGGAAACCATTTTTGATAGTGATGACGGTAACTGCGTTTATATTTGCCTTTATATTAGAGCCATTACTGATTTGGTTGCAAATTTATGAAATATATAAATGGTCTTTTTATATATCCTTCCCAATATATATAGCGATTGCTGCATTTTTTAAGTGGCTTATTGAAAAGATGAAACAAGTACAAGAAAGGCATATTACATAATTGTAACTACTACATCTCCTCATTATAAAGAACTCTTCAACTGTTGAAACATTTCCTCTTACAATAACGTAATTACAGTAAGACGCAATAGTTGAGGAGGAGTATCTTACGCTTTGGTTACATTAGATTGAAGATATATATACATCATAGTGGGACAACTGGTTTAATTCCGATGTTAGACTCTGGTGCCACAAATGAGCATTTTTTAATCTGAATACAAAGGATAAGAAAGGAATTTTACATGTAAGATGAATATTCGGTTTGCTAGAATCTCAGAAGCAAGAACAATTCACAAGATCATGCTGAAAGCTTTTTCGCATAATAATGATGGTATCCCTTCTAGTGCTCTAGAAGAAACAATAGATGATATTGAATTTGCCCTCAAAAATGGCGAGAAAGCGATGCTGTGTCTTCAAGAAAAATCCCTGATAGGAATGATTCGTTTTCAAGAAAATGAGGATAGCGTTTATTTTTACCGTCTGGCGGTTCTTCCAACGATGCAAAGGCAAGGCGTAGCCAAAAGACTACTAGTAGCATTAGAGGAATATGCAAAAAAAGAAAACAAAACGTCGATATGGTGTAAAGTCCGATTGAGTATGCCCAATGCTATTTCTTTATACAGTTCTAATGGTTATACCCTAGTCAATGAGGAAGTTGTAACTAAACCAAATAATGAAACTGTAAAAATTGCTTCTATGAAAAAGAAAATCTAGTAATCTATCAAATATTTTATTCTGTGGAATCTTCCCTAAAATAAATGGACCATTTCAACAACGTAGAAATACTAAAAGGTGACCGTGTGAGGTCGACATATTAAGTATAATTAGGAACAGTACCGATACGCTCATTGCTTCAACGCCAGGACATTAGCTAAAAATCTATTGTCCTGGCCTTATGTCATCTTTTAAAGAGAAGAGAGGTATTTTGGTGAATGATGTAGAATCTAACTTGAATTAATATAAATTATGATAATTGGATGGGAGGTTTTGTACATGGTTAGAAATAATATCTCGAAAATACTATTTGGGTTGGGTATCCTTTCTTTAATAATTGGTTTTTTTACTGGAGGAATATCAGCAGATTATGGTCTGCTTTATGTCTTTACTTGGTGGTTGGGGAGTTTTATTTTTGGAATGATGCTTATTGGTTTCTCTGAAATCATTGATGTTCTCCATAAGTTAAATAATGGTCAACAAAAATTGCTAGATATTCATACTGCAACAGGAGAAGAAGACAACACGGTAAAAGAATAATCTGAATTATGAAGAAGATATATATGAGAGTTGGGGAAAATAATGGTAAAGAGAGAAAATACAATTGGGAACATTATATTTTGGTTGGGATTATTCATTCTCATTCTTGGGTTTATGGTTGGGTTAGGATTGGGCAGTGCTTACTCAGAGTTTGGTGAAATTGCTTGGATGATTACGTTAACTTGGTGGGGCAGTGCGTTTATTTCCGGTATGTTATTTATCGGATTTTCAGAGGTTATCGAACTTTTACATAAGATAAAATACGGTGAAACGAGCCCACAAAATGAAAAGAAGTATGAAGTAAAGCACGTAATCAAGGAAGAAGAAATCGCCACAACGATAGGGGAGTATACAACACAACGTCTGGTTGATTTATACAAGATGCAGGAAAAATCAATTGAAGAGGTGATTGTTACGCCTTTTCAAAAAAAGTTAATTGTAAAATGTGTAAATAATAAGAATGAAACACAGTATGAAGTTGTATCGACTGCTGGGAATGATGCAATTAATTCATCGATAGACAAACATCCAAAAATAAAAGAGTGGCTATCCGAAAATAAGGGTTTATAAAATAAAAATAATTTTTCTGCTACATCTTTATGTTAATATCTTGAGGATAGGTAACAATTTTAGTATTGTTATAAGGTATAATGAATATTAGCAAATTGTTCAAAAAATTGCGTGAAAGATTACGGTATGATAACTACATAAGGGGGAATACATAATGAGCCAATTTAATTCTTTATCAGTAACAGAGTTAAACGAACTTCACCAAACCTTACAAGAAAAGTATAACGCTTTTAAGGGACAAGGATTAAAATTAGATATGTCACGAGGCAAGCCTAGTTCACAGCAACTTGATCTATCAAATGGCATGCTCGATGTTTTAACTTCTGAGGATTCTCAAAAAGCAGCCGATGGCACGGATGTACGAAATTATGGAGGGTTAGATGGCCTTCCTGAAACAAAACAGTTCTTTGCAGAAATTCTTGAGGTGCGTCCGGAAGAGATTATTATCGGTGGGAATTCAAGTTTAAATATGATGCATGATACTATTGCAAGAGCGCTATTTCATGGAGTACCGGGAAGCGAAAAACCTTGGTCGGCCCTTCCCAAAGTAAAATTCTTATGCCCAAGTCCTGGATATGACCGACATTTTGCCATATGTGAGCTGTTTAACATTGAAATGATCATAGTCGATGTAACAGAAGAAGGACCAGACATGGACCTAGTAGAAAAGCTTGTAAAAGAAGATGAAGCGATTAAAGGAATTTGGTGTGTACCAAAATACAGCAACCCAGAAGGAATTACCTATTCTGATGAAGTGGTTGACCGTTTAGCTAAAATGGAAACAAAAGCTATTGACTTCAGAATCTTTTGGGATGATGCCTATACCATTCATCATCTGACAGATACGCCAGATCAATTAAAGAACATTCTTTCTACTTGTAAAGAAGTAGGAACAGAAGACCGTGTCTTTATCTTTACTTCAACATCTAAAGTAACATTTGCTGGGTCAGGAATTGGTGTTATGGCTGCGAGCGAAACCAATATTAAATACACGCAAAAGCTTTTGTCTTTTCAAACGATTGGTCCTGATAAAATTAATCAACTGCGGCACCTCAAGTTCTTTAAAAATCAGGAGAATTTAGCTGAACATATGAGAAAGCATGCCGAACTTATCAAGCCTAAATTTGATATCGTCTTAAATACGTTAGAAGCGGAATTAGCAGGAAGTGGAATTGCTTCATGGAAAAAGCCAAATGGTGGCTATTTCATTAGCTTTAATACGCTTGAAGGATGCGCGAAAAAAGTTGTAAGTATGGCGAAAGAAGCGGGAGTCACCTTAACTGGAGCAGGGGCTACATTCCCTTATGGAAAAGACCCAGAAGACCGTAACATTCGAATCGCTCCAACGTTCCCTTCTCTTGAAGAGCTACAAAAAGCAGTAGATGTATTTTGCTTATGTGTAAAAATTGCTAGCATTGAGAAATTAATAGCTGAACAATAACAATAAAAATGAATGCCTTGGTTCCTTTTCGTTTGGAACTAAGGTATTTTTTTGTGAATGTTTTGGGTGGTAAGTAGGTTTATAAAAAATGAAGAAGGAAAAGACAGGCTTATTACCGTTTTAAAAGGGGTATGAAGGATGTTTTATATGTCAAAAGTAATACACTATGTAAAACTAAAAGAAATAGTGCCAATGGAAGAAATGAGGGGTCTACAAAAATGTGAAAAGCAAGAATGTTAATCAATAAACAAGATGTAATGAGTAAAGTAAGTGGAATAAACCATCCAATAATTAGTAATAAACCACAAAAAAATTCGACTGACTTAACAAGGACTAATAAGTAGCCCGTACCTAAAAAGTCCAATGCTGGTTCGCTAATTGGAAACAGTGGATTCACCCCAAAATAGACTAAAAAGCCATTAATGCCAGCGCTTAAAAAGATAAGTCCTAATATCATTTCAAATACTCGTGCAACTTTCCATTTCATAAATATCAACCCCCTTATCCAATTCACATTTACTGGTGATTTTACAGGTGTTAATTAGGTTAGACAACATGAAAAAAGTAACTTTTTTTATCATTAATGAAACCATAAAGCAGTTAAGTCGTAACTATAAAGAGACAGTTGTTATAGTTTTATAGATAAGTTATGGCAAGAGGCCCCAAAATAGTATGACATATGGTATTATAAACAAATATAATTTTGTGAGGTGAAGAGAGGGATGGCATTACGATTAGAAAATGTATCAAAACGATTTGGAACGTTCACAGCAGTAGATAATATAACGCTTGAAGTGCCAGAGAGTGAAATGTTTGGTTTTCTTGGAGCAAATGGTGCGGGAAAGACGACGACCTTTCGGATGATATTAGGGTTATTGGACCAAACCGAAGGAAAGATTACGTGGAACGGCGAGAAAATAGATTATAGCACTGCACCAAGTATCGGCTATCTTCCTGAAGAGCGTGGACTTTATCCGAAAATGAAGGTTGATGACCAAATTGTCTATTTAGCTAGATTACGAGGGATGAAGAAGCCTGATATCCTAAAAGAGCTGGACTATTGGCTTGAAAGATTTCAAGTACCCGAATATAAAAATAAAAAAATTGAAGAGTTATCAAAAGGAAATCAACAAAAGATTCAATTGATTTCAGCGGTTATACATAAACCAAAACTTTTGATTTTAGATGAGCCATTTAGTGGTCTTGATCCAGTAAACGTTGAGCTTTTAAAGGATGCTGTCTCCGATATACACTCAAGCGGAACAACCATTGTATTTTCAAGTCATCAGATGGACCATGTTGAAGAAATGTGTCAAAATATTTGTATCATGCATCACGGTAAACCTGTGGTTCATGGGGAATTAAAGACGATTAAACGATCGTTTGGAAAAAAGAATGTAGTCATCCATGCGGACTTTGATGTAAGTACACTTAAAGATGTACCTGGTGTTGTGAAAGCAAAGATGATTACTGAAGGGATACATTTACAAGTAGAGTCTGAAGCTATTGCAAACGCTGTATTTAATCAGGTGGCATCAATGGGTTTTGTTAGGAAATTTGAACTAGAAGAGCCATCTTTACATGATATCTTTATAGAAAAGGTGGGTGCAACGAATGAGTAATTTTTGGATTATGTTATCCCATTCGTACATCTCAAAAGTAAAAGCTAAATCATTTATTATTACAACTTTACTTTTTTGTGTGGGAATTATTTTATTATCGAACATTAATACGATTACGAGTACGTTTACTGGTGATGGCAAAGACCAAGTAGCGGTAATAGACCATACAGATTCAATGTTTCCTATTCTAGAAGAAGAGTTGGGAGGAATTACTGAGGATATAGAGCTCGTACTAGTAACAACTCCAGAAGCGGAACTAGAAACCGAGGTAGATGAAGGTATTTATGAAGGGGCTTTAATTTTACGAAGTGACGAGAATGGATTTCCAGTTGCAGTCTATAAATCTAATACGCTCGCGATGAATTACATAACAGTTAGTCTAACTACCGCCCTACAACATATTCAAATGTCACTAGCAGCTACTAATTTAGATTTGACAATGGATGAATTGGCTTCTCTTCATGCTCCTGTTGCATTTACAAATGAAGCAATTACAGAAGGCGCTAAATCTGAGGAAGAACTAAACCAAGCAAGAGGAATTGTTTATGTCTTATTGTTCTTTATTTATTTTGCCGTCATTGCCTATGCAAGTATGATTGCAACGGAAGTGGCTACAGAAAAGTCTTCTCGCGTAATGGAAATATTAATATCGAGTGTGTCGCCAGTTAAACAAATGTTTGCTAAAATAATAGGGATTAGTTTAGTAGGGCTAACACAGCTTACCACTTTACTTTTAGTCGGTTATTTTTCAGTAATGCGCAAACAAGATGAGCTGATGGGAGGCTTTTTCGAATATTTTGGTTTCGGAGAATTTTCTCTTGGGATCATAATATATGCGATTGTATTCTTTTTACTAGGATACTTTTTATATGCGACAATCGCTGCATTACTTGGTTGTATTGTCAGTCGAATTGAAGATGTAAATCAAGCAATTATGCCTCTAGTCTTTCTTGTCATGATTGGTTTCTTTATTGCGATGTTTGGCTTAGGAAATCCAGAGTCCGCATTTATTACTGTTACATCCTACATTCCGTTTTTTACGCCAATGGTTATGTTCCTTCGCGTGGGGATGCTTAATATTTCAATAATTGAGCCTATTGTAGGAATGCTCGTGTCACTACTCTCTATTATCGTTATTGCCTATTTTGGTGCGAAAGTATATCGTGGTGGAGTCCTTATGTATGGAAAATCGACTTCAATTAAAGACTTTAAAAAAGCAATTGAACTTACCAAAAAATAAAAAAACTTATGAGGGTGGAACAAAAGCTAACACCCATTTGTTCCACCCTAAGCATCTAAGGAGTGATTGGTTTGAATCCAGCATGGATTTTTGTGTTAGCGTCACTTATCGCCGTTATTGGAATCATTGTTGTTGTGAATAAGATGTTTTATCAATTAGAAGCGAATTTAAGTGAAGATAATTTAGTCTTTACTGGTGTGTACCAAAAGGAAATAAAGCAGTTTTTTGTGAAAGTAGTATTAATAGAATCAATACCGTTATTACTCTATGTGTATGGTTTACTTCAAATATTTGAAGTTACATTCTCTAATGCACAAAATATTATGATTCCAATGTTTATCGTTGTGTTTAGTTTTGTATTTGGCGTTTTTTCTATTATCACCTATCGAAGTCGGACACTATCACGTGGCGAGGTACCTAAGGATAGAAAAACATTAATAAATACGATGACTTTTATAGCAATTGGGTTACTTGGTGCGATTCCGATGATTTCGTTTGTAGGACTCGTGTTAATGGGTAGTTTAGTGTAAACGATTTTCATCTTTTCTTTATTTTAGAAAAAAATTAAAAATAAAATCTCGTTGAAATATTTCTATATGTGGCGTAATTTGTAAAAAATAAGTATAATAATAGTAGGGAAATCCTACTATTATTTTTTATATAAAAAAATTTGAATTTTCAAAAAGGTACAAAGCTCTACGTATTGCATTTAAAAGAAGAAGGTGTTGATTACATGATAAAGTTTTCAGCAAACTATTGCCGTAGCAACACTAATTTTACAATTACGAATCTCACCGATAAGGTAATCGAAAAAAGCTATATCCCTACGATCCAACTGATAAAATATATTTTTCTTCGTAAAGTTCCTATTCAACCCTCTATTTTCTTGCAAGAGGCTTTAATACATATTACAGACATCGATGATAAAGAAATCCTCTTAACAAAAATTATGAGAATCCAACTTCTAGTGCTGTCGCAAATTGAACGTGGTGTCATCTCTTTTGATAGTTATTATTGGAAATATCAAGTGCTAGATGAGAGTTCAGCAGATTGTAATTATGTTCAGTTGGCGTTAGAGGACCTTATTCTATGGATTACTCATGTAGGTAAACTTCATCACATTCAATTCATCCCCCCAGCTATTATCGGAGAAATCATCATACATCCGAACGGTTTTAAAGATGATTTTATTCATATCGATTTGAATGAAAATGGGAAAAGAAATCATTCCCTTGAAGATGAGTCGATTTACGAAATTCAAAGCGACCATGAGGAGACGATATTTTGTAGAGAAACTAATCCTATTACATATGAACTGGATGAAAAAACACATAAACAAAGTATGAGATTTTTGCTGAAAAATATATTTGGCTATAACGATTTTTTAGAAGGCCAATTAGAATCACTAATCAGCATCTTACAAGGCAACAATACACTTTCTTGGTTGCCTTCTGGTAGAGGGAAGACGGTAATCTATCAATTTGTTATTCTGTTACAACCGACCTCAAGTCTAGTCGTCTTTCCTACAAAAGAATTGATGTATGACCAAGCTAAAAAGCTTAGCTATATCTTAGAGCCACCAATAATAATTGATCACCTGAATTGGTATGAACAATATTTGCTAGATTTGAATGATTTGAGAAAGGGAAAGACTACTACTTTATTTGTAACTGCTGAAGTGTTGCAACTAGATGCATTTCGCTCTATTCTATCAAAGATGTTATTTAAGACGATAGTTATCGATGAAATTCATAGTGCATCAGAATGGAGCCATGATTTTCGCCTCTCCTATGCCGTAATAGGAAAGACGATAAGGGAATATGGTTCTAACCCAACAATAGTTGGATTAACGGCAACAGCATCAACAAGGGTGTTGCTTGACGTAAAGCAGAAATTAGAAATAGAACATGAACATATCATTTCTGTAAGGAATTTTATGAGAAAAGAACTTTCATTTCATATCATAAAAACAAAACAAGACCAAGCAAATGACCGATTGGCCAAAGTTCTTTTGAAATTAAAACTTGCAAATTTCCTAATAGAAGATAAAGAGAATCGTAAAACTGGTCTAGTTTTTACATTATCAGAGGATGAAAATGGTCGTATTTCGTTAGCAAAAGAACTAGCAGAGTTGCTCAAAATGAAAACAAGCTACTATTCTATTGACCAATCTGAAGAAGAGCAATCTTTGATTACAACTTCCACCATTCAGCCATCTGTGACCACACAACAAGCTTTTATAAACAACGAAACTTCAGTGTTAGTTTCACCGGATGTGTTTGGCATCGGTATCGATCATTCTAAGATTACGTTTACGATTCATTTTGGTTTACCTCAGTCGTTAGAGGCGTTATATCAACAAGCGGGGAGGGCTGGTCGAGATAACGAAGAAGCTCGTTGCATTGTTTTATATTCCCACGATTATATAGCGCTAACGGATTTTGAAGCTATTTTTGGGTTTGAAACGGACACAAAGAAAATACTAGAGGCTGCTAAATCGATTAAGGGAGATTTGTCTTACCACTTCACTCAACTTGTTAACGGTATAGAGGATGTGGAAACAGATGCTAGACAATTAGAAGCTATGTATCACGATGCAACTCCAGGAGGAGAAGCATTCATTCCATTTGGTGAAACTCAAAAACAACAGGAATGGAAGTTGTATCAACTCGCTTGTCTTGGAATTGTTCACACATGGACTGTCGATTGGCAGAAAAAGCAATTTAAAGTTACGTATTCGTACTATAGTAACCACTCAATTCAAGTCTCATTACTAGCCTATATCCAAACCTATGATTATACGTTCTCATTAAACGGACGCCACTCACATAATAAAGAGCATCAGCGGTTACTAGATATATATCATAGCGCAACGTATACATTCATTGAAAAGATGACCCTTATTCTAATGCACTGGATTTATCAAACGACCATTTATCATAGAAAACGATTAGTCGCAACGATGAAAGAATATGGGGACCGGTTTACAGATGGAAAAGATTTTCATCAAAAGTTAGAAGTCTATTTTAACCGAACGGAAATACAAGAAAAGATTGAGAAAATCATTGGAAAAAAAGAAAGTGTTTATAAATGGTACAAGCTTCTCTTTAAACAGGAAGACGAACAAGAACCGAAACGCTTAATGGAACAAGAGCTTCAACATTTAGAAATGTCGGTTCAGCGCTGCATGGAAAGCTACAGGAATGATATCGCGATAAATGTAACGATTGGATTTATTAAGCTTTATTTTAATCAATTTGATGAAAGTGATGGTCAGGAAAGATTCGTAGCCGCGTTGCATGAAATAAAAAAGTTAAGAGACCAACGGACCAAAATTATCGAATCGATTCTATTTGCGGGTAATCTATTCTTAAATCGCTCCCAGCAAGAAAGACTAGCAAAGACACTAATTACTAGTGGGTTTGATTCGATTGCCGATTGCCAAGCTATTTATGATTATTTAGAAGATGAACAAAGCTTAAATCATCTTCTAAGACAGGTGAATGAAAAACTTGAAGAAATAGGACGAGGGGGATATCCGTGGGAAACGTAAAAGAATTGACAACTCTTCAAAAAAACATTGAAGATTTTGAAGCACATGTTACGAAAATGGGAAAAGCTTCGGATTTCATGGAGGAAGTGAAACAAGTAAAACTAGAGCTCCTTTCACGAAAAAGTGATCTAGACGGAAATGTAGACCGATTACTTACTAAAATGGAACAAATTGAAGCACAGCTTCCTAAAATGGATACTAACATTAGCTCACTCGAAGACAATGTAGAAATAAGAATAGGAAGACTTCAGAAAGATGTCATTTCTCTAAAAAAAACGATGAGCAATCTCTTGATGGCGTCTGGGGCCACGATTGCTCTAGTATTGGTTTTATTAATAACTGTCTTAGTAAAATAGCTACCAAATTGTGTTATACGATGGATATTGAATATAATATGGAGACCAAGTTTGCCAATATGGATTAGGTAGAACAGCCGGATGATGTGTTAGAGCTAGTTGATGAAGCCAAGGATACATATAATCACCTCATGATTCTAAGAATAATATAGTTTATCATTTGCTTTGGTTGAAGGTGACTGAAGTTGATAAAAATAGGTGTTAAATAATTTGAGTATAAGCTTGTCAATTGTATTCATGTAGACCAATCATGATATACTAGTAAAAACTTTAGATTTGTAGAGGGGTCATATGGTTTACTTAATTATCTTCGTAGCAATAATATGTGTCATAGCGTTGGTTTTCACGTTATCCTTAACTAGATCCGAGGACACGAAATACAGCAGTAACAAAAGTCTTAACAACCAGTTTATTATTTATATTGGGTTAATCCCGGTTGTTATTATTGTTTTGGTTCTTTTCGGTGTTTTTCTGTTATAACGTGTTTACTATTACATTTTAGGCTATCAAAACCTAGTCAGATGATGACTAGGTTTTTTCTATCTCTGTTTTCCATTTGCAAAATAAAAAAGGAAGTCTCTTCTTATTTGGAGAAATAAGTGGTACTAATCTGTTATTTTTCTTTCTAAAGTACAAGCCTTTGAATATACATTGTAAAAAGGAGTGGTGCATATGCCAAATCTACGAATGTATATGACTAGACGAAGACTTGAAATTATCGAAATCGGGTTATATTACTACTTACTTGCTTTACTGACTGTGGTAGCTTTATGTTTCACATTAGTCATTTGGGTTGGAGAGGGTCTGATATTTGCCGCTGACCATTCATTAGGCTTTTATTCCTTAGGTTTTTTATCTTTAGTAATCTGGTTTATCCTTAGAAAATATGTTTCTATTGAAAATGAAATCTTGGATAAGTTGGTTTTTGTTGTAGGATATGTATTTCATTTTCTCGGTTTCTTTGCGATACTAACCATTTTATATACGTATATTATGGTTTCACAAGAAGGTACGGTCAATTATCATGTGTATAGCTCGTTTTGGGTGGCTATCAAACATATATCATTATATGGTGCTTTTGTTGTGACACTTTATTCATGTATCATTGTTTTTACCGAGGTCCTTAGTCGTCATGGAAAAGAAATCTACTTGTGGATTCTGCAAATGAAGCAAAAATTACAAGAGCGGGATAACATTGATAAAAAAAGTGCATAATGGGGTTGCATTTTATGAAAATTATGGATAATATGAAAGGGGAAGATACCTTTTAATTCTAGGTAGGTGAAAATAAAATGTTTAATCGGGAATTAGTGAAGGGTAGTACTTCATTAATCTTACTGCAATTACTTGTTGAGAAAGATATGTATGGCTATGAAATTGTAAAAGAAATGGAAGCAAGAAGTGGCCACGTATTACAGGTGAAAGAAGGAACGTTGTATCCAGCTCTTCACAAGTTAGAAAAGCAGGAATACATTGAGGCGTATTGGCAAGAGCCTGAAAAAGGTCCTGCAAGGAAGTATTACCGTATTACTGAGACAGGAAAAGAAATTTTAGAACTAAAAACATCAGAATGGAATAACTTTGTAAAAGTTATCGATAAAGTCATTGGGAGAAAAGGCTATGATTCAGTCTAAAGCAGATTATTTACAAGCATTAGAAAAGGAATTAGGTCGGGTTACCGATAGGAAAGAGCTTTTGCGTGAGTTAGAACTTCATATCACGGAAATGGTAGATGACTTGTTCCGGCATGATGGTCTTGAGGAAAAAGAAGCGATGAGGACCGTCATTGAGAGATTTGGTGTTCCTAAACAGGTGGCTCTGTCTTATCAAGATGAATTAAAGCTCACACCAACGAAAGTGAAATGGACATTTATTACTGTGAATGTAATCTTTTTCCTCGGGGGCATTTGTTTGACGCTGTTATATAATTACAACTTAGTGCCCGTTGTTAGTCAGGTGTGGATTGTATTAACAAGTATTACCGCTGTATTAATTTTATTGTATATGTTTTTTTGGGTGTTTTTGGGCTATGAAATTGGCAAAGAATTTGGGTTAACTGGAAAAAGGTTGTTACGAAAAACGTTTACTATTGCGCTAGTACCCAATTTATTGTTGATGGGCTTAGTCGTTTTTCGCATCATGCCACATGGATGGTTTGACCCTTTACTATCACCATCTTTTATTGTGACATGTATTGTATGTACAATTGTTTTATATCCTTGTTGTTATGCCGGCTTTAGATGGGGCACATTTCGGTCCATCTAATTTTTTTCATAAACTACATAGATATTCTAAGTGAAAAGGATATCTATGTAGTTTTTATGGTAGTCTATATAGAATTTCTATGTATAAAGGAGATAATTGAAGATGAAAAGAGAATGGCGCTTTATGTTATTATGTCTTGTTGTAGGGTTTATCGTTGAAAATAGTGTGTTTACAGAACAAATTGGGGTTTCGTACAGTATCGCGGTGGCTGGATTTTATAGCTTATATTTCTATCATCTCAAGAAGGTTCCGTTTACGCATCGGCAAATCGGTGGATATTTGTTTGTTATGATATGGTTGCTAACGATTTCTTTTGGAATCTATTCAAACGTTATCTTTCACATGTTTAATGTACTGCTCATCCCGATATTAATTTTTATTCATACAATTTTGCTAACGACTTCTTCCAAAATAAGATGGTATTCCTCACCTTTTCTTTCTTTATTAAAAATGAAATTAAAGCAGACAGCAGAGGTTTTCAAGATTTATACTTTGATAACAAAAAGAAAGGCAAAGAGAAATGTAAAAGAGGGGACATATCAAGCAGGTAAGAAAATAGGAGTAGGAATAATCATAGCTGCCCCGTTGTTATATATCATTGTAGTTTTACTTTCATCAGCTGATGACCAATTTGCAAGGATACTAGTTCAAATTCCTGAACTGTTCATCGAATTACAAACGGCAACATTTTTGAGTATCTTCAGAATTTTGGTTATAACCTTATTTATCTTTTTTTTCTTAAAAGCATTGGTGCGAAAAACGGCTGTGACTCAAACAATCAAAACAGAGTCGAAAATTAGCTGGGATATCATTATTGTTTCAACGGTTCTCATTTTTATTAATCTTGTTTATCTTCTATTCATTAGTGTTCAGTTCCAATACTTCTTTAGTGGAGAGTTACAGGAAGGCTTATCGTATGCTCAATACGCAAGAAAAGGGTTTGCGGAGTTGGTAATCGTTACGATAATTAATTACATGATTTTACTAGCAACATTAGCCTTTACAAAAGGTGAACATATTATCATCAAAGGATTAGGAACGTTATTGATTAGTTGTAGTGGGGTTTTATTAGCATCGGCCTTTGTTAGACTCATGTTATACGAACAAGCTTATGGGTTTACGTACTTACGTATTTTTGCTCATGCCTTTATGATATATTTATTTGTCATTTTAATATTTACCCTTATAAAGCTATGGACACCTAGATTATCGCTTGCCCGATTTTATCTTATATTTTCATTATTGTTTTATGTCGGTATGAATATGATGGATATTGATAGCTTTATTGTATCTAAAAACATTGATCGATATGAAGTTTCAGGAAGTATTGATGTCTATTATTTAGAGCATCTATCTTATTCAGCAGTACCAGGATTAGTGGAGCTATATAAAACAGATCCTGAAATCGAAGGACTACATGATATGTTAGTTCGAAAGAAAGTGCATGTAGAATCTCGTCACTGGAAGTGGCAGTCGTATAATCTGTCAAGAGAACAAGCGAAGAGAGCGTTAGAGGATTTCAATAACTAGTTTTGTCTTATCACTTTATTTTCCGGGCAAGCGCAAGATGTGACAAAGAGTGCCATTGTTCGTAGTAAATGATGTAGCAAAAAAAAGATTGAGTCTTTGACATTTACGCCAAAGACTCAATCTCTTTTATTATTGTATAATCTCTTCAGTAGGAGTCTCTTCAGTAGGAAGTTTACCATCTAAAAAGTCGTGTAAAATTTGCTTGTTTTGTTCAAGATTGATATCAAGTACCATACCTGCACCTGGGTATGTTTTATTTTCAAAGGTATCATCAGCTGGAATCCGAAGTGTATCAATAGCTATGTTTTCCGATAAAAGAAGGGAAGTCGCAATTCCAAGGATTGTTGAGTTCGTAATATTTGTTTGAATATATGGTTGAATTGTCCCAATTAATCGAGGAGACTTTAAAAGGCCGTGGACACTAACCAACTCATCTGTCAATGTTTCCATCACTTGTTGTTGTCTTCGTACTCGACCGAAATCACTTTCAGCGTCTTTACGAAATCTCACATAACCTAGTAACTCTTTTCCGTTAAGTGTTTGAAGTCCTTCATTTAACGTTAAACCGATATCACGAGACATCGTTTTTTCAACTTCAATTTCGATCCCATTTGGAAACGCTGTATCAATTAGCTGTGAGAACCCGTCAAAATTGACAAGCGCGTAGTATTGGATATCGAGGTTGAAATTATGCTTTATTGTTTGACGAAGTAAATCAGGTCCACCCAATGCATTAGCCGTATTCACTTTGTAAAATCCATACCCCGGAATCTCTAGGTATGTATCTCTCATAATGGAGATTACTTTCGATGTTTTTGTATCTGGGTCATACTGAGCAATCATAATCGTGTCAGTTCTTGAAGGTTCGTTTGCATCCCTTGCATCGACCCCAAGTAATAACACATTAATTTTTCCAGTGAGGTCCTCGACACCGTAAAATTCAATATCATCTTCACCATTGGCTGATACGGATTGTGCGAGGTTTAATCCTGTCCTATATTCTGAATAAAAATACGATCCAATACCCAAACAGATTAATAATGGAAGTAAGACAAATAAAAGAATTCTTTTTTTCTTATTCCTCTTTTTTCTAAACTGTTTTCTTGAGTTTACTTTGCTCATATATTAAAAACCTACTTCTACTTTTTGTAAATAATATATCAAATAATCTCGTATATTGCTATAACAAATCAAAATAATATTTTGAAAGCGAAAAAATTATTTAAAAAACAATAAGTGCTTCTCATTTTTATGTTTACTAACCATCCATCCAAACGCTTCACTGTCTGTTTTTGAATGACTAGCAAAGGATTATTGATAGAAGGTTAAAAAAACTCTCGAAAGGCCTCGAATTATATTATAATGATGGTACTGCTAGAAATTATTGTTTATTTGTATGAAAATGAATAATGACTGAGTAAGAAGGCACTATAAAGTTCGTTTTTTTGACGGCACTGAAAAAGTTAGGTTTTTAACTTTTTCATCGCCCTCCGTTTTCTCCTTTGTTATGTCTTTTTCAAACAGAGTATGAAAGTATACTAGAAAAAAGGGGGAAAAGCCTTGGAAATTATTATTATTCTATTTGTATTACTTCTATTGTATCGATTATTTTTACCGCAAATCAAAGGTTTCATTGGAGAGAAGGCAACAAGTGCGATTTTAACACAGCTAAATCCAGAGGAATATAAAGTGATAAATGATGTGATGGTTAAAGTTAATGATAAAACCACACAAATTGATCATGTCGTCATTTCAGACTACGGTGTGTTTGTGATTGAGACAAAAAATTACAAAGGCTGGATTTATGGAGACGAGCGAAATCAACAATGGACACAAGTTTTACATAAACGAAAATATAAATTTTACAATCCAATCCATCAAAACTACGGACATGTCAAAGCGTTAGAAACACTTCTTTCTGACCTTGGAGACATCCCGTTCATTCCAATCGTAGTTTTTTCAGTCAATGCTACTTTAAAAACTAAATTTCAATCCGAAGTAGTTTATAGTATTCATCTTCTTAAAACAATTCAAAAATATAGGCAAACGACCTTAAGTCAATTTCAAAAACAAAAAATATATTATACATTAACCTCACTTAATCAAACGGATAAAGAAACAAAACGGGAACATGTACAAGAAATTAAAGCGACTCAAGCGAATCACCAAGCTCTCGTTCAACAAAATATCTGTCCAAAATGTGGGGGACAGTTAGTTACCCGTAATGGAAAAAGGGGAAGCTTTATAGGGTGTGGCTCTTTTCCGAAATGTAGGTTTACAGCGTAAATAATTGGAGGTATGTTATGGTATTTGTAACGTTTTTTCTTTTATTCATCGTCATCGGGTATCCAATTTGGGACTACTACTATATGAAAAAAGTGAAGAAAGACGGTGTCAATAAATGGAGACTTTATGGGACAATCATATCCACTCAATGGCTTGCGGTATTAGTTCTTTGGCTATACTGGACGATGACGAATCGCTCGTTTTCCAGCCTATTTGTTTATGAACCTCCAATTATACAGTTAGATAAATCGGTAATGATTGGTTTGGCAGTGTCGATGATACTTGGGGTAGTTATTGGCGCTGGAATATTGTTAAGTTCAAAAAACAGAAGGCCCAACCTGAAATCCCCCCCTGATAATAGTCTTGATTTTCTGTTACCAAAAACAATGGGGGAACGTGTCTTATTTTTATTTGTTGCAATTACTGCTGGATTTTGTGAAGAGCTTATCTTCCGCGGTGTTATGGTTTATTATTTTTCTCATCTACCTTTTGAGCTTTCTGTCTTTGCTATAGGCTTAATTACAAGTATTTTCTTTGGAATTGTTCATTTGTACCAAGGTTGGAAAGGCGTTCTGCTCACGGGGTATTTAGGTGGAGTCTTTTACTTTTTGTTTGTTGGTTCTGGGTCGCTATGGGTCCCGATTATCTTCCATTTTCTAATCGATGTTAAGTTTGTGTTTTTGCCTACTAAAAGGTAATTGTCGCTCATAGTCATAAGGAGAACAATTTAAAAGAGGGGGAGCATGTGTGATGTATACTCAACAAGACCTAGCGATTGAAGCAAAGGGTCTCGTAAAAGTTTTTGGAACGAATCGTGCTGTCGATGGTGTCGATTTAGCGATTAAAAAAGGCACGGTTTATGGCTTTCTTGGACCTAATGGTGCTGGGAAGACGACAACAATTCGAATGTTAGCTACATTATTACAACCTGATGGTGGAAATGCGAAAATATTAGGTCATGACTTAGTGGAGGAAGCAGATGCGGTACGGTCTCGTGTTAGCTTGACAGGTCAGTTTGCTTCTGTAGACGAAGATTTATCGGGAACTGAAAATCTTCTACTAATTGCAAAACTTCTGGGATTTTCGCGTAGGCAAGCGAAAGAAAGAGCATTAGAGCTACTTGATGCGTTTGGTTTACTTGAAGCCGCGAATAAACAAGTAAAAACCTATTCTGGTGGGATGAGACGGCGAATTGATATTGCTGCGAGCATTGTCGTTACACCTGACCTGTTGTTCTTAGACGAACCGACGACAGGACTAGACCCACGGAGTCGAAACCAAGTCTGGGATATTGTTCGCGCACTTGTACAAACAGGGACAACAGTGTTACTGACCACTCAATATTTAGAAGAAGCGGACCAGTTAGCTGACCGAATTGCCGTCATTGACCAAGGGAAAATTATTGCAGAAGGCACAAGCAATGAGCTGAAAGCATCTGTAGGTGAGGGAACATTATATGTTCGCTTATTTGACCAAGAAGCAAGAGCACTGGCAGAAAAAGTTTTAAAAGACACCTTACATACAAGTATTCAGCTTGAATCTGACCCAACCGCTCTTTCTGCAAGAGTTACGGATCTGGCACTTGTTTCGCGAGCTCTCGACGCTTTATCAAAAGCCGATATTAGAGTTTCGGACTTCTCACTCGGTCAACCGAGCTTAGATGAAGTGTTTTTATCATTAACAGGACGACCGTCAGAGGAGGTTGAATGATGAACCACTCACCAAATCACATTGAAGTTGATGAGAAAATGCGGAAGGTTCTCTCAATGAAAACACGTCCGCCCAAACCAAATATGGTCTCGAATACAATGACTTTTTGTTGGAGAGCTTTACTAAAACTAAAATATGTACCGGAACAACTGATGGATGTTACGGTGTTCCCGATTATGTTTTTGTTGATGTTCACGTATTTGTTTGGTGGGGCGATTGCAGGTTCAACCGCAGACTATTTACAGTTTCTTCTTCCAGGCATTTTAGCGATGACTGTCATTACAATTACAATGTATACGGGAATGGAGCTTAATAATGACATTCGTAAAGGGATATTTGATCGGTTTCGTTCTCTCCCAATTTGGAGGCCAGCTGTTCTCGTAGGGATGCTATCAATGGATGCGATAAGGTATACGATCGCATCTACAATCATGATTATTCTTGGGCTCATTATGGGGTTTCGACCAGATGGAGGAGCCGTTGGTGTCCTGTTTGGAGTTGCGCTATTAGTCTTATTTTCATTTAGTTTATCGTGGATTTGGACGACTTTAGGGCTAATTGTCCGCTCAGAAAAATCGCTTATGGGCATAAGTATGATGGTTATGTTTCCTTTAACCTTTGTCAGTAATGTATTTGTTGACCCTAGTACCTTGCCGTCTTGGTTAGAAGCTTTTGTCGATGTAAATCCAATATCCCTACTCGTAACAGCGATAAGGGGACTCATGCATGGAACCGCCACCACACAAGATATATTCTGGGTGTTACTTGCGTCCTTCGTACTACTAGTTATTTTTGCACCATTAACCATGTACTTGTATCGAAATAAAAAATAAAACAGTTCAGGCTGGGATTAAAGGATGTTGCCTTTATTCCAGTCTTTTTACATGAGGATATCTAGAAGCGAATTATGAATGTGATAAAAGGAAGAACGAAAAGACTCGATTTTTACTTACACTAAGGTGTTATAATGAATACATATTTAGATTTGTTAAGGAGATTACAATGAAGTTAGCATCGTGCCGTTCATGTGAGCGCTCGTTTACATGGAGCAAATTATACAAGTCGTTATGGAAATTAAGGGATGTCCAATGCGAACATTGTCAACAGAAACATCCACTATCATTATCTACTAAGTTCAGGGTTCATAGTATTAGTTACCTAACAGCGATTCTTGGGTTATTTACAGCAGACAAGCTAGGGCTAAGCATGTTGGAAAGTGCGATTTTCATCCTGTTACTAACATTAACTCTATCTTTATTCTACCCGTTTATCGTGAAGTGGAAGGAATAGCTAGTGGAAGGGAGGAACACTGTGCGAGATTACACTATTCAGTTACATGCTTTATTGGCTCAACATGAGAATCGTGATGATGCCATGCAGATGAAAAAGTACATGCGAGACCAATATGTCTTTTTTGGAATTAAATCGCCAAAACGAAAAGAAATTGTAAAAGTTTTTGTTAAAAAGGAAGGCTATCCACCTGAAGATATCTATCATGATGTTATAAAAGAGCTCTGGGATTTACCAGAGCGCGAATGCCAAATGGTTGCGTTAGACCTACTAGAGCGGAGTATGAAGAGGTGGAAGGAAAGGGACATTCAATTACTTGAGGACTTGATAGTAAGTAAATCATGGTGGGATTCAGTGGATTGGATTGCGACTCGTTTAGTAGGAAATTTTTTTCAAATGTATCCACATCTTATTTTACCCTTCACGAACAAGTGGATGAACTCGGAAAACATCTGGTTACAGAGAAGTGCCATCTTATTTCAATTAAAATATAAGGCAGACACTGATGAGAGGTTGCTTTATCAGTACATCCTCAAATGTGCTGAGTCTAAGGAGTTCTTTATCCAGAAGGGAATTGGTTGGGCTCTTAGAGAGTACTCTAAGACGAATCCTAGTTCAGTAGTTGCTTTTGTCTCCGCTCATGAAGACAAGCTTTCAAGCTTAAGTAAAAGAGAAGGATTACGAATCGTAAAAAAAAAGAAATAGTATAATGCTAAAAACTCCGAAAACCCAATGCATTGAGGGGTTTTCGGAGTCTCTTTACTAAAGTCAACCTAGAATAGGGCTAGTTTTCATTTCATAGATTTTTTGAAGCGTTAGAACATGCTTCGTCTTCTCGTTAGTATCTTCTGTATGGAGAAACCACTCCACAAGCCGATACCCAAATAAAAGAAGGATCATCTCGTAGACGCAATCATCAGCGTTATGAGATATATTTGCGTATTCCGAAAAGCCTTTGTAATAGGCGGGGACGCATCGCTGGTAATATTCGACCATGTGCTCGATATCCGCTTCATCCGCGATTAGGGCTGCGAGATCTTCTCCTAGATAACCCCATCCACTAGTATCCCAGTCTATTAGTCTAATTTTTTCATCGGTAAAAATAAGATTGGTTATCCAGAAGTCCCGATGACATAGCACGAGGGGCAACTTTTCAATTCGTTCAAGTATCTCGTCTGCGTGCTCATCGATGTCGATGAGCATTTGCCTAACATGACTTGGGAATTCGCAGTCCTCTGAACGTATATAATCGTAGACGACCGGCCATGATCGATAATGCAGATACGTCTCCTTCATTAGATCGGCGTGGCTCAGGTTGGGCAGGTTCTGCAACAAGGTGGGCTGCTCAACATACAGCTTGCCCTGATATCGTCCTAACTCCAGTGCAGCCATTTCAATCATGTCACCAGTTAAGTCTAAACCGGTTATTCCATCAATATATTCTAACCATAATTGAAACTCACTTTCTTCGGCATTGATTTCAGCGTGATAACATATCGGCCAGCGAATACTATCGGTAAAAGTTGTTCCTAGCTCAGACTGATAAAGGTCAAATTCCCGACGCCATGAGTTTGGGTCACCAAAACGTTCCCACTTTTTCTGGATCTTTAGCACGATACGGTAAGGTAATTTTTCGCCATCAGTGGTTTCGACATTTCCTGTTACGAGAAGTACGTTTCCGACAGTTCCACCCTGCAACGGGGTGCTTTTGTAATCCGCAGATAGGATATCTTTTTTTAATTGTTTGCTTAAGGCAAGGGATAGTGTTTCAAGGTTAATATTCATTTTTTCCAACCTCCATTTTTCTTTTTTTGCTTGCTCCAAATGGCGGTCGTTTTGCCTCGAGCCCTCTTGTCGATGAGGTAGCTCGCTTTATCTTGGACATACATATTCTCGTGCTGCTGGGCAACATATTGATCCCACCGTTCCTGGAGTAACGAACCGTCAGTAAGTGCGTTGAGAACGGCACATCCCGGCTCGGTTTGGTGACGACAATCGGTAAATCGGCATTGCGTGAATAAATCTTCGACATCGCTAAAGCCTGCACGAATGCCGTCTTCCGCATCAAAGAGCCCAAGCTCACGCATACCAGGAGTATCAATGACCATGGCCCCAGATGGGAGCATAAACAGCTGACGGTGCGTAGTTGTATGTCGCCCGCGGCTGTCTACCTCGCGAATCGCTTGAACCTTCATTACATCCTCTTCCATCAAAGCATTAAGCAGAGATGATTTTCCGACGCCAGACATGCCGAGAAAGACAACTGTGTTGCCAGGCATCAAGTAGGTACCGAGTTCGTTCAGCCCTAGGGCTGTATGACTGCAAACCGCGTGAACTGGCACATCAGGTATGCTTTGTGCGACTTCTGTGATGGGGTGATGATAATCTTCAACGAGGTCTGCCTTGGTCAAAATGACTACCGGCTGTCCGCCACTTTGTCTAGCTTGTGTAACATATCTCATGATGCGGGAAACGTTGAAATCCCAATTCAGCGAAGAAAGGATAAACACATAGTCAAAGTTGGTAGCGACGACCTGCTCTAGCACGGTTTTGGCATAATCTGCATCATGTCCTGAGTAATCAGCGCGTGAGAACTTAGAGCGACGAGGCAATACCTTGACGATGAGAGAACTTCCGCTTTCATTGTAGTCCAGCAAGACAAAATCACCAACACACGGGAAGTCTTCTCGCGTTTGTGCGTTATGATAAAATACACCTTTGAGCACTGCCTTTACTTCGCCGCGCTCGGTCATGACCGTAAATTGATCTCGTTGAAGCTCCGTCACTCTGCCAGGCAATACATCGTCAGGTATTTCTTGTATTTCTGTGTAACCATAAGTTTTTAAATCAATCATGTTCTTTGTTAGCTCCTTTTTAATGTTGTTTTTTTGAACGCAAAAATGCCACGGACAAGCAGCCTCTAAAGAAGCTGCTGTCACGCGGCATTAGGACGCAAAAATGATACGACCTTCATCATCGTATCTTGCAAACAGCAATATTCACGAAAGGTTACTTCGGATGGCATACCAAATAATACGGGGATTTACCCGCTTTTTTTCATGTATGCCTGCTATTCAGTTTTAAGACAAAATCACCATATAAATAGTTGTCATTAAAACACATCTCCTTTCGTGTCAGGAACTTGCTTATTTCTAAGCTGATTATATAATACCTTATATTGGTAAATTGATCAATACCTAACAGTACAGATTAATCTTGTCATCATTGAACGGTGTGAGTTGGTATGTATTTCTGTTCTTCTTCCCACAGGTAATAAGACAATAGCCTTATTTTTCGAAGTCTACTTGATTTTTCGGGCACTGCAGTCTACGATAAAAGAAATAAATGTAAACTAAGCGATGATGAAGAAGAGTAAACTTTTTGAATGTTTAAGAGAGCTGATGGTTGGTGTGAATCAGTACAGGAAGAAGGTTGAATGGGCTTCTGAGCTTCTAGGCTGAACAGATAGTAGGTCTAGCGGATGTCTTACCGTTACAAAAGACTACGTATCGAAGAATCATGATCGCTTCCGTACGGATAAAGTGCGTTTATGATTAAATAAACGAATGAAGGTGGCACCACGGGTTACTCGTCCTTTTTACGGATGAAGTAGCCTTTTTTGTGTTTCCTATTTAAAAGGAGGAAAAAAGATGAAAAAAACAGTGTTAACCGGAATAAAACCAACGGGGCACATTCATGTTGGTAATTACATTGGTGCGATAAAACCGGCATTAGCTTTAGCGAAGGTGGCTGACTATCAACCTACCTACTTTATACCAAATGCTCATGGTGTTACGAAAATTCATGATGGAAGTGAGTTACGACAGCTAACATATGGAAGTGCGGCTACATGGATTGCCTTAGGACTTAATGTAAACAAAGCGATATTTTATCGTCAGTCAGATATTCCTGAAATCTTTGAACTGAACTGGATTTTAGCTTGTTTTACGGCGAAAGGGCTTATGAACCGTGCTCATGCGTATAAAGCCCTAGTCGATGAAAATCATAGCAACAGTAGAAAAATAGATGAGGGCATTCATATTGGCCTATACACGTACCCGATTTTAATGGGAGCAGATATGCTGATGTTTAAAGCAGACATTGTCCCAGTTGGCAAAGACCAAGTGCAACATGTGGAAATAGCAAGGGACATTGCCGAAAGCTTTAACAAAATCTATGGTCCCACGTTTGTGTTACCCGAATCCAAAATTGAAGAAGACACCGCTGTTTTACCTGGATTAGATGGGAGAAAGATGAGTAAGAGTTATGATAATACGATTCCTTTATTTTGTGAACCAAAGGAATTACAAAAACGCATTAATAAAATAAAGACAGATTCTTTGCCGCCAGATTCTCCGAAGGACCCGACAACATCGATTTTGTTTATGCTCTACAAAGAGTTTGCGAGTGAAGCGGAAATTGTACAAATGCAAGAGCGATATGGAAGAGGAATCTCGTGGGGAGAGGCAAAACATGAATTGTATGTTGTGATGAATCGATTTTTAGAAGAACCGTACGAAACGTACAAAGAACTTATGGCTTCGCCTAAAAAGATAGAAGCGATACTAGAAGAAGGCGCAGAAAAGGCAAGAGCCATTAGCAAACCATTTTTACAAGAAATAAAAGAAAAGATAGGCTTGAGATAGAGTTTTCAAGCAGGTAAGACCATTCCTCAACTGATTGATTATTGAGGAATGGTTGCTTGTCTAAATTATTGCTTTTCCCAAACCAATTCATTATCGTCCTTTTCGAGTCCTTGAATATAAATTTTAGCAATGTCTTCGGTCGACTCAGAAATAAATACTTTAAAATCACCACCAGGGTTAAATCTACTTACGATGCTATATTTTAACTTAACGTATAGATTTCCATCTTCAATAAAATAGCTATGCTTACTAAAACCATTTCCACTGCTAATCGTTGCTCCGTCTATTAAGATGTTTTCATCTGAAACGGTTACTTCGTTAACAAAAAGTGTATCTGCCGGTACATAATGCCCCTCAACGAAAAACATATATCCAACGACGGTAAAAATGGCTAGAATTGTTACGCTCACAGTTAATAAAACTTTAGGTACTTTCATAGTTTTTCCCCCATTATCGGTTTTTACGTACTTTTTATCCTGTAAAGAGTTGAGCGCTTATTTGTTAGTATAGTCATTCGACATAAAGTAATATTTTTCCTATCTATTAATGTAAAAAAATCTTTATAAAAGGCTGTTTTCGTATAGGTCCAAAGCTAGAGCAACAAGCTTTGAGAGAACAGCTATATAAAAAACGAAATCTTTATTGAAGAGAGTGTGGCCTGGCAATGGCTCAGGGCTGCTCTAAAAGGTTGGCTTATTATTTTAAAGAATCTTAAGAAATTCATAAGATTTTCAGTACGTAATTCTTTATTTTTACTAGATACAATCAGTGTATGAATAAAAGAGAAGAGGGATTAGGGTGGATAGTAACGGGTTTGTAGAACTCATTAACCAGTCTGGGTATGTGACTTTGTTTTTGTCCTTTTATATTTGTTTACTCGGGTTACCAATACCAAATGAAGTAGTAGTAATGACAGGGGGATTTCTTTCAGAAACCACCTATTTGAACCCAGTACTAACGTTTCTTATTATCTATGGTACGGTGACTTTAAATGCTACGATTTTATTTCTACTAGGTAGGACCTGTGGACATCGTTTGATGACACGGCTAACCAAATTTGAAAGAGTGACACCTATCGTGTCGAAAGCAACTTACATTGTTCATAGGTATGGCACGTATGCAACAGCTTTTTGTTATGTATTACCGATTGTTCGTCATCTCGTTCCTTTTGTAATCGGAGTCCACCGTTTTTCGTTTCCTAGCTTTGCGCGCTACTCATACGGTACTGCCTTTGTCTGGACACTTACGTTATTTCTAGTCGGGAAATGGTTTGGCTCAAAGATTGAAGTAATAGGGTCGCATCTCTATGAACTTGGCATAGGTCTAGTCATTGTAATGGCGTTTTCTTCAGTCATAGTAGTGGTACGAAAGCATTGGACAGAAGTTCATTGCCACCACTAATTTGCTATCTAGTATTTTTGGATAGATATGGTATAAATAGGATGGGGTGATTATAGTGAACAAGTACACGGTACTCGTTGTAGATGATGAAAAAGAAATTCGAGATGGCATTGAAATCTATTTGAAAAACGAAGGAATAGATGCAATAAAAGCTAGTGATGGTATAGAAGCGATCGAAAAGCTTCAGCAACATGAAATCCATCTCGTCATACTAGATGTGATGATGCCGCGGTTAGATGGTATTACAACGACTCTGAAAATAAGAGAAAAGAAAAACATCCCAATTATTATTCTTAGTGCAAAAACAGAAGATATTGATAAAATACTAGGATTACAGGTGGGTGCCGATGATTACATGAGTAAACCATTTAACCCACTAGAGCTATTGGCTCGTGTCAAATCACAGCTGCGCCGATACGTGACATTAGGTACATATGATAAAGGTGAAAAAGTTATTGAGATTAATGGTCTCACACTTGAGTCAGCTGCAAAACAAGTGAAGTTACACGGTGAGCATGTCAAGCTTACTCCGATTGAATATAAGATACTAGAGTTATTAATGACCAATGCGGGCAGAGTTTATTCTATTACTCAAATCTATGAATTAGTCTGGAATGAACCAGGGTATAACGCTGAAAATACAGTGGCTGTTCATATCCGGAAAATCCGCGAAAAGATTGAAATTGATCCGAAAAATCCAAGATACGTAAAGGTGGTATGGGGAGTTGGCTACAAAATGGAAAAATAGAATTATCCTTGGCACGTTACTCGTTTTATTTACATTTGGTCTAGGTGGAGTCTTAACGATGATAAATGATGGACCCACTTTAATAAAGGGAGATTATTTTGAAACTCAAGATTTTGAGGATGAGCTTTATTACTTTACGCAGTTGATAGAATATGAAATCCAACCTTTGGTGCTGGAAAACATAGTGGGAGAACTAACAGTTAGTGAAAATGAAATATCAAATTATCGAGATACCATTGGTCACTTTGCTGATTATATCCATCAAATTAGAAGCGAATATGAGTTTCTTTTTGAGACAGAAGTAATTAGTGAGCAAGATACGAAATTACTAATGGAAGAACAAGAAAAAAAAATAGAAGACATAACCAAAATTTTTAACGATGATGACTATGTCAGAGAAAAGATTTTAGAGGAAAAAAGAAACACTGTAGAAAACTATCTGCGTGAAGTAGAGAGAGAAAAAACACATCGTCAAACTTCCGAATTGGATTTTACGTATTTTTTGAAGGATAATGTTACGGGTGAGATTTTTACTAATCTAGATTCACCTGAACCAACTGGAATTCCTAAAAATGAGAATGTACTCTTTCTAAAAAAGTATCCATCTACCACGTTTCCACCTATTCAAGCTCACCAAGTTGCAATTTATGATGAATTAGGAAATGAAATACAAATTAACCAAAAACCAAAAATGTTTACTGGTGAAGTGGCTGTTTTGAATTCATCGAACAATTTTATCGTAGAAAAATATTATCATTTTAAAGATAGACAACTCTTTTTTATCGTATATTCGATTATAACCATTTTATCGGTGTTCCTATTCTTATTTTTTTACATTAAAACAAAGGAAATTCGAACATCGTTTCTAGAAAAATGGAGAACCTTTTATCATAGATTTTCGATAGATGTAAGATTTATACTACTAGTTCTTACATTCATCTTTGCTATCCCACTTATTGTCGATAGTAGTTATTCTTACCTCTATTATGACATTAGTTATGAAATTACTAGAATTATGAAATTCATGTTTGTTGCTCCTTTTCTTGGGTTACTCTACATTCAAGGGATGTACCTTAAAGAAAGTGCAAAGGATACTCATGTTTTAAAGGAAGAATGGAATAAAAGTTACCTTCAACGATTTTTTTCTCAAATAAGCCAACTGTTTTTAAACCGTCGCGTTGGTACACAATTTTCGATTATAATCCTGCTTGTATTTGCATGTGGTGTAGGACTGGGAATCTCGTCTATAGAGTTGGAACTTTTTCTATTCTACCTAATTTTCCTTTTTGTTATAGGAATTACAATCGGATTTGCGGTGATTAAGCAAGTAGGTTACTTTAATCAAATTTTAAATTACGCTAAAAAGCTCCATCATGGAGATTGTATGGATGAATTGCCTGTAAAGGGGCGCTCAGTACTTGCGCAACATGCTGCTCATCTCAATGCGATTAAAGAAAGTTTGAAAGCGTCAGAAAACGAACAAGTAAAAAGTGAGCGACTGAAAACAGAATTAATTACCAATGTATCACATGATTTACGAACCCCCTTAACCTCTATTATTACGTATACCGAGTTGTTAAAAAATCAGGAGGTAGACGAGGAAGAGCGTCAGAACTATATACAAATTATTGACCGGAAATCAAAACGTTTAAAATCCTTAATCGATGATTTGTTTGAAGTATCAAAAATGACAAGTGGAAACATAGAGCTCCAAAAACAAGCGGTTGATATTTGCCAGCTACTCCAGCAAGCACTGGCCGAGTATGACGAAACCATAAAAAAATCAACATTAGAATGGAGAGTGAATAAACCTGAACATCCTCTTGTTGTCACAGTTGATGGTCAAAAGCTATGGCGTGTCTTTGATAATCTGATTGGTAATATCCTTAAATATTCACTTGAAAACACACGGGTATACATCTCAGTGGAAGATACAAAGAACTCAGTAATCATCACATTTAAAAACATTAGTAAATATGAACTAGGTGGCAACACGGAAGAAATGCTTGAACGGTTTAAACGCGGCGATACCTCACGTCATACAGAAGGTTCAGGTCTAGGGCTGGCCATCGCCAAGTCAATCATAGACCTACACGAAGGAGAATTAGAAATTGAGGTAGACGGTGACCTATTTAAGGTGAAGCTCATGTTAAAGAATTAGCAAATATGAATCGTTATGGCTTGTTTTCATGAATTACCTCGTTTTTTCATGAATAATAGTAAAGTTTTCATGATTACCTTGTCTTACAGAAAATCAATGAAGGCTTACTATCGATTTTTAAGAGCAGGAAAGAAATAAGGTATGTATGTAGAAGTCCAGTCAAGGTGAAAGTACCTTGGTGGACTTCTTTATTACGATCTGTTTGTAATGTTTGTGGTTAAAACAAATAAAAAGATGGAAAATAATTACTGCTCACATTATAATTATTGTAAGATGCTTGTTCAATGAAAGGGCTGTTTAGTTATACTTATAGTTTGTGTTTTATCTAAGTGATAATGTGATTTGACGAAGTGTTAATAAATCAAGGGAGATGAAAAGAAATTGGAAAAAGCAAAAAATAAATATGAGACTTGGGATTGGATGAAAGCACTTTTTATTGCAATTGCTTTAGCTTTTATTATTCGTACCTTTCTATTTAGCCCAATTGTAGTTGATGGTGCGTCAATGCAACCAACTTTGCAAAGCCATGACCGAATGATTGTAACTAAAATAGGTGAACCCAAAAGGTTTGATATCGTTGTATTTCACTCACCAACAGAGAGTAAGGATTACATAAAACGGGTAATTGGATTACCTGGAGACCGCATTGAGTTTAAAGATGATACATTGTATATCAATGATATCCCTTTCGATGAACCGTATTTAGAGGAATTAAAACAAGATGTTATGGGACCTCTAACGGGTACGTTCACATTAAGAGAAACGGCTGTGGGCAGTGATGTAGTTCCAGAAGGACATTTATTTGTTTTGGGCGATAACAGGCCATATAGTAAGGATAGTCGTGAAATAGGGGCGATTCCAATAGAACAGGTTGTAGGAACAACAAATATTGTTTTTTATCCTTTTAATGAAATGAAAATAATCGATAAATAGTTAGTTCACACCTCGTGCTAAACAAATGGTTTTAGTTGAATATAAGGTCTTTAAAGTCATATCATCAATATGGCTTTTTTGTTTTTTTAAATTCCAGTAAACTTTGTTGCAATTGGAGCGGACCAATAGCTAGAGCATCAATCTTTGAGAAAAGAACCTATAAATATTTAAAGCAAATTTATCTATTTTGTGTTCAACTTTGCTAATGTTGTTTACAATGAGAGGTGAGGTCTAATGTATCGGAGGAGAAAGTAATGAGATACCAAAAAAGTGGGAAAACCGACGAGGAACTAGAAGAAATCCTAGAAGCATTTCTTATGGAACAAGAGGGAATGATGAAGAAATGGTTGAAGAAGGTGAGTCTTCCTCGTTATCTTACGGATGAACTTAGTTTAGTAACAAAAACAGATCTTGATAAAATTCGTAAAAACCTTGGAATTAAAAACGTAAGTCAATTAAATAAGAAAGACCTGATTGTAGAGTTAGTTAAACAAATTCCAGCTACAATTAGCGAAAATATAGTTAAACTAGACGTTGAGGCATATTCTTTAGTAAAAAAAGTAGTGAAACATTCTTTTTATCACACCGACACGGAAAATATAGAACTACAAAAAGTACAATACCTTCAAGACTTATTGTTGGTTTTTCCGGGAGAGTATCAGGGAAAACCTGGCTTATATATGACAGAAGAAATAAAGAAGGTCTTTTCGGAAAATGATGGACCAGAATTAGAAACGATTGTTCGTCGCAATACAGAATGGATTACACTTACACATGGTATGCTTTACTATTATGGATTTTTAGACATTCATAATTTAATGAAACTGATGAAAAAATATACAGACAAGGATGTACCAGTAAATGAGTTTCTTGATGCGTTACTTTTTGCAGCCAAATATTACGAGCAAATCATTCCTGTGTTAAATGGGTTTGAGGATTACAGGGTCGAGAATTCTACTCTTTTAGCAGAAGAGCAACAACGTCGCAATGACCTAAGCTTCTATCCATTTACGAAAAAGCAATTGCTTGAAGCCGGGCAACAAGACTTTGTTGAAACAACGCCAGAGATAAAGCAATTTATTAAATTATTGCAGCAACATTTCACACTTACAAAAGCTGATATTGAAGATATTGTATTTGATATCACAGTAAAGGTTAATACAGAAGCTTCTCCAACAGAAATGATGGATTATTTACAAGAACATTTTGAAATTCCATCATTTAAATTCATGGAGCAGATCACGGAAAAACTAATGAATATCCATAATAGTACGAGAATGTGGGTGCTTAAGGGACATAAACCGAAAGAACTATTTCATGAAGAAAAGAAGCATCTACAGCCTTTACCCACAGCACCTTTTTCCATGAAGCCTACGACCAATAATAAGGTAGTTGATATCAATAGCTATAAAAAGACAGGAAGAAACGAGTTATGCCCATGTGGCAGTGGGAAAAAATTTAAGAAATGCTGTATCAAATCGTAGCTTATCTTGGACATGCTCTTCTTTTTTGGCTGTATAAATAATGGCTTGAATCAACAAACTTTTACTTACATCTCTTTTTTAAGTTGTAAAATATCAACTTCTGAATATAGATAACGGACATCGAAGTAAAGGGTGAGTAGCATGGATGAAAAAGTGTTGATTGTAGAAGGCACCAATGACCGGAAGCGAGTAAAGCAAGTGTTAGAGGAAGATGTAGATATCGTTTGTACGTATGGAACGCTAAGTGCCGAAAAACTTGAAAATCTGATTTTACCGATTGAGGATAAAGATGTATATATCCTTGTAGATGCCGATGATTCTGGTGAAAGCTTACGTAAGCAATTAAAAAGAGAGTTGCCAAATGCCACTCACCTATATACGTTAAAAGGATATGGTCAGGTAGAGACGACACCTCATGAATATTTGGCCCAAGTGTTACGAGGATATTTCCTTGTGAAAGAAATGTTTAAACAATAGTTTAAACTCGCCAAAAGTCCCGTTGTCAGAAATACACAACGGGACTTTTTTTAGTTGGTGGCGGTTACGCTCATAGAATAGAGCCTGGAACAAATCCTAAAACATTATTTTGTCCACACTCTAATTTCTGTTTTAGATGGAATCGTCATAATCATAGCGGAACCCATCTTGTTGGGCAGGTTGGGATTTTTGTTGTTTTTTCACATTGTCAGAGGTTTTTGGAACGTATGGTTGTGGTTTTATTCCTTTTTTAGTGTTTGGTTGTTTTTCCATGTTGAACACCTCCAGTATGATTTCCCTTTCATTATTTGTAAAAGTGTTCAAGCTATACTACTTTAGATGTGTTTATCATACATTTTTCACAAATAACAGGAAACAATTTCACTATTGTAGAAATAAATGGTAATCATTAGTGAAGAGGTGAAATAATGGAAATGACTAAAGGAAACGAAACGAAACTCATCACAAAAAATTCGTTCAAAGCGGTCGGATTAAAATGGGAAGGAACGTTTGCTGAAGCCAAAGCGGGAGGAATTCGAGCCATTCAACAACAAATAAAACTGAGAATAAACGAAATTCCACAGACGGTAAATCCTGACCAATTATTAGGGTTGTCTTTTCACGCAATGCCAGGGAAAGAAGGATTTACTCATTATTCAGTGGTAGAAGTTGGCTCAGAAGCACCTATACCAGATGGAATGGTTGTTGTGACAGTTCCCTCTCTTACGTATGCCTGCTGTAAACATATGAAAGGGGAAAACATCTCTCAATCATACACGAACCTATATACATGGATTGACCAGCAAGGATTTGAAGGTGATTATGCATATGGACTAACCCACTTCGAAGAGTATCCGATGGAGCAGGATCCTTATGATGTTGAACCTGAATTTACGATGATGATTCCAGTGAAGAAGAAATAATAAACAAGAGGAACTGCGCATCTATATACAAATGAAGCTTTTCTTACTCACATTTCATTTTATACCAAATAGAGTAGCTACCTGAAACAGAATGTAGCTACTCTATATACACGAATCTCATTCTTTTCCGCTAACCTCCAAAATATTTAAACCTTCGGATGCTTCTGGTGCTTCAAAAAATTTAGTAACTTGATTAAACACCGCTTCCGTATCAAAAGCTGCTCTTTCAGGTTGTTCGTTACGCCTTTGTGCAATTTGGCGTAAGCACTGGTCGTTATTTAGATTAAGGAAGATTAGTTGATGGCTTGCGTTTAACTCTGACGCCATATCCCAAAACCACTTTCGCAGTTTTTGAGTATTAGCTGGAAAATCCATCACTACATCTGTACCAACACTTAATATGTTTTGGACATGCTTTTTCACCAACGGCTTCAGCTGCGATGAGAATCTTATATAATCCTCAAATGATGTAATCTGATTGGGATAAAGAGATGAGAGCCATTCGTCCTCAGACAAGAGTACCGCATGTTTTTCTATTGCCATTTTTTTTGATTGGGTTGATTTTCCTGCACCCATTTTTCCACAGAAAAAGTATAGCGTTCCCGGTTTCTTCATATTCCTTACCTCCCCGCCCTTATTTTATGACTTAAATCCTTCGTTTCTTTCTGCCATTGTTTTTAGTGCTTTTGCTCGGTCCACAATAAAGTTCTTCATATATTTTTCTAAAAATAACTTATCAGCAAGCACACCAATAATACCAAAAGGAGATGTATAAGAAAATGTATCAAACATAATCGTTCCAGTACCACTTTCTTTAAATTCATGTGTGTGTGTAAATGACTGAAATGCTCCTTTTACCATAACATCTGTAAAATTATACGGTTTTTCCATTTCAATTATCTTAGCTGTTACTCTTTGTTTTACTCCTAGATGGATAGCTTCCCACGTAACGGTGTCGCCATTTTCTAGCAATCCTTCTGTAACGCCAGCAACTGCTTTTTCCTTTGTTTTACTTGTTGTCTTTGTGTGGATATCCACGTTTCTCGCAAGGTCAAAACAAACATCGATAGGTGCATGGATATAAATTTCATGTTTGATTAGAGGCATAAGTAAATTACCTTTCACTTTCAAAGTGTTGAATTAATTATACTAATAGTTAGGAAAAAACTAAATATGATATATGTATTTGGTTGATATAAGTAAATAGTCCTGTGACAAAACACACTAATACAAGATGACAGCTGTTAGGTATAATGGGGGAAGAGTATGAAAAAGCGGGGGATGTACAATGAATTGGGTCACAGTAGGCGGTGAAAAGAACGATTTTATATTTCTGATGAAGTATCAAAGTATGCAAGGAGAGCTTGGTGTTAAACAAGCATCAAGTCGTTATCGACTCGTTCTTATTGAATCTGGTACAGGAATTGTTGTCTTGAATGGCAACCAAATTTATCCTCTTATGACACCATCCATGATTTGTCTTAATGAAAATGAAACCATCGAGCTTATTCAAGGGTCGACAATTAAGGCCAGGACGATATACTTTCATCCAAGTGTTATCAATCACAAATTCACGTTTGATTTTCAATCTGACGACGAAGGTTTTACAATAACGGACTGTCAAGATAAGTGGAGCTTACGTATGCTGTTTGACCGACAAACGACCTCGTGTGAAGGGATTTATTTAGAACCTGCAACTGCCAGTTTAATTTCAAGTCATTTTGAAGCGATCCAACAAGTTCTCCATACACAACCAAAGCATTGGCCTTGCCTTGCGCGTTCATATGTTTTATCTTCCCTTTATCTTATCTATCAATGTAAAAACAGCAATTATGTTACACATTCTCCAGAAATATCTCGAGTCGAACAAGAACAAATTAATTCGTTGCTTTATTATCTACATGTTCATTACCAAGAGAAAATCAAACTTGATGATTTAGCCAAAATGTATCAAACGAACAGAACATCTTTAAATGAACAGTTTAAAAAACATACAGGGCAATCGGTCATAGCCTATTTGACAAACATTCGAATGGAAGTAGCAAGTACATTATTACATAATACGTTGTTGCCAGTAACCGAAATCATGCAACAAGTAGGATACAAAGATGGATCTCATTTTTATAGACATTTTGTAAAGCATACCGGTCAATCTCCTACGCACTATAGAGAAAAAAACTGCTGGTTAATAGCTACTAAATAATTAATCGGAGGGCGATGACTTGGTGAGAAAAGCGATAAAATCAGATATACGAACAATAGCACTACGAAAACTAGATATGTTTAAAGAAGTTGGGATGGACCACATGATAAGATATGATTTTATCGAATCAGTGGTAACCACATATCATGATTTGTATACCAAGGACAAGGCCATTCATTTTGTCATTGAAGAAAATGATAGAATTGTGGCTTGTGCTGGTGGGTTTATAAAAGAGGATTTACCGTATTGTTTTTATAAAAACCCTCAATATGGGTTTATTGGAGATGTATATGTAGAGCCGCCATATAGAAATCAAGGTTATGCCAAAAAAGTAACAAATGAAGTGCTGCAATGGTTTGAGTCCAGAGACATTCACACTATTCGTCTATTAGCTAGCGACAAGGCGAAGAGACTATATAAATCGATAGGATTTGTAGAAACGGAAGAAATGATTTTTCATAGGAAGTAAAATAATTAAAGAATACAAATAAAGGAAAATTAAAAGAAATGTAGAAATTTGTTATAAGGATTTTGATAATGAGATTGGATTTAGATTATGGTATGTACGATTTATCTTATCCTCTTAGTATAGAACAGAAAATGATAGCAGATAAGATAGGGGTTTATCTATGGATTTAAGGATACGAACAAAGAAGAGGCTAGGCACTTTCTTCCTCATTATAACTGGAATGGCATTACTCATTGTGTTTGGTCGTAGTTTTGGAGTTTTGTTTATTCTAGCAAATATTCTAACAGTTTTTGCGATTAAGGGAACTTATAACCTTTATCATTCAAGTGGGAATCGGTTGTTTAGAATAGCGAATCGCTTGATAACGATAGGTTATTTATTATTTATCTTGTCTTTTTTGGTAATAGAAGGCTTTATCATTCATGAAATTCAATCAAGCAAGCATACTAATCATGAAAACGTTGATTATGTGATAATCCTTGGAGCTGGTTTACACGGGGATCAACTATCGAAAACATTAGAAGGTAGATTAGTAGCAGCAGTTGATTATCTTAATCAACACGAGGATGTACCTGTTATTGTATCTGGAGGTCAAGGGCCAGGTGAGTGGATAACGGAAGCAGAAGCGATGGGGCGCTACCTTTTAGAGCAAGGGATAGACGAAAAACGAATCTATTATGAGCACCGCTCAACATCAACGTATGAAAACATTGGATTTTCCAAGGAGATAATGAAAGAACTAGGGGGAGAGAATTCAACGGTAACCATTGTCACAAGTGATTACCATATCCTCCGCGCTAAGATGATTGGAAAAGAATTAGGGCTAGAGTGCTATGGAGTAGGGGGAGACTCTCCTTTTTTTGTGAAAGTAAATTATTTAATTAGGGAATACTTTGGTGTGGCAAAAACGGTTGTAGGTCAAATGAGTTGATCGAGTATCAAGAACGACCATTTCTAGAAAGCCATTTAAAAATAAAAACCGAACATTCTAATTGTATAAAAAGAAGAAGAAGGAGTATAGAAGGATGCCAAACCAATCAAATGAAGAAATGTTAACTGGTGGAAATGTCTCCAATGTGTATCGAGCAGGAAATAACGTTCGAAGAGAGATGAAGCCGGAGAGTGATAGAATCCACCTTTTATTGAAACATCTAGAAAACAAAGGTTTTTCGTATTCGCCTAGATTTTTAGGGGTTGATGAGAAAGGCAGAGAGATTCTTTCCTATATTGAGGGTGAGGCAGGACATTATCCTCTAATGAGTTACATGTGGAGTGATGAGGTATTAACAAAAATTGCGAAAATGCAACGCGCTTATCATGAGGCTGTTAGTGATTTTCCGATTCCTGCTGATTGGGAACCATTAGATAACACGCCTAATCAAGTAGACGTGTTATGTCATAATGACTTTGCTATGTATAACATCATCTTTAATGAAGAAAAACCAGTAGGGCTCATTGATTTTGATGTAGCTGCGCCTGGACCAAGGATTTGGGATATCGCTTATACACTATACACATGTGTTCCATTAAGTAGATTTATCCTTTCGGAGCAAGGTGAAAAAGTCGATTATGACACAAAAAAGCATGCTAGTGTAATAAAACAAAGAATACACCTGTTTTTTGAAGCATATGGAGAGATCGTTCCAGATAACATCTTTGAAATAGTTATTCGTCGCTTGGAAGCACTTTGTACTACAATGAAAAGAAAGGCAGCAGAAGGCGATAATGCATTTCTGAAGATGATAAAAGAAGGGCATCTTGACCATTATCAAGACGATATCTTATTCATCAACCACTTTTCAAAAGAGTGGAAGTAAGTAAAACAGGGGGAACATGATGAAAATTTTTCTAAGTCTATCGATACTTATCATACTTTTAATAGGATGTGCCTCTCAGGATCCACTAGAATTAACAAAGGCAACTGTTGAAGAAAGAGATGAAAATGTATCTGGTCCAAATGAAATACAACTTAAGTCCTTGAATTATGAGTTTGTTTTGAAAAATAATAGCAAGAAGACCATTGGCGGTATGGAAAAGCTTAGAGAAGACAGTTATTCCTACGAGGATGGAATCGAACTATCGATAGAACCAAGTGAAAAATTGGTTAAGATTTTAGAAGAAACGATAGGTTTTAACTTTTTTGAGGATAATGGTCAAGGAGGACTGGGGAGAGGAACAGCTACAAATCCATTTATCGACCCAAATCAAATTGGTGTTTACAACTTTCATTTTGATTTAGGAGCGATAGAAGTGAATGATGAAATACAACTAGCCCCTACACAAGAAGAAATGGATAGGCTAGTAGAAAATGCTCTAGAGGCAACGTTAGTAGTTCGAGTTGAAAATGAGGAAATCGCTCGTTTTGATTTAACGAAATGGAAATAGGTTATTTACGGAAAACTGTGGACGTACTTACCAAATCTTAAAATAGATATACCGTGATGGCACTATGATATGAAAAAGGAGTGAATGAAAATGAAACAAAAAATTCCTGAAATAACATTAAATGACGGAGTAACAATCCCTGTTATTGGATTAGGTACATATACAATGAAAGGTCATCAAGGTGCAGTTGAAATCCAAAACGCTATTGATGAAATCGGGTATCGCCTTTTGGATTCAGCTTATAATTATGAGAATGAAGGAACGGTGGGAGAGGCGGTAAGACGGAGTACGGTACCAAGAGACGAACTTATCATTACTTCCAAATTACCAGGGCGCTATCAGGAATTTGATAAAGCGCTTATGACTGTGGAAGAATCGTTATATCGAGCGAATCTCGATTATTATGATCTTTACTTAATTCATTGGCCCAATCCTATTCAAGACAATTATGTTGAAGCATGGCAAGCATTAATTGAAGCAAAGAAACGAGGCTATATACGGTCGATCGGTGTTTGTAATTTCTTACCTGAATACCTTGAACGTTTGGAGAAGGAGACAGGTGTAAAACCAAGTATAAATCAAATCGAATTGCATCCATTTTTTAATCAAGAAGAACAAAGAACATGGCATCAAGCACATGAAATTACGACACAATCATGGAGTCCGTTGGCTCGGGCGAATGATGTATTACAAAACAACGTAATCCAACAAATTGCAGAAAATCATAACAAATCCATTTCACAAGTGATTTTACGCTGGCATTTTCAGCTTGGAGCCATTTCCATTCCTAAATCTTCTTCACTTGTAAGACAGCTAGAAAACATATCAATTTTTGATTTTGAATTAAACGATAAAGAAATGAGTCTCATCTCAGGTTTATCTCGCCCGGACGGCAGGATTAACAATCAAGATCCAGCGGTGTATGAAGAGTTTTAACGATGTCATGTTATAGGAGCA
Organism: Bacillus alkalicellulosilyticus; assembly: GCF_002019795.1. GTDB lineage: Bacteria > Bacillota > Bacilli > Bacillales > Bacillaceae_F > Bacillus_AO > Bacillus_AO alkalicellulosilyticum. Next base: position 2,561,237 of record NZ_KV917381.1, on the reverse strand, counting down.
ATGTGAATGGTGTATTTAGTTAAACCGACAGTTTCACTTAAGGAAGATTATCTTTCATTTTACCAAGAATGGCTAGATAGTGGAGAAGAAATGATACCCTGGGTGATTGAAAAGGACCCAGCAAACTTTGAGGAAATGATACAGTCGATACAAGACCACGAAAAGGGGATAAACCTTCCAGATGGATGGGTTCCTGATTCTACGTACTGGTTACTTACAAATCATAAAAAAATAGTTGGAGTTGTGAATATACGACATCAGCTATCGGCTTTTTTGCTGACTCGAGGGGGGCACATTGGTTACGGCATTCGTCCATCTGAAAGAAGAAAAGGATATGCGACTAAGCTGTTATCATTGTCGCTTGAAAAGGCAAACGAGCTAGGAATTAAAAAAGCATTGATAGTTTGTGATGAAACAAATATTGCGTCGTTCAAAACAATTATCAAAAATGGAGGCATTTCCGATAAAGACTTTATAGAAGAAAACGGAAATGTAATCAAAAGATTTTGGATTGAATTGTAGGAGATATGTAAGAAATAGAGTTGTATGTATTGAAGTAAGTATGGGAATCACAAAAAAGGAGAGTAAAATGAGTAGTGATTTAGTAAGAAAAGGTCTTTCAATTATTTCGCAATGTAAGGATGATACAGGGGATATTTGGCACGCTCATTTTGGTGCGGCAGCAATTGCAAGTTATTATTTAGTAAAAGATTTTACGTTTTCACAAGAATCCGTTGACCGTATTATTAGCCAATCCGAAAAAATGATTGAAAAACATTCGCTTTCACAAGTTCATTTTACAACGGGGGTAGACTATACGGTTGCCGAAAGAAAAATAGTAGACGCCTTGGAAGAAACGATAGGACAGCTTCATTGGGTTGGGCATCATGTCATCTACACGGCATACAGCTTACTGGCGATAAGAGAACTTGGAAGTTGGGGAGAAGAAAGTATTGATAAAATAGTCCAGTTGATTCTCTCTTTTAAGGGAACCATTCCAGGTCGTTCTTGGATAGGATATACAGCCAAAGACATTAAGAATATGGAAATTACTAAAGACGATAAAATCCCAAGCATTCTCACTCCAGTTGATTTGTCTGAATTTATATTAAAAGAACTAGCAACGTTTCAAACCATTTATGAAGCAGAGGCGCACCATGATTTGATAGGTCATATGCTTACTTACTCTCATGCTTTGAATGTGATATACGACCTTGGACATCATTCTTTATTCCATAAGGGCTTATTTCCAGTATTGCAACTTGTGAAAGCTCTACGTAAATCCAAAGAGATAACAGATGTAACTTCAATAAAACTCGTCTCTCCTGTGGATAAATTACCTTTGTTTCAGAAGCAGAGAGCAAATGCATTGCCGTTTGAAAAATCTTTTTGGGAAAAGGATTACGAAGGGATAGAATGGGATTTTGGTCATTTGTTTAAATTTACATATAGTTATCTGGACCATACCAATAGAGTACCTGCTTTAAAGGAAGATACACTCGAGAATTTTAGATACATTATTAGCTATTAGTGAATGAAGACTGTGAGACTATTTAATTTGTATACAGTAACAGGAAAGTTTCCTTATCGTTTGACATTTTGATTTATGATTACATATAATTGGTATGTATAGCAACTAAAATTAGCAGTGAGGGGCATTGGCTATGAAGTTAACGTTTCAAGATTATATCAGTATTAAAATACACAAGACGGATTTGAACCTCACTAGCTTCATTAAATCAAAGTTAGAACCATTTAATTTAGCGCCTGAGCAAAATTTAATTATGATGCTTTTATGGGAAAAAGATGGTTTAAACCAGAATCAATTGGTGGAAAAGTTAAGTAAAGATAAAACGAATATAGCCAGAATGGCATCTAACTTAGAAAGTAAAGGATTTATTACGCGTATCCATTGCAACAATGACCGCCGTTCCATAAGGCTTTACTTAACACCACAGGGAAAAGAGCTTGGAGAAAAAATCATTCCTATTTCTGAAGAATTTAATGATATTGTTTGTCAGGGGATTAGCTTGGATGAAATCCACCAAATGGAAAAGATACTTGATAAGATGAATGCGAATGTGCAAAAAATGCAGTAATTCTTTCCGAGTATTAGTTGCTATAACAACCAACAGGATCCCACTTATATTTAAGGAAAGGCTCTTTAAATATAACGGAAATAGATAACAAACAAAAAGTGGAGGTTTTATTATGTATGATGTAGTTATTATTGGTGCTGGACCAGCAGGAGCAAGCGCTGCCATTTTTGCGGCAAAGGCAGGTAAAAAAACGTTAGTGTTGGATAACGGAAAAGGAATGACTCAAAGAGCATGGGTTGAGAATCATTACGGTGTCAATGAAGTAGCTGGACCTGAGCTAGTGGAGTCAGGTAAAAAGCAAGCTATTAAATTTGGTGCAGAGATTGTAGAAGCGACTGTAGAGAATATTACTTCTACTAACGAAGGTCTTACAGTTCAAGCTGATAACCAGGAATACCAAGCAAAACATGTATTATTAGCGACAGGTGCGCTAGCGGACCTCGCCGAAAAAATTGGTGTGAAAGTGATTCCAGGAACAGAACCTAGAATTAAAAACAACGTAGAAGTTGATAATGAAGGTCGTACGAACATCAAAGGGATCTGGGCGGCTGGAACAATTGCTGGAGTAAGTGTCCATACTATCGTAACAGCTGGAAATGGTGCAGCAGTAGCGATTAATATCATCAGTGAAATAAATGGAGAGCGTTATGTTGACCATGATATTTTAAAGTAAGAGGTTCGAGAGGGTGGTACAAAAGGTTAGTTTAGTTAATCTTTTGTACCACTCCTCTCTTTTAATTCACTTTTGTTGACATAGTGGATTGAAATTCGTATACTTACAAAAGAAATAGTTGCTATAGCAACAAAGTGGATATAAAGTCCTATTATCAATACAATAAGAACTATAATTGCTCAGGCAACTAAAATATAACTGGAGGTAGTCAAAGTGGCAAAAGTATTATTTGTTAAAGCAAATTCAAGACCAATTGAACAGGCAGTGAGTGTCAAGATGTATCATACATTCCTTGACCAATATAAAGAATCAAACCCACAAGATGAAATTATTGAGCTAGATTTGTTTGAAGAAAATTTACCATATTATGATACGGATAAAATCAATGGAATGTTCAAATTATCAAAAGGTATGGAATTAACGGACTATGAAAAGAAAGCTACTGATTTAGTGAATGCATATTTAAATCAATTCCTTGAAGCAGATAAAGTGGTCTTCGCGTTTCCACTATGGAATTTTACAGTGCCAGCTGTGTTGCACACATATTTAGATTACTTAGCACAAGCGGGAAAAACATTCAAATATACAGCAGAAGGTCCAGTTGGGTTACTTACCGACAAAAAGGTTGTGCTTTTAAATGCTAGAGGTGGCGTATATTCAGAAGGCCCTGCTCAATCAGTTGAAATGGCAGTTAATTTTGTAACCAATATGTTACACTTCTGGGGAGTTCAAAACATTACGAACGTGATTATAGAAGGACATAATCAATTTCCTGACCAAGCAGAATCTATTATTGAAAAAGGTCTACAAAACGCGGTTCAAGTGGCAAAAGAATTTTAAAAAGACAAAAAGAAACTCATTTGGTTATTAGACCAAGTGAGTTTTTTTAAAATGGCTCTTTTCGCATAGATTGTTGCTTTTTTGACCAGACCTCCTATTAGTTGCTAAAATACTACCATAGGAGTTGCACCAATAGTACCATCAGGGAGCGCTTTGGATTATTGATTCGGGTTCAACAGTCGATATTATCTGCGGGACTGGATGAAGGGTTAGGAATCTTTGAGGTAGACTTTGCTCCAAATAACTTAACGTTAACGATTCCTGATGATGCCAAGGTAGTGGACCTAATCAACCATCCAGATACTCCAACGGTATTTGAATCCACACTAACCTTTAGTATTGTTACGGGTCCGTAAGACTATTGATGTGGTAACGATATGGCTGCTTTGAAATAGAGTTTGATTACTTATGATAATTTTATGATACATGTATATAAGAGCTGTATATAAGAGATACTATATGACAAGATGGAAGCACCCACTTTTACTAAATAGATAAAAGTGGGTGATTTTTGTCGTGAAACGGCTCTAAGTAATAGACAAATAGGAGGGGATATTGTGCATTGCAAAAATTCGGCGGGTTTAAAAAGTAGGTTAAGTGCTTTTCTGGTTGATGCTTTAATTTTATTTAGTGTATTTGGTGTTATTTTCTTGGAAGTTTATAATCGAATTGAGTGGGCTAATTTAAATTCACCTTATGGAGTTGCCTTGGTGTTGTATTTTTTACTTTTACCCATGGTATGGCGTGGGTATACAATAGGGAAACGAGCGGTAGGGATAAGAATTGCTAAAGTTGATGGGGATAGGGTTGGTGTCGTCACTGTACTCGTAAGGGGTATTGTTGCCATATTGTTTTATGGATTAACTTTCGGTATTGGCATCATTGTAAACGTATTCATGGTTGGAATTAGGAAAGATAATAGAGCGCTTCATGATATTATAACTAAAACGTATGTAACGACTGACACATATGAATAATTAAAAGGTATAAAAAGACTCGCTTCTCTTTACAGAGGGCGAATCTTTTTTATACATTGGTTAGAGTTTGGGTAGATAAAGAACCAATAAATAAACAGTTATTGAATGACAGTATTATTGACTTTACTTGGTTGTATATTTGCTTTTTTTAGGCTAAATTTTAGCAAAGACTGAACTGAACTCTAATAATGTGTTATATGAATCGGAAGAAATTGTTGACAATGATGAATTGTTTAATAGGGCAAAATTATTCATTGGAATCACTCCTCTTTTTTGATACCATTGTTGAATTAAGACGCAGGTCAAAAATACTAAGAATTGATTTTTGTTGATAATCTTTGAGAGTAATATCGTATATTGATAGTATGCAAGGGAGATGACCTGTATTGACGAATTTGTATTTTGTAAGACATGCGCATTCAACATACACACCAGATGAATATTCTAGACCATTGTCTGAAAAAGGGATGTTGGACGCTAACAGAGTAACCGAGGCACTGAAGAAAGAAGATATTCATGGAGTCATTTCTAGTCCGTATGTAAGAGCGATTCAAACGGTCGAAGGAATTGCGAACTACATAAAAAAAGATATTCACATTGTTGAGGACCTTAAAGAAAGGACATTAACAACAACACCTGCTGAAGACTTCACAATGGCGATTACAAAAGTGTGGGATGATCCCACTTTTTGTTGGGAAGGTGGAGAATCAAATATAGTTGCTCAAAAGAGAGGGGTTACCTCGGTACTCTCCTTGCTTGAGCAGTATGAAGGAAAAAATATCGTGATTGGGACGCATGGGAATATTATGGTGCTTATTATGAATTATTTTGATGCTAGCTATAGTTTTCATTTTTGGAAAAACCTTATGATGCCCGATATTTATAGGCTAACGTATAGCGAAAAAAATTTAAAAGAGGTCACGCAAATACAACTTGATTGAATTGATGTTGTTTTTTAGCTGCGTTGTTAGGAATCATTTCATAGCGGATACTAAAAATGAGAGGTGTCCCACATGAGACTTTTTCAATTATTTTTTATCCTTCTGTGTCTAGTAGCATGTACAACTTCAAATCCCTTTACTTTTATTGAGTTCACACAAGCTCTTGATAACGCAAAGGTTGGTCATTGCTTTATCAAAAATGAGGAAAAGGATCCTTTTTTTCGGTAGTGCCTAAAGCACTAAAGGTTGATGGAGAGTATATAGAGGTTTTTGAGTATGAATCTAAGGAAGAGATGGAACAAGAAGCTTCAAATGTACCCGGAAATGGCGATGTTGGACTGGCAACAATTGATTATAGTGCCACTCCGTATTACTTTAAAAAGGGGTATGTTATCGTGCATTACGCTGGTGACAATGAACAAATCCTCAAACAGTTAGTAAACATACTGGGGAAGCCTTTCGCTGGAGGGGCCCCTCATTGAAAAAATCAATATAAAGAGCTTTTAGACAGTTTCGCCCATTGCTTTGAGGTCAGGACAAAAGGTAACAACCTTTTGTCCTGACCTCTCTATCAAGTTAAAAAGGAAAGAACAACGGAATTAAAAGCACGGAAACAATCATAATCAATATTTGTAATGGAACACCAACCTTCACAAAATCAAGGAACGTGTATTTTCCAGCAGCCATCACCATCGCATTAGGTGGTGTAGCGACAGGAGTGGCAAATGCCATACTCGCTGAAAAGGCAACGGCCATTACCATAGGAATCGGACTTATCCCCATTTGTTCCGCGGTTAGAATCGCGACTGGAAACAACAGGACCGCTGTTGCCGTATTACTTATGAATTGACTGAATAGCGATGAAATCGCGTATAAACCAATCATTACTGCGAGAGGACCTATAGCGCCTAAACTTCCAATCAACCCCTCTGAAATAAACGTGACTCCGCCTGTATTTTCTAATGCGGTCGCCATCGGAAGCATACAAGCAATAAGCACAACGGTTTGCCAGTTAATTGACGAATATGCCTGGTCAGTTTGTCGCACACAGCCTGTAAGAATCATAAGAACTGCTGCAATAACAATAGAGACGACGGCAGGGAGCCACTCGAATACCATGAACAACAACATTCCAACTAAAATAATCCCTGCAATCAAACTTTGTTGCGTTTGATTTCCTAGGTCAGTATCTTCAGCCGCTGATTTTAACACAACGGTGTCATTTTTTTCAGCAGATAACAGATTAATATCTTTCCATTTTCCATGAACTAAAATGGAATCGCCATATAACAGCTTTTCATTCGCATGAATTTTTTTAGCGTCTTGAAATTGATGTTTCATTGCTAAAAGGGTAACCCCATATTTTTCTCTAAAATTTACTTGTCTTATCGTTTGATTCAATAATCTAGATTGCGGAGTTAATATGACTTCTGCTAAGTGAGACTCTTCTAGTTGATAGGATTCACCCTCTGGAAGTGGTAGAGCATGAACTCCCGTTTCAGCAAGGAACAACTGGAGATTCTCTTCTTCAACGTAAATAATTAAGCGGTCTCCTTCTTCAATTTCATAGCTAGGACCGACCGTGATTCGATTCGATTGATTGCGTCCAGAGAGGCGAAATAATGAACCTGATCCTGGCTTCATTGCTTCTAAGACAGTGACTTGATAAACACTTGGCCACTTAAGGTCACGGATGGTTTTGCCGATGTTTTGATTTCCTGCTGGCACTTCAACAGCAAAGATGAAATTAGATACCCCGTACTGTTCCACAAGGTCAGAAGCGTTAAATGAAGAAGTATTTTCCTTCGTATCCGCCGGCTTATCAAGCATTTTACGTCCGACAAACCATAAGTACAAAATCCCAACACCAAGAATGACAAGACCGATAGGCGTGAACGAGAAAAACGAAAGAGAACCATAGCCGTAATCGTGTAAGCTTTGACTTGCGATTAAGTTTGGAGCGGTACCGATTAATGTTAAAGCCCCACCCATACTGCTAGCAAATGCTAAAGGGATTAAAAGCTTACCTGGGTGTAACTGCATTTGTCGACATAAGCTTACGACAACCGGAAGCAATATCGCAACGGTTCCTGTATTACTCATAAAGCCACTTAATACAGCAACTAATATCAACATAAAAATCGTTAATTTCCATTCGCTATTCCCTGTCGTTTTTACAAGGAGATTTCCTGCTTTCTGCGCTAGTCCACTTTGGAATACACCTTCGCCGACAATAAACAAAGCGGCTATCATAATGACAACGCTATTAGAAAAACCAGCAAATGCTTCTGGAACAGTAATTAACCCTGTTAACAATAATGCAAGTAACGCACTAATAGCGACAAGGTCTGCTCGAAATCGTGGAACCAAAAAGCAGATGGTTGTTATGACTAGAATAAGAAAGACTAATTGCATTTCTGATATCATTACTTTTCTTTTCCTTTCTGGCTTCATCAGTTAAATAAATAGTATGAAACGAAACCGATAGTAGTATGTATTTAATTCCCTGTATAAGATTTTATAATAAATTCCTCACATTTGTAAGCTAATACGCACCATTTAAGCTAAGGAAAGGAAATTAGGTTGAATATGTTGGCAAAAAAAGAAAAAATGACAGTTACTTCCTTTGCTTGTTCTGGTAATGTTATTATAGATACAATGCCTCACTTGTTAGCAAGAGTTAAAAGATAGGAGTACGATTGAATGGGTAAAGTAGTTTCAATTAAACGAGGGATATTCTTTGTTCTTATAGGATGGTTACTAAGTGGATGTGTAATCATAGAGGGAAATTCGTTAAAATCTCACGTGGAAATCGAGTACAATAAAATGTTTGGAACAGAGTTTGACTATCTAGGCACAATTAGAATTTATAATGAAGAAACCAAGCAACTGGTAAAAAAACTAGAAGCGGAAGCATTTTTAGATTTTATTTTACACTCAGAACCAGAGGAGTTTCATGCTAACAATGATAAGGACTATCGAATAATGGTAACAGCTATTCAGGATCCAGATTATCGCAAGGGTCAGATGGAGGCTATTTTATACCTGGATTACGCGGATCAGGTAATTTGTAATGAAGAAAATAATAAATGTATAAAGGTTGGTAAGGAAGTAATGGAAGTATTACAGTAACGGGAAGGTAATTTACAATTATAAGAGGTCGGACATAAGGTTGTTTACCTTTTGGTCCGACCTCTTCATTTTTACACACTGTATACATTTACTTGATTTCTGCCTGATTCTTTTGCTACATAAAGAGCTTGGTCGACGCGTTCCAATAATGAATCCACAGTATCATTGGTTTGGAAGCTTTCTAACCCAAAGCTTGATGTCACTTGGTAGCCTTCAATGAAGTTGTGTTGTTCAATGGCTAACCTTATTTTTTCAGCAATAGAGAGAGATTCACTAACCGTTGTATTAGGTAAGAGTATAATGAATTCTTCTCCGCCCCAGCGACCAAACGAAGTTGTTTTAGGTAGTTGGTCCTTTACGATATTAGTGATATCAATAAGTACAGAATCACCTATTTGATGACCAAATCGGTCATTGATTTTTTTAAAGTAATCAATATCGAAAAAGATAATCGATAAAGGGGTATGGTTCTTTTGGGCCGCTTCTGTCATTTGTTCTAAAGAAGCAAAGATAGATCCACGATTATGAATCCCTGTTAACTGGTCAATATAAGCCAATTTTTTTAGCGTATCCATTTCAGCATAGGAAGTAAGAATGTGGCGAGCTGAAAACATAATTATAATATATACTAAATTCGCTAAATGATATTGGCTAAAAAGTGCATATTTAAAAGATGGGATATCGTTAATAAATAGTAAATTAATACCCAATGTTAAGGCCCAAATAAATAGAGCTAAAAGTGCACCAGCTCGTCCTGTAAGTGATACACAAATAAAAATATAGGTAAGTGGAGCCCATATAAACGTTTCAGTTGAGTCAAAAGCACCTTCTGTAACCATAAGTTGTAACATTCCGTAGCTGTTTAGGAGATGAATTGAACAAATAACAAAAAGAACTACGCGTTCCACCAAAATTAACTTCCATTTTTTATATAATATAATCCATCCAAAGGTAAAGAAAATCAGTAAAAATGTAATCACTATTTTACTTCGGAGTGTTATGGAATCCCAATAAAAGAAATTGTTAGCTAGAGCTAAGAGCAATATTGGAATAAGCCATAAATATAGTTTACGTTTAAGCAATTGAAATCTGTCCATATTGCATTCTCCTAGATTAAAAAAAGACTAATCTACCCGATTAGACTTCTCGTTTTCGGTAAGGCTGTCAAACTAAAATGATATAGATTTTAGTTTTGTATCCACTGATTTTTTAGGTGAACAATAACTATTTTATATTAAAAGTTTCAGTATATATATCCTAATTCTAAAGTATTAAAAATGCAACTATTATCCTAGTCAGTAAAGGTTGAATTTGTTCACTTATTATCCAAAAAATGGATAGTGTTGTTGGAGAGGTGTGAAAGGATATTCCCTCTGCTCAGACACTTTTACCATCATCGCAGCGCTGCTTGGCCATGTATCACGTTCGTCGCAGTAGCAAATGTCCATGCGCATGCCCTGCTTGGACACTGACATGTTCAACGAAGCACCAATTGTCCTTCCACGCAACCTACTCAGATGCTTTAAGAATGGCTGACTCGCTAAAGTTGTATATAAGCAATCCATTCATGCTGATTTGCAATGTATAGGTAAGTAAAATTCCTCTACAGTAGAATTAGGCTAAACATAGAAACAATCAACAAGCCAATTTTTTTCTGGGGGAATTATGATGAAAAAGATTTTTTTGGGATGTGGATTACTATTCATGATTAGTAGTTTATCTTTGGTAGGGTGTTCACCTTCGGAGACAGGAAGTAGTGAGGCTGAGGAATCCAATATTGAATCTGTAGAAGAAAACCAAACTACGAGTGAATCCGAAACAGATGCAGTTGAATTGGTGCAACAACTCGAGCATGACGGGCACGAGTATCTTTTAACTTTTCCAAAGGAGTATGCACCTGACTCTGATGATACATGGCCACTGATAGTCTTTCTTCATCAACGAGGGACGAACATTAACTTTTTAGAAAATATCGGGATGTACAAGGCGATAGACCAATTAGGGTATTCATTTGTGACGGTTTCGCCACAAGGTGATACGAATGGGTGGGATAATGAGGATTCGGCAGCACAAATCATTAACCTTGTAGAAGAAATGATAGCCTCTCATCAAATTGATGCTTCTCGTGTATATTTAACAGGAGCGAGTTTTGGTGGATTTGGGACTTGGTACATGGCAGCTCATCATCCAGAATTATTTGCAGCCTACGCCCCAATTGCTGGAGGGGGCGACCCTAGTACAGGATCTAAATTAGTGGACCGACCAATTTGGGTGTTTCATAATGACTTTGACGGAAGTATAAGACTAGAGCAAAGTCAAGAAATGGTGGATGCTGTGAAGGAAGCTGGTGGAGAGAACGTAAAGTTTACAATCTATGAAGCGGATGGTCACGATGCCTGGACAGAAACGTATAATAATCCTGAGTTTTACGACTGGTTACTTAGTCATTCTTTAGAATAGACCTAATGTGCCTAAAAGGGATATGAGTAATGACGTAGAAATATATATAAGGAATAAAAACCTACATGCCGTTTTTCTTAGCAAGGGAGGACACAATATGAGAAAGTTAATTTTAAGCTAATAGCAAAGACTGCTATTAGTGTGTGGATAATATTATGGGTCTATTAATATAGTAGTCTTTGCTTACCTCTTACGTAACAAAAAAGGAGGAGCAAAACTATGGGATATATCAAAGCAGACAAGGTGCTACCAGAAGAAATACTCTTATTAGTCCAAGAGTATATTGACGGTGAGTTTCTCTACATTCCAAGGAAACAAGGTGAAAAAAAGTCTTGGGGAGAGAAGAATGGGACAAAGCGAGAGTTGCATGCCAGAAATGATGAAATATACGGTAAGTACACTAACGGAATTTCGATTGCTAGCTTAGCATCAGAATACTGTTTGTCTAGAAAAAGCATAGAACGAATTATATATACTCTAAAAGGAAAAAGCTGACTAATTATTTTATATTAGTCAGTTTTTTGTGTTTGAGACTACCTCAAGATTAGTTAATACGTAACTATTAGGTGTTAGCTTTAGGGAATCTCCTTTATGCTAAGGTAAATAAGCAGTTGGGGGAGTTCAAATGATTCAAATGATAAGACAGGATAAGAGTTATGATAATGAAACGTTAAATAATCTGATCTATGAGTATAACGTTGAACATTTTCCAAAGGATTTGGCTGGAAGGTATGAGCAAATCTGCATTGTCCTTAAGAATGAAGAAGGAAAACTGCTTGGAGGGATTACTGGAGATGTATGCTGGAACTGGGTAGAGATTCACGTATTGTTTTTAGATAAATCGATTCGAAACAAAGGGTATGGAACGAAACTTTTAGCAGAAATAGAAAGAATTGCAATAGAGAAACAATGTGACTTCCTCAAGGTCGATACATTAAGCTTTCAAGCTTTAGGATTTTACCAAAAGAATGGATACGAAATCTTCGGCAGTATTGATAATGTGGGAAGACACTTTACTCACTATTATTTAAGAAAAGAGTTAAATTAGAGGATAGTATGATTTTTGTATAGTCATATTCTTCGAAATCCCGTTGTGAAAAATCCACTCACAACGGGATTTGAAGATGGTTGCGATGTTGTACAAATGGAAAAAATACATTTTTTTCAGATTTCTTCCTACCTTTCTTATACCTCTAGTTTATAGCTGTTTTCATGGCTTTGTTTAACTAGACTAGAAGAAAGCTTTAAAATCCCATTTCCTTGAAATGTTCTTCGGTAGTTAAGGCTGATCGTTCGTTTTATCAGTTGGGCATAAAGCTCTGGTTCAGTTATTTTGCGTTCAAATTCATGTTCAAATTTCTCAATTAATAAAGCACATGCCCCTGAAACATGAGGTGTGGCCATGGATGTGCCTGATAGCACAGCAAACTCACGATGTAAATAAGTTGAAATGATGTCCTCGCCAGGTGCAACAAGGTCTAGTTCACTGTTAGAATTACTAAAGTGAGACATTTTTTCTTGTAGATTGACAGACCCTACTTGTACAACCTCAGGAAAAGCACCCGGAAAAGCATATTCATTTGTTTCTTCATTTCCATCACCTTCATTTCCACTTGCACATACAACAATGATGTTAGAAGCGATCGCTTGCTTAATTGCTTCATGCATGTCTGGGTCAGGTTGTTGTCCTCCTAGAGATAGATTCATAATTCGAACGGATTCCCCGTTTGGACCAACCCAGTTCATAGCATATTTAATCCCTTCTGTTATCCACGAGGATTTCGCATAACCCTGTTTACTTAACACTTTAATCACTAACAATTTCGCAAAAGGTGCGACACCGATAATTCCAGCTTCATTCTTTTCAGCACAAATTGTTCCGCACACATGAGTCCCATGCCCATTATAATCTTCAAAAATCTCTGGGTCATATTTGTCATCAGAAGTGAAATTATATCCACCGATGATTTGATTTTTTAATTCTGGATGATCTGTATCACAGCCTGTATCTAGTACAGCAATCACAACTCCTTCTCCATAATAGCCTTGTTCCCAAAGAGATGGCGCTTCAATCAATTGAATACCAGGAGGAACCAATTTTGTAGTAGGGACAATGGACTTTACCATATAAGGAATAAGGTGAAATGCACTCATACTTCTCATCCTTTCTATTATAAAGTGACATATATTCCTATCCTTGAAATTTATAAATTTAGTGAATTTTTAAAATTAACAGTAATTTTTTATTTGATTTGTATTATAATAAATCTGTAAGCTTTCTTCATAAGGCGATTTCCATTATAGGAATCGTCTTTTCTTTTTATTTTCTGTCTTTAGTTTCTTTAACTTAATTGTATGAATTATCCCGAGTGTAAGAGTGGAAAAGAGCGTTGACAAAAGGACAAATAGTTTCAACACTTGCTCTAGCCACTGCAACACGGTGCTCACCTCCTTTCTAAAACAAAAAAATCCTAAAACAGTAAAAACAACTGCTAGGACGAGTAGTAGAATGATATAGTCAGGATAATTATGGAATATATGTCAATATGATTGTACCATGTTGATATAAAACCTTACAACATTATTTTGAATATTCATACAAATTAACTATAACTAACTGACCAACATAATAAATATTACATATGGGTTTAACCATTATGCTAGTTAATAGTATTTGTTTTTTTGCTATTTTTAATTGAATAATCTATGTATACACCAAAGCCGGGACAAAAGTAAAAACAACTTTTTTGTCCCGGTCTTTAAGTGCTTATTTGCTTATTAAATCACCTTTATTGAATGATTGGAAAGGGTGGTGGCCAAAACGGTGGTCTTGGTGGAAGACCCCAATATGGTGGGTAAAACCAAAATGGCGGCGGGTAGACATAGTATCTAGGACGTCTATGAAAGAAATAAGGTCCATACGGGTACACAAAAAACACCTCCTACTGTCATCTAAGTTAAAATATGTAAATGCGTTTGGTTTTGTGATAATTGTCTAATATAATCCGTCTTTTGTAATACATTCTTGTATCTAAGTTCTTCATCTTCATCGGGAAGTATATTATTTCACATCCTTCACAAGCTAACATTATCTTACAACCAAGATAGGTGAATGTGATGGATACAAGTTGGTTCTCGATTATTCCGTTTTTAGTCGTTATTCCAGTAGCTATATATACAAAACAAGTATTACCTGCTTTGTTTTTAGGTCTGTTAGTTGGAGCATATTTAATGGACCCGACGATTTTAGGTGGGATTCAAACGATGTTTGTGTATGTCGTACAAGCTTTAATTGATACGAATAACATTAAGATTGTCGTCTTTTTATATGCTTTTTCAGGACTTGTTGGTATGGTGAAAATGACGGGTGGAATTCGTGGTTTCGTTGAAAAAGCGGCTGAGAGAATTCAAACGAGGAAGCAAGCGTTAGTTCTTACTTATGTTTCAACGCTCGGGACATTTATTGCTCCTACGTTTCGTTTTGTGACGATAGCTCCGATTATGAGGGCCTTGCTTAAAAAGGTTAAAATGACAACAGCAGAACTTGGCTTTGTGATTGAAACAACAGCTACACCGGTTATTGTTCTTATTCCTGTGGCAACTGCGTTTGTGGGCTACATGGTATCGATTATCCAAATTGCGACTCAAAATCAAGGGGTAAATGTGGACCCCTATTCTTTGTTTATTCAAAGCATTCCGTTTAATTTCTTTTCAATCGTTACCATTCTACTTGGCATTTATTTAAGTTTTTTTCATCATTCCAGAAAAAAATCAACAGCTCCAACTCAAATTGATGAAGATGTAGAAGACGAGGAAGATTGGCATGAGTGTCATCCTGCTGTGGATAAAGAGTTGCCAATTAAACCATTTAACTTACTATTGCCATTGGTATTAGTCATTGGATTTACGTTGTTCCTTACTTGGTATGATGGATTTACTCAAGGTTATGGTTTTTTTGAATCGTTTATCCAAGCAGATGTACTTGATGCGATGGTTGTTGCGCTTTTAATTACAGTTCTTCTTTCAATGGCTTTTTATTTATTGCAACGATTTAAACTCGATGAACTAATATCAGGATTTATTAACGGTGGAAATGACTTAATGTCGGTTATCTTACTTTTGTCGGTCGTATGGGGTCTTTCTTCAATTACAGATGACCTTGGTTTTTCTGCTTTTGTGACGGCACATGCTGGATGGATTCCACAAATGTTCATTGCTCCTCTTATATTTATTTTTGGCGCGGCTGTATCTTATTTTATCGGTTCAGCGTGGGGGACTTGGGGGATATTAATGCCACTTGGAATCTCGCTCGCTGTAGTAGGGGACGTTTCGCTACCATTAGTTGTTGGAGCTGTTTTTGCAAGTGGAGCGTTCGGGGCATTTGCCTCACCGCTAAGTGATGATACGAATACGATTGCCAAGATATTGGGTCTATCGGTTATTGAGTATGCTAAATATAAACTAAAACCAGCTTTAATTGCAGCTGGAATTACGACGGTGATGTATGTTGTGGTTACCTTTATCTTTTAATGTGAGGCTATGTTAATTTTTAATATTACTATTAGAACAAAAGAAAACCGCCTTGGTGAAAAAGGCGGTTCATTTCTTTAGTGCAAAGATTAATCACAAGAACCCTTGTGCAACTAAACACGCCTTTGTATTTTGACATTACATTCTGATGTTGTCTCAGTGACTTATTCAATATAATTCACTGAGCCGTTAAAGTTCAAATAAGCTTCATAACGCATTTTGATTGCGGGTAAAGTAATAAAATCCAATACATTTTCTTTTGGAACCCACCTACACTCGCTCGTTTCATCAGAAGTAGCTAACTCTCCACCCACTGCTTTGCACAGGAAATCAAACATAACCTTCGTAGGGACATCTGTCACACCGTCATACCATTTATGTAAGGCTGTATTCGAAACAACACTAATTAATTGGTGAACGGTGGCGTCTATTCCACTTTCCTCTTTGATTTCACGAAGTACGCCATCAATCAGGTTCTCACCAATTTCAGTTATCCCACCAGGGTATACCCAACCATCGTCATGTGCTTTTACTAATAGGTTATTTCCATTGCCATCTTCTACAATTCCGCCTGCCGAGACAATATGTGTTGGAAACGACATGTCATAACCTCCCAATACGGTAATTTTGTATATATATTCCACATGATTCCTGTTATTTCCTGCTGTTGTGATTCGGGGGGGGTTCGGGGGGTGCCTGGCACCACCCGAACAAAAATAAGTTCTGTGTCATAAAACCTGACCAAAGATGTCTGAAAACTTAAATAATGAGATATACTACGTGTAAGAACAAAAGGGAGTGATATAAATGACAAACATCGACTTGCAATTATACACAGACGAAGAAATCCATTGGGTGCTCCACCAAAAGAACGAACAAAAAAAACGCCTTGCACAAACTGAGGAAACGGAACCAACTGAAAACTAAAACATAGAATGCTCGTCTAAAAATTTGGAATAACCGCTAGAGAAATGCATATAGTAAATAGAACGTATGAAAGGACTGATTATCCATGAGATATGTATTTAAAGAAGCTCATTCTGAAAATGAATTGATGACTAAATTCATTGAACTCGTTAGACTAAATAAGCATGTGAAACTAAACAAATCAAATCCAACATTGGCATATAGCGTAAAAGAGTTTATTACGGTAAACAACGTACATCCAATGAAATTAATCAAACTAATTGAGAGTTCGATGACTTCTAGTTCATTTAAAACAGAATTCCCAATTGAAGTAATTGAAAATGCGAATGTCACTGACTTCCATTGGGTGGATAATGAGTCAGCCGAGGCTACTATTGTTTAGTAGTCTTTTTTTTTTGGATTTTTTTCGGATACGATATAAAAACACCGCAAGATGGTATAATTATAAGAATAAATTTATGGTTTGGTAGGGATATCTATGATTTATTTACGAGAGTTTACATTTCCTGATGAAGAGATGGAATATGGCTTTTTCATGAGTATACAAAGAACGTGCTATGATTCATTTTATCCGTTTAAAATTTTATCTGGACGAGGTCTTGAAACACTTGAATTTGAACCTGTGACGATATTATACGGTGGGAACGGGTCGGGAAAATCGACAGCATTGAATGTTATTGCAGAAAAAATAGGAGTGCAACGAGATTCCCTTTATAATAAATCCAATTTCTATCCTGACTTTGTGAAGATGTGCGTTCTTGAGCAAGCGCTAGATACGCCTAAAACGAGTAGAATTATTACAAGTGATGATGTTTTTGATTATGTGCTGAATATCCGGAATCTTAATGAGGGAATTGATCAAAAACGGGAAGAACTATTTGATGATTATTTAGATGCAAAGTACTCTCAGTTTCAAATGAAATCAATGGCAGATTATGAACAGTTGAAGAAAGTAAATACCGCGAGACGTAAAACCCAGTCCCGTTTTGTGAGAGAAAAATTAATGGATAATGTAAGGGGACTTTCAAACGGGGAAAGTGCATTTAAATATTTTACTGAAAAGATAACGGACAATGGAATTTACATCCTAGATGAGCCAGAAAACAGCCTTTCTCCGAAACGACAGATCGAACTACTACATTTTATTGAAGATTCTGCTCGTTTTTTTGGTTGTCAGTTCATTATATCCACTCATTCTCCATTTTTGCTTTCAATGAAAGGGGCCAAGATATATGACCTTGACGAGAACCCCGTAATTGTAAAACGATGGACAGAGTTAGAAAACGTGCGTATGTATTTTGACTTTTTTAAAAGAAATGAAGATAAATTTTGAGGGAGAGTCTAAATGAAAAGGAAGCTGTTGCAAAAGATAGGGGACACCTCAGGTAAGGTGGTTGGTGGACTGCTCGGGGGAAGTATTAAGCTAGCTGCAAAAGCTGTCAAAAGTGAGTATGTGCAAGAAGTGGGAGACAGTGTATACAAAGCGAGTCATTTCACGTGTCATACAATTGGTGGGCTTAGTCAGGGAGTCGTTGACACAGCTTCTGGTCTCATAAAAAAAGACAAAGAAGAGGTCTATGAAGGATTAAGTGAGATCGGTGGAACAACGTTGAATGCGACGAAAGTGGTTGGAAAAGGAATAGCTTATACAGCGAAAAGTTCGATTGATGTAGCTTCTGGCGTTGTGAAAAAAGACCGCGATAAAACGAAACAAGGGTTAAATAACTTAGGGAAAGTTGCGGCTGTTGGAACCATCGCCTTTGGGGTTGTCGATGTCATCGATGGTGCTACTGGCGTGGAAGCAGCGGATAGTAGTGAGATTCAAACGATTGATACAATTAACTCAGACTTGGCTGGACAACTTCATCCTGTAAGCGGTGTTCCTTTTGAATCAACAATTGTAGAACTTCCGGATGGTTCGCACGTAGAAGGTGTATTCCCGGTTTTTGAGTCAGCATTCGATGCTCAACTAGATCCCGAATTTTATGAAGCTAGTGATTATATGCATGCCCAGCTAGCCAACGACCAGCTGTCGCTAGCGATTCAACAAGACCCAAGTGTTGGTGCACCGTTTAATGAAATACAACTAGAACAAATACATAATGGAGACACGCCTGATGGATTTACATGGCACCATCATGAAGAAATGGGTAGAATTCAATTAGTCGAAACTGAGCCACACGACCAATCAGGCCATAGTGGTGGTCGAAGCCTTTGGGGTGGCGGCAGTGACAATAGGTAGGTGTCGGAGATGAATCAAATAACATGGCGTTATAGCAAAGGACAAGTGAGTGAAACAACAATATCAGAATTGGAACGGTTTTATAATGTGGCCTTCCCTCTATTTTATAAAGAGATTATTCGAAAATATAACGGAGCACGTCCAACGTTACATCCAATCAAGCTTGAAAATGGCAAGGAAGTTAAACTACGGTCATTTCTTGCAATAGGGAAAGAACATGTAGATAATATCTTCTCCGTAAACAAGCATCTAGAGGACAAGCTTCCTTCTGGCGTTATCGCTTTTGCAAATGATGATTTTGGAAATTATTTTTGCTTTGATTTTAAAAAACGGAAATCTAATGAAGTGGTGTTTTGGGACCATGAAGACGGGAAGCTCGTTCGTCTAACTGAGGGGTTTCACACTTTGTTTAGTTGATGATTAAAAAGGAGGAGGGAATTCTATGGCAGAGTTACTAAAAGACAAATATAATAAAACGTTCTTTTCTGAATTTATTGCGATTGTGAAGTCGGCTTACCCTTCCTTTGATGAACAGAAGTTTTTAAAACACGTCTATACAGATGACTGGGAACTACTTGAACTAAAACAACGAATGCGGCAAGTCACAAAAGCAGTCCAAAAGACTTTTCCTAGTTCCTATGAAGAAGCGATTCACCTCCTCGAAGACATCGCTCCAAAATGTAGAGGTCTAGAGTATTTATTTTTCCCGGATTTCGTTGAAGTGTACGGACTTGAACAGTGGGAATCTTCAATGAAGGCACTTTCGATTTTTACTGAGTTTTCTACGTCGGAATTTGCGATCCGTCCATTTATTATGAGGGACCAAGAAAAAGCATTCGAACAGCTGAGAAAGTGGTCTGTAGATGAAAATGAACATCGTAGAAGACTAGCATCAGAGGGGTGTCGCCCGCGTCTCCCATGGGGTGTCGCATTACAATCGTTGAAGAAAGACCCTACGCCAATCCTTCCGATTTTACAAACGTTAAAAGAGGACAATTCTTTGTATGTCAGAAAAAGTGTTGCCAATAACGTAAACGACATATCAAAAGACCACCCGGGATTAGTGAAACAAATTATACGAGATTGGGGTGGGAAACATCCGAATACGGATTGGATTTTGAAACATGGGAGTCGAACATTACTGAAAAAAGGGGATAAGGAAGCTCTTCGCTTATTTGGATTTACGGATGTAACGGAAGTTGATGTAGAAAATGTTACTTTATCCCATGAACAACTTTCCATCGGTCAGTCCTTGCAGTTTTCTTTTGACTTACATTTGAGAACAACACAGTCTCTTCGAGTGGAATATGTGATTGATTATGTAAAAGCCAATGGAAAACACTCTTCAAAAAAATTTCATTTGTCGGAAAAAGAATACAAAAGTGGAAAGGTTACCATGACAAAAAAACATGCATTTAAAGACCTATCCACAAGAAAACATTATAGTGGTCAGCATAAACTAACGATCGTCATTAATGGAGAAGAAAAAGCGAGTGAGTTTTTTATCCTTCTTGCATCAAGCCTTCAATGAAGAAGGCTTGATGAAGTAGCTCTAACGAATCTTTTCAAACAGATCAATCTTTTTTTTCGTTTCTCCTCATATAATAACTTAAAAGTTCTTCATAATAAGAAAGTCTTATTATAACAATGAAAAACTGCGAAATTAACCCCACAATAAATCCAAGCAATAGATGGAAGTTCGCTTCTAATATAACGAATGCTGATTTCATGAATACGCTATAAATAACAGTTAGTACAAGAGGAATCACAACATAACATAATAGCTTGGGTCCCCAATTATCCATTTGAATGTATCTGCAAAGAATTAATCGATATATTAGCATTCCTGAAACTACCCCAATTAAAAATACCAAAGACATGTCACTTGTTCCTTTCGTCTTTTTGTTATCGTATGGTTTGATTTTTAAAAATGTGCTCAGCTCCTGACAATGATTTAACAGCAGAATGTAAGTTAGAGTTCAAGGATAAACTAGAAGGAAATAACAGTTAGGAGTGACCTTGTAGTGACCGATGTTCTCATTATTGGGGCAGGACTCGCAGGACTATCTGCTGCACAAGAACTAACCAAAGCAGGCTATTGCGTAAGAATCCTTGAAGCAAAAAATCGAGTGGGCGGAAGGGTGTTATCTGTTCCATATCAAGGTGGCGTATTGGAACTTGGTGCCCAATGGATTGCTCCTACTCACAAACGTGTACATGCTTTATTAAAAGAAGCAAATCTGACTCTTACACCAACCTTTACTAAAGGAAAGACGCTTTTCTTCAACATGAATACATACGAAAAAATAGATACACAACCTTTTTCTCTACATGCAAAGATAGACATGTACCGCTTTCAACAAAAACTGGATAAGTTGGCTTCTACTCTTCCAATGGAACGCCCTTGGCAAGCTGAAAAAGCAATGGATCTCGATAGTCAATCTGTTGAGAAGTTTGTTCTCCACACCCTCAAAAGTGAGACAGGAAAACGGTTTATTCAAAGAAAGCTAGAAGAATTGATGTGTAAGAATTTATCAGAAGTTTCCTTGCTTGACTTACTGTGGAACATACGTGCGGCAGGTTCTGTTCAGAATATTTTAAAAGCAGAAACTTATTGGTTGAAGGAAGGAACACAAAAACTAGCAGAACATTTATCAAATGGGCTTACTAAAAGTATTGAATTTGGTGAGGTAATACAAGAGGTTTGTTGGAACGATAATCAAGTAACGGTAAAGAGTAAACAACACACTTGGAATGCAAAGAAGCTAATTTTAACCATGCTTTCGCCTTTAACAAATGAAATTCACTTTGAACCTCCACTACCTACACAATACGTGCAACTCACTCAGAACATCGGTGAAACTGCGGTCATAAAAGCGATGGTTGTATATGATCGTCCTTTTTGGCGAGATAATGGTTTAAGTGGCTCTTCGTATGGAGGGGAAGGACCAATTCATATGACTGTTGATAGTTCGATTGAAAACCAGGTAGGTGTGTTAACAATCATTTCCTCGGGTCGAGAAGCTCTTTCTTTTGGAAAGCAATCAGAAGAAGAACGTAAGAAAACAGTGATAGAAATTTTAAAAAGATTATATGGAGAGAAAGCTAGTACGCCGATTTATTACAAAGAGAAAAAGTGGACAGAGGAGCCTTTCATAAGAAGTGGATACGGTTCTCATTTTCCCCCGACTGTTCTTACTCAATACAAAGAGGCATTATATCAGCCTGTTGGACCCATTCATTTTGCAGGCAGTGAAACTGCCACAGAATGGCGCTTGTATATGGAAGGAGCACTTGCTTCTGGAGAGAGGGTGGCCCAAGAGATTATTGAAAAACAAAATTGATATTTAGTGTAAACGTTTAATAGCTATTTGATATGCATTACTCTGACGAAACGTCACGGTAACGCTGGAATATAATCAACTTAAACCAAACAATTTTGTTCAAGTCAACCTCATGGTTCCTTGAAATACTGTTGTAAAAAGTAACTTTTCGCTGTTTTTAATAAATGAGTACATCGAATGAAAGAAATAAGTGAGAACAGACAGGGGAATTCCTTTATTTCCCTATTTGGTATATCCATAGTAGTGATTTTTTGGGTGATTGTCCATTAAAAACGGTTTCCAAAGATAGTTATTATTTAAAAAAATAACTTATTTTTCAAAGTGATACTTTACTTTTAAATGGAAGGTGGCCATAATAGAACTTAAATCGTAATTATTACGTTTTGTTGTCGGTAATAAAGATAATTAGTACATAAGCTGAGTATCTACCAAAATGTATAGTGAGTACCGTTTTAAAAAAAAGGAGGTTTATTATGGCACATATTTTGATGATAGAAAGTTGGGTGGGAGCAAGCGGAAATCTATTACCACCGCTCTTACGTTCTTTAGGACATACCTATACGTTTGTTACTCGTAAACCAGATCACTATCAGAGCGCGCTTGAAACGGAAAAACACCCTGTGATAAGGTTTGCGGATGAAGTTCTAGTAACAGAAACAAATGATATACCAAGTTTAAT
Source organism: Bacillus alkalicellulosilyticus (assembly GCF_002019795.1). Classification (GTDB taxonomy): domain Bacteria; phylum Bacillota; class Bacilli; order Bacillales; family Bacillaceae_F; genus Bacillus_AO; species Bacillus_AO alkalicellulosilyticum. Next base: position 2,538,393 of record NZ_KV917381.1, on the reverse strand, counting down.
AGACTATGTAAAGAACTATCACTTTGATGGTGTCATAACCGTTTGTGATTATTACATTGAGACAGTTAGAGAGGTTGCAAAAGCATTTAACGTCCCATGTCCTTTTCCTGAGGAGGTACAAACAGTTCGCCAAAAACACCTTATGCGACAGGCGCTAGACAAAGCACAACTGGATAATCCAAAATATGGCCTTGCTCAGAACTGGGACGAAGTGATAAGTATTGCTGAGGATATTTGTTTTCCTCTTGTTATGAAGCCTGTAGACCTAGCATCAAGTGCATTTGTAAGCTTCATTGAAAATGAAAGTGAGTTACAGAAAGCGTATCAGTCTCTTGAAGCCTTTCCACTGAATTTTAGAGAACAAGAAAGAGATTGTATTTATCTCCTAGAGGAATATATGCACGGGGAAGAGGTTAGTGTAGAAAGCGTCTCATTTAACGGTGAAACAACGGTGTTAGGCATTACCGATAAATCAATCACGGGGAATCCTTATTTTATTGAAAATGGTCATATGTTCCCAGCAAAGTTGGATGAAAAAGTACAAACAGAAGTGATCCAGTTTGTTAAAGCCACTCTTGATGCGGTCGGTTTTGACCATGGGATTGCTCATACAGAAGTGAAGTTAACGGCAGAGGGCCCTCGAATTGTTGAAATCAACCCTAGAACAGCGGGGAATTATATTGTTGAGCTTATCGAGCGAGTAACGGGAATTAATTTACTTCATGCATTTGTTGACCTTTCGTTAGGAAAAAAACCAACCATTACAGCAAAAGAACAAGGAATTACAAGTGCGGCAGCCATATTTTTGGTCCCTCCTCAAAGTGGCACAGTTACAACGATTCAGGGAAGAGAATGGCTTGAGTCAAATGAGCATATTGCCCGTTATAAACTTGAAAACTGTGTCGGTCAATTTATAAACACTCCGATCGATAATGCATGCTATTTAGGTCATGTAGTAACCGAAGATAAAAAAGGGCTTAAAGCAAGAGAGTATGCAGAAGAAGCTCTCAATCACATTACTTTTAGCTTTGAGCCAAAGGGGTAGAGTGTATGAAATCCTTTCAGACACAAGATTATTCATCAGTTGATGATTTAAAAAAATCTATAGTTGAAGGTAGGATCGGACCTAAACCAGAAACTTTTTCAATTACTGGAGCTTCTTATATCTATCAAACTACACAATTTCCGTCATCGACTACTAAATATCATAATTATTATTTGTTGTTGAGAGTAGGGTCTTATTTTGGAGCTTGTGCTCATACACCAGAGCAACTCGATGTTGATATAGCAGAGAGCATGTCAGGAATGCCGCTTGATACAACGATAGAAGATAGTCGACTTCCTGTGCGAATAGCAGGTATAGATGCTTATCTTGGTGTTGTTTACCCGCACAGCGAGAACTGTTCGAAGGTGGTGACTCTACCAGCGGGAACACCAGTTGAAAGAGCAGTATTTCGTGATAATCTTATCGCAGAAATGACTGATATAAAGGAAGGGCAAAAAGTGGCACTTATTGGTGTCGTTAATCCATTAGTTGAGGCGATTACAAAACGTGGGGCGACTTGCTTGCCATGTGATTATCAACTAAAAGAAACGCAGTGGGGAGACGTTGTTGAAAAAGATATGGAGATAGTTCTCGGTAATGCTGATAGTGTCATTTGTACAGCAATGACATTAAGCAATGGAACGTTTGACCGCATCCTCGAGCGAGTGAGAGAAAGGCGAATTCCATTAACTGTTTATGCGCAAACAGGAAGTGCCGTGGTTGCACAATTTATTAATAATGGTGTGACGTCGCTTATTGCTGAGCCATTTCCATTCTCACAATTTAATGCTTCTGAATCACAACTCTATTGTTATAAAGCAGTGAAAGGAGAATAAGAGATGAAAGTTGATTTGAAACTAAATACTGACAATTTCCTTCATACCAACCCTGCTCTTTATTCCGCCTTTAATGGAGACCATGACTACAGTATGGCGCAGTTTATACATAATATTTTTATTGAATTTAAGGTTGGAAAAAAGGTACTTGATGTTGGTTCGGGACTAGGGCGTGAAGTGTCTTATTTGACAAATAAGGGGTACGATGCAACTGGATTAGATAACTCTGAAGATATGATATCTTGGGCTAGGAAACACTATCCAGGGTTATCGTTTGTGTATGGTCATCAATCCGACTTTGATTTACAACAGCAATTTGATGCAATCTATTGTGTAGGCAGTACGTTTTTATATAACTATACGAATGATGATATTATTTCAAGTTTACAGTGTTTCCGAAAGCATCTTAAGAGCGGTGGACTTATCTATCTTGACATGCGAAATGCTGCTTTCTTCTTCACAAAAGAAGGACAACGGTGGTTAACCGAGGACCTAGTAGACCAGACTCTTTTAGATGATACCGTTATTACATTAAAGACAAGATTTAGCATAGATTATTCAAATCAACTATTAGAACGTGACTATTGCTGGGATGTTGCAAGCTCTACACCAATAATAGAGCATTTGAGGCATCGTCTTTTATTACCACGAGAGTTAGATTTTTATTTGTCTACGTGTGGATTCCGGATCCTTCAGCTTTTTGATAAACCAGAACCACATGTCTCTAAGTATGAGTTACAACATCCTTTATCGTATAGTCATGATTTACAAGGAAGACGCATGCAAGTGATTGCTCAAGCAATATAGGAGGACAATATGGCTAACTCATCAGGGAGTGAGCGCCGAGGGTTAATCATCCTCTTAGTTTTCACCTTTTTTATGGTGATCGGGTTTGGAATGATTATGCCATTAATCATCGGACATTATGTAAAAGACATTGGTTTTTCGGCTACAATCGTGGCATTAGCTCTCGCTACAAGACAATTTTCCCAGCAAGGACTTGCCTTGGTGGGAGGGACGCTAGCCGATCGTTTTAATATACGGAGTTTGATTAGCATTGGGGTTTTTCTACGTTCTATCGGTTTTGTTACGTTGGCTTTTTCTGAAAATATACTCCTCTTGTTTGTCTCGATGATTCTAATTGGGCTTGGGGGAGTATTGTTTGAAATGCCATATCAAACTGCAATTGCTACTTTAACGAATGAAGAAAATCGCTCAAAATATTATTCCTTAAATCATACAGTAACCGGTATTGCAAGTACGATTGGACCACTAGTAGGAGCGCTCTTATTACGCTTTGACTTTAAAGTCGTTTGTTTTGGAGCGGCGCTATGCTTTTTGACTACCTTTGTCATTTCACGATTTGCTATGCCACCTATTGTTCGTACTGAGCCATCTTATTCGGTAAGGGCTTCACTTAAGACTGTAGCAAAAGACAGACCCTATCTACGGTTGACGTTGCTTATGGTTATCTTTTGGCTAGCCGCATCACAAATTAACATTATTTTTCCGCTGCGAATTCAAGAGATCTCAGGAAATGCAGAAAGTGTGGGAGTTATGTTTGCAGTATATGCGGCAGTGACAGCTGTTTTACAATACCATCTTGTGTCTTTTACATTGAGAAAATTCTCACCGAGACAAAGTGTAGTCATTGGTATTGCCATTATTGCATGTGCGCTGTTTTTGATATCTTTTGTGCACACGACGATGATGTTTTTAGTAGTAGTAGTTCTCTTTACATTTGGGATGATATTAGCAAGGCCCAATCAGCAATCGATTGCGGTTTCAATGGCTGACCCGAAAGCACTCGGGATGTACTTGGGAGTTAATTCTCTAGGATTTGCAATCGGTGGAGGAATCGGCACGATGATAGGTGGCATGTTCTTTGATATGGCAATAAAGACTGGATTTATGATGATCCCCTGGTTTTTCTTTAGCTTTATAGCTATTGTAGCCATGTTTGGATTTATGCAGAGTAAGAAGGTTGGAGTACCAAAAAGTGTTACTAGTATCATGAAATAACAAATATAGATAGCCACTATGGTGGAAAAGGAGATTCAAATGAAAAGACTTTTATTTTTATTCTTAGTACTGATTGCACTCGTAATAGGAGTTGGTTGTACAAATGTAACGAGCACAGAAACTGACGATACAGAAGACCAGGAATTAATAATCGTAGGTCAAGAAATTGCGGCAAGCTTAGATCCAGTTGAGCCACTTACGTCTAGCTATTTACGAAATGCAGGAGCAGCTGAAGCTCTTTTTAAAGTGAACCAAGCCGGTGATGTAGTACCAGAACTTGCTGAAAACGCAACATCCATAGATCCTGTTACATGGGAAATAAAAGTAAGATCTGATGCTCATTTTTGGAGTGGTGAAGTCGTGGATGCTCGTGCAGTTATTGCCTCTTTAGAACGTTCAAGAACACTAGACATACAAGCCCTACCCTTTTTGGATGGATTAACCTTTACTGAAATTGACGAGTATACCATAGAAGTGAAAACGAACCGTGAACACGTGCCAGTTCCTCTTAATCTATCTTATTACCAAACTGTAATTCATAATGCAGAGGCCAGCCAAGATTCTATCGAAACAATGGACCTTACCGGTATGTATAAAGTGATAGAATTTACACCGAAGCAAAAGATGGTTCTTGAAGCAAATGAGAAGTACTGGGGAGAGAAGCCAGTAATTAAGAGAGTCGTATATGAAGAAATAAGTGATGAACAAACAAGGGTACTTTCTGTGTTAAGTGGGAGTAGCCATGTGGCATTAAATATTCCAGTAACAAGTTTGGAGCAACTTTCTGAAAGTGATGAAGTAACAATATCAGCTACTCCGGCTGCTAATACCCAAACGATTTATTTGAACCTTGCAAGACCTCAGCTTCAAGATGTTAGAGTAAGGCAGGCATTGTCATGGGGGATAGACCGTGATGAGCTCGTTACCCTTGCTGTGGAAGGGCAAAGTGTTCCAGTTACTACATGGCTAGGATCGAACCCCGCATATGCCGAAGCAAAAGATGCGGTTTACACTAAGTTTGACGTCGACAAAGCCTCTCAATTATTAGAGGAAGCTGGGTGGGTTATGGACTCGGATGGTCTAAGATATAAGGACGGAGAGCCATTAACCATAAGCTTGATGACTTGGGGTGGTGATAAGGCGTTAGGAGAAGCTCTACAACATCAATGGACTAAGATTGGTGTTAAAACAGAAGTGCAACATGGAGATTATAGCTTAATCCAGACGGCTCGCGAATCTTCGGATTGGGATGCATCAATAGAGGCTTGGAGTACATTTGGGGATTCATTTTCTTTGCTAGAAGGGCAATTTTCCCCGCAAGGAAGTGCTAATTATGGTGGTTATGATGATGAACAAACAAATGAATTACTATCACAATTGGGTAAAGCGACTGATGATGCAACGCGCCGTGAGTTAGCTTTAAAGGTAAATGATAGAGTCGCAGAGCAAGCTCCAGTTATTTCTTTATTTCCGAGACCGCAAATGACCGCTGTAAGTAAGTCTCTTCAAGGGTTTGAAGATCACTTTAGACAGTTTGAGAATGTAGTAAATTCCAACTTGTCATTGGATTCTACTGAGTCGAAGTAGGTTTTGCTTAGATGTACAAGGTGGTCATTCGTAAAATAGCCGAAGCCTTAATTACGTTATTTTGTGCAACTCTCTTAATATTTGTTCTGATTCATCTATCGCCTGGGGATCCTGTTACCATCCTATTAGGTCAGCCAACAGAAATGGCTAGCAGCGATACTCAGGCTTATGAGGATAGAGTAAAAGATGTACGCTATCAGCTTGGGCTCGACCAAACGTTGCCTATCCAGTACCTTAACTGGATAACAAGATTGGTACATTTTGATTTAGGAACTTCCATTCATACAGGAAGATCTGTAAGTTCAGAACTGGCTGAAAGACTTCCAGCCACTATCCTACTATCTATCTCAGCTCTTAGTTTACAAGTGGCGGTAGGTTTGATTTTTGGGGTCGCCTCCGCACGTCGTTCCGGGAAAACATATGATAATCTTATTAGAGTCTTTTGCGTCATTCTCGCATCTACTCCAGCGTTTGTCATAGGTTTAGGTTTATTATCCCTACTGGCTGTGACGTTTACTGTATATGACATAAGTAATGAAGCTAGTATGAAAAGGCTCTGGCTTCCTGCACTAACTTTAGGATTTATAGGGGCCCCACAACTGATCCGAGTTGTGAGAGCTAACATGCTTGCTGAGCTTGGTCAACTCTATGTTCTATCAGGCCTCTCAAGAGGTTTGGAAAATAAACTAGTAATCAAGCACGCAGTAAGGAATGCCTTGCTTCCAGTTGTAACAATGGTGGGGCTTTCCCTTGTTACACTGGTTAGTGGAGCTGTTGTCATCGAGAGCATTTATTCATGGCCCGGTATTGGGAAGTATGCGTTAGATAGCATTTTGCTCCACGACTATCCTGTAATACAAGGCTATGCCTTCATTATGGTATCGGTTGTAATTTTAATTAATGTAGGAGTAGATGTAGTATACGCACTCGTTGATCCTCGAGTAGCACATAACCGAAAAGTAGGAAATGAAAAATATGTATAAAGGTAGTTTACCGCTTAGTCTTATTTTTGGCATTGCAATCCTTTTTATTATAGTGATTCTAATCATAGGTGCCCCAGCTTTTACAGCGTTTGACCCGTTGGAGCAATCTGTATCAGAACGTTTAGAAAAGCCAAGTCTTACACATGTATTGGGAACAGACCGCTTTGGAAGGGATATCCTTTCACGAACACTATATGGGGGGAGGACAACGTTATTATCTTCTTTTATCGCCCTTTCTGCAGCGCTCTTACTTGGACTATTTGTTGGCTTACTCGCTGGGATGTTTCATAGAACAGTCATCGATAGTCTGTTAATGCGGGTCATAGATGTTCTTCTTGCTTTCCCTTTTATGGTACTTGCCATCGTCATCACAGCCTTGTTCGGCACAAGTTTTATTCACTTACTCATTGCCGTGGTTGCTGTTTGGTGGGTGTCATTTGCACGATTGACAAGGAGCGTGGTTCTTCATGTGAAAACGGAGACAGCCGTTGCAGCCGCAACAGTACTTGGCGCTAAGAAGAGGATAATCATGTTTCAAGAGTTACTACCAAGAGTAATCAGTCCAGTCCTTGTATTAGCAACTTTTGAGCTAGGTAGTTTAATTTTATCGATATCAGCCCTTTCATTCTTAGGGTTAGGATCGCAACCTCCCACTCCTGAATGGGGAAGTATGTTGGCCGATGGAAGAGACCATTTTTTTCAAGCTCCCCATATTCTTTTAGGGCCGTCTCTCTTTATTATACTTACGGTATTAGCCTTTAACTTGATAGGTGAGGGTTTGCGCGATTGGCTAGATCCCTATGAAAAAATGGAGTTATAGGAGTCGATACTATGAAACAAACAGAAAGAGAAACAATACTTAACGTTAAAAATTTACGGGTTACGTATGAGCAAAAATCTCAATCCACACACGTCCTTAATGACCTTTCTTTTGACCTCAAAAAGGGTGACGTTGTTGCTTTGATAGGAGAAAGTGGTTCGGGAAAATCAACAGTCGCAAAGACCCTTACTGGGCTACTTCCGCCTTCCGCCATGGTTCAAAATGGAACGCTAGAAATAGGGTCATTTTATACCGATTTGACAAACGAAAAAATAGCTTGGCAGGGTATAAGAGGGAAAGAGATTGCTTTGATGTTTCAAGATGCTCAACAAGCTTTAAATCCTCTATTAACGATAGAACAACATTTTAAAGAAGTTCTTCTCTTTCATAAAATCGCTTCAGTAGAAGAAGTCGTACCACTAACAACCAAATTACTTAACAGGCTTAACTTTACTGATGTTTCCAAAATTCTTGATTCCTACCCTTTTCAACTTAGTGGAGGAATGTGTCAGCGTATTTGCCTCGCCCTTGCTGTTTGCCTAAAACCAAAGGTACTTATTGCGGACGAACCAACATCCGCGTTAGATTTGCTCAGTCAAAAAGAAGTTCTTCTTTTACTCAAAACCATGAAAAAAGAATATGATTTGACAGTCTTGCTGATTACTCACGATTTAGATGTTGCCAAAACCATAAGTAACCGGATAATTGTTTTACATCAAGGAGTCATCGAAGAAAAAGGCAGTACAAAAGCTGTTTTTTCAAGAGCTAAGGCTCATTATACAAAAGAATTGCTTATGGCACGTTCTCTAATTGCTAGACCTCGCAGTGTCGATAAACGATGGAATAGTAATGAACCTATACTAGAAATCATTGATTTGGAAAAGTCATTCAACTCGAAAAGTAAGGTACTACGTGGTTTAAATCTCACATTGCACAAAAAGGAAATCGTAGGAGTATTAGGACAAAGTGGTTGTGGCAAATCGACGTTAGCTAAATGTATTACCGGACTAGAACTTCCAAGTGGAGGACAGATTTTATATCGCAATGTGGATATTAGTCGGATAAAAGGTAACCAGAAACGTCAGATGTGTCAGCATATTCAACTCGTTTTTCAAGATGCAAGAGCAAGCCTTAACCCTCGCCGTTCAGCATTGCAACTTGTACAAGAGCCACTTCATTATTTACAAATAGGACATAAAAAGGAACGAGAATCTTTAGCTAAGTTGTACCTGCAGGAAGTAGGTATTTGTGAGGAGACGCAAAAAAGAAGACCGCCACAGTTAAGTACAGGTCAATGCCAACGGATCGCTGTAGCAAGAGCACTTGTTCTTAAACCGGATATTCTTATATGTGATGAAGCAGTTTCGGCGTTAGATATGAAAATACAATCCCAAATTCTAGTTTTATTACAACGCCTACAAAAACAATTTGGCTTTTCGGTCATCATGATTTCTCATGACCTAAAGGTTTTAAAATTTATTTGTGATCGGATTGCAATAATGAAAGAAGGGAGTATTTAGCGAAATAAGTCACGTTGAACCCGTGGTAAGCAAAGGTAAAAAAACACTTTTTTCCATTTATTGGCGAAAGTGAAAATGACAGGAAAGAAGAGCTTTATCAGTAGAGGGGGACGATTTTTTGATATCAAGTATACTGGAGACGATTGGAAATACACCACTATTAACCATACCAAATAGTAATAAAGCGGATGAAGGTCAAGTCTTGTTTAAGTATGAACGTTACAATCCCGGAGGAAGTATTAAGGACCGAGCTGCATTGCATCTGATAGAAGAAGCTGAGAAAAGAGGGTTACTTGAACCAGGTGGCACTATTATAGAGTCCTCAAGTGGAAATTTTGGAATTTCTCTAGCAATGATTGGCGCAGCAAAGGGCTATCATGTCATTGTTCTGGTGGATCCTAAAACAACAAGTGCAAATCTAGCGCTTTTAAAGTGTTTTGGAGCTGAAGTTATTGTTGTAACTGAACAAGATGATTGTGGAAGTTATCATAAAACCCGAATTTCACTTGCTAACCAACTGGCAAAGGAAATTAAAAACTCATACCGCCCGGACCAGTGCTTTAACCTTCAAAACAGTGAAGCCCATTATAAAAGTACTGCCCGAGAAATCATGGAGCAATGCTCTAGTAATTTATCTACTTTCATTACTGCTGTAAGTACAGGTGGACAATTGGGAGGGATTTCTAAGTATTTGAAAACGTTTGCTCCTGGGGTACAAGTCATCGGTGTAGATGCAGTTGGGTCTGTCATTTTTGGTGGTGAATCGGATTCATATCGTATTCCAGGCATAGGTCTTGGTTGGACACCTGTAAATTTGAACATTGAGAATATAGATAGAACCTATAAAATAACTGATGAACAAGCATTTCTGACAGCTCGAGCATTTGCTAGACATGAAGGAATACTGATGGGACCTTCAAGTGGTGCATGCGCATTAGTTGCCCTAAAAGTAGCCCAACAATTGGGACCTGAAGAGCGAATTGTTTGTATGATTTCTGATGGAGGAGACCGCTATATTCAAACATTATTCAACGATGAATGGTTGGAACAACAAGGTTTTCGCAAAACGGTTGATATAGAAACCATTCGTGAAATGGCATTACAGTTAAAACCCTGGAGTATTTCTCCATCATCTTGTGCGAATTATAGAGCAGATTTAACAGCAACCCTAGAAGTACCCCACTCAACATTACAAATGAACTTAGAATTACGTACACAAAGTTATACAAACAAAAAGAGTTCTATTTATATGGACTAAATCTACGTTAGGCATGATGAAACTGTGATTAGAAGGCGAGACAAAATATGGTTTTTATCTTTTGTCTCACCTTCTTTTGTTTTTTCTTCTTTTTTTAGGAACCTGTTAGAAAATGAAGGGAGCGGTTTCACACAGTGCTTTTAATAAAACTTTCCTATTGTAAACATTGTTAATTATTGGTAAAATATTGTGTGTTCCAACATCTTATGATACCGTACTTGCTAAACTTAAAGGAAGATAATGTGCTGTCAAGAAGGGAAGAGACTCATGAGGATTTTTGAAATATTAGTGTTAGCTGTTCAATCCATATGGCTTATCTCATTTTTATCGAATCGATTTAAAAGGTGGAAACATAAAATTGGCATAGCTTCGCTCCTTGTAATAGGTATTCATCTTATTGTTGAAGGATACCGGTGGCAGTTGGGGTTGGCTTATGTAATAGCGCTGCTCATTGCTATAAGTCTAGTAAAAGCTATTATTTTATCTAAGAAGATAGAGAATGATAGTATACAAACAAGCAAACCAAAATGGAAATTGCTTTTGATTGGCCTTTTCGGAACATTGTATGTAGCTATGACTATATTATTAGCCTTGTTATTTCCTGTATTTCAATTGCCTACAGCCACTGGTCCTTATCAAACAGGTGTCATAACAGAGCACTTAGTGGATGAAAGTAGAAACGAACACTGGACGAACTCATCCGAATATAGAGAAATGATGGTAACCGTTTGGTATCCAGTCGACCCTGAAATCGAGAGTAATGTGAAAGCCAAATTTCCTCAAAAAGAAATTGCTGGAGCGATTTCAACACTTTTTCATTTGCCTTCGTTTTTGTTCGACTATCTAAAGTCCGTCGACGTTCAATCTTATGAAAACGCACCTGTTTCAAAACAAGTACAAACGTATCCAGTTCTGATATTTTCTCATGGGTACGGAGGCACCCGAACGCAAAACCTATCACAAATGGAAGAACTCGCGAGTCACGGATATGTCATTGTTAGTATTGATCATACGTATGATTCGGGTTATACCGTTTTTCCTGATGGAAGAGAAGTTAAAATGGTTAATTCTGAGCTTTCTGATGAAGGACACCATCAAGCCATCCAAACTCGTTCACAAGATGCTAGCTTCGTATTGGACCAACTTAACTTATGGAATTCAGAATCTGACAACCTTTTTGCCAATAAACTAGATTTAGAAAAGGTAGGCATGTTTGGTCATTCATATGGAGGAGCAACAACGGCAAAAACACTCGCCACAGACGAACGCTTCAAAGCAGGGATAAATATGGACGGTGCCTTATATGGCAATGATGTTACCCAAGGGCTTTCACAGCCGTTTATGAATATCATAGCAACTGACACCTTTACCTACACACCTACCGAACAGGAACTAGAAATGATGAATATGAGCCAAGACGAATATATAGAAGATAGAGATAGACGACTACGTGAAATCAATTATTTTTTTGAAGAAGGGGTAAGAGGAGATTCCTATAAGATTACATTCTTCTCCGGAGACCATATGAGCTTTAGCGATTTACCTTTTTACACACCGTTGATGAGTTTTGGGTTTGATGAAAAGAAAATACACGAAGTTATGAATTCAAACGTACTTGCCTTCTTTAACCGTTATGTAAAAGGGATAGAGGATGAGGTACTAAAAGAAGAGAGCAATTCCTTATTTCAACTTGAGGTGAAATAATAGTAGAATATTAGAGTATCTACTTTGAAGTCGGACAATCGCAGTGTCGGCTTCTTTTTTTATTCCTATATGTACGAATTCATGGATAAAAGTAAACATACCATTTATAATGAACACATCTCATAAAATGGAGGTACGTACATGCCGAAAATCACTAATCCAGTGCTACCAGGGTTTAATCCGGACCCTTCTATTATTCGTGTTAAGGATGATTACTATATTGCCACTTCCACGTTTGAATGGTTTCCTGGAGTTCAAATCCATCACTCTAGAGATTTAGTTCATTGGGAGTTACTCACTCATCCACTGTCAAAACAAAGCCAAATTGATATGATAGGTAATCCTGATTCTGGCGGAGTGTGGGCACCATGTCTTAGCTATGATAATGGTACGTTTTATTTAATTTATACAGATGTTAAAAGTCATAGTGGTGGGTTTAAGGATACTCATAATTATCTAGTTACTGCTAGCGATATTATGGGACCTTGGTCAGAACCGATTTACTTAAATAGTAGTGGATTTGACCCCTCTCTTTTTCATGATGACGACGGTAGAAAATGGCTCGTGAATATGGTGTGGGACCATCGAAAAGGGAAAAATTCCTTTGGAGGAATTTTATTACAACAATACTCGGTGGAAGAAAGCCGCTTAATCGGTCCTATTCAAAATATCTTTAAAGGAACAGCACTAGGATTAACAGAAGCACCTCATTTGTATAAAAAGGATGGCTATTACTATTTGATGACAGCGGAGGGTGGGACGCGATTAAAACACGCGGTTACGATGGCCAGGTCAAGGTCGATTGATGGACCATATGAAGTTGATCCTACTAATCCTATTTTAACTTCTTATGAAAAACCTGAACTTACACTTCAAAAAGCAGGGCATGGAAGCCTTGTTGAAACTCAGACAGGGGAATGGTATTTAGCTCACTTATGTGGACGACCATTGAAACCATCGGAAAATTGTAATTTAGGAAGAGAAACCGCTCTCCAAAAATGTTACTGGACAGAAGATGGCTGGCTTAGGATTGTTGGAGGCGAGGCACAAGTAGAGGTCGAAGCTCCAGATTTGCCTACGCACGCGTTTCCACCTGTAGCCGCAAAAGATGATTTTAATGAAGAAAATTTATCAATTCATTTTAACTCTCTTCGATTTCCGCTTGAGGAAGACTGGGTAACTTTAAAAGAAAGACCCGGATACCTGCGACTATTTGGTAGGGAATCTCTGAACTCAGTACATCATCAAAGCCTTATCGCAAGAAGACAACAAGCCTTCAAAGCAACGGCTGAGACGGTGGTTGAGTTTAAACCTGAGAACTTTCAACAAATGGCTGGGTTGGTTTATTACTATAATACAAAGAACTACTACTACTTGCATATTAGCCATGACGAAGAAATTGGAAAGTGTTTAGGAATATTATCTAGTAATCGAGGGCTTTATGACGAGCCAGTAGATGAAAGAATTTCAATAGAAGGTGTGGAACGCTATTACCTCAAGGCAGTTCTATCCTATTCAGATTTACAATTTTACTATTCTCATGATGGAGAAGAGTGGACAGCCATTGGTCCAGTATTGGATGCAAGTACGATTTCAGATGAAAATGCTGAGATTAATGTAAACGGCTATTTCTTAGGTCAAGGGTTTACTGGGGCTTACATCGGGATGTGTGTTCAGGATTTAAGTGGGCAAAAGAAGCACGCTGACTTTGATTATTTTAAGTATGAGGAAATGAAATAAAGAAAAGGGAATCTATCTCATTTGATAGATTCCCTTTTTTGGTCTGTTACTACATTAACTTTCTTTGTTATTATCTGTGTCGATTTTGTTATCGATTTCTTTTATACTTCCGAGTGCTTCTTCACCAAATAGAGCAGTTAGTTTTTGTTTAGCTTTCTGTTTTGTGTTTTCATCAATATAAATCATTACCGTAATTAAGGCGCCAATTAATACGGAAATATCATCACCGTACCCAATAATTGGTGTGAAATCAGGGATGGCATCAATAGGAAAAATTAAATACCCCAGTGCTCCTAGGATCACTGTTTTTGCTTTGACTGGCAAATCAGGCTTTTGGAGCGTGTAGTAGAGGACTAGAGCTGCATAAACGGTACTTACTCCAGCTTTTTTTCCTACCTTCACAATGTTTTTCCAAAACGAATCCTCTGAAAACTGCTGTGAGTACTCTACTTCCTTCAACCCAAACACCTCTTTTTTTTACAATAGTATACCATCTACAATATAAAACTAGTAACATTTATTGCGAGGGAATATATGGAAAAAGCAGAGAGGGAAGGGAGAGAATCTATTGAATCCCCATACGGACTGGTGCAGAGGAGGGAGAATCGAGGGAGTCCGAAAAGAGAAGGGATACGGACTGGAGCATAGGAGAGAGAATCGAGGGAGTCCGAAAAGAGAAGGGATACGGACTCAAGCAGAGAAAGGAGAAGGGAACGAGTCCGAAAAGAGAAGGGATACGGACTCAAGTAGAGGAAGGAGAAGGGAACGAGTACGAAAAGAGAAGGAATACGGACTTAAGCAGAGGAAGGAGAAGGGAACGAGTCCGAAAAGAGAAGGGATACGGACTTAAGCAGAGGAAGGAGAAGGGAGCGAGTCCGAAAAGAGAAGGAATACGGACTCAAGCAGAAGAAGGAGAAGGGAGCGAGTCCGAAAAGAGAAAGGAAACGGACTCAAAATTTATGGAGAACTACTTATAATAAGTGCCCTTTTTATTACCGTAAGTGTTTAAGTGTTTTTTTAATATTCGACGAATTGTTTTATCGTTTAAAGCAACATCGCACCATTCAAAGATATTTACTGTTGTTATCAATCGTTCTGGAAAGAGAAGCATATACTCCTTCACATTTCTTAAAATCGTTATTTCTAGCTTTTCGTGTCCACCGCAATTCTTACAAATAAAACTAGTATTCTTAAAATAAATCATAAATGAGTGACAACGATTACAATAAGTTCCCTTTCGAAGACTATCATAAGTATAATTAGGTATGACTGAAAATGGGTTTTTGGTGTGATGTAATGAAAGTAATTGTTGGGCAAGTTTTTTGTGGGCTTCATTCAACTTTGAGGGTGTATTGTTTAATTCATTTATTAGACGATTGATTTGGTTTGGAAAGATAAATGGTTGGTCCATTGGAGCTTGGTATAAGGTGAACTCGGGGTGTATAAATATAACGTAGGCTTTTACAATGTAATTCTGTTTGAGGGAATGAAGTAACTGTCGAAAAAGGGTCGTACTTCTTTTTAGTTGGTCTACTGGATTCTTATACTCACGGTCATTGTTCACACTATAAAGCTTGTCTGATTGAAAGTAACAATCATGCTCAAAGTTCTTTATGTCCAATAGATGAATGAATCCTTCTGAAATGATTAATGTATCAATTTGAAAAAAAGAGTTATTTACATCAAATAGCAAGTCGTTTAATATTAACCTTTCTTCTTTTAGGCCTTCCAATAATTTATCAAACTTTTCTTCTCCTTCATAACCCTTTTTGAGATTATGATAGTGATATTTTTCTTTTTCAGAAAGTATCATCCTCCTGTTTACATATTGCAAAGTCAGTAATTCATCTGATTTTGTTCTCCGTTTAAATATCATAAGCCACTTCCTTTCATAAATATTAGATGGTGTTGCTAAGTGAAAAAAATAGATGGCGATTTAATAGAGAAGAGGAATGAGTATTTTTTCATTTTAAAGCGTATATCTCTATATTTAATTATAAGTGTTTATTAATAAAGTGTAGGTAGTCACGTGTAGGAAGATTTATTTATAAGGTAAACTTAATTAATATTTTAATAGATAGTAACTTCTAATACCAATAATGGTAACCCATTCTAGGCATTTGTCATACGGTAACATAACAACGATTAATGTAAGGAGAGATTAAGTTGCCGAATAATCAAAATTCCTATGTATCTGAAAACAATGAACAGCAGATTTGGTTTCCTTTTAACCAAGAAGAAGTGTTAGAAGAAACACAATTAGAAGTTGAACCAGCGTCGCGAACGTTACTGGCTGATCTCCAAGCTGGAGGGCTAATTCTCTATTCTAGGCATGCAGAAGCAAATGTTGGGGTAGACCAGCAATTTATAAACTTTCAAGATTGTGCAACTCAAAGGAACCTTGGTGAAACAGGTAGAACGCAAGCGATAACCTTTGGAGAGACACTTAGACAATTGCAGATACCGATAATGTATCCAGTTTCCGTGAGTCCATTTTGTAGAACATATGAAACAGGAGCATTGGCTTTCGGAGCAAATGGTGTACAAGTGGACCCTTTCTGGGCTGATATTTACAGGTTGAGTGGTCCGTTGGATCCTATGGAGCAAGCGAGAATATTATATCAACTCCAAACGGTATTAGAAACACCTCCAACACCAGGAAGTAATAAAGTGATTATTGCTCACAGCTTCCCATCAGGAGTTGGGTTAGACACATTGCCGAACATGGGAACTATCGTGGTTAGACCGCGTGGACAGGGAAATGGGTATGAAGTGGTTGCTTATCTCACATTGAATGACTTGACGAATCTAGGGTAGTCAGTTCGGGGTGCCAGTGCACCACCCGAACCAGGCACCACCCGAACCATTAAAATGGTTTCCCTTGATTCCACCATTTGTTGGCATCGTGCAATAGTTTTATTACCTCATCCTCCTCAAAAACTCGGTTAATCATAAATGCCTTTTCGCCAATGTAGTTAATCGATGTTCCTAAGTGCCAAACTTCTTTGTTATCAATTACTAGAAACCTATCATGAAACATTGTGTTCATTCTAACTCTGATATTTTTCTTATCCTCTCTAAAGGAAGAATCAAATAATTGGTTGAAGATGGGTGCTGTAGATTTAGTGATTAACCGAACTTGAATTGTAGGTGATAGGGATTCAAGATAATCAAATATAGCACGGTCTAAATAGGAATCAATGATTGATATAGATAGAGTAGCTCTCGTTAGAATATCGTAAACAAACTTTTTTGCTTCATAGGTTTCTCCAGGAGAAAAGTAAAACTGATTCTTGACTGGTTTCTCTTTTTTTAGAAACGTAGGCTCTTTGGGAGTACTAGCAGTACTTACGGTTGTCTCTTGTTTAGAGTTGATTGTTTCTGCTGTATCCTTTGTTTTAGTTGTTTCTTGGATCTGTGACATTGAAAAGGGTGTAGCATTCAATGTGCCGTGATTATAATAATAATAATCTATTATTCTTCTAGTCATAACATCTCTTATTTTTTTAGTATCTTTTTTACTAAAATCTAATTTGTATAGTGCTTTTTCAAGTAACCGTTTAGCAGTCTTTATTTTATCTTCTTTCAAGTCGTAATTACATACTCTACAAGTTTCATTGCCAATTCGGTTAAACGAAGCACATCTATTACATGTTACTGAGTCATAGCTGATTATATTATTCAATTTTGTAAGGTCAAATTCACTTAACTCATTACCTCCGATTGATTTTCTAGTGATGTAATTTACTATATTGAAAGTCATTACTAACCTTCCGAATCCAGTTCCTCTTATTATTCTATAATAATATGCGGGATTGAGGTAGGTTTTTATGCGGGTGGTGCAAGGCACCACCCGAATCCCCAACCAAATCTTTTTGTTTTTCATGGACAGGAAATTGTAAAATTATGTAGAACTAAAGTAGTATAAAATGTATTCCAAATTGCTAGGAGAGACACCATGAAAACCTGTCCTTTTTGCCAACCAGAAAATATCATCTCATCAAACGATTTAGCTTTTGCGATCTATGATATCTATCCCGTAAATCAAGGGCATATTCTGCTCATTCCTAAACGCCATGTTAGCGACTTTTTTGATACTACCCTTGAAGAAAGAGCTTCGATTAATGAACTATTAGATGAATGTAAAGTCATCTTAGATAAAACCTATAATCCTGATGCTTACAATGTAGGAATTAACTGTGGAGAAACAGTGGGTCAAACGATTTTCCATGTTCATGTTCACTTGATTCCTAGGTATAAAGGGGACATGGATAACCCAAGAGGCGGAGTTAGGGGAGTAACCCCAGAGAAGCAACAATATTAAAAGAGGTGAGAGCATGCCAGTCTACAATAAACTAGTTCGAGATAAAATTCCTGAAATTATCGCAAAAGCGGGTAAAAGTTTCCGAACGAAGCAGTTAACAGATGATGAGTTTGTCATCGAGCTTCAACGAAAGCTGAAAGAGGAAATCGATGAATACATAGGAGCCCAGGGCCACGGGTTAGCCATTGAAGAACTTGCAGATATTTTAGAAATCATCCATGCTCTTGCAGAAGTACACCACTCTTCCATTGAAGAGATTGAAGAAGTTCGTGAGGAGAAGGCGAAAGAACGAGGCGGGTTTCAGGAGAAGATTTTCCTGATTGATGTGGAAGATGAGTAAATCGAGTTAGTGACGGATCACATCATTCAAGAGATTGTTGCCTCGATAGAAAGGTCCTCATCCATCTACATCCTCACATCATTTGTCATGAATTCTGGTGTTGAGATCTCAGTCCAACCATTACAACAAGCTCTTGAGCGAGGGACAGAGGTGAAAGTGTGTACAGGAGATTATTTGTACATTACACAACCAGATGCACTCGCTTTATTAATTAAGCTACATAAAACATTGAAGTTCGATTATGGAAAAGTAACGGCCGCTCATTCCATCCAAAGGCGTATTTGTTTCAATTTGATGAAGAGGGAAGAACGATGATTATCGGGTCTTCGAACTTATCACGCTCAACTTTAACTCAAGGGGTAGAGTGGAATGTGGCGATGGATTCAGATGCCTCACCAACGACATATCATAAAGCTTTATCTGAATTTATGCAGCTGTTTCTTCATGAACAAACAGTAGCGGTCAATCAAGAAACGATAGTAGAGTATCAACAGCTATATGATCACTATCACCGTGAAAATCCTAATCTAGTTCGAGTTTGGACGAAAGCAGAAGAAGTCGCAGTTATGCTTTCGAACCGAGCGAAAGAGCAAGAAGAACAGTACGTTATTGAAACAACGGGAGTTTACGAGCATATTGCCCCAAAAAGCTATAAAATTGTCATAGTTGTGCATTTTTTGAGGAGTTTTTCTCTAATCATCCAGACTGATGTAAAAAGGTACTAATTAGATTGGTGTCCTTCTATGCTAGAAATCGTAGGGTAAATGTAGAATTGATTGACAGGTTGTTCCCTTTTCCTTAAAAGGATACACTTTTTATGGAGAACGATGGAAAGGGGGAAAGAACATTGAATATAAAGAAAAGACCTGTTTGGTTAAAAATTGCAGTTACCGTGTCTATAATAACGGTACTTTTGTTTTCGTACTTTCATTTTTTTCAGAATAGCACACATGAAACAGTAGAAAATCCTTCTAATTCCCTATCTGCTTATGTAATGGAAGACGTCCTTGTATTAACTCAAGGAGAAGAGACTAATTATGAAGTACATATAGTCATGAATGAGATACCTACGGATATTGTGGAATTGACTAGTGAAATTCGAATTCCTGAAGTACTAGAAGTAACAGATGTGATTCTAAATGGTGAGAAGAATATTAAGGCAGACCACATTGAGTTTGATTTAATGGATAATGGGATTGAGCTACAACTCAATAATAGGGATGACTCTCCTATTATATTAGCTAGTCATGATGAACGAGAAAAGATTGTTATAATAAAAATGAGACTTAAAAAGGAGTTGTATGAGGAAATGACAGATGAAATAAAAGTGGAGCGTTTAGAAGTTGTTCATTCTGATAAACTGTCAGAAACTTATGACGTTACTGGTGCTAAAAGTATCGTAAACTATACCCCACCAAAGACTGCAATTGGGAAACAACCACCTAATGGAAATCCTCTAGTTTCGCATAAATTTGGTGCGGATCCCTATGTTCTAGTATTTGAGGATAGGGTTTACATTTATGCTACACATGATGTACTAGAATATGATGAGAATGACAATGTGGTTGAAAACACGTATGGAAATATTAATAGATTATCCGTTATCTCGTCCGATGACTTGGTCAACTGGACGGACCATGGTGAAATAGTAGCAGCAGGACCAGAAGGTGCTGCGAAATGGGCAACACAATCATGGGCACCTGCAGTGGCGCAAAAAGTCATTGACGGAGAAGACAAATTTTTCATTTATTTTGCGAACAATGCAAGTGGAATTGGTGTGTTGACAAGTGATAGTCCAACGGGACCTTGGGTGGATCCTATTGGTGAAGCCCTTATTTTAAGGTCAACTCCTGGTGTAGAGGATGTTACATGGCTTTTTGATCCAGCGGTTTTAATCGATGATGATGGAAGAGCGTATATCTATTTTGGAGGAGGTATCCCAGAAGGACAGTATGAAATGCCAAATACTGCACGAGTGATGGAGCTCGGAGATGATATGGTGAGTGTTGTTGGTGAAGCTAAACCAATTCCAGCACCATTTATGTTTGAAAATGCAGGGATAAACAAAGTTGGGGACACCTATTACTTTACTTATTGTTCGAATTTCTATGATGGTGACCGTCCTGAGGGCAGTCCACCCCCTGGTGAAATTGCTTATATGACGAGTGATAGTCCTATGGGACCGTGGGAATATCAAGGGACTATTTTAAGAAACCCATATCACTTTTTTGGAGTAGGCGGTAATAATCATCACGCGATGTTTGAATTTCATGATACGTATTATATTGCTTATCATGCACAAACATTGTCCAAAGAAATGGGGGTACCAATGGGCTATCGTTCAACCCATTTAAATAAAGTCTACTTTAATGAAGATGGTACTATCCAAGAAATAAAAGCTGACTTAGAGGGTGTGGAAAGTGTCAAACATCTTAATCCGTTTCAACGTGTCGAGGCAGAAACAATGGCTTGGAACGCAGGCGTTCAAGTTGAAAAAGCGGATACGAATGAGGAAAATAATCACACTACGAATATAGTTATTACAGATATAAACACTGGGGACTGGATAGCAGTTTCAGGAGTCGATTTTGGTGATGGTGCATCAGAATTTTCTGCATCTGTTGCTACTGAGACGAATGGAGGGATGATTGAATTACGACTTGGTCATCCTGAAGGGGATTTAATTGGTTCGCTTACCGTAACGAATACGGGTGGATGGAATCAATGGAAGACAGTGAGTACAGAAGTTTTAGTCGAAGGTGTTCATGATTTATACCTAGTTTTTAGTGGGAGTTCGGATCATAACCTATTTCGTTTTGAACACTGGAAGTTTGATTAATAAACAATAAAAAAAGGACGTACTTAATGTGATAGTACGTCCTTTTTTTATAGATAGTATAAGTGCTCTAATAAATATCTAGCTTAAGAGATGGGAATTTCTTTATACATTAAGAATAATTACTCCTCTAAAGGATTAAAGTATAAGAAAAATTAAGACTTTCGCCATTTGGATTTGGCGACAAGCCAAGTTTTTCTAAAGAAAATGCATTATGAGCACATTGTATGATCATAATTTCCTATACTCAGAAGCGCTTATTCCCGTATGTGCTTTAAATTTTTGATAAAACCAGTCTAATTCTTTGTAACCAACCTCATGTGCAACTTCATATATTTTTAGAGTGGTATTATCAAGGAGATACATAGCTTTTTCCATCCGACAGTGAAGGAGGTATTGCTTGAAGGTCATTTTTTCGTGTGCTTTAAATTTCTGGCCTAAATAAGAAGAATTATAGTTTAACTTATTGGAAATCTCCTTTAATGAAATGTCCTCACCTATACTTTCTTCCACGTATGCTTTCACCTTTTCAATGATTTTGCATGGCGGCTTAGTTTTCATTGACCGCTTTAACAGCATGTTTTTCCATTGATCATTAGAACTATTTTGTAGTTTCTGCTTAATGGAAGACAAACATGTTTTAAATTCATCAGGTTCAATAGGGTCAGGTAAATAATCATTGATTTGCAGTGTTAATGCCTTTTTCACTAACTGAAAGTTTTTACTTCCACCCATAAGTATAATTGGAATTTGACTTTCTTTTCTTATATTCTCACATACTTGTAATCCCTCATCGTTTAATTGAGACATGTTCACTATGATAAGTGCGTATAATCGTTTTCTAAATAATTCTAATGCACTTCTCTGCGTTTCTGCGTAATCCTGTAAATCAAAACCAAAATGTTGATAGTTGAGAAGTTTCCTCATTTTTTCCCGTGATGATTGATTCGGATCAACAAGCATTATCTTGTACACAAATGCCCCCTCCTTTTGTGAGTTATCCTTACATGTACGTAATGCTTTTTTGAATACGCTTTCATTATGTATCATTTTATTTTCAAAAAAAACGTGCAAATTTTTATATTGTAAACAGTTGTTTATATCTTGTATCAGACTCTTATCCAAATGCCATGGACCCTTGGGACACCTAGAGTTTGGTGGGTAAAACAGCTAATGAAAGACAGGTTGTTGCTCAAAAATGAAAGCGCTATATTTATTATTGTAACAACCATTTTGAAAAGGGGGATGAAGATGAAAAGGAAATTTTTAATGTTATTATGCGTGTTATTTTTAGTTCTAGCAGCTTGTAGTACAGAAAGTGGCACCGATGGTACGGATGGCGTTGTAAATGATACGACTGAAGGTGAAGATGCTGGAGAAGCGGGTAATGATGAGGAAGCGGAAGAGGAAAGCGCTTATTACCAAACTCCAGAAATGGATTTTGATCTTGGTGGAGAAACAATAAAAGTTGTTTCTTGGTGGGATATGACCATTCCAGAGGATAATCCAGATAATATACAGCGACTTCAAAACCTTGAAGAATTAATGGAAAAGCATAATTTTGATATTGAATATATTGCGATTGACTTCGGTGAATACCAGGAGAGGGTAACTGCCTCTTTACTCGCGGGAGAGCCCCTAGGTCATATTGTTAGGTTAGGAAAGAATTACACAATTCCAACTTTGGTACAACAAGATTTACTGTGGCCGATAGACGAATATACACAAAATCCTAATGCATTTAACCAAATCATGACAAACGAACTCTATGTACATGAAGGAAGAGGGTATGGTTTTACTCAAGATCAAGCCAACCTTGTTCAAGGTATTTTTTACAATAGAACATTAATGAATGAATTAGGAATGACACCACTCCAGAATTATGTTGATGAAGATAACTGGAATTGGGAAACTTTCATTGAAGTAGCTAAAGAGGCGAATCAGGACACGAATAATGACGGTAGTTTGGATACATGGGGTCTTGCAAATCGTTCACTCCTAGAACCAGCATTGTACTCAAACAATACAGGCCTTACTGATGGAGATCAGCAAATTCTCGAAGACCCTGCAACAATAGAAGCACTTGAATTTGTTTCGAAAATTGCTACTGAAAATGTAGCTAGACCAACAGAAGGTGGAGATTGGACAGAGCCAGGTCAATTCTTCCGCCAAGGTAACACGTTGATGCTGGCAGCTGCGGATTGGGAGTTAGGTGGATTAAATAATGATATGCCTGATTATGATATTGGGTTTGTTCCATTTCCGAAAGGGCCAAGTGCTGACAGCTTTCATTCTGTAGAAGCAATGTTGCAAGCATTAACAATTCCAAAGGCTATCGAAAATCCAGAACAGCTTATGTATATCTGGGAAAAAATAAATGACATTGATTCCATTTATGATTACCCTGGTCAAGCCCATTATGAAACTAACTTTTCAACTCAAGAAGACATAGACAATATGTTACTAGTTCAACCGAACTTGCTTGTACTTTCACATTTTACTTTCCCGAATTTGGAGTATTATGAGTTAGAAGCTGAACTGTTAGAAGGTACTGCAGTGTCCACTGTAGTGGAGACATATGCATCTCAGTACCAGGCTGCAATTGATGAGGTTTATGGTAACTAATATCGATATATAAAAATTATACATGGCCCCTATTAAATGTTTTGAATTATAGGGGTCATGTTCATTAGTTGACGATCTCTTTCTAAAGGAGGGGAAAAGGGTTGCAAATAATAAGAAAGAAATCCGTTCAAGTCATCTTAGTAATTATTATTCTTTTTTCGTCCGTTTCATTATTTAATCTAACAACGAACTCACCTCAGCAAGGACAAGTACAGGCATTAGCGGATTTTGAGGCTGTTCTTCATGATACAAGAGATGATAGTTATGATGATTACTTGGAAGCTTATTCAACCTTAGAGAAACCAGAGGATGTTATTCGCATAGAAGCAGAAGACTTTGCAGACGCGGTTGGAGAAGGTTTTGAAGTGGTTGAGCAATTTGAAGGTTTAGATGGTAAGGCTGTAACCACGCCTGAAGAAGGGACTATCTATTGGGATGTTCCAATTGAAAATGCCGGTTTATACAATATGAGACTTCATTATTATCCTATGGAAGGGAAGAGTTCAGCAATTCAAAGAAAGTTTGCTATTAACGGAGAAGTCCCGTTTCATGGAGCTGGCATCCTAATTTTTGACCGGGTGTGGACTGATAGATATGAAGAATTTCAAAAAGATGATAGAGGAAATGAATTACGCCCAGGCCAAATAGAGAGTCCAGAATGGGTCCTTATGTCGTTTAGGGATAGTGAGGGATATTTTGAAGATCCGTACTCTTTTTACTTTGAAGAAGGTGTACAAAGAATATCCTTGTCCGCTCTACGAGAACCAATGGCAATTGATTATATCGAACTTTACCAGGAAAAATCCGTCATGTCCTATGAAGAAGTAAAACAAGTATATGAGGCAGAAGGATTAGAGTCTGTTGAGAATCAATACATCCAAATTGAGGGTGAAAATACAGTAACGAAATCTTCCCCAACATTATTTCCCATGTCGGATAGATCGAGTCCAACAGTGGTTCCTTACCATGTTTCAAATATCCGAATTAACACCATTGGTGGTCTTAATTGGAAGCTACCAGGTCAATGGATTGAATGGGAAGTGGAAGTCGAAGAAGAAGGATTATACCAGATAGCACTAAAGCGTAAGCAAAATGAATTGCGGGGCCTTTATGCTACAAGAAGCCTAACCATAAATGGGGAATATCCATTTGAAGAGATGAAGCGTATTCGTTTTAATTTTAACAGAGATTGGGAGAATCAAATATTAGGAAATGATGAACCATATTTATTTCATTTAAAAGAAGGAACGAATCGGATTCGATTAACAGTTACCCTTGGAGATCTTGCACCAATTTTGAGGACGATAGAATCTAGTGTTTTACAATTAAATGAGATGTATAGACAAATATTAATGATTACTTCAAGCACACCTGATCCATACCGTGATTATCAACTAGAACAACGTATACCGGGGTTGATTGATGTATTTACGGAACAAGCAGAGATTATTCAGAGTGTTGCAGACTATCTTGTGGAATCAACAGGTGAAAGGGGAGATCAAGTAGCAGTCCTTCAATCCATGGTTAGGCAGCTAGAAGATATAGTAGAAAACCCTCACACAATTGCTAGGAGGCTAGACAATTTTAAAGTAAATGTTGGTGGTTTGGGAACGTTTATATTAACCATTCGTGAACAACCACTCACATTAGATTATCTTGTATTTTCCTCTCCAGGTCATGAATTACCAAGAGCTGAAGCAACATTCTTTGAACGAGCACGGCATGAGATAGGTGCATACATCGCATCTTATACGATGGATTATGACAGTATTGGAAATATTGAAGCACTAGATCGTTCGGTAGATGTATGGATTACGACAGGAAGAGATCAAGCTCAAGTGTTGAAGGGTTTAATTGATGAGAGCTTTACCCCAGAAGCAAATATTTCCATTAATTTAAGGTTAGTTCCTCCCGAAATAGTACTACCTGCAACCCTTGCTAATGAAGGTCCTGACGTTGCTTTACAGATTGGTGAGGATGTACCTGTTAACTATGCTATGAGAAATGCAGCGGCAGACATATCTATATTTCCTGATTATGAGGAAGTGGCGACAAGATTTCGTGAGAGTGGGTTGAAACCTTATAAGTTTGATGGAGGTGTGTATGCACTTCCCGAACAACAAATATTCCCAATGATGTTTTATCGTAATGATATTTTGGAGGAATTGGGCTTAACTCCACCAGAAACATGGGATGACGTTTACAATATGATTTCCGTTTTACAAAAGCACAATTTAGAATTCTTTTTACCGATTGACGATCCAATGATGCAGCAGGCACAACAACAGAACATGGTGCCAAATGCCTCTTTTGCAATGTTACTCTATCAAAACGGTGGAGAGTTTTATCAAGAAGACCATAAAGCAAGTGCATTAGATACTGATATATCTATGGAGGCTTTTAGAGATTGGACTAATTTCTATACGAATCATCGATTTCCATTAATGGCCGATTTTCCAAATAGATTCCGTGTTGGAGAAATGCCGATTGGGATTGCTGATTACACCACCTACAATATGCTGACAGTCTTGGCTCCTGAAATAAGGGGGATGTGGGATTTTACCATCGTACCAGGAACAAAGAAGCCTGATGGAAGCATTGATCACAGTGTGGCAAGTCATACAACCGCAGTGATGATGCTCGATAATGCGGAAGACAAAGACGCTGCTTGGGAGTTTATGAAATGGTGGACAAACAAGGAAACACAAATTGCTTTTGGTCGTGAAATGGAAGGTCTTATGGGAGAGGCGGCCCGATATCCAACTGCAAACATTGAAGCACTAGAAGAATTACCATGGCCAATAGAAGACTATAACAATTTAGAAACCCAATGGCAGTGGGTGAATGGAATACCACAAGTGCCGGGTGGTTATTTTACTGGAAGGCATTTAGACAATGCATTCAGACGGGTTGTAAATGCTAATGAGAATCCGAGAGAAGCTTTGTCGGATTATATTTTATACATTAATGATGAAATTGAAATTAAACGTAGAGAGTTCAATTTGCCATATTAGGATAGGAGGTGGGCGCAGATGCAAACTCAAACAAATCATCAACCAGCAACGGGCTCCATTCAAGTGGCAAAGGAATCTCGTTTTACGAGACTGAAAAAGGAGTTAAAAAGAGGGAAACATTATTATATCTTAATGGCTCCTTATTTAATTATCTTTTCTTTGTTTACATTGATACCTGTTGTTGTTTCATTCATACTCAGTTTTTTTCACTTTAATATGTTAGAATTCCCAACTTTTATTGGTTGGGATAACTATTCTAGACTATTTCTTAGTGATGAAATATTTATGATTTCATTGAGGAATACGTTTATATTTGCCATCATTACAGGTCCCATTAGTTATATTGCATGCTTCCTATTTGCCTGGATTATTAATGAGCTTACTCCGAAAGTTCGTGCAATTATGACGCTAGTGTTTTACGCACCTTCACTATCAGGAAATGTTTTCTTTATATGGCTAATCATATTTTCAGGAGACAGCTATGGTTATTTGAACGGTTTTCTAATGAGTGCAGGTTTTATATTAGAACCTATTCAATGGTTAAGAGATGAACAGTATATATTAATCGTAGTTATCATTGTACAACTATGGTTAAGCTTGGGAACTGCCTTTCTTGCCTTTATCGCAGGTCTACAAACCATTGATCGTTCATTAATTGAAGCGGCAGCTGTTGATGGAATTAGAAACAGGTGGCAAGAGCTTTGGTTCATTACACTTCCATCGATGAAACCTCAGTTGTTATTTGGAGCAGTAATGCAAATTACGATGGCGTTTGCAGTCGCTGATATATCGATAGCTCTCGCAGGTTTTCCAAGTGTGAACTATGCTGCCCACACGGTAGTAACACACCTGATGGATTATGGAACCATTCGATTTGAGATGGGATATGCATCAGCAATTGCAACTGTTTTATTTGCACTAATGGTTGGTACGAACTTAATTATTCAAAAGGTTTTAAGAAAGGTAGGTGAGTAACATTGTTTCAGAAAATAAGGAGATTTTTTGGGATAAAAAAGAGGATAAACCGTTCATTTCCTGTGAGTTTTCTAATGTTTGCTCTACTTGCCTTGTTTGGTGCTTTTATGGCACTTCCGTTAGTTTATGCAATAAATAATGCTTTCAAGCCTTTAGATGAAATATTCTTATTCCCTCCGCGATTTTTTGTTAGGAATCCGACGATGGACAATTTCTTTGATCTTGTAGCCATTATGGGTAATTCATGGGTGCCGTTATCACGTTATTTTGCTAATACCGTAATAATAACCGTCACTGGAACTGTTGGACATATATTATTGGCATCAATGGCAGCATATCCACTTGCTAAGTATCGATTTCCAGGGTCAAAAACAATCTTTTCTATAGTTATTTTAGCTTTAATGTTCTCACCACACGTCACGGCCATTCCTAACTATATGGTAATGTCCTGGCTTGGATGGATTGATACACACGCGTCATTGATTGTACCGGCAATGGCTTTCCCACTTGGGCTATTTCTTATGAAGCAATTTATGGAACAAATACCCGATGCAATACTTGAGGCAGCGAAGATAGATGGTGCTAGTGAATACCGTATTTTTTGGAAGATCGTCATGCCTAACGTTAAGCCAGCTTGGTTAACATTAATGATTCTCCAATTCCCAATGTTGTGGGGAAGTAATGGAGGGAACTTCATATACAGTGAAAGTTTGAAAACCTTAAACTATGCACTTGAACAAATCGTACTCGGTGGTATTGCTCGTGCTGGTGTTGGTGCTGCAGTCGCTTTATTCCTAATGATTGTACCGATAACATTATTTATAATATCTCAGAGTAGTGTCATCTCAACGATGGCTAATTCAGGAATAAAAGATTAGAGGGGAGTTGTGCAAGATAATGAAAATTTTAAACAAGTTGAGTGCATTCCTTCTTGCTGTATTGATTTTTCTCCTCCCTATAAGTATGGAACCTTTGACTGTTAAAGCTTCTAATGGCTCCGATGCATACAACTACTCTTTTTGGGGAGATTCTGTTCCAGCACCTGCTGCATTCCAAGCGACTGATTTGGTGAATGGTGCAAGTTTGGGAATTGAAGCATTCAGAGAACCGAATGATCTATTTGTTTCAAAAGACAATTACATCTATGTTACAGATACAGGTAATAATCGAGTGGTGATAATTAATGAAGAATTTAGTTTTGTAGATGTAATAGACTCCTTTCAACATGCTGGTAGTATGGAGACATTTTCTAATCCAAGAGGAGTTTTCGTCACAGATGAAAACCATGTTGTCATTGCAGATACAGGTAATAATCGAGTGGTACATTTGGATGAAAATATGAATCTAGTAAAAATAGTCGACGAACCAGAATCGGATTTATTAAGAAGTGATTTTGTTTTTCAACCTGTACAGGTCGTAGTTGACAATGCAAATAGAATTTATGTGTTAGCTTCTGGTGTTTTTGATGGGTTCATGGAATTTGACATAGAAGGGGATTTCACTACATTTATTGGTGCTAATCGGGTACAAGTGGATCCAATTGAATGGTTCTGGTCGCGAATTGCAACAAGGGAACAAAGAAGTCAAATGAGATTGTTCATACCAACGGAATTTTCGAATTTAGACATTAATGAGCAGGGGTTTCTCTATGCCACTAGTTCTGATGGGGCTGACGATAGTATTAAGAAGTTGAATGCGAGAGGAACAGATATCTTAAGAAGAGAAGGGTATTTCAGTCCTGTAGGAGACATTCGCTATGAGCACGATGCAGGACCATCACGTCTTGTTGATATTTCCGTAACAGATAGTGAGATTTATTCTGTATTGGATTCAAGAAGAGGTCGTATTTTTACTTATGATGGTGATGGTCACTTAATGTATATGTTCGGTGGAATTGGAAACCGATTAGGAAAATTCAATACTCCTGTAGCAATCTCTTGGTTTGGGGAAGATTTCCTTGTACTTGATAGAGCGTTAGGCGAAGTTACCGTTTTTCGGACCACAGAATATGGAAGAACACTCACAGAAGCGGTAAAAAGTTATTATCGTGGAGAGGAAGAAAAAGCAAATTCTCTTTTTGAACAAACGATCAATATGAATGCCAATCTTGACTTTGCTTATAGTGGAATTGGTAAAACACAGTTAAGGCAAGAAAATTATCGTGAAGCAATGCACCATTTTGAACAAAGTTACGATCGCTCTAATTATTCAAAAGCATTTCAGCTATACCGGAATGAAGTGCTCCGTGAATACTTTTCTATCATAATGACGGGGCTTATGATTCTTGCCGTAAGTACTCTGAGCTTTAGAATATACAGAAAAGTGAGGAGGAAAAAGAGGGGGATTTCCATTGTATAAAGAGATAATGAAGTACCCATTTTACCTCATCAGACATCCATTTAATGGATATTGGGATTTGAAATATGAATACAGTAATCGTATTAATCTAGTAATCTCATTTATTATTTTGTTGTCCCTTATTGTTACGAACATTTTAGGCAGTCAGTACAGTGGATTTTTAGTGAATTTGTATAACCCGGAGTACATGAACAGTTTAATGGAAATAGTGTACGTGATAGTCCCGGTATTGTTTTGGTGTGTAGCTAATTGGTCACTAACAACCTTAATGGACGGAGAAGGTAAGTTTGTAGAAATTTTTACATCAACTTGCTTTGCTTTAATCCCGCTTGTAATCATTAATTTTCCATGGATTTGGCTAAGCAATTTTATAACATTGGAAGAAACGATGTTTTACTACTTCTTTACCAGCTTTGCAGTTCTTTGGTTTCTCTTTCTTTTGTTTATCGGAAACATGACCGTACATCAATTTACTCCTTCGAAATCGATAGGAACCATACTACTGACAGTTGTGGCAATGGGATTTATGGCTTTTCTATGTTTACTATTCTTTAGCCTAGTTCAACAGATTGTGGCTTTCTTTAGCGTGATTTTTCAAGAAATTGTCAATAGGTATTAAGGGGAGTGGTGAATGGTGAAAATGAGCAAAGGAAGAAGAGTACGATTTCTGTTTGCAGCCTCTATTATTGCCATCTTCTTAGTTGGTTGTTCAGAGCCCAGCTCGATAAATGAAGTAGGTGATGGTGGTGAAGTAGATACAGACCTTGAAAGGGGAGAAGTATTACCGTCACACTTTACAGACGAACGAATCGATGGAATGAAAGGGATTGTAGAGAATGAATATCTACAGTTGTATGTAGATGATACTAGTGGGGCTATTGCAGTCCATAACAAGGTAACAGAGAAAATCTGGTACAGCAACCCACCGAATTGGGAAGAAGATTCAGTTGCTTCTGGAGAAAACAAAGCTCTCTTAGGTTCACAGATGCAACTAGATTTCTATAACAGTTATGGTCAGAGAAGTACGATTAACTCCTACTCAGAAAGCGTCGTTCATGAGCAAGTGATGTTTGAAGAAATGACAGATGGGGTGAGAGTTTCTTACTTATTCGGTAGTGCTGGATCAGGTGCAGCTGATTTACCACTAATGTTAAGTGCGGAAAGATACGAAGATTTGTTAAGTAGATTGGAATCAGCTGGTCAGAGAGCATTAATGATAGCCTATAGAGAGAATTCAGAGACATTATTATACGAAAGAAATGATAATGCACTGAGTGGACTTCAGTTGGAAAATGCAATAAAGGCGTTTGAGGATGCAGGGTACACGGAAGAGGATTGGGAGCAAGATATGGAAGAGCTAAACTTCGCACAAGATATATCAGAAGCTAGAATCTTCCGGGCATCGATAGAGTACACGTTGGAAGAAGATAATCTCATTGTAAGAGTTCCTGTCGACAGTATCGAATATCCTGAGGAGTTTCCTATAAATATGATATCCTTTATGAATTTCTTTGGAGCAGGAGGGACAGAAGATGAGGGAAGCTTGTTTGTTCCTGATGGATCAGGTGGGCTCATTAATTTTAATAGTGGTAATACCCAATATCCATCTTACAGGCAATTAGTTTATGGAACGGACTTAACATTATCTTCTACTGATGATAGTAATAGTACGGAAGAAAAGGTGAGATTACCTGTTTTTGGTATTATCCAAGAGGGAGATGCGCTATTTGGAATAATTGAAGAAGGTTCCTCGGTTGCGAGAATTAATGCGGATATAAGTGGTAGATTAAATAGTTATAATTACGTTTATCCGAGCTTTTTTGTTATAAACAAAGGAGATATCACAATAAATGCTAATGAGCAACAACGTACATTACCAAGATTCCAAGAAGAACGTATGAACACAGACTATGTAATAAGATATGCTTTTCTAGGTGGTGAGGATGCTTCTTATGCGGGGATGGCAAAGTACTATCAATATTATTTGGTAAATACGAATGGGCTCCCTCCAATACAGGAAGAAAATGAAGTAGAGAATGTACCCTTTTATTTAGAACTGGTTGGGAGTATCACAAAAAGGAAGCATTTTGCAGGAGTGCCTTATCAAGGGATAGAAGCGTTAACTACATTTGAACAGGCTGAAAGTATACTCTCTGAAATGCAGGAAAGAGAAATAAATAATATTAAGTTGAATTATTCTGGCTGGTTTAACGGAGGAGTAAACCATAAGGTTCCTGATAGTATTTCTGTAGATAAAGCAGTGGGAGGAAAAAATGGGTTACGTAACTTTGTAACCTTCTTAGAAGAAGAAGGAATTGAATTTTTTCCAGACGTCAGTATTCTTACAGCGAATTCAGGATCTGGATTTAGAGAATCAACAAAAGCATCAAGATCACTGACAGGTCTTCCGGCAGAGTTGTATCCTATGGATCTAACAATTAATCGCCGAGATAGAACAAAATCACCATCTTATGTTGTTTCTCCAATACTGATAGGGGATTATACAGAGAGTATTCTGAGTGATTTCCTAGAATATGAGACAGGTGGTATCTCTTTGCGAGATATGGCTGACCAACTAAATAGTGATTACAGGAGAAATAACCAAATCTATAGACCAGAATCAGAGACATTGTCTAAGCAATCCTTAAACAAAGTTCATGGAGAAGATCTAAAAATTATGGCCAATGGGGGTAATGCATATTCCTTGCCATTCTTGTCACATATCATTAATGCTCCATTAACGAATAGTGGATATAAGATTGTCGACGAAGTAATACCATTTTATCAGATGGTAGTACGAGGACATATAAATTATACTGGGCAACCTTATAATTTATCGGATTATACAGATGTGAGCCAATATATATTAAGGAGTCTGGAGTATGGCTCAAATGTCCATTTCAAGTGGATCTATGAACCGAATTACAAGGTAAAGGATACAAACTTCAATTATTTGTATGCGGTCAACTATGAACTTTGGATTGACCAGGCGACAGAAATCTACCACGAGGTCAATGAAGTTTTAAGTAAAGTAAAGGGTGAACCGATTGCTGAGCATGAAAAGCTGGAACACGGTGTTTATAGAACAGAATATAACAATGGTGTTTATGTAATTGTTAATTATAATCGTTATCCAGTCGATGTGGATGGGAAAACAATAGAAGCACAAGGTTATATGACAGGTGGTGAAAGTCTATGAAACCCGTAGAGAAAATCGGTAAAAAACTACAAACATATGAAGGACAGAAATCGTTGTGGGGGTTTCTCTTTGTTTTCCCTTGGCTTATTGGGTTTATCATTTTCTTTATGATTCCACTATTTAATTCGTTAAGGTATAGCATAAGTAATATTGAGGCTAGTTCTGAAGGGATGCAGATAACCTTTATCGGGTTATCTAATTACATTCAAGCTCTAACGGTGCATACAACTTTCAACCGTATATTAGTGGAATCACTAATAGATATTGTAGTAAATGTGCCATTAATCGTTATTTTTAGTTTGTTTTTGGCTGTTATATTAAACCAAAAATTTTTTGGAAGATCAGTTTCAAGAGCGATCTTTTTTCTACCAGTAATTCTTGCGTCTGGTGTCATTATGAGCTTAGAAAGTGAGAGTCTTGTGCAGGCTGTTAACCAACAGTATGCGAGTTCGAGAGGAGCGATGAATGCTTTATCCTCTTTTGAACTAGAACGAATGATGCTACGAGCCGGAGTTCATGAAAGCATTGTACTTTATTTAACAGGTGCCGTTAACCGTATTTATGACATTGTTAGTCAGTCTGGAGTTCAAATATTGATCTTCCTTGCAGGTATCCAGTCTATCTCACCCCAGCTTTATGAAGCATCAAAAGTGGAGGGGGCAACTGGGTATGAAGCTTTTTGGAAAATCACATTACCGATGGTTAGTCCACTTATTTTAGTTAATGTGATTTATACCATTATAGATTCATTTTCTAGAAGCCCAGTTACGGAAGTAATTATGTCTACAGGATTTGACACGTTCAACTTTGGACTAAGTTCGGCTATGGCGTGGCTTTATTTTCTTTCGATTATGTTGATATTGATAATCAGTACTTACTTCATTTCAAAGAGAGTTTTCTACCAAGAATAGAGCTTTAGGAATTGTACTGAAAGATCCTGAAGGAAAAAGAGTTTCATAGACTGGACTACCAATGAAGTCAACTTCATTAGATAGGGGGGAAAGACTTGAATACAGCTAAATTATTATCTCTGGAAAATTGGAAGCGCTGGCTTTGGTCAATGGTGCGTTTCGTTCTCATTGTTGGGCTAGCGTTTGTCATCCTTTATCCTATACTGCAAAAAATATCAACAGCGTTCAAACATCAACAAGATTTATATTCGCCAATTGTTGTATGGGTTCCTCAAAATATAACACTAGAAAATTTTAGGAACGCTATCTCTATAATGGATTATTGGAACACGTTACTCAACACGGTTCTTTTAGCAGGGATAACAACTATTTTAACGACTGCTTCTTGTGCACTGGCAGGTTATGCATTTGCTCGTCTAAGCATAAAAGGAGGAAAACTACTTTTCGCGGGTGTAATACTTACTATCTTGGTTCCTCCTACAACGATTCTTATACCTATTTATATGAATTTAAGAGATTTCACTTTCATGGGAATCATTCCTCTATTGACAGGGGATTCAGTAAATCTGTTGAACTCCTACTGGCCGTTTATATTGACGTCGTTAACAGCAAGCTCTCTCAAAGCAGGTTTATTCATTTTTATATTTAGACAGTTTTTTAGGGGGATACCAAAAGCTATTGAGGAAGCAGCTTATATTGACGGTGCAGGAGTTGGGACAACATTCTTTAAAATAATGTTACCAAATGCCATTCCAGCAATGGTTACAGTCATGTTATTCTCGTTTGTATGGCAATGGAATGACACTTTCTATACTACAACGTATTTGACGTCGAGTAATGTATTAGCTACACAGTTATCATCATTGCCATATAATTTGGCTATTCAACTAGAGGGAGAATCAGGTACGAGCGATCCATTTTACCAGAGTATGGTTCAGGATACTGGTATACTACTATCCATGCTTCCACTCATCCTAATGTATCTATTTGTCCAACGATACTTCGTTCAAAGTGTGGAGCGTAGTGGTGTTGTAGGATAACCTTTTCACTGCACCTTACGGAAAAAATGATCCGTAAGGTGTATCTAATTTATTCTCTGCCCTGAAAGGAGATACTATTTTAATGATGAAATTTAATGTGAATCATTTTTTACTACTTGTGTGTATATTCTCTTATTGGCTCATTCTTACAAGCTGTCAATCAACTACGGAAAACAACAACATCAGTGAAAAGGAAACAGAGTTACCACTTGAACAGGATGATAACTCAGTTGACAGCGATTCTAATGAAGATATAGCTATAAATGATATTCAACTGGATAATGAGGATGTGTTTGAAGAAGAGGATGATTTGAGGCAACCTTTCGTAGAGGAGGAAATCCCATCCTTAGCAGAGACATATACTGAGTATTTCCCTATTGGTGCAGCTCTAGAACCTTCTCAAACTACTGGCTTACTATCTGAGTTGTTAAAGAAACATGTGAATGTATTAGTTGCAGAAAATGTGATGAAACCTGATGCCATTCAACCATCTGAGGGGAATTATAATTGGGAAAATTCAGATAGAATTGTAGAATTTGCAAAACTAAATGGTATGGAGGTTCGTTTTCATACACTAGTTTGGCATTCCCAAGTAGGTGATTGGTTCTTTAAGGATTTAGACGGCAAACCAATGGTTGAGGAGGAAGATCGTGATAAGCGTGAAGAAAATAAGGAACTACTACTTGATAGATTGGAAACACATATACGTACTATCGTTTCGAGATATAAAGATGATATCAAGTCATGGGATGTAGTCAATGAAGTGATTGAAACAAATGCT
This sequence comes from Bacillus alkalicellulosilyticus, assembly GCF_002019795.1. GTDB lineage: Bacteria > Bacillota > Bacilli > Bacillales > Bacillaceae_F > Bacillus_AO > Bacillus_AO alkalicellulosilyticum. The sequence goes on along the minus strand of NZ_KV917381.1, from coordinate 2,502,475 downwards.
CCAGATGGAATGAGGGCAAGCGAATGGTATCAGATTACTGGTACAGCCTTCATTGAGAGAGCATTTGAAGTTGCCCGAGAAGTAGGCGGCCCAGATATCAAACTTTATATAAATGATTACGGAACAGACATACCTGAAAAAAGAGATCGTCTCTACGAACTAGTGAAGGAAATGCTTGATAAAGGTGTACCGATTGATGGAGTCGGTCACCAAACACATATAGATATTCACGGGCCATCTATAGAGTCAATCATTGAATCTATAAAAAAGTTTAATGAACTAGGTCTTGATAATTTGGTAACTGAATTAGATATGAGTATATATTCATGGGATGACCGCAGTGACTTTGGTGATAATATTCCGGACGAGATACTACAGAAACAGGCAACACGATATCAAGAATTGTTTGAAGCGTTGAAAGAGCATAAGGATATGGTCGGTGGTGTAGTTTTCTGGGGTATAGCCGATCAACATACATGGTTACACACATTCCCAGTGGAACGTACGAATGCCCCTTTATTGTTTGATCAGTACCTTCATGCAAAACCAGCATTTTGGGCAGTGGTGGATCCAACCAAACTAGAGGAGGAAGAATGAACAACTGAGTTTTATAACATTCCTTCTTTAATAGTCAGGTGGATAATTGGAGAATCCGAGTGTTTGACAGGTTGTTGGAAATTGTTGAGAAGGATACCCTAACTTTAATTCGCTCGAAAAAATCCTTAGAACAAAACAGGAGGTTACTAATGAACAATTCAAGATCAATGGAGACTATGAAATTGCATGAGGCATTTAAGGATCACTTTCTAATAGGAGCTGCGACTAATCCATGGACATTAAAAAAACAAAGTGAACTGCTAAAGAATCATTTCAATAGTGTAACGGCGGAAAATGAAATGAAGTTTGTTAGTTTACAGCCATCTGAAAATGAGTTTACATTTGACAATGCAGACCTCATGATGTCATTTGCAAAAGAGAATGGTATGGGGGTTAGGGGCCATACTCTCGTGTGGCACAATCAAACGCCAAAATGGGTATTCGAGAAACAAGATGGGAGTCCGATTGACAGAGATGCACTTTTGATGAGGATGAAGTCACACATAGACACTGTAATGAAACGATATAAAGGGGAAATCTATGCATGGGATGTTGTGAATGAGGCTGTGTCTGACAAAGATGATGAAATACTTCGACCTTCAAAATGGCTCGACATTATAGGAGAAGATTTTATCAGTAAAGCATTTGAATATGCTCATGAAGCAGATCCTCATGCATTATTATTCTATAACGATTACAACGAGTCGGTGCCGGAAAAAAGAGAAAAAATTTATAAACTTGTGAAATCACTAAAGGAGAAAGATATTCCGATTCATGGGGTAGGCTTGCAGGCACACTGGAAACTGGAAAACCCTTCCCTCGATCTTATTCGTCAAGCAATTGAGAGATATGCGGAGCTTGGCTTGAAGTTGCATATTACAGAATTAGATGTTTCCGTTTTCGAACATGAAGATAATAGAACGGATCTGAAGGAACCAACGACCGATATGTTGGAGCGACAAGCAGAAAGATACGGGGAACTATTCCAACTGTTAAAAGAATACAGTAGAGACATTACTTCAGTAACTTTTTGGGGAGCTGCAGATGATTATACTTGGCTGGATAATTTTCCAATAAGGGGAAGGAAGAACTGGCCATTCCCATTCGATGAACACCATAAACCAAAACAATCATTCTATGAATTGATTAAAGTTGCTAGATCATAAATACAAACTCCTATATATTGTATAGAAGATATTATTAGAAATACGAAGGTCTTAGCTGTTATTATTTTGCGAAGGCCTTCGTTTTTTAATAATCGGAAAGGAAGATGAATGATACAAGAATAAACATCCTATTTCATAGAATAAAACCAAATAGAAAGTAAGATTCTAAAGATTGGTGTATTGAAAAAACTAGGAAGCGATAGGATAATTGATACTGAAACTCTTTTAATTATTTCATAAAAAGGGGTAATGTTGTAGATGTTTAGATTAAATAGATTAAGTTATTACATAATATTTTGTATTATTATTTTATCTTTAACATCATGCGACAATTCTAGTAAAGAAGGTGCTAGTGAGGACCATAATCCAGAGCACTGGGAAGTTGACTACATTAGAAAAGTTATCTATCAGCACCAAGGTTTAGAGAAGTATACTTCACCTGTTCAGATAACCTTTGTAAGAGAAATGAATAGTCATATCGAAGAGTTATTAGAAGAGTTACCGAATGAAACATTGGAAGATAACCGATGGACCCAGCTATATGAAGAAGTATTAGGAATAGAAATAAAATATGATTGGATTGAAAGTGGACATCTATACCATCAAAAATATTCCGTTGCTCTCACATCTGGAAACTTGCCTGATGTAGTGAGAGTCAATTCTCAACAACTTCGTGAACTAAGTAACGCAGGGTTGATTCAAGATTTGACAACTGTATATGAAGAATTCGCAACCCCTTGGACAAAGGCAGTCATGAGTCAGGAGGGGGATGGTCCATTTGAAACAGCAACGCTAGATGGTAAATTAATGGGTATTCCTGAAGTGGATTCTTCTATAGAAAAAGCACAATTTATATGGATACGAACGGATTGGTTGGATCAACTAGGGTTAGATCCACCGGAAACGATGGAAGATGTGTTGAGTATTTCGAAAGCGTTTACAGAAAAAGACCCAAATCAAAGTGGCGAAGACGATACATATGGACTGGCTATTACCCAACACTTATGGGATCCAGTGATGGGGGTGGCAGGATTCATGGCTGGATTTGATGCCTTCCCGACCATATGGATTGAAAACGATGATGGTGAACTTGTATTTGGTGGTATTCAACCAGAAGTGAAAACCGCATTGGGCGCCCTTCAGGAAATGTATCAAGATGGACAGCTGGACGTGGAGTTTGGTTTTAAAGATGGAAACAAAGTGATAGAACAGATTGCTAATGGTGAGATAGGAATGCTTTACGGGGAACAATGGAGTTCATTTAGAGTAGGAGTTAGTCGTGTAGATGATCCTAGCGCTGAATGGAAGGCTTTTCCCATTGTTTCAAATTCAAATGAATTAGCTAAAATACCATTAAAGTATGGAAGCCATACGTTTTTAGCTGTTAGAAAAGGATATGAAAACCCTGAAGCTATAATAAAACTTATTAACCTCCATTTAGAGAAAAACTGGGGTGGGACAGAAGACTATAAAAATTATTATAGTACACCACACCCAGTGTGGCAGTTGTCACCTGTAACACCTTTTCCAGCTTTAAAGAATTTAGATGCTTACCGTTTACTTAAAGTTGCACATCAGTCTGGGAGTGATTCTGGATTAAATCCTGAAGCTAGATCTATTAAATTCAATATAGATCAATACGTTAAAAATAATAATGAATCAGGGTGGGGCTGGGAGAAGACTTATGGACCTACGGGAGCATTCTCTATATTGGAACAATACGTTCAAAATGATCAATTACTTTATGATCAATTTGTAGGCCCTCCATCTATAACTATGGTTGAGATGAAACCGATAATGGACAATCTCATGCATGACACCTATGTAAATATTATACTCGGCACCCCGCTATATGAATTCGATCAATTTGTAGACAATTGGAATCGAATGGGTGGGGAGAAAATTACCGAGGAGGTAAATCAGTGGTATTGTGAATGGGTGAAAGATGAAAATTAACCATTTTTTAATATTTGCGTGTATTTCACCTTGAATATATTGTAGACGTACCGGAGGGAGTCAGTTGTTCAACATGCCAATTCATTTTTTACGAAAAACTATATTTGTAAGGCTCCTTGTCATGTATCTTGCAGTCATTCTTCCAATAATCATGCTTGGGATATATTTGTATTATTGGAGCTATAACAATGCGAGTGAAGAAATTTCTAGAAATGCACACATCCAATTAAACTCGTATTTATCTAATTTAGAGAGAGAAATAGAATGGATGGAAATTCAGCAGTTCGACATAGTACAAGATAGTGAACTACGAAGAACGGCATTGACTTGGGACATTATGGACAATGTAGATAAAAAATCGAGTATGGATTACTTAGTTCAAAGATTAACTTCTATAAAGAACACCAGTCCTTATATAAAAGATATATATATACACATTGCATCTATTAACAAAACCATATCAGCTGGAAATGCGGTCCATGATTTTGAACAAGAAAAATTTGATTTTATTCATTCTGGTATTCAAGGTAATGAAAGACGTCTAATAAAAAAGGAAGATTCGTTATTTATTTGTACATCGGTGCTGGGGAATACTAGTGTAGATGAGCCTTTAATAGTTGTGAATATTGATTTAGATACAGTATTCCTAAAAGGAACATTGGAATCTTTAAATACCTATCCAAATAGTGGATCTTTCTTAATTTCGGAGGAAATGGGTCTTATCATTGCTACAGGAGAGGAATCAAAACATATTATAAAAGATTATAAAAATGCTTCTCATTCCTCGTCTGATATTATGAAAGTAATCACTATACAAAATGAAAACTACCATATTGACAATGAATACTCTGATAGTTTAGGACTATCTGTTGTTACCTATTTACCAGTAGAGGTGGTGCGACGACCGTTAACTAAGTTTAGTTATTGGGCCATTGTGTTCGCAGCTACCTCTATCATTGGTTTGTTCATCTATGCATTTTTAACTTATAGGTTAGTTCACAGACCACTACTTCTCTTAGTTCAAGGGTTCAAAAGAATGGAGAAGGGGAGACTGGATCAACCAATAGAACATAGTAAAAATGACGAGTTTGGCTTTTTATATGACCGTTACAATAAAATGATGAGACGTCTAAGGATGCTTATTGAGCAGGATTACAAGCAAAAAATGATGATGCAAAAAGCAGAGCTGAAGCAACTGCAGTCACAAATAAATCCTCATTTTTTGTACAATAGCTTTTTTATCTTAAATTCACTCGCAAAAATCGAAGACACAGAAAGAATTGAGTTATTTACAAATATGCTTGGTGATTACTTTCGTTTCATTACTAAAAATGGGGAGAGTGAAGTATCTCTCATTCAGGAAGTTAATCATGCAAGAACGTATACGGAGATTCAAAACCTGCGTTTCTCAAGACGAATTAGTGTTCAATTTGACGAACTACCTAAAGAAATGGAACAAATTAAGGTTCCCCGATTAATTATACAGCCACTCATTGAAAATGCTTTTGAACACAGTCTTGAAAAGAAAGTAGAAGAAGGATTCCTTCACGTTTCTTTTGAAATGAAGGAAGAAACAGAAGCTTTAATTATAGTAGAAGACAATGGAGAATTCATCAGTGATGGAAAAATAAATCAATTATCCCAGAGTTTGCATAATGTGGATGAGACTCAGGAAATGAGTGGTATGATAAATATCCATCGCAGAATTGTATTGACTTATGGAAGTGGGAGTGGGTTGTTCTTGTCCAGAAGTCACATGAAAGGGCTAAGAGTTGAGGTTCGAATTATATTAAAAAAGGAGAATTTGAATGTATAGACTACTGATTATAGACGATGAAGAGATCATAACGGATAGTTTATATGAAGTATTTTGCCGTTTTATGCCTGAACAACTAGATGTTTGTAAAGCGTATTCAGGGAAAGAAGCCCTAGATTGGATGAGGCGTACAAGAATTGATATCGTACTCACAGATATTGCGATGCCAGGAATGAATGGATTGGAATTGATGGAGAAGATCCATACATATTGGCCAAGGTGTAGAATAATCTTTTTAACAGGGCACAGTAATTTCGAATATGCGTATAGGGCAATTCAAGAGAACGGTGTTCGATACTTATTGAAAACAGAAGGGTATGATAAAGTTACCGAGACTGTTAACGATGTAATGAGTGAACTGAAACGTCAAACAAAGGATAGTAGCTTATTGGAAAAATCCCGTGAGCAGTTGTATGCTTATGAATTTATGATACAAGGAAACTATATTAGACACCTGCTAAGTGATAGTAAAACCGTATGTATACAAAACGAGATAATGGTTGAATTCCAGAAATTAAATATTACATTAGATGCAACCAAAAATGTTTATGTTGTCCTCGGTCGATTGTCAATTCCTGAAGAGAAGTCCTATTTAGAGATTACCGAATACCTCTCTTCAGTCAGAACAATAATAGATAATCATTTTACCGGAAATATACGCTGTATCAGTATTGTAGATAAATATGGTGATATATTGAGCTTAATTCAGCCTGAGCCTGATGCAGAGGAAATATTAGGACAATACATCCTCCCATATTTGGAAGGTACTTTGGAAATTATACAAGAAGAGAGTTTAAATACCCTTGGCTTAAAAATCTTGTTTACTGTAAGTGGAGAGGGGACTGCTTGGCAAGGAGTTACGAGAACGTACGAACGCTTACGACAGTTACTACAGCAAAATATTGGAGATAGCATTCCAATGATTTTAAGGGATAGTAATAATCAAGATTTTGAGAATATAAGAAATGAAAGAATTGACTTAACGAATAGGATTGAAATTCTTTCTTCTCATTTAGAAACCAACAGGCAAGAAGATTTCCACAAAGAATTGGAGGGAATTGTAAGCGAGGTCCAGGATACAAATGTTTTTCAAATGACAGAAACATATTTTTCTATCGCTATTGTCATATATTCCTATATCAACAGGATAGGCTGGCAAAATAGGATTGAGAATATTGAGAAATTACTTAGGTTAGATGACCACATCTCCATATTAGAAGGATTTTATTACTTAAAAGAAATTGCAGATAAAGTTTTTGATGTGAAACAAACGGATGAACAAGATCGGGCATCGTTAATTGTAGAGCGGATATGTAGATATATTGAAATGAATTTGAGAGAGGACCTCTCGCTTGTTAAATTAGCAGAAATCCATTATTTTAATCCATCCTATTTATCGTACTTCTTCAAACAAGAGACAGGTATGAATTTATCAGAATATATCGAGAAGTGTCGAATTAGAAAATCAAAAGAGTTATTGTCACAGGGAGAGTTGAAAATAAGGGAAATTAGCACTGCAGTAGGCTATAATGCAGCTCATTCATTCACTCGTTTTTTTAAAAAAGTAACAGGTAAAACTCCAAAGGAATATCGGGATTCCCTTTATTAATGAAATCTTAAAAATTCATTTACATAAAAGGTGGCTTGTTAAATGAAAAAACTTAAGGTAGGGATTGTAGGTTGTGGAAATATAAGCCAAATCTATTTTGAGGCGGGTAGGAAGTTTGACATTTTAGAAATTGTGGGATGCGCAGACATCACTAAGGAGAGGGCATGGCATAAGGCGAAGGAGTTCGGTATTCAAAAAGCATGTTCAGTGAAAGAGCTATTAGTTGACCCAACTATTGAGGTAATTGTGAATTTAACGATACCTAGTGTACATGCGGAGATAGCTCGAGCAGCTCTCGAAGCTGGAAAACATGTATATGGTGAAAAACCATTAACTATTTCTTTAGAAGACGGCAAAGGTATTCTAAATCTAGCAGAAAAAAAAGGCTTGAGAGTTGGAAATGCCCCTGACACATTTTTAGGTGCAGGAATCCAAACTTGTACCCAAATAATTGATGATGGAATAATCGGAAAGCCAGTAGCTGTTACAGCATTTATGATGTGTCATGGACATGAAAATTGGCATCCTGATCCTGAATTCTATTATCAAGAAGGTGGTGGCCCAATGTTCGATATGGGCCCATACTACCTTTCAGCCCTCGTGTGTATGCTCGGGCCAATTAAGCGGGTAACAGGATCTACTCGAATTTCATTCCCAGAGAGAATAATTACAAGTCAAAGAAAAAAGGGGCAAAAAATCGTTGTAAAAACTCCAACACATATTTCAGGTGTGATAGATTTTGAAAGCGGTGCCATTGGTAGTATTATTACTAGTTTTGATGTCTGGGACCATCAGATGCCCTTTATTGAAATATACGGGGAAGAGGGAACGATGCGTGTCCCTGACCCTAATTCATTTGGTGGACCAGTACTAGTAAAAAGATTCGATGAAGACGACTGGTCTGAAGTACCTTTAGTAAATGGGTTTACCGGAAACGACAGAGGATTAGGGCTTGCAGAGATGGCAGTGGCCATTCGAAAATCTCAAAAGCACAGAGCAGATGGAAACCTTGCCTATCATGTCTTAGAAGTGATGCAAGGCATTCATATGTCATCCAATGAGGGCAAACATTATCACCTTCACAGTACTGCTCATCGGCCAAAGCGCTTACCAGTAGGTATCAATATAGCTAATTTTAATGCTCTATTATCTTAATATGATAATTTTATAGTTAATAAAAATAAAATGAAGTAGGTGAAAAATTGTGTCTACTATGGAGAAGAAAGAATTAAGAATTGGAATGGTCGGGTATCAGTTTATGGGGAAGATGCACAGTCATGCCTATCGTGATTATCCATTTTACTTTGACGCAGAAATAAAACCAGTCTTACAGGCGATTTCAGGAAGAAACGAAACAGCAGTAAAACAAGCTGCTGAACAAATGGGATGGGCATCGTATGAAACAGATTGGAGATCTTTAATACAACGAGATGATATAGATATTATTGATATTTCCACCCCGAATCACACACATGCTGAGATTGCCATTGCTGCTGCTGAAGCAGGGAAACACATTATTATTGAGAAGCCGCTTGCCATGACAGTGGAAGAGGCAGAGCGAATGTATGATGCAGTAAAGAAGCATCAAGTCAAACACATGATCTGTCATAACTATCGTTTTGCACCAGCAGTTCATTATGCCAAAAAGCTAATCGATGAAGGTCGCTTAGGTAAAATCTATCACTTTCGAGGGAATTATTTACAAGATTTTATAGCTGATCCGAATTTTCCTCTTGTTTGGCGTTTGCAAAAAGAAGTCTCCGGTTCTGGTTCTCTAGGTGATATTGGTGCTCATAGTATAGACCTTGCACGATTTTTGGTGGGTGAATTTAAGGAAGTGGTTTCCATGATGGAAACATTTGTGAAGGAGAGACCAATAGCTTCTGCTTCTGGGGGACTAAGTGCAAAAGCAGCGGATCATAAATTAGGGCAAGTTACAGTGGATGATGCAGTTGCATTCTTAGCACGCTTTGAAAATGGAACAATGGGAACCTTTGAAGCAACACGTTTTGCTCAAGGAAATCGAAATAAAAATAAGTTCGAGATAAACGGTGAAAAGGGTTCCATACGGTGGGATATGGAAAATATGAACAATCTAGAAGTATATTTAGCAGAGGACGAGCCAGGGCTCCAAGGATTCCGTTTAATAAACTGTACAGAGGAACATCATCCCTATGCTGGGGCGTATTGGCCAGCTGGTCATATTATTGGATATGAACATACTTTTATTAATTTAGTTCATGAATTTTTCCATTCACTTGCACATGGAATACAGCCCAAACCTGATTTTGAGGATGGGGTAAGGAACCAAAGAGTGCTGGAAGCTGTTGAAAAGTCTGCAAAATCGAAGCAATGGGTTACTGTAAAGGGCAGTAAATAAAAGCGGAAGAGGGGAACATAGATGAAAAAAGCTTTAATCTTTCAAGGTGGTTGGGATGGACATGAGCCAGCACAGGTAGCTGAAATTATAAAAGATATCCTAAAAAAAGAGGCGTTTGACGTAACAGTAACAGATACTTTAGAAACACTTCAAAAGGAAGATTTATCGATCTATGATTTAATTGTACCAAATTGGACACAGGGAACGATTGAACGGGATCAACTCACCCCACTTCTTGAGGTAGTCGCTAAAGGGACGGGATTGGCCGGGTTGCATGGTGGAATGGGAGACTCTTTTCGGATGGAAACAGACTATCAATTTATGGTGGGCGGGCAGTGGGTTGCTCACCCTGGAGATGATGGGGTGACGTATACCGTTAACATAAAGGATGAAGATCATCCTTTAACGAAGGGAATGAAAGATTTCCAAGTAATTTCAGAACAATATTATATGCATGTAGATCCGGCTATAAAAGTACACGCTACTACTCGTTTTCCGAATGCAAAAGGTCCATACGTTTCAGATGATGAAATAGATATGCCTGTGGTATGGTCGAAAAAGTGGGGACAAGGAAAAGTCTATTACTGCTCATTAGGTCATGTAGCGGAAGTTGTCAGAATGCCAGAGGTAATGGAATTAATGAGAAATGGTATGGTATGGGCATCGAGGTAATTTAGTGTTGAGGTTTCGATACGTATCCATCACTTCTTGTGTTCCCTGTCGAATCATTACCATCGTTCGTTAACAGAGCCCTCTAGGTAATTGAAAATATGCACTAGGGAGAATGAAATTGAGTAGAATCAGGGAGGAATGTTAATGGAATTTAGAGGCGTTATGGGTGGATTATTCAGAATTTCTGAATGGATAACAAGATTAGCATATATTAATATATTGTGGATTTTCTTTTCTATAGTTGGTTTTTTAGTCATTGGATTTTTCCCCTCAACTGTTGCAATGTTTACTGTAATGCGTAAGTTAGTTATGAGGGAAGTGGACATTCCTATTTTCATGACATTTTGGTTAACTTTTAAGAAAGAATTAGTTAAAAGCAATATCTTAGGATATATAGTTAGTACATTAGGAATTGTCTTGTATATTAATATTACTTTTTTACAACACAGTGATACAAATATTAGTTTCTTATTAATTCCAAACATGATGATAGCCTTACTTTTTTTACTAACAATACTTTATGTTTTCCCTGTTTATGTACACTATGAATATAGTATTATGGCAGTACTAAAAAACTCCTTACTCTTAATGATTATTCATCCCATTGCTACAATGAGCATGATTATTGGCAGTTTTACGATTCTCATCGCATTAAACGTACTACCTGCATTTTCGTTCTTCTTTAGTGGTAGTGGATTTGCACTACTGTTTACGGCTATATCATTATGGGTTTTTGATAGAATACTTCAGAAAAAACAGGTAGAAACTATAAAATTAAGCGACGCACAAAATTAGAAGAATATATGTATGTCAGAACTAGAATAATGATTTGTGAGGATACTGCTTTATGGAAAGATAGTTGTTTACTACAGCATGGTTACAAAATGCTCTATATAATAAAATTTACAATAGCTTTTACACAAACTCTCCTTCAATAACGTTGAATAAGGAGAGTTTTTTTTATACTTTAAGACAAACATGCATCGAACTTAATAACGAAAAATCAACCGGAATAAAGGTTGCACCATCTGTCCATCCAAGAGTAAGCATACGAAAACCTTTATAAAAGCGCATTTTTTGAGAAGCCTGATCAAAACAACGTGCTAGTAATTCTACTGACTTACTACGATTACGATTATAGGAAGAATCGGCTAAAACCAATACTTTAGGGCGATTGTGATCCGTTAGTTTTGTAACATTTTAATCGTGTGAGCACTAAGGAACGTTAAGAAACATCTCCACGAAAAAGTAGATTGATTCAAAAAACGAAAAACGGTATCTTTTGCTGGTAAATCAGCAGATTTCAAACTTTCTTAAGTTCGAAACCAGTTCTTATTTTCAAAGATTAAACAAAAAATTAATGGTAACAAAAAGACTGTATCTGCCCTTTTAATCAATGTCCGAATTTTTGTCGGAAGTAAAGTGAAAGTTACAAATAGTGATAAGATTACTTCAACTGATATTCGGGAAGGTACCCATTGAAGAAATAAATTAAAATAATAAATAAAGATACTACCAATGACCAGAAAAAAATAAACAACATTCGCACCAATGATTGAATAGTATCTGAACATCTTTCTATAAAATTCCTGAACCCTTAATTCCCATAATGTTTTAATATCCATTAATACACCCATACTTTCATGCATTTTCTTAAAAACATAAAATGCACCAACTATTTATCTATCTTCACTTCCAAATAAGAATTACACTTCCTGAAATTCAATTCCTAATTGAACTATATATCTAAAAGTTCCTGCCTATACCTGGTTACGTTTACGTAAGTCCATTTATTAAATATCCATTTTCAAGCTAACAAATAACATGTTTACACCTAATGTCGTGTTAATGATAATAAACTTTTTAGCAAGGCTCGAATTAGCATATTCCAAACCACTTACTGGATCGAAAGCCCGAGAAGAGATAAAATGAAGTAGAGTATTAAACAGCTAAGGAGGATATTTTTAATATGAAAAAATATACGCTTGATTGGAATCGATATACTGAGTTGGCGCGGACTGCAGTTGCAGAAGGTGCCGTTTTATTAAAAAATGAAAATAAGACACTACCAATAAAGGCAGGAACGACGATTTCCATTTTCGGACGCAGTCAGTTTAATTATTACAAAAGCGGGACAGGCTCAGGTGGGATGGTAAACGTATCGTATGTGACAAGTCCGCTTGATGCTTTGAAAGATTGTTCTGATATTCATGTAAATCAATCGCTACTTCAAACTTATGAAGCTTGGCTTGAGGAAAATCCATATGATAAAGGTGTAGGTTGGGCTGGTGAACCATGGTCTCAAAAAGAAATGCCTGTAACTGATGCGGTGGTTGCTGATGCAGCTAAAAATTCTGATATGGCGCTAGTTCTAATTGGGCGAACGGCTGGTGAAGACCGTGATAATTCTGCAGATCCTGGGAGCTATCTACTAACGGATGAAGAAAATAAGATGATTGAGTTGGTTACAAAGGAATTTTCAAAGACCGTGGTCATCTTAAATGTTGGAAATATTATTGATATGAAATGGTCCATCGACTATAACCCAAGTGCTATCATCTATGGATGGCAAGGTGGAATGGAAGGCGGTAATGGACTAGTTGATGTTCTGACAGGCAAAGTGAATCCATCTGGAAAATTACCTGATACGATTTCTCATTCTATTGATGATCATCCGTCAACGGTAAACTTTGGTCATAAGGACAAAGGAATCTATCAGGAAGATATTTATGTAGGGTATCGTTATTTTGAAACGTTTGCCAAAGATAAGGTGCTTTATCCATTTGGATTTGGTTTATCCTATACAAGCTTTGCAACGGAGGTCATTGAAGCTACAGAAAAAGAAGGAATCATTACGTTAAAAGTCGATGTTACAAATACAGGTGAGTTTAGTGGGAAAGAAGTCATTCAGGTTTATGTTGAGAAGCCGCAAGGTCTCCTAGGAAATCCTTCACGCTCACTCGTTTCTTTTGCAAAAACGAAGCTTCTTGAAGCTGGAAGTAAACAAACCCTTCAATTGTCCATCCCTGTTAAAGATTTTGCATGCTATGATGATAGCGGAGTAACCGGATATAAATCTACTTACATATTAGAAAAAGGTTTGTACCGTATCTATGCAGGGACAGATGTCAGATCGGCAAACCCTGTCTTTGACTTTAATGTAGAAGCGGTACAAGTAATAGAAACGTTAAGTGAAAATATGGCACCTGTTACATCATTCCAAAGAATTAAACCAAAAGTGGATGAAAATGGGTACAAGGTAACTTATGAGAATGTACCATTGCGTACAGTCGATATACAGGAAAGATATTTAAATGAACGTCCACCTAGTCACGAATACACGGGTAACCATGGCCATAAGCTGACAGATGTTTACCAGGGTAAGATTTCTCTAGATGCTTTTCTTGAACAGTTAACCGATGAAGATCTTGCCTGCATCGTTCGTGGACAAGGAATGAATTCTCCGAGAGTGACACCTGGAACGGCTGGTGCCTTTGGAGGGATTTCGGATCGACTGAATGAGTTGGGCATTCCAGCAATTTGCTGTGCGGATGGTCCATCGGGCATTCGAATGGACATTGGTACAAAAGCATTTTCATTACCAAATGGTACGCTTTTAGCCTCTACTTTTAACTTGGAGTTAAACGAGGAGCTATTTGAGATGACTGGGCTTGAGATGCGTAAGAACCGAGTGGATACGTTGCTTGGACCAGGTATTAATATTCATCGTAATCCATTAAATGGACGTAACTTCGAGTATTTTTCTGAAGACCCTTATCTTACAGGCAAGATGGCAGTTGCCCAGTTAAACGGGATGCACCGAGTAGGGGTAACAGGAACACTTAAACATTTTAGTGCGAATAATCAAGAATTCCACAGGCACGACATCAACTCTATCGTCTCTGAAAGAGCATTAAGAGAAATTTATTTAAAAGGTTTTGAAATGGCAGTGAAAGAAGGCGGAGCCTACTCCATTATGACAACTTATGGTGCAGTCAATGGTATCTGGACTGCCGGACTTTATGATCAAAATACCCGTGTTCTTCGTGACGAATGGGGATTTGATGGAATTGTTATGACGGACTGGTGGGCTAAAATTAATGATGAAGGTGAAGCTGCGAATCGACATAATACAGCTGCTATGGTTCGTTCTCAAAATGATTTGTATATGGTTGTTGGAGAGCCTAATGCGAATCCGTTTGAAGATAATACGATTTCTTCTATTGGTGAGGGAACACTAACAAGAGGAGAACTGTTACGGAGTGCAGCTAACATCTGTACATTTATTATGCGTACTCCTGCTTGGGAACGTACACAAGGTTTACATGATGGTTCGATTGATGTGATTGGACTAGATGAAGAGGTTGAACAAGAGCTTGATTTTGATGTTACATACCAGCATGTGAATGATGGTGAAAGCATTGGTCTTAAGGATATTGATACATCTACTGGGAGTTCCCATGCATTGGCCATCTCAGTGGACCAAGCTGGAATGTATGAGGTGACGCTAACGATACGTTCCTTTGCGGGTGAACTTGCTCAGATGCCTGTTACATTAATTGCAAATAATACGCCAGCAGCAACATTCACTTTTAACGGTACCGGAGGGGAATGGGTATCTCAAACCAAGCAGGTATTTTTCATGAATCAACATAATTATCTAAAGCTCTTCTTCACACTTGGCGGTCTTGAACTGAAAGAAATCACATTTAAACTGGAAAATTCCTTTAGTGCGAGAAATATGTAAGCCCAAGTGTAATAATATGAAAGCTGTCTTATAATAGGCAGCTTTTATACTATAAGTAAGGACATTCTCTTAATTGATTACAAAAATCAAGATGGGGTAGTTGAATAGATTGCTTTACATGAAAAATAGAAAAAGTCTATACTGACTTTTTAGTGCAGAGAATGCAAGGTATTCATTGTTTTCTCCGTTTACACTTATCTAGAAAGGAGGGATAACGATGGATTGGTTGGACCGGATGAACAACGCTTTGGACTATATTGAAACAAATCTAGCGGACAACATCTCTTATCACGAAATAGCGAAGAGAGCCTGTTGCTCTTCTTATCATTTTCAAAGAATGTTTCCATTTATTACTGGAGTTTCGTTATCTGAGTACATTAGGCGTCGGCGGTTGACGATGGCAGCATTTGAATTGCAAACCACAGATGCAAAGATTATTGATGTCGCTATGAAATATGGATACGAATCACCAGAAGCATTTGCACGAGCGTTTAAGAATCTTCATGGGACTACCCCAATATCTGCCCGTGTTAAAGGTGTCTCACTAAAAGCCTATCCTCGATTATCCTTTCTTATTTCAGTAAAAGGAGATGTCGAAATGAATTACCGTATTGAACAAAGAAGGTCTTTTGAAATGTTTGGTATTTATGGAGTTATTAATCAGGACATGAAAACCGCATTTTCTGAGGTTCCTCAATTCCGA
Organism: Bacillus alkalicellulosilyticus; assembly: GCF_002019795.1. Classification (GTDB taxonomy): domain Bacteria; phylum Bacillota; class Bacilli; order Bacillales; family Bacillaceae_F; genus Bacillus_AO; species Bacillus_AO alkalicellulosilyticum. Next base: position 2,486,829 of record NZ_KV917381.1, on the reverse strand, counting down.
AAAAAATGTGATGATGACGGCAGTGTGGGTTTAATGAACGGTTTACTTGGACGTTTTGGTGATACTTTATTGCACGCTGCTTTATATGACCATAACGGAGAAACTTTCAAGTACATGATTTGTTATTATTTGCCAAAGGGGATTGAGATTCCTGAGAGATTTACTACACTTTCTGTCCCAGAATTAACATGGGCCATTTTCACTGAACCCCAATGTAATTTGCCAAACCTTTGGGAACGAATCTATTCCGAGTGGTTTCCTACATCTGAATACGAACAAGTTGAAGCGCCTAGTTTTGAAATGTATTATGGCATGGCAGGGCATGAAACAGCAGAAATTTGGATACCAGTAAAGAAAAAACAGTTGTCTGACCCTAGTGACATGCAGGCATAATACTAAGAGATAATAGTTTAAAAGAGGAAATAAGAAAGAGGCATCCGGCAAAGGCTGCCTCTTTCTTGCAGTTCTAGAAAGCACTGTACCTGTATCATAAGTTAGCATTAAGTCTTAGAATGCTATCCAATATATGGTACAATGAGTTTAACATTAGTAATTTAATTCTTAAATCACGGGTGTTAAATGAATAAGATATCAGTTCATTTGTGCGAACGCAAAAACAAGTTTATAATCAATAATTTGTATCCTTTGTATTTACACGATTTAGCAGGGATTCGGAATGAACTACCAAATAAGTACGGTGTTTTTGAGGAGGATGAAGAATATCAGACCCTTGAACAACAAATATCTGTATTTGATGTTTGGTGGGAAAAAGAAGGTGTTCTATTTCCTTATCTAGTGACAGTCGATGATTTGCCTGCAGGCTTTATTTTTGTAGCTACGCCCCTGTATGTGTTTGGTAATTGTGATTTTATGATAAAGGAATTTTTCATTCTCAGACCATTTAGAGGGAAGGGAATAGGTGAATACGTCATATCAGAAATTTTCAATTTGTACCGTGGGAAATGGATGCTTTATACAGCACCGACGGATAAAAATTATAAAACAATAAGCTTATGGCGAAAGACATTAACACGATACACTAACAATCAATTTACTGAAGAAGATATTGAATTATATGGTGTATGATTTTCCAAGGTTTTCAAATTCAACAATTTACGGGAAGTAAAAAACTGCACCACCAATTAGAGGTATCTTCCAATTGGAGTTTATATAATTCACTTTATTAAAAAGATTACTTACAGAAATAGTCAAACAAATAAATAGACGTGGGAGATTATAAGATGGGCTGTTATTTAAAGAATAGAAAAACAATATTGTATTTATCAATTCTCATTATTGCCATTGTGCAGCTGGGATTTTTTAACATTATAAATCGACAATACTTACATATCGTCGATTTAGAAGTGTTTATCCCACTATTAGTTGGAGTTTCAGCCCATATTATACTTGTACTACTTGCTGAACAAATTAAAGAACAGATAGTGCGGATTATATTCACACTATCTGTTCTCATCCTTCTTGTTTTACCGATTATTTTTTATAACCAATTACCAGATTTTACTTATCAAGAAGCAATTAATCTCGTTCAAGAGAATGAAAAAATTAACGTTCAAGAAGAGAATAGAAAAGTGATTTATAATGAAAAATATAAGCCAGCTTTTTATGTTATAACTGGTGAACAAAATGGAATAACTAAAGAGTTTATTTTTGACCCTTTTGGTGGGGAATATAGTATTTTAGATTGACTTTTACCTTAACGGTTACGGTTTAATACGGTTAATCACTTTTTCTATTGTCATTTCTTCAGTTTAATTAGATAGTATTCATCTCCCACCAAACAAGAGTAATTATCCCCTGCTCCCCATCTATAAGCCTTTCGAAGCTTCTTCTATTTGTTTATTTTCCTTCTCACATTATAGATTTAAAATGTTCCAAAGGTAAATTAACATTAATTGGTGTCGAAAATTGTAGAAATTTATGAGATAATTATACTTTCAATATAAAACTATGTTAGTCTTCTAAAATGGGCAAGTTCAATAAAGCACATTTTAGCTCGGCATTATCACTTTTTAGATATATTATTACCCGAATATAACTAAAAAGGAAAGGGACTACATGATTTAAACAACTAGAATTGGAGGGATATATATGTCAATAGGTAAGAAATTGGTAATGAGTTTTGGGCTTATTATATTATTTATTGCTGGAATATTTGGTTTGGGGTGGTATGGGATTCAAAATGTAGAATCAGAGGCGAATAACATTGTAAACGATGCAGTTCCATTGTCTAATGCTGCAAATAATATTTTAACAGCATTAGTTAATCAAGAAACAGGAGTAAGGGGTTATTTGGTTACTGGTGATCCTGTATTTCTTGAACCGTATTATTTAGGATCGGAAGAAATTACTATGAGCCTTGAAATCATTGAGGCACACATTGATGGACATCCAATTATGGCATCATTAATAGATGAAGCGCTTCCTAAAATTGATGCAATTCAAGCGTTCTTTGAATCAATTATATGGCAAGTAGAAAGTGGAAATATTGAACAGGCTAGAGCTAACATTAATAATGGAAAAGAGCATTTTGATTCATACAGGGAAACACATACGTTAATCGTAGAAGATACAGAAAAGTTAACAAATGATGCTTGGATGAGAGTTAAGAATATTAGTAATCAAAGTGAAATTCTTATGTCGGTAGCATTTGGTGTAATTTTTGTTTTATCTATACTATTAATCTTATACCTTATAAAAATCATTTCTAAACCTGTTACACTGGTATCATCGGCACTAAAACAAATAGCAGATGGGAACTTGACAATCGATAAAATTCAGTTGAATTCAAAAGATGAAATCGGTGAATTAGCAAAGTCATTAAATACGATGATTGATGATATAAATGATACTATGTTGAAAACTAGTGAGTCAGCACATCAGGTTGCATCCGCATCTGAACAATTAACGGCTAGTGCTGAACAAAGTACGGAATCGTCAGAAATGCTTTCTAAAATTGTTCAAGATAACGCCATTGGTCTCGAAGAACAATTAACTAAAACCAATCATGTTTCAGCGGCTCTTACACAATTAGTGGAAAGTGTTAACAACATAAATAATAATAGTATAGATATGGAAAACTCTACAAACCATTCAACAGAGTATGTTAAAAATGGAATTGTCTCTATTGAAAATGTAGTTGAACGAATTAATGACATTAAAAAGTCATTTGAAACCATCTCTACGACTATAATCTCATTGGAAAGCAGATCTTCAGAAATAGGAAGTGTATTAAATATAATTACAGACCTTTCTGAACAAACGAACCTATTAGCGTTAAATGCTGCTATTGAAGCAGCAAGAGCAGGAGAACAAGGTAAAGGTTTTGCTGTTGTGGCTGATGAAGTTAGAAAACTAGCAGAAGAATCCAAGAAATCGGCTGGTCAAATTACAGTAATGATTGCTGATATTCAGTCTGAAACTCAAAATGCAGTTGGCTCTATTTATGATGGCAATGCAAAAGTTGAAGAAGGAATATCTTCGACAACAGAAGCTAGAGCGGCATTTGGCAAAATAGAAGAATCAATGACAGGTGTATCTAATAAAGTAATAGAGGTTGCCACATCAATTGAAGATATTAAGGAAATAACTCTGAAAATATCTGATGCTCTAGAAGAGGTGAAAGCAATAGCTGACAATAGTGTTACATCAAGTCAAGAAAGCTCGGCTGCCACCCAAGAACAGTTGGCAACAATGGAGGAGATTGCTTCTTCTGCTCAATCATTATCTTTACTAGCAGAGGAACTACAGCAATCAATCTCGAAGTTTCAAGTCAAAGGAATGCCGAACAACTAACAGATTCTATAACATATAAAAAAGACTAAACCGCTTACTCATTTGGTTTAGTCTTTTTTTTCAACACTTAATCGCCTTTTCTGATTGTTTCTAATGCTAATCGACCTTCTTCTGTTGTTGTAAAAGAATAGTTGATAGTTTCTCCCTCTTCAATTATTTCTAAATCGCCTATTGTTGTATCTGTAATTAGGTAGTATTCATCTACCCCGTCTTTATCCGTAATTATCACTTGGTCCCCATCAGCATAGCCTTTAAATACTCCTTTTAGTTGCTCTGTTAAGTGAATTTCAGTTAGGTTGTTCGGTTCTTGCGCTTCCTCCTCTGGTGTTGTAGAACATCCTGTAAGTATAAACAACGAAACAACAACTACGATAAAACTTACTTTAATGAAATGAAGACGCATATTGTATTCCCTCCAACATTATTTTTTTGTTCTTAATGAAGTAGACGATTTTTATTAAAAAGGGTTACAATATTTTTAAAAAAACATGCTATGACTTACGTATATTACGAAAAAATCACTAAGGGTGGCGAAATGGTGGATCAGACAGAGCGCTCTTATGAACTATATACCATTTATTTAGTCCGCATTTTTAAAAATCTAAACCATGATAAAGTAACGATGCAGTATGTAGATACGTTAGTAGAAGAGAGAGATAGAGAATTAGCGATTGTACTCCTAGAAAAACTCTTGCAACGGAATACCACATATAATCCTGCTAAGCGCCTCCTTGATAAAAAAACTAGGAGTAAAAATGAAGCCATGGGAAAAAGTTCAAATCTATTTTCCAACTTACTTAGAACATGATAGGGAGGTGTAATCATGATAAAAAAAACAATAAAAATTGATATACCTATATGGAATGACTATACAGAGGATTTACAAGGGTATCATATAGTGGATGCCTCGCTTGGACCACGGGGTGAAGTTTGTATACTTGCTGTTAATGATATCCCTGGTCGTATAGATGGAATGTTTCCACCTGTAAAAACAACTGAACAATATGACTATAAGGTCATTATTGATATGAACTTTCACAAGCAAATCGTTGAGATTAAGAACCAAAGATGGAATTATCATTTTGTACAACCGATAGAAGACAATCATATTTTGTTAGTTTGTGGCCGTTCCTACTATTACGAAGAAGGTAAATATGACTTAAATGCCAAAGTGTTTGATAGTAGTGGGGCGCATATTCGGCAATTTCTTCTTGGAGATGCGATTCAGGATATCTATGTAACAAAAGAAAATACCATTTGGACAAGCTATTTTGATGAAGGTATTTTTGGGAATTATGGTTGGGAAGACCCAGTTGGGAAGTCTGGACTTCGAGCGTGGGATCAAGAAGGAAATGCCATATACCACTATCCTAATAGTGGTCTAAATTTCATTAGTGATTGCTATGCTCTTAATGTAGTAGCCGATGAAGATGTGTGGTTTTATTATTATACTGATTTTCTAGTGGGAAGATATCATCACGGCGAATTCACATATTACAAACCAGATATTGAAGGTTCAGATGGATTCGTCCTGTTCAAGAATTATTTCCTTTTTAGAGGGGGCTATGAAAACCAAGATAAGTATCTACTCTATAAACTCTTTTCGAAAAATAGCCTAAGACGAAGTTGCTTTATATCGTTTAGTAATGAGGAAAAGAAGAATATAAAAGCTGACTATGTTAGCTGTAGAGGTTCAAAGCTATTACTTACTGAAGGGAAAACCGTGTATATAGTTGATTTGAAGGATATTGTAGATCATCTTTTAACTAGGAAGAGAGGCTAAGCTTTTGTTGGATGTATTAAAACAGAAACAATCACAATTACAAAATCCATTTCCTTATGCTGATATTGCTAGGATATATGATGACTTTGCCTCTGAATTCGAGAAATTGCCAGAAGAAAAAGACAGTCTGTCAGCTTTGAAAGATGGTGGCGGTTTCGCTCATTGCTAAGAGATAAGAGGGTGAGACAAAAGGTAACAACCTTTTGTCTCACCCTTTTTTCTTATTATGAAAATAGATGGAAGAGAAAAAAACGTGAAATAAAGGAAAAAAAACTTATGATGTAAAAATATGATAAATATTGACAAAAAATGTTTGATTTTTAATATTTTGTAGAATATAATTCGCTCATAGGGTACGAGTAACAATATTAAACAGAAGAGGAGCTATTTTGTAAATTTTCTTATTCTATGTTGAGGATATTATTACTAGAATACAAGAAAAAAGTACTTGTTCATATTTTTGATGTTTTTCATAGAAAGGTAGTGCCGTCCAATGTTATTGCGCTCAATAAATATGCAGCTTACGTTGATTCTAGAGAGAAAAGTAGCTACCGTAATCTTCTTTCTACTCTTTGGTATAATGCTTGCTAACTATTTTCAAAATGTGCTTACGTACAGTGGAACAGATATTGTAGATATGTATCATCCGATGAAACTACTCACACTTTCAAATTACAGTGAGTATAGTTTTTATTTAATGCAATATTATCCTTTACTAGTCGTAATCCCTGCAGGATTTGCTTTATATAATGATAAAACTTTAAATCAATTTATTTTTATACAAGCTAGAGTTAACGCCCGTAACTATTACTTAGGAAAGATAATTGTTGTCTTTTTGGTTACGTTTTTTGTTTTCACCGTACCATTCTTAATAGAAATTTTACTTAATATAATTGCTTTTCCAGTTAACGCAGTTGGAGACCCATCGAATTTTAGTATTTATGACAATTCATATATTGAAATAATGAGTATGTATTTACTTTCTGACTTATATACTTTATCTCCCTATTTATATGCTACTTTTTTTACTTTAGTATTTGGTGTGTTATCAGGTATTTTAGCCATTTTTACTGTGGCTGTTTCAACCTTTCCTATTAAATTCAAGGCGTTACTATTTTTACCGGTATATGTGTTGCTTTATCTGTTGGGAATGTTGAAACAACTGATACCCGCGATTTCGGTTGAAACGAATTACTTTTTTTATCTAGGATTTTACCATCCAATTTCTCGTGCATCGGAAAGTCTGCTTGTTTATCTTTCACTTTCCATCATGTTATTGGTTCTTGCAACCTCCATTATAGTCTATCAAATCAAAAAGGATGCCTTATAGAATGGGTAAAGCACTGATGACTTGTATAGGTGTAGCCATTGTTTGGGGGGCATTCCAAGCGATATTCTTTCTCGGATTACGTGAGGAAATAGTGCTGTCTGATATTATCATAGAGTTTAGTTTTTCAAATGTAGATATCATACTCGTATATTTAATTGAGGTATCAATTAGGCTACTGCCATTATTGTTATTCCAAATCTTATTCGGAACGTATATATATAAACACTTTTGTACAGCCAGCATTTATTATTTTTCACGTTGCCATAATCGAATAAAGTGGTTTATGAAGGAATGTTCTAAACTATATCTTTTAGCTTTTATTTATCCATTGATAATGGTTAGTTCAGGAACTATGGTAACAAGTATAACGAATGACGTTGTATTTGATATGGGATCAATTATTCTGTTAGTCTATTTTGTATTCATTTATTCGTTTTGGCTTTTTTTAACGGCGCTTCTTATGAATGTAATTGCTATTAAGGTTGATAGTAGTTTAGGTTTTATGGTTATCGTTGGTCTTCAGTTGGCTAGTGTTGCATTGTTGATTTTGTGGGAAAATGTGTTGCCATTAGTCAATACAGACTTGTTAGAGAGAAATACTTCCTTGTTACAAATAAACCCCATTTCACATCTAATATTAGCTTGGCACAGCAGTACGATAGAAGTTGTAAATGACAAGATAAATCATTTAACCATTCATTTTGACTTAAATAACTCTGTATTCGTTTTATTGTTTATATGTGTAGTTGTAGTAATGTTTGGGTGTTATGTGGTGAAAAATCAACAATGGATTACATTTAATAAGGAAAGGGGAGGGATTTAGTTATGTTAGTGGTAAAGGGTGTAAATAAATCGATTAATCATAACCTCATTTTATCAAATATAGAGTTGACGCTAAAACCGGGAGTGGTATATGGTTTTGTAGGTAGAAATGGGTCAGGTAAAACCATGTTATTCAGAGCTTTATCCGGCCTTATGAAAATAGATTCTGGTGAAATTATTTATCAAGATAAACGGCTACATAAAGACTTCCCGGTTTTGCCGAGGTTAGGCATAACGCTTGAGAACGCTGGTCTATATCCAGAATTTACAGGGTTGAAAAACCTTCAATTGTTAGCAAAGTTAAACAAAATCATAGGAGATGAAGAGATTAAAGATGCGATTAGAAGGGTAGGCCTAGATCCTAATGATAAACGCATCTATAAAAAATATTCGTTAGGGATGAAACAAAGAATTGTATTAGCACAGGCTATCATGGAAAAACCTGAAGTTATTATGTTAGATGAACCTACTAATTCATTAGATGAAGTTGGAGTAAGTCAAATCCGCCAAGTTATTAAAGAAGAAAAGCAACGAGGGGCCATGATTTTGCTAGCTAGTCATAACAAAGAAGACATAGAATTACTTGCTGATGATGTGTTTTATCTTGATAAGGGTCGATTGGTAAACAATGAGGTGCTAAAGCATGCTGAATAAAACATTATTTACAATCATGACGATAGCGCTTGTAATAGCAGTTGTGGTTGGAGTTTTCTTCCGACAAACTTATACAAACGTTACAGCCGACTCAAATGGGATGGAGAATTTCTCGGTAGCACTATGGGATTTTGACATATCACCTAGTCTAATTGAAGCGATGAGGGAAGACCTACCAGAAAGTAATTTCATTATTCGTGCTAAATCAGATGGGGAAAAGGAATTTACGTTTAGAAATAACACACAGTTTGTAGAAATTTTAGAAGTTTACCGAGGCGAAGGCTTAGATATAGGAGAGCGAATTGGAATTACATCACACAGATGGTTATTTTTCTTTGACGATATGACGGCGAACGTAAGCTTTATAAATGTGATGCAACCTGGTGAGGAATATTTGATATTTTTAGAAGAAGAAATTGACTTGGTTCAGAAAAAAGATAGATTATTTGTAGTACCTGAATTAATTGTTTCACCTATTTTTAATTACGAGGATAAAAGTCATACCATTATTAATGTGCCTGAAGAAAATCGATATGTGCCATATAAAGATGTTAAAGGGAACGAATTTTTTGTAAGTTCAGAAGAAGCACTTGAGGCATTAATGGATGTAAAACATGAATTGTTAGAGCGATACCCGAGATAAAATATAACTAGGATCAAACACAGAAAAAAAGATCCTCACAAACACTAGATTGTAATGATGAATAAACTTCCGAGCAAGAGTACCAATCTTGCTCTTTTTTAATTACTCAATTGGAATTGGTTTTCCGTCCATACCTCCTTAAATTGTTATACTGCTCGATTTTCCATTTATGCAAAAGGTTGCATGTCCTCGATGGTGATGTATTGTTCTTAATTAACAATGTTGTATTTTTATATTGGCTATAAAAATTTCATAAATAAAAAGAAGCGTAAATGAAATTTATGTTATGATTAAAATCAGTAATTTTTGAAGTGTTTAGTATGTCATTTACGCTTGTTAATATAGTAATTTTTCATTTAGAAGTGGAATGACATTCTTTGATATAAGTCTATATTCATAGTATAATAGACCTATACTTTAGTTGAGAAGGAAAGCTTTAAACTAAAGTGAAAACTAAAGTAGTAAGGTTGTCAAAGGAAAAAATTTGATTATTTACATCGGGATTTGGTTAGTCTGCTTAGAGTGGTATTAATGGAAACACATAGGAGGATACTATCATGAAGAATAACATAACTAGAAAACTCACACACCCATACCTTCTACTTAAAGTTTTTATATTAACAGTATTGTTGTTAAGTACTAGTCCTATTATTGTATCAGCAGATTTTAAATGGGACATCAAAGATATAGAAGGACGTATTTATAAAGACACAGAGTATAAGGATGTATTAGAGAGATTTCATCAAGACAAAGAAGTGATGAAGCAAGACAATCCTAGTTTGTACTATTATGTAAGTGGGATAAACGACATTGTCGAAAATAACTTTCAAAAGGCTGAAAATAACCTACTAGAAGCTGTTGCATATAGTAGGGCTGAAAAATTAATTGAGATTGAAATCGCATCATTAAAGCAATTAGTTGTTATAAGTGATTTTTATATGGATACGGGACGATTGTTGGAATATGGTTCACGTTTACTTGAAATAGCTGAAGAATACAATGACCATGAGACAGAAATGTTTTCTTATAAAGTACTTGCGACAGTAATGGGTATAACAGCTAATGGCGAAAAAGCATTAGAGTACGTTGAGATAATAGCAACACTAGCTTACGAATATGATAGTCCAGTGTATGGTGCGGTCCATCATATGTTAGTTGGGCATTTCTCGTTTTTTTATTTAGATTTAGAGAAGGCGTTAAGTTCCTATGAAGAGGCAGACAAATGGTTTGAACAAAGTAACGATGTTGAAGCGGCTAATATGCAAACCTTAAACAGAGCACATATTCTTCTTACGAAAAGTTTTCTTTTCCGAGGGGACATGAATAGCATCTTACAGGAGATGGATTTGCTAATAGAAGAAGCAAAAAAACGGTATAACCATGCGAGTATTGTCTATAATTTATACGTTATAAAAGGTCAAATTCAACAACAGTTTGATTTAAAAGAAGAGGCTATTCGTACCCTTGAAGAGAGTAAATTATTATTTGACAAAATAAACCATGTTGACAATGCAAATGATATTAGAAATTGGTTACTGCTTCATTTAGCAAATGCATATTATCAAAATGAGGATTATAAGGAGTCCGCTGATATGTATAGTGAGGTGGCCGTTGTAGACCTAAGTCAAGACCACTTAAAGAACATGGATGATGTAACTGCAAAATTACGTGAATTTCTAGAAAGAGATTTGAATAATCAAATTATTACGTTAACGGAGTTGAAAGAAGCACAAAATAAAGCGTTAATTCAACAACGTATTATACTTTTGTTTTCTGTTATTGGATTTTTTGTCTTAATAAGAGCGTTTGTTGTAAAGCGGAGAGAGCATAGAAAAGTCACTAATCTCAAAGATAAATTATTTATTCAATCGATTACCGATAACTTAACAGGGGTATATAACCGCAAGCATATATTCGAGTTGTTAGATTCATCAGAGGAAGGAACTGTAATAGCCCTCATTGACATTGATAATTTCAAATTAATTAATGATAAGTTAGGATACTTAGTTGGAGATGAAGTATTGAAAAAAGTGGTCCAAACAATTAAAGATTCAATACGCGAGGGAGATGTCATTGGTCGATACGGTGGGGAAGAGTTTTTACTTCTATTGAAAAATACAGAGATTGAGGATGCTATAATCATCGTTGAGAGAATACGAAAAAAAGTCGAAGAAATAGAGTGGGATTATGAGGGCTTGATTACAACGATTAGTATCGGTGTGTCGGAAAGATCAGATTACTCTACAGAAGAAGTGTTTCGACAAGTAGATAACCTTGTTCATGAAGCAAAAAGAACAGGTAAGAATAAATTAACGTACAAACATGCTTAAGTGGAACGTTATAATCAAGCAAATGTGGATAATTATTCAATGGTAAATTATAATTATAAACGAGTATTTACTATAATGAATTAGAGCGAACTTTTAGGTAAGTGGAGGAGGAACCATGAAAAGAAATATCCACGTTGTGGGTGCCGTGATTATAAAGAATGAAAAAATCTTATGTGCGCAAAGAGGCCTAGGTAAGGTATTGCCTTTACTGTGGGAGTTTCCGGGTGGGAAAATTGAAGAAAATGAAACCCCTCAGGAGGCACTTCGTCGGGAAATTCATGAAGAGATGCATTGTGAAGTTGAAATTGGGGAGAAGGTCGAACATACCGTTCATGAATATGACTTTGGCATTGTTCACTTGACGACATATTATTGTCAAATGCTCAAGGGAGAGCCTGTTCTTACTGAGCATGTAGCGATAAAATGGTTAGCTCCAGATGAACTTCACTCGTTGGAGTGGGCACCGGCTGATATCCCAGCGATTGAAAAGCTTTCTAGGCTTCCATTAGGAAACTAATGCTGTCCAAGCTACTCGATATTTCGGGTGGCTTTTTTCTTATCATCTATTGAACTGATATTCAAGCAGTAGTAGAATAAACGTATTGAATTGGAAATGGTTGGTGATTATATGGGTACTTTTATTCAAAGCTTAGAATCATCATTATATAAAGGATTTATAAATCGGGAAATTGGTAAGGCCGGTAATTATAAGCCGACATTGTTAGTAAACAATCCGAAAACCAATCAAAATGTTCTTTCCTCTTTACTAGAAGAACTAGAGCAAAGTAAATCGTTTATTTTTTCGGTGGCCTTTATTACGGAAAGTGGACTGGCAACATTAAAGTCTCATTTGCTAGACCTTATGCAAAAAGGAATCACAGGAAAAATTGTGACATCTACCTTTCTCAATTTTAATCAGCCCAAAGTGTTTCGAGAACTTCTTAAGATTACCAATGTCGAAGTTAGACTAACTAATTTACAAGGTTTTCACTCGAAAGGCTACATTTTTGAGCACGATACCTACTATTCTCTTATTGTCGGCAGCTCAAATTTAACGGCACATGCACTGAAGGTGAATTATGAATGGAATGTTAAGCTTACCTCTCATGAGAATGGGGACATTGTCCATCATTTTAAAAATCAATTCGACGAAGTGTGGGAGCAATCTCAGCCTTTATCCGACGAGTGGGTTACTCAATACGAGTTAACGTATAAGCCGGTTGATTATAGCAAAATGGGAGAACAGGTCATTGAGCTTCCAGCTAAATATCCAATCAATTCGATTGAGGAAGCACTTAAAATTGAGCCTAATAAAATGCAGCAGGCAGCGCTTGAACAAATTCAAGCAGTTCGGGAAGCGGGTCATGACAAAGGCTTAATCATATCCGCGACAGGTACAGGGAAAACGTATTTATCAGCTTTTGATACAAGAAGATTTGCGCCAAAACGAATGCTCTTTGTCGTTCACCGTGAACAAATTTTAAATAAAGCAAAGTCGGATTTTATGAACATTCTTGGTGGAATAGAAGAGGACTTTGGGATTTTATCAGGGACAAGTAAGCAATCAAACGCCAAATATCTTTTTGCGACGATTCAAACGATATCAAAAGCAGAAACCCTTCATTGGTTTGATAGAGAGGCATTTGATTATATTTTAATTGATGAGGTTCATAAAGCCGGTGCAAAATCGTATCAAACCGTTATCGATTATTTTAAACCAACGTTTCTTATGGGAATGACAGCGACTCCAGAACGTACGGATGATTTTAATATATATGAGCTGTTTGATTATAATATCGCCTATGAAATCAGGTTACAGGAAGCGCTTGAAGAAGATATGCTTTGTCCGTTTCATTACTTCGGGGTAACGGACCTTGAAATAGATGGTAAGGTTATTGATGATACAACGGTTATCGAAAACCTTGTAACAGATGAGCGAGTAAATCACATCATTGAGAAAATCAATTATTACGGCTTTTCTGGAAAGTGTGTCAAAGGCTTAATTTTTTGTAGTCGAAAAGAAGAAGCGCATCAACTTTCAGGCATTTTAAATGAAAAAGCATTCCGCACAGTTGCTCTGACTGGAGATGCCTCTCCGCAAGAAAGGGAAGCTCAAATAAAACGACTTGAAGGCGGAGAATTGGATTACATTATTACTGTAGACATTTTTAATGAAGGGATTGATATTCCTTGTATCAATCAAGTCGTCATGCTAAGGCAAACTCAATCTAGCATTATCTTCATTCAACAGCTAGGAAGAGGGCTTAGAAAGCATGATTCAAAAGAGTTTGTTACAATTATTGATTTTATCGGAAATTATAAAAATAATTACTTAATCCCAATTGCGTTATCAGGTGATAAATCACAAAACAAAGACAACATTAGACGAAACACAAAAGATACAAGCTATCTAAAAGGCGTTTCTACGATCAACTTTGAGGAGATTGCAAAAAAACAAATCTTCAAGGCGATAAACAACACAAAATTAACAGCACTTAAGATTTTACGAGACGCGTATACAGAATTGAAAAATAGAATGGGTAGAGTGCCACACCTACAGGACTTTTTGTCCAATCATTCGATTGACCCCGTTGTCATTATGAGTGAGTATCCAAACTACTATCAATTTCTACAAAAGATAAAAGAAGAGGTTCCAGCTCTTACTTATTATGAAAATAGTGTTCTTACGATGCTTTCTTCAGAAATGGTAACCGGGAAACGGAAGCATGAAATCATCTTATTACAGCTGTTGCTAAAAATCGGTCAGGTGGAATATCAAACGTTTATGGACAAGCTGGAACAGTCTCATTGTCGAACAGACCAGGCTACAATACAATCGGTTCTCCGTGTGTTAAACCTGTCCTTCTTCAATCAAACGAGCAAAAAGAAGTATGGGGATATGCCTGTAGTTACGTTAAGCGAAGAGAGAATATTTTCATTTAATGAAGCAATTTGTAAAAGTTTAAATGAAAACGATTATTTTAGGTTTCTTGTTGCAGATGTGGTGCAGACAGCTGAAACCAAAAGTAATCTTTACGATGAGGAGATCCCTCTTACTCTTTACCAAAAGTATTCTCGTAAGGACACTTGTAAGCTGTTAAACTGGGCAAACGATGAAACAGCAACGATGTTTGGTTATAAAACCAAGCATGGCACATGTCCGATTTATATTACGTATCATAAAAAGGACGAGGTCGAATCGAGTGTCAACTATGGCGATGAATTCTTGAGTCCAGAAGTTGTAAGATGGTTTACCCGTAGCAACCGGACACTACAATCAGAAGAGGTCCGAACGATTATCAATGCCGTTGAAAATGAGATAGACCTTCATATCTTTGTGAAAAAAGATGATGATGAAGGAACAGACTTCTACTATTTAGGAATGGCTACACCTGATAAACAAAGTGTGGAACAATCGACGATGAAAAATGATAAAGGCAAAGAAATCCCGGTTGTCACAATGAACCTGATGATGGAGCAACCGATTGATAGTAAGTTATATCATTATTTGATTAGGGACTAGTACAAAACTAGCTAAACATTAACAATGGATTCATTCGCTACAAATCCCGTTGCGGAAATAACCATTCACAACGGGATTTAATAGATTATGGAGGTAACTCTGTCTGAAGAAAGGGCAAAGGTAAAGCATCTCTACATGGTGTTTTCTACCAAATGTCAAAAGGTGTACCGAAGAATAACAGACTGTTTTCCACTTCTCTAGTTGACTTTCTTTATTTCAAGTGTTAAAGTCAAACGTATTATAGATATTAAGAGTCTTTAATGTCTTTTAACTGTAAGGAGGTTATGTATGAAGTATTCAAACGCGACAAACTACGCTCTGCATACGATGGTCCATTTAATGCTACAGCCTGGGGGGAGCTCAGTGGGAGTGCAGGAATTAGCCGAAATGCAGCATCTTTCCCCAACGTATCTTTCTAAGGTTTTAACCAAACTTACGAAAGCGGGTTTGATTGAATCGACACCTGGAGCGAAGGGAGGCTATAAAATCTCCAGAACAAAACATGAAATATCCTTTTTGGATGTTATTCATGCGATTGAAGGAGAGACTAGCATATTTGACTGCTCCATTCATCATCATGGCTGTTTAATTGAGAACGTCATGAGACAGGCAGAGGAAAATATGAAAAAAGAACTGGCATCAAAGCTTCTGATTCATATTGCTGAAGAGGCAAAATCAAAACAGAAATAAGTAAATTTAAATTAGTGAGGGGGTGAACAAGATGATTTTAGACTGTGCAGTGATTGGCGGAGGACCGGCTGGATTAAATGCTGCTTTAGTACTTGGAAGATCAAGACGCAACACGGTCCTGTTTGATGACAACAAACCGAGAAATGCGGTGACTTCTGAGTCCCACGGGTTTATCACAAGGGATGGTATACATCCGCAAGAGTTCAGAAGGATTGCCCATGAAGAATTGAGTAGGTACCCGGACGTGAGCATTGAAAAGCAACGGGTGCATCGTATAGATAAAGAAAAAAACTTGTTTCAAGTAGAGACAGAAAATGGGGAAGTTTACAGCGCGAAAAAGATTATACTGGCCACCGGATTTAAGGAAGTCCTTCCAGATATTCCACGCGTGAAAGAGTTCTATGGCAAGAGCCTGTTTAGCTGTCCTTTCTGTGATGGTTGGGAATTAAGAGATCGGCCGCTGGCAGTGATCGCTGAAGATTATAAGGCGTTTCATATGGCGAAAGTGGCGTCCAACTGGACCAATGATTTAATAATTTTTACTAACGGCAATAAAATCTTTTCGCTCGAAGAACAAGAATTATTCAAAAACAATGACATCAGAATTAACGAAAAGAAGATTTCCTCACTCATTGGCAAAGAGGGGATGCTGGAGAAAATCCAGCTTGAAGATGGAACTTCAGTGCTACGTGAGGGAGGGTTTGTCACTGCGGAATGGAAACAGGCAGCTTCTTTTGATTCTCTTGGCTATACATTAAATGAGCTGGGGGGGATCACAACTGACAGCTGGCAACGCACGAACACAGAAGGGGTGTATGCTTGCGGTGATACGCGAATTATCGGTCTTTCCCAGTTAATTATTGCGGCAGGGGAAGGTAGTATGGCTGCCATGTCTGTGAATGCAGCACTGATAGAAGAAAAATTTAGTCAGGAAAAATAGCCGTTACAAAAAGGAGGGTTTAAATGATGCACCACTCGCACGCAAAGCATAGTAAAGGAAAAGTATCGTACTTGGAAAGTCCCGAACGAAGAAATGAATTCTCTCCAGAACAACTATTGAACATGATTCCTTTAAAAGAAACTGACAACCTATTGGACTTTGGCGCCGGAACTGGTTATTTTTCCATTCCTGCGGCAAAAAGGATTAAGGGCAACGTCTACGCACTAGATATCGACGGTGCCATGATTGAAATAATAAATGAGAAAGCTTTGGAGGAACAAGTGACAAATATCGTCCCAGTGCATGGTAGTATGGAGGCACTTCCTTTTGCAGAAGATTCTATCGATATCATTATTGCTTCTTTGGTCCTGCATGAAATTCAGCCTCTCGCGCCGCTATTACAGCAAATGAAACAGGTACTGAAAAAAGAAGGTTATCTCATTTGCCTTGAACTTGAACCAAAGATAAGTCCCGGGAAAGTACCTAGAATTACCTTGGAAGGTATGGAACTTGAAATGAACAAAGCAGGATTTAAAGTAACGGAGAAATTCTTTCCAACAGAATCTCTATACATGCTCGTTACGCAGAAGGCAGAGTAAGAAATTATTATTTTTCTCAATTGTAGATATTAGATATCTATAAAGTATTTAATTAGTTCTTCATAAATTTAAAAGAATTGGTACAGCTACCGCTTCCTTCCTTGTCTAACTTGAATATTATAGTTTGTAATTCTGGAGGTGGTGCTCTACTATGAAACAACTCATCGTTTGTTTTAAACCTAGGACAAAAAGATCAAGGTGTTTGAAGATACACAAGGAAATAAAGGGAAAACTTTTGAAAGAAATTAAAGAAATAGGGATACATGTTGTAACAGTTTCTCCTAGTGAGTGGTCAACATGTCTTTCAAAATATGCCTCTTCACCTGACGTTATGTTTGTGGAAGAAGACCATATTATACATGTGGACCCCATACCAAATACGGAAGATTCCTCATTATTATTAATTAACGTTGAGACGGTCACAAACGACCCCTTATATGAAAGACAATGGGGGCTTGCAAATGTTAACGCACAAGGAGCATGGGAGCTGGCCCGTGTTTCGCCAATGTCAGCAAGGATTGCTATACTTGATACCGGTGTAAATCGGATGCATCCGGATTTGAGGGGTAAGGTCATCCATGATGCCAACTTTTCAGACTCATCAACAGCTGATGATGGAAATGGTCATGGAACACATGTGGCTGGCATCGCAGCAGCTGTAACCAACAATAGAAATGGAATTGCTGGGATGAGTTACAACTCCGCTGGAATTATGAATATTAAAGTGATGGAAGACTCTGGAAGTGGGTCGACTAGCAACATTGCTCAGGGTATCATATATGCAGCAAATCAAGGAGCACACGTCATTAATCTAAGTATTGGCTCTCCAATAGGGAATGAAACACTGAGAAATGCCGTAAATTATGCCTATCAACACGGAGCTCTGGTAGTGGGTGCAGCAGGAAATAATTCTACTACGAATGAGAATTATCCTGCCGCATATCAACAAGTAATTGCTGTTGCTGCTTTAGATCGAAGCAATCAGCTAGCGTCATTTTCCAACCATGGAACCTGGGTCGACGTAGCGGCGCCTGGCGAAGAAATACTTTCAACTTATCCTGAGACAAAATCAGAAACAGGCTATAGGGTTGCATCAGGAACGTCACAAGCAACACCTTTTATAAGTGGACTTGCAGGGTTAATAAAGGCAACAAATCCAACGCTAACGAATAGACAGATTAGGTCCATCATCCTGCGAGCGACAGACCGATCTCTATCTGGAGTACGGTATGGAAGGATTGATGCACGCAGAGCGGTTCAGCTAGCCCAGAATTCAACAGGGAGTGAACTACAACAAGCCAGTAACATTCCTTCTGTGTGGTTGAACCCATTCGTTAATTGATTTGTTATAGTGAGTAATCAAAATTATATTGGTTTGAATCAAAACGCTTGGGAATCTATTTTTCAAGCGTTTTAAGCGTAGATAGAGGAATGATTCGTGTGGTACCAGGCACCACCCGAATACGCTTTAATCCCTACCTTTTTTTCGACAATTCTTTTGCTCTTCTCTTAACAATTTTGCTAATATTAGGTATAGATAAAGTGAAAACCTACTAAACTAATAAATAATAAATACATGTCTGGATTGTTATAGAGGAAGAGGGAAAACCATGAAGGCCAAATTAATTCATATGCGTGACAAGTTGAATGATATTAGTAAACGAAATCGTTCGATTCGTTTGTTAAAGTTGTATAACAAGTGGAGTTTTGATGTAACGGATACATCAAGACATTGATGACCTTAAGCAAATGGATGCTTATCTAGACAGAAGCTCTTCTTTAACAAAAAGTGTAATTGGCAAACTTACAGAGAAGTCGTTAAATCAAGGCTTGCCTTTACCAAAAGCGTGGGTTGAGCTTGTCCGAAATTCTACTTATGTGCATTGGATTGACCAGGTGGAAAAGAAACATCCCGAAGTACAAAAGATTTCAACGAACGAATTCAACCGGATTCGTGAGGCGTTTGCGGAGGGAATTGATACGAAAAGACAGGTTGCCAAAAAATACTTGAGTCATGAGTTAGCTGAAGCGGCAATTCAATTGAAAGAAACGAAAGGACGAAAATTAAAAGAACTTAACCATCAGGTGACAAAAAAACGAAGAGTATGGCCACTGCGAAAATTAATAGAGGAATTTTCTCATGATGGCTTGTTGGATGTTCTTCCAGTTTGGTTGACTTCTCCTGAAACCGTTTCTTCCATTTTTCCGCTAGACGAAGGATTATTTGATTTGGTTATCTTTGATGAAGCATCTCAGTGTACGGTAGAAAGTAGTGTTCCTGCAATTTATCGAGCAAAACAAGTGATTGTGGCTGGTGATGAAAAGCAGCTGCCTCCATTTAATATGTTTCAAAGTTCAGTGGTGGATGAGGACGAAGACGGAGACTATGATATCGATGATTCTCAAAGTTTGTTAAACCTTGCGAAGAGAAGATTCCCAGAAAAGATATTGCAATGGCATTATCGTTCCAAATATGAGGATCTTATCAATTTTTCAAATCATGCCTTTTATCAAGGACAAGTACAAATTGCACCTAATGTTTATCCACAGAAAAATCCGCCTGCGATGATATGGAAAAAAGTCGATGGTCTTTGGGTTAATCAAAGTAATGAAATCGAAGCCATAACCGTTGTGGACGAAATCAAACAGTTCCTAATCCAACAACCCGATAAAACACTTGGGGTCATTACCTTTAATGCCAAGCAACAAGATAAGATACTCGATATGATAGATAAAAAAGTCCAAGAGGATGAGGAGTTTAAAGCTCTGTATAATCAAGTGATGAGCAGAGAATTAGACGAACGAATTTTTGTGAAAAACATTGAAAATGTTCAAGGGGATGAGCGAGATTTCATCTTGTTTTCGATTGGCTATGCCAAGAATGAAGAAGGACGCATCTACAATCGTTTTGGAATGTTAAATCAACAAGGTGGGGAAAATCGGTTAAATGTTGCGGTCACACGTGCGAAGGAAGGTATCATCGTCATCTCAAGTGTGGAGCCAGAGGAACTGAATGTGTCGAGTACAGCTCATATTGGGCCACGTCTGTTACGGTCATATTTAAAATATGTAAGAGCTGTTTCGCAAATGAGCCAAGAGCAGATGAAAGCTGTTATAAATGAAGTGAAAGAAAACACAAATACCCAAGCTCAGCAAACAGAGCTAGTATTTGATTCTCCTTTTGAAGAACAAGTGCATAAACAACTGACACAGCTAGGCTATAAAGTCGATACACAAGTCGGGATGTCAGGGTATCGAATAGACCTGGCGATTATTCACCCGAATGACCCACAACGGTACATTCTTGGAGTCGAGTGTGATGGGGCGATGTACCATAGTTCAAAAAATGCAAAGGAACGAGACGTGTATCGCCAGCGCTTCCTAGAAAATCGGGGATGGACGATTGAAAGAATCTGGAGTCGAAACTGGTGGAGAAATTCTTCAACAGAAATAGAGAGAATTCATCAGAAAGTGAAAGCGATGGTACAAGAAGAGGAAGCAAGGATCGCAGTGAATAAGTAAACGTTCAAGTTAAAGTTCTATAATTATAGAGGTCAGGTCGTTTTTTACATTTTCGTCCTGACCTCATTTTTTTGTGTGTAAAGCAAAGGAAATAAATGTTAATATATAGAATAACAACTATTGTTAAATAGATTTAAAGGAGGCGCTATCAATGGAAAAGCTAGGACATATTAACGGGGTTCAATTCATTTAAGGGAAAACGTATATTTACCCCAGCATCCTACGTAATCCCTAAACAGGAGGGCATTATATTGGATAAGTTTCTACAAGGTATAACAGAACAGTATCATTTGGATAAAGATTTGATGGAGAAATTTAACAGGTCTATAGAAAAATCTAAAATTAAGAGTTGTTTGGTTTTAAAAGAAGGCACACTTATATATCAATACTACAAAAACAATAAAATTCAAACTAATTTACAACGAATCAATTCATGTACCAAAAGCATTATATCTATATTAATAGGAATTACACTTGATAAAGGTTATATCTCGTCTATCGATGTAACCATGGAGCATTTCTTCCCTGATATTGTTGCTAAACAAATGGACTTTCGAAAGAAGAATATTACCATTAGACAGCTCTTGACAATGAGCGTTGGACTTGACTGGCCAGAGTTTGGGGAATGGAACTACATGCCACCTATGTTCCATCGTGATTTAGTTGATTTTGTGTTTGACAGAGAACTCATTGAAGAACCAGGATTAAGCATGAATTATAATTCAGGATGTTCTCATGTGCTTTCAGCCGTATTAACAAAAGCAACAGGGATGAAAACATCAGCTTTTGCCGAGGAATATTTATTTAAGCCAATAGGTATTGACGGCAATTATCTCTGGTTTGAAGATGCTAAAGGTATCAGTTACGGGTCGGATGGCCTCCGTTTACATCCATCTAGTTTAGCTAAAATTGGCCAACTCTATTTACAGGAGGGGATGTGGAACGGAAAGCAAATTGTATCTTCAGAGTGGGTGCGATCCTCTACAGAACCTCAACTGTTAACGTATGAATATATTGGTTATTATGCTTCGCATTGGTGGGTGGCTAAAGTTAACCCTAATGACATGGATTTTTCGATAAACAACAGAATGATATTTGCGATGGGAGTAAATGGTCAGTTTATTATTATTATTCCTAGATTCCAAACTGTTATTGTGTTTACAAGCACATTGGACAATACCGATACCATTAAACCTTTGGATTTTGTACGGGACTATTTAGTCAAATCGATGCTAATGAATGAGTAATGTTTCTAATCTTACATGAAATAATTATTTCCATTCCATTAAAAGATATAACCAAATAATAACAAAGAGTAAAAAAGCAATCCTGCAACACGGTAGGCACTGAAAAAGTACAATTTTTCAGTGCCTTTAATTATATCGCCATCGCTTCACTCGCTGCATGCCTTCTACGATAAAAACACTCTTAACAGGCGATATAAAACGCAACGGTTACGCACACTGCTAAGAGGACGCTTTTTTGTTTAGGAGTCAAACCTATTTCCAAAGTATCATGGACTTATCGATAAAAAACAAATAAACTATGATATAAGTTTGGGAGAATGTATCAGTGAGATGTGCCTTCTCATCGGATGGAATAATGGGAGGTGTAATGGGAATGAGTAGTAAAGTGGATGATGAGTTTGAGAGATATATAGATTCTCCGGGAAAACAACAACAGTTATTTAAGCGTACGTTACTTATCGTGAGTATTTCACAAATTTTTGGTGGGGCCGGTCTTGCAGCAGGAATTACGGTTGGTGCTCTGCTGGCCAGAGACATGTTTGGAACTGATGCGTATGGGGGATTACCGATTGCTTTATTTACCGTAGGGTCTGCAGGGGCAGCCTTTTTGGTAGGGCGACTGTCGCAACGGTTTGGACGCAGGACAGGGCTAGTGGCTGGATTTATTGCCGGAGGCCTAGGAGCAAGTGGTATTGTATTAGCAGCAATTACTAACAATATCTTTTTGTTGCTAGCTTCTTTATTCATTTATGGGGCAGGTATGTCTTCGAATTTACAGGCTCGGTATGCTGGTACGGATTTAGCGAACAGCAAACAAAGAGGAACGGCTGTGAGTGTTGCGCTTGTGTCGACAACGTTTGGTGCTGTGGCAGGTCCTTTTTCAGTCGATATATTAGGAGGGTTTGCGCTATCGATTGGCATTCCAGCACTAGCAGGTCCTTTTCTTTTAGCCGCTGTTGCTTTTTTCTTAGCGGGTGTGATTCTTTACGTTTTTCTTCGCCCGGATCCTTTCATCCTAGCTAAAAGAATTCAAGCTTACAATATAGAACACAAAACATCTAGTACATCGCTAGAATCTATAGATTTAACTAAAACTAAACGAGGGATTGCCGTTGGAGCGACGATTATGATACTCACGCAAATGGTGATGATTGCAATTATGACGATGACTCCTTTGCATATGGAGCATCACGGACATGGCTTACATGAAATTGGTATTGTGATTGGATGCCATCTTGGTGCGATGTATCTTCCCTCACTTGTGACTGGAATCCTTGTTGATAAAGTGGGACGAACGGTTATGGCGATAGCGTCAGGGGCGACATTGCTTCTTGCAGGAATAGTGGCAGCTCTCGCACCAGGAGATTCATTTTTAGTGTTACTTCTAGCGCTATGTTTACTAGGATTAGGCTGGAACTTTGGATTAATCAGTGGAACTGCCTTGATTATTGATTCAACAGAACCAGAAACGCGAGCAAAAACCCAAGGAACCGTTGATGTGCTATATGCGTTAGCTGGTGCATCTGGAGGAGCGATGTCAGGGATGGTTGTGGCCGGTTCGAGTTTTGCTACACTATCTCTTGCCGGTGGGTTGTTGTCGTTACTGCTTATTCCTGTCGTGATATGGTCCCTTAGAGGTAGGAGGGAATAATCGGGTGGTGCCTGGCACCACCCAATTCGCTTTATAATTATTTTTTTCGTATAGCAGGGTTTAACATATTATTTATAGAATATTGTAACAAGAACCATTTATAGGGAAATGTGTTTTTGAATAAACAATTACTAAAACGAAGGCCTATAAAGAGGAAACTATGGATTATAGAGACAAGATTATATACAAAAGGCTATTTTCTTTGGACGGTTCCAAATTGAGTAAAACCGTCTTTAGTCTACATCTTGTGCGGTTACTTACTTGAAGTAATCGCTTTTTAATTTCACTGAATACGAATGTGTTACCTTCCTTCACTATATTTACAAAAGATTTACATTTGATTTACAGTCTTTTCATAATCTTATGGTATTTTTAATATAAAGTGACAAATAATTGAAGGAGGTGTAGGCTAGTGTCAATTGTTGTAGATAGTAAAGCTACTAAGCTAGACAATCCTTGCTTTTACAATAATAGAGAATTAAGCTGGTTAGATTTTAATCATAGAGTACTAGAAGAGGCAGAGGACTCACGTAATTCCTTAGTAGAGAGGTTGAAGTTCCTATCTATTTTTAGTTCGAATTTAGACGAGTTTTTTATGGTTCGCGTAGCGGGACTTAAAGACCAAGTGAAAGCTGGATTTAATAAGCCAGAAAACAAAGCAGGCCTCACACCTAAAGAACAATTAGGAGCAATTTGTGAAAGAACACATGGACTTGTCGAACAACAAGACCAATTGTTTTTAGAAACCATTTCTCCATTGTTAGCAAGTGAACAGATAAAGATGACTTCAATAAATGATTTATCTTTAACGGGTCGTTCCTATGTTGAGGCATTTTTTAATGAACAAGTATTTCACGTCTTAACTCCAATGGCTATCGATGCGTATCGTCCATTTCCAAAGTTATTAAATAAATCGTTAAATTTTGCGATTGTTTTAGAAGAAAACTCTAAGGATAGAAAAAAGGTTCTTCCATTACATGGACATTTAGTGATTGTTCAAATCCCTTCTGTGTTAGACCGCTTTGTTGAAGTGCCTACTAGAGGCGCGAGGGTGTTTGTTCTCTTAGAAGAAGTGATTTCAACGTTCATTCATAAGTTATTTACAGGGTATCAGGTGAAATCTCTTACTCTCTTTCGAATTACGCGCAATGCGGATTTAACGATTCATGAAGACGAGGCTGAAGATTTACTAGAAGAAATTGTAGAGGAATTGAAAAAAAGGAAGTGGGGAGCGGCTGTAAGGCTGGAAGTTTCTCACCATTATAGCGACCAGGATGTCATCAATTTTTTACTGGACGAGCTTGAAATGGATGAGAGCGATGTGTATCAAGTAAAATCGCCATTAGACGTAACATTTCTATCTTCGTTCTGTGATAGTATCATAACAACTCATGAACATCTTGGCTCTCAATCCTATATACCTCAACCACCGCAGGATTTGCGTGGAGAAGGAGACATTTTTGAAAAAATTGCGAAACAAGATATTTTACTTCATCATCCCTACGAATCGTTCGAGCCTGTCATTGAATTCATGTCAAAAGCAGCAGTTGATCCAGATGTATTAGCGATTAAACAAACGTTATACCGAGTTAGTGGTAACTCACCTGTGATTAAGAGTCTTAAAAGAGCGGCGGAAAATGGCAAACAAGTAACAGTTCTAGTGGAATTAAAGGCAAGATTTGATGAAGAAAACAATGTCCAATGGGCCAGAGAGCTAGAGAAAGCAGGCTGTCATGTCATTTATGGAATAACTCACTTAAAAACACATAGTAAAATCACTCTTGTCGTTCGACGGGAGAAAGGAAAAATTGTTCGTTATGTCCATTTAGGGACAGGCAATTATAATGATGCTACAGCGAGATTTTATACGGACATGGGCTTACTAACTGCTAATGTTGAAATAGGCCTTGATGCGATTGATTTTTTTAATTACTTAAGTGGATATATGGAAAAGCCAACCTATACTCATCTGTCTGTATCGCCATTTGGGATAAGAGATACGTTCTTTGAGTTAATAGATGAAGAGATACAATATCACCAAAAATGTGGAAACGGTCGTATAATAGCAAAGATGAACTCACTTTCAGATAAAAAAATCATTAAAAAGCTGTATGAGGCATCAATGGCTGGTGTGAAAATTGATTTAATTGTACGTGGCATTTGTTGTCTGCGACCTGGTATCGAAGGAATTAGCGATAATATAACCGTTCGAAGCATTGTCGGAACGTTTTTAGAGCATACAAGAATCTTTTATTTTAATCACAATGGAAATAAGAAAGTGTTTTTATCATCAGCGGATTGGATGACGCGTAATATGGAAAACCGTATTGAAATTCTCTTTCCAATATTACAAGAAAACTTACGAACACGTATTTTGGATGGATTACATGTGATGTTAGAAGATAACTGCAAAGCTCGAATGCAAAACGAGAGTGGAAAATACCATTATGTAACAAGGATTGATGGCGAGGAAGAGGTCAATAGTCAACGTATCCTTTGCCAAGAAGCTAGCCGAACCAGTTATGTTCATACAAAGATTTCAAAACCTAAAAAAACGGTCATGAGCATCATAGCAAAATGGTGGAACACATATAAGGTAAAACTAAGAGGCGTATACAACTCTAATTTATAGAAGGACTGTGAAAGTGCTTTCAAGGGGGGGAAGAAACCTTGAGGGAGGCCACTGAAAAAGGACAAACCAACTTTTTCAGTGGCCTTTGATTATGGTTGCAATGGCTCCACCAGTTGCCCGCCTGCTACGAGAAACCCACTCGTAGCAGGCTTTTAAAATATGCAACAGTTACGCACATTGCTTCGAGGGTACTGTAAAAGTTAAAAGCCGAACTTTTTCAGTGCCCTTACCTTGAGGCACTTTTTTGTGGGTAAAGATAACATTTTTGGTAGAAAAGTAGCAGATGTAATTATTGATTTTCATTCTTTAGTAGGAAGGTTTGAGTCCTGCAAAACACGAATTTTATAAAGTTCCTATTCTACTACTGACAAAACACGTAACACAATATATTAGATATATGAAGGAGGGGGTAAAAGTTGCTAATGCGCGAAAAAATAAAAGATGTAGTGTATTCCATTTCAAGAAATACGGTAAGCTTATCCGAGTTAGAGTTAGATTGTTTAGTAGACATTCTAACGAGCAGGGATAATCTTATCACTGCATTTTTAGGTACGTTTCGAGACAGAAAAGGTTTGTTTATCATTACGAATCTTCAAGTGATTTATATTTCAAGACCAAGTAATATGAAAGATTTTGTTTGTTTATACTATCCTTATTCTTCATTTGTAAGTCTGTATAAATATGATACCGGTGAAAGTATAGATAGTTGGTTGATTGAAGTAATAATGAAGGATGGAACTTTATTTGAAATTAACCGGCTTTCCGAGGAGAGAGCGAATAATTTTTATCAGATGTTTATAGAAATGTCTGGTGTACAGCCGATAGGTAAGCAAAATAAAGGTTGTCTCGTGAAACCATTGAAAATCATTGGTGGTAGCGCTTTTGTATTACTGTTATTTTTCTTTATTGTCGGAGTATTGGTAGATGACACGGAAGAGGACGGTAGGAACGAAACACCTGTTTCGGTTGAAATTGATGATAGTGAACCAAGTCAACCAGACCCTTCACCAAAACAAACGACGGTGAACAAAAGCATATCCGAAGAAGAGTCTGTGGAACTTGATGGTGTCATGTTGTTTCAATTGGAAGAATACTTTTATACGGACAATCTTACTCCGCCAAATGGTGATTTTGCTTGGTATCTAAATGAAGATGAGCTTTTTACATATTTAGTTGTGATAGCAACCGTAAAAAATATATCCAATGAAGACCTAAATTTGGCCTATGAGAATCCATTACAAGTGACACTTACGTTAGATGAGGTATACGATTACTATCCGTTTGTCGATGTTTTATCGGAAGATGGGAGCGAATTTTCCTATTCTTTAGAACTTGCACCAAATGATATTTCAACTGCTTATTATAGCTTTCGTGTCCCTCGTAAGAGTGAAAATTCGGACCAAAGCTTGGTCTTAGATTTCGAAAAATTAAATGAAGACTATACGGCAGATTACATTACGAGCATCCAATTGCGTTAATGGACACCGTTTTATAACAGTTTTTTCATTAGGATTGTGAGCTTTTTAGTTGCAATTCTAGTTGAATATGATACGATAATTATATAATATTACTAACAAAATGTTTCACGTGTTACTGATTCGATCAGGCATGAGTGAATTCGATGGATAGCGACACAACAGTGTGTTCTGTTGTAGGCTTCCATGGATTACTCATGCCTTTTTTGTGTATCAGTTTAGGACCGGAAACAAATACTTTAAGTGAAAAATATGAGGAGTGTGGTTACGATGGCAGAAAAAACATTTAAAATCATTAGCGATTCTGGGTTACATGCAAGACCAGCTACATTATTAGTGCAGGCAGCGGGGCAATTTCAATCAACAATAGAGATTGAATTTAAATCTAAAAAGGTTAATTTAAAATCAATTATGGGCGTTATGGCGTTAGGAATTCCTCAAGATGCTGAGATAAAAGTAACCGCAGAAGGACCAGATGCAGAGGAAGCCTTAGCTAAAATAGAAGATGTTATGAAACAAGAAGGACTGGGCGAATAATGGGAATTAAAGAATCAGTAATTGTGAATGGAATTGGTGCTTCCACTGGCATTGCTATGGGGAAAGTATTTCGTTTAGAGAACATAACCATTGATGTTGAAAAAAGAGATGTTTCTGATGTTGAAAAAGAAGTAGGTCGCTTTGATTCAGCCCTTATCACTTCGCGAGAGGAACTCACTAGCATTCGAGACCATGCTCAAAAGGAGCTTGGCGAAGATAAAGCTGTGATTTTTTCGGCGCACTTACTAGTATTAAACGACCCGGAATTGATTGAACCGATCAAAAGTAAAATTCGCGAAGACAAGGTAAATGCTGAGTTTGCTGTAAATGAAATCGCTTCAATGTTTATTACGATGTTTGAACAAATGGATAATGAATACATGAAAGAACGAGCAGCGGATATCCGTGATGTAATTCAACGTGTTCTATCACATTTAGTAGGTGTGAAAATACCAAATCCACGAGAAATATCTGAAGAAGTAGTCATTGTTGCTACAGACTTAACACCTTCTGATACAGCTCAGTTAGATAGAAATTTTGTGAAAGGGTTCATCACAAACATAGGAGGTCGTACGTCTCATTCGGCTATCATGGCACGTTCTATGGAGATTCCGGCGATTGTTGGCACGAACAGTATCATGGAGAAGGCGACTAATGAAGACTTTCTTATTATTGATGGTATAGCTGGTGAAGCGATAATTAATCCTTCTCAATCGACAATAACAGAATATGAGGCGAAGAAACAAGCGTTCGAGGAACAAAAAAAAGAGTGGGCTAAGCTAGTAAATGAGAAAACAATCACAGCGGACGGACACCATGTTGAATTGGCTGCGAATATCGGAACACCAAATGATGTAAGCGGTGTTTTATCAAACGGAGGAGAAGGTGTAGGACTCTATCGTACCGAATTTTTATATATGGGGCGTACTGAGCTTCCTACAGAAGAAGAACAATTTACATCTTATAAAATCGTATTAGAAAAAATGCAAGGAAAACCCGTTGTCGTCAGGACGTTAGATATTGGAGGAGATAAAGAACTTCCTTACCTTCACTTACCAGAAGAGTTAAATCCATTTTTAGGGTTTAGAGCCATTCGTCTTTGTTTAGAGCAACAGGATATTTTCCGTACTCAACTTCGAGCACTGCTTCGTGCAAGTGTGTATGGAAACTTGAAAATCATGTTTCCAATGATCGCAACAGTAGGTGAGTTTAGACAAGCGAAAGCGATCCTACTTGAAGAAAAGGATAAACTTCTTTCTGAAGGACATGACGTGAAAGAAGATATTGAAATCGGAATTATGGTTGAAATTCCATCTACTGCGATTCTTGCAGATGTGTTTGCCAAAGAAGTTGATTTCTTTAGTATCGGAACAAATGATTTAATACAATACACAATGGCAGCCGACCGGATGAATGAAAAAGTATCCTATTTATATCAACCTTATAACCCTGCTATCCTACGATTAGTAGACCTTGTCATTAAGGCAGCGCATAAAGAGAATAAATGGGCTGGGATGTGTGGTGAAATGGCTGGTGATGAAACAGCAATCCCACTTTTAGTAGGATTAGGTCTTGATGAATTCAGTATGAGTGCATCTAGTATTTTACCGGCAAGGTCACAATTGAGACAATTATCTAAAGCAGAAACTACGACCCTTGCTCAAAAGGCTTTAACGTTATCAACGGCGGAGGAAGTTGTGGCCCTGGTTCAAGAAATGATTACATCTAAGAATCAAAGGGGGAAGTAAGATGCTAGGAAAATTATTTGGGAAAAAGCTGGCAGAAGTAAAAGAAACGATTGTTGCTCCACTTACAGGTGAAGTAAAAGAACTAGAAGAAGTGCCTGACCCCGTCTTTTCACAAAAGATGATGGGTGATGGATTCGCGATTGTACCTAGTGAAGGATTCGTAGTATCACCTGTTGAAGGAAAAATCATTCAGTTTTTTCATACAAAACATGCGGTAGGAATACAGTCAAAAACGGGATTAGAAATTTTAATTCATGTCGGCCTTGAAACGGTATCAATGAATGGTGAAGGCTTTACAGCTCATGTGAAAGAAGGAGATAAAGTCCGTGTCGGTGATACGTTGATAACGTTCGATTTAGATCTTATTAGCAAAAAAGCTAAAAGTACTATTACACCAGTTGTTATTACAAATAGTGATTCAGTTGAAAGCATTGAAAGAGAAACAGAATCTCAGGCTGAAAAGGGGAAGACTGCGCTTCTTCAGACCGAGATGAAGGCATAAAAGTTAAGTGCCCTCTTTGAAGGAGTGGAAGGCGTGAAAATTAAGAAAGTATTAAATAATAATACGGTTATCGTTGTTGATGGGAAAATTGAAAAAATCGCAATGGGTGCTGGCGTTGGGTTTAACAAACGTAAAGGGGATTCAATTCCGGCTGTACAAATTGAAAAAGTATTTGTGATGGCAGAGGAAAAGGAGCGTTTTCAAGAACTACTGCAGACGTTGCCCCTTTCTCATATTGATGTTGCAGAAGAAATTATTAGCTATGCTGAACGTATGCTAGGTGTTCCGTTGAATAGTCATATTCATATCGCTTTAACGGATCATTTATCATTTGCGATTGAACGAATTGAAAAAGGTTTCGTCGTTGAAAATAAATTAATTAATGAAATCAAAGCTCTATATCCAAAGGAATATCAAATTGGTGTGTGGGCAAAGTCATTGATTCAGGAAAAGCTAGGTGTCCTCATTCCAGAAGATGAAATAGGGCACATAGCTCTTCATATCCATACTGCAAAAGAACCGTTGAATTCAATGCAAACTACCGTTAGACAGGCAACTATTTTAAAAGAAATCATTGAAATCATTGAGAAACGTTTTCAGAAAACCATTAATCACGATAGCATTGCATATCAACGCTTAACTTCCCATGTTCGTTTTGCACTTCAAGTAAAAGAGGCACACCATGCTCATGATATGGACGATGACATGTTTGAATTAATTAAGAAAAAGTATGAACAAGCCTATGCCTGTTCAGTAACGATAAAAGAGTATTTACAGAATGAATATGGAGTCGTGTTTCCGGAATCGGAGCTCGCTTATATCACATTACATATTCAAAGTATTTATCGCGAATTATAGTTGGGAGATTGACATCATGACACATGCAGAAATTGCGAAAAAGTTAGTTGAATTCCTTGGGGGAAAAGAAAACGTATTAAGTGCCACCCATTGTGCCACAAGGCTACGATTGGTCATAGAGGATGAAACAAAAATAAAAAAAGAAGAGATAGAAAAACTCGATGAAGTAAAAGGCGCGTTTTCTACTTCTGGGCAGTTTCAAGTTATTTTTGGGACTGGAACGGTTAATAAAGTATATGCTGAGTTTTCTAAAGAAGTTGGCTTGACAAGTATGGATACTACTAAGCATAGTGAAGCTGCAAAAAAGAAGATGAATCCAATTGCACGCTTTGCGAGAACGTTATCTAATATATTTGTTCCAATCATTCCAGCCATTGTGGCAAGTGGTTTATTAATGGGTTTACTTGGGATGTTAAATGCATTTAATATTGTAGGCTCAGATAGTGCTCTTTTTATCCTGTTAGATATGTTTTCAAGTGCAGCATTTATCATTCTACCTATCTTAATAGGAATAAGTGCATCAAAAGAATTTGGTGGAAATCCTTATTTAGGAGCTGTTATTGGTGGGATTATGACCCATCCCGCTCTATTAAATCCATGGGGTCTAGGACAAGCTGAACCGGAGTATCTAGATTTCATAGGATTACCGGTTGCATTAATCGGTTATCAAGGAACCGTTATTCCGATTTTATTAGCGATTTATATTATGAGTTTTATCGAGAAAAGGTTACGTAAGGTCGTACCAAATGCAATCGATTTATTAGTCACGCCTTTTGTAACGATCATTCTCACAGGTTTCATTGCCATTTTAGCGATTGGACCACTAGGGTTATTTTTTGGAGACTTGTTAACAACGATATTAAATTTTGTCTATAATTACGGTGGATTTATAGCTGGTATTCTTTTTGGTGGTACGTATTCACTTATCGTCATTACGGGCGTGCATCACTCTTTCCATGCGATTGAAGCAGGACTAATATCAGCGATTGGTATTAATTATCTTTTACCAATATGGTCAATGGCCAATGTTGCTCAGGGTGGAGCTGGTTTAGCTGTATTCTTTAAAGCGAGAAGAACAAAAACGAAAGAAGTAGCTTTACCATCATCGCTTTCTGCCTTTTTAGGAATTACTGAACCCGTCATTTTTGGGGTTAACCTAAAGTATCGTAAGCCGTTTATTGCGGCTCTTATCGGTGGAGCTGTAGGTGGAGGATATGTGGTCTTCATGAATGTAGCAGCAAATGCTTTTGGTTTAACAGGGATTCCAATGTTAGCGATTGTAGCCCCACTAGGCGTTTCGAATATCGTCCATTACTTAATTGGTTTTGTGTTGGCACTAGTGACTGCATTTGTATTAACCCTGATCTTAGGCTTTAAAGAAGAAACGGAGTAAAAAAGGAGAGAAATCAGGTGAGGTTATGAACCTGGTTTTTTCTTTTAGAATAAAGGAACGGTGAAACCAATGTCAGACTCAATAATTGAACGAGCGTATGAGGAAGTAAACAGGCATAAACAAACAGTGGAGCGTGATTACCATCGTCTTCATTATCACTTGATGCCTCCTGTTGGATTACTAAATGACCCAAATGGGTTTATTCAGTGGAACGGAACGTATCACTTATTTTATCAGTGGATGCCATTTAAAACAGGACATGGTGCTAAGTTTTGGGGCCATTATAGTTCTACTGACTTAGTGTATTGGAGTAGTGAGCCTATTGCATTGGCACCTACCGATTGGTTTGATAAAAATGGATGTTACTCTGGGAGTGCGGTCGTCGATGACGGAAGAATGAAGCTTTTTTATACGGGAAATGTAAAAGATGAGCAAGGAAATCGTGAAACATATCAATGTATGGCAGAGTCTTTAGATGGTGTTTCGTTTGAGAAAAAAGGGGTAGTTATCACTTTGCCTGAAGGCTACACGGCTCATTTTAGAGATCCAAAAGTATGGAAGCATGAGTTGGATTGGTATATGGTCATTGGCGCCCAAAGTAAAGATTTACAAGGGAAAGCGGTCCTTTTTAAATCAGAAGACTTAAAAGCATGGACTCATCTTGGAGTGATTGCAGGTTCACAAGAAAATAACGTAGGTAATTTTGGGTACATGTGGGAGTGTCCAGATGTTTTTGAGTTAGATGGAAAAGAAATCTTGCTTGTGTCTCCCCAAGGATTAGCGCCAATAGGGATGCAGTTTCAAAATAAGTATCAAACCGGTTATTTTGTGGGGTCACTAGATTATGAGTCTGCCACATTTACGCATGGTGCTTTTCAGGAATTAGACCGCGGTTTTGAGTTTTATGCGCCCCAAACGACTTTAGATGAAAAAGGTCGAAGAATCATGTTTGGCTGGATGGGAGTTCCTGAACAAGGAGAAGAAGCTCATCCTACAATTAAGCATAAGTGGATCCATAGTATGACTCTTCCTCGTGAACTACATCTAGTAGATGGGAAAATCATTCAACAACCGGTTGAAGAATTAAAAATGATGAGAAAAAATGAAGTAAAATACATGTCTGTTGTATTTGATAAAAGAGAAATGGAGTTAAAGGACATACATGGAGAAAGTGTAGAACTTGAACTCACCATAAAAGATAATCCTTTTCAAACCTTTGCTGTCTCATTTCGAAACAATGTCACTTTTAAGTATGACCGTCACAGTCAAATAGCTACATTGGAGCGTGTAAGCTTTGTCACGGGTGACATTGAAAAAAGACAATGCTCATTAATTACGCTTGAACATATTTCTTTCTTTGTAGATTCATCATCAATTGAAATCTTTATTAATGGTGGACAAGAAGTTTTTTCAGCAAGAATGTTCCCAGAGGAAGCAGACAAATCAATTGTTTTTCATGGTAATGGGGACGTAATAGCCGATATTACAAAATGGGAAATTAGACCATAATCTGTAGTGTTCCAACACTGGTAAAGTCATAGCAACTTTGCCAGTTTGTTAGTAAAAGACGGCTTTGCCGTTTTTTTTATAATCCTAAAAACTTTTACATATACATCAATGCTTTAACTAATATCCATACTAGTGATAGACAGATGTTATTCAATCGTTAAAGGAGTGTCTATCATGAATTTACATAAATTCGAAATCCAACCATTGAATCAGCAAAAAAACGAATATGCATTAGTGTTGTTTCTTGATGAACAACTAACGGAATTTGCGAATGAACTTGGTACAAAACCACGTTCACAACAGAGTGTACGAACGATTGCCTCAAAAATATTGAAAGAAAAGTACCCGACACTTAAAGTTACCGTTATTAAAGTGGTTATGGGTGGAGTACTTGTGACGTCGCTTCCATTAGTGGCGAATGCACAATCCGCAAATGCTCAGTCTCCAACCACAACTACTCAAACTTCAGAGTCGTCTAACATCCATTATCGTGTAGTGTCCGGTGATACACTCTGGTCGATTTCAAGAACGTTTAACACAACGGTTGACCATATTAAACGGGCGAATCATTTAACGTCCGATACATTACATGTAAATCAAAGACTAGTGATCCCAAGGACATTTCATACGGTTGTTTCTGGTGAAACTCTTTCTGGACTGGCAAGGAATTATCAGACAACGTCTGTTGCGATTAGAGAAGCCAATCAACTCACAAATGATACTATCCGTGTTGGTCAATCTTTACTAATTCCTATTATCATGAATGTAGCGCAACCAACGTTTTCACCAACGAATAATTCAGAAAACACAACATCGAAAATACAAATTATAGATACCGTTTATACTGTTATAGCTGGCGATAGTCTTTCTGTGATTGCCAAAAGATATGGAACAACAACCGAAGCCATTCGATCAGCGAACGGATTAGTGTCCGATGTGTTGCAAATTGGTCAACGATTAGTCATTCCTAATGCAAATACAACATTAACACCAAGCACACAAACACAAACAAATTTATCAAGTCCAGGAACCTCTTATTCAGTTGTTTCAGGCGATACTTTGTGGTCACTTGCCCAACGCTTTCAAACAACGGTTGAAGCAATTCGAAAAGCGAATCAGTTAACCTCAGATACATTACACATTGGGCAAAGATTATCAATCCCTGGTACATCCATAAACGGTCCTGCGCCAACTAGTACACTAACTCATATGGTTGTTTCAGGAGAAAGTCTGTGGTCGATTGCTTCAAAATATATAACAACCGTTGATGCTATACGTCTAGCCAATCACCTACGTTCAGATACGTTACAGATTGGTCAGACGTTAACGATTCCTTCTACAACACCAACTTCAAGTGTTGTTCAACCAACGCCTTCACCAACACAGGTAAAAGAAGAAAGAACAACTTTTATGTATACTGTTCGTTCGGGGGACAATCTATCTGTAATTGCTCAGCGGTTTGGGGTGACAGTAGATGCAATCCGAACAGCGAACAGCCTTCGAACAGATACGTTACAGATTGGACAGGTATTGACAATCCCAAATGGAATTAATGCTTCTACACAGATCGGCAGTAATTCGGTAACACATATTACACATACGGTTGTGTCTGGTGATACGATTTGGGATTTAAGTGTACGTTACGGAATTCCACAAACGGAACTAATGAGAGTAAATCATTTAACATCGACAAGTCGATTAACTATTGGTCAAAAATTGACTGTTCCCGTTCATCAAATAGCGGTTAAACCAGTAGTGAGTGCAAGACACGGGGAATTATTAGATTGGTGGACAGAAGCTCAATATGTATTTCCGATTGGTAAAGTAGCAACCGTTATTGATTTCGAAACGGGTCAACGATTTCAAATCAAACGAACGATAGGAGCGAACCATGCAGATTCGGAAACATTAACAGTGGCTGACTCAAACATAGCCAGATCCATTTGGGGTGGATTTTCTTGGACGCCTCGAGCGGTCATCATTGAAGTTGATGGAAGAAGGTTAGCTGCATCGATGAGCTTTATGCCTCACGATGTTCAGTTCATTACGAATAACGGTATTACCGGACATTTTGATGTTTATTTTTCAAACAGCACAAGACATGTTGATGGCAGGGCAGATTCAGCACATCAACTTCAGATTGAACGTGCGGCAGGGTTGCGATAGAACTACTACATCAAAGGCGACGAAGAGTGCGTGCATAGTAAAATGTAAGAGCCTCCCCTTTGTCGCCTTATGTTACATCTCGTAACATCAAATATTTTTGATGTTATCTATTGCTATTTCATAATTATGGTAGTAAACTAAGGATAAATCAAATAAATTTGATGTAAGGAGAATGATTATGGAATTAAACATCCCATTACACGAAACTTCTCAAGATTTTTCATTATACGAAAAGCGTTTTAAAGCACTTGCTGACCAAAAACGATTACACCTTTTATCATACCTATGTAAGCAAGGGGCGACATGCGTATGTGATTTATCAGAAGTATTAGACCTACCACAATCAAAATTGTCTTATCACCTGAAAATTTTATTAGATGCCGATATCATTCTCAAAGAAAAAAGAGGGACATGGAATTATTATTATATCAATTCCGATGTGATTGACCATTTGCTCTCTGAACAGCTCTGTTGTATATTTCGCCCTGCAAAATAAACTGCGGGGCAATATTTTCGCATATTACATCAAATATTTTTGATGTACAAAAATTGAAAGAAGGGTTACATATGGTGGAAACAATTCGTAGTTTTATAGAAATTGTTGTAAAGTTAACGTTTTTATTCGTTGGAATATCGTTTTTACTTCATATCTTACAAAGCTCTATTCCTTATGAAAAAATTGAAAAAAAGTTGAAACAATCATCTCCCCTTATTGGTGGTCTGATTGCCTTGTTTTTTGCGTTCATTACCCCCTTTTGTTCGTGTTCTACTATTCCAATTATCGTTAACTTGTTGAAGAATCAAATAAGGTTTGGTGTTGTTATGGTATTTTTGTTTGCATCTCCAGTGTTAGACCCAACCATTTTATCAATTATGACAGTTATTATGGGATGGAAGGTAACAATACTTTATCTGGTCATTACAGCCAGCTTAAGTCTTTTCATTGGCTTATTGTTAGAGAAGCTAGGGTTTGAAAAGTCTGTTAAACAAGTGGTGGTGACTGGGTACAATCAAACAAAAAAACAATTTGCTTGGAAAAATGCTTGGCAAGAGACACTTAATTTACTAAAGTCCGTTTATCCATATTTAGTACTAGGTGGAGCGATTGGAGCAGTTATACACGGACTTGTGCCAGCTGAATTTATTAGTGAACATTTTGGAGGAGAAGCCTGGTGGTTGATTCCAGTTGCAGCTATAGTCGGAATTCCTTTATATATTCGCTTGTCTAGTATGATTCCGATTTCACAAGTATTACTTATGAATGGAATGGCGATAGGTCCTGTTATGGCGATGATGATTAGTTCAGCAGGGGCAAGCTTACCGGAACTAGTCCTTTTAAAATCCATATTTAGAAAGTCATTAATTGTAACCTTTGTGTTATCCGTAATTACGATGTCGACGATTTCCGGATTTATCTTTTACTTACTGTAAAATCGTTCATTTGAAAGGGGGGAGTTACTATGTTTAACAAACTGATAAAAGGGATAACAAAGAAAAAACCATCAAGTCAGAAATCTTCATGTTGCAGTGTGGAAATCAAGGAAGTGGAAGAGAAGCAATGTTGTGAAAAATAGTCAGTATGGGAGATGTTTAAAATAGAGGACAGTGGCCCCGCGCATCGAAGTATTTAGTAATGTCTTTGTAAATGGGGAATTCTAAATAAGAAATTGTATAGAGGAGTTTAAAAGTATGTCTTTAGATGCGTTACTAATGGGTATATCCTTTATTTTAATCCACTTGTTTGCAAACAATCTCATTCCTTCTAAACGGATTCACCGCTTAAAATGGTTTTCTTTTTCAGGAGGATTGGCTGTTTCATACGTTTTTGTCTATGTATTACCAACACTACATAAGGAACAAATTTTAGTAAAAAAATATGGCGACTATTTTACAATGGAATCAGAACTATATTTTA
This sequence comes from Bacillus alkalicellulosilyticus, assembly GCF_002019795.1. Classification (GTDB taxonomy): domain Bacteria; phylum Bacillota; class Bacilli; order Bacillales; family Bacillaceae_F; genus Bacillus_AO; species Bacillus_AO alkalicellulosilyticum. Next base: position 2,448,547 of record NZ_KV917381.1, on the reverse strand, counting down.
TTGGCTTGCTAGGTGTTCTGCTATTCTATGGTATCCAGAAAGTCGTTCGTAAAGCACAACTAAATGATAAAACACATAAAGCAAGAACGCTATTTTGGTTGCAAATTTTATTTTTTGGGTTTTATAATATGTTGGTTGCATACACGGTGATCTCGCATAATGTTTTAGGCATTCAAGCTGTATTCTATGGACTTGCGGTTGGCCTTCATTTTGTGGCAGTCGCCCATGATTTATGGAGAGAGTATGCTGATATCTATAACTCTGTAGGTAGATATGTGCTTGCTTTAGGGATTATAGCCGGTTGGATATTAGGTGTAACACTCACCTTATCCCCACTCATGGAATCGATTATTTTTGCTTTTATCGCGGGAGCCATGATTTTAAACGTACTAAAATATGAACTTCCTCCTGATGATGAAGCACACTTTTTAACTTTTTCAATTGGTGTGATTGCATATACGACAATTACGATGTCTTTAAAATTCTTTTTTCAATGGTGAGTTTTATTGAAGTATTTTTAGAAAAAAAAGAGACACTATCCTTGAACATAGTTTGAGGAGGAAAGTAAATGGAAGAGAATATGAGTTATGGCAGTGATTATAAGCCCATACCAGCTTCATCGGTAGGTAGTGGAGTAGGTATTCAAGTACTTCCAGATTTATTTTGTTATACGGTACAAATTGTAAATATCGCACTAATTGGCACAAAAGATGAATTTGTCCTTGTCGACGCAGGAATGCCTAACTCGGCAGAAGAGATTATTTCGGTTATCGAAGAACAGTTTGGAGAAGGAAGTCGTCCAAAGGCGATTATTTTAACACATGGGCATTTTGACCACGTCGGTTCTATTATCGAATTAATAAGACAGTGGGATATCCCAGTCTATGCCCATCCATTAGAACTTCCTTTTTTAACAGGAAAGATGAGTTACCCAGAGCCTGATCCAACAGTGGAAGGTGGGATGATTGCTAAGCTATCTTCGATGTTTCCGAATGAAGCGATTAATCTAGGCGATTCTGTGAGACCTCTACCACAAGATGGGACAATCCCTCATATTCCTTCGTTTCGTTGGATACATACTCCTGGACATACTCCTGGGCATATATCGTTATTTAGGGACGAAGACCGAACATTACTTGCCGGTGACGCTTTTGTAACCGTGAAACAAGAGTCACTTTACAAAGTAATGATGCAAGAGCATGAAATTAGTGGTCCTCCAAGGTATTTTACTCCCGATTGGGATGTTGCAAAACAATCAGTACTAAAATTAGAAGCCTTACATCCTACTATTGCAGTGACAGGCCATGGATTGCCAATGACGGGGGAAGAGCTTACAGAAAATCTTGGAAGATTAGCTCGCGACTTTGATACCATCGCTATTCCTGACTATGGGAAATACGTTGGAAAGGATAAGCATTAGAAATTCAAGGGTCGTTTAATCAATAATATACAAAAACAACTGCCCTCATGGACAGTTGTTTTTGTATATTATCTTTCCTCTAAGCGTTTAATTCTTTCATCTAAATCAGGATGAGATGAGAATAGTTTAGCCATTCCACCTTTACCGTTAATTTTTAATGTTTGTACAGCAGAATCATCGCTATAGCGTTTGTCTGTTGCACGGTCAACATAGTTTTTAAGTGAACGCAGTGCATGTGCCATTTTATCTCGTCCAGCTAAATCCGCACCACCACGGTCAGCATGAAACTCACGATAGCGAGAATAGGCCATAACCACAATACTTCCGAGGATAGAGAATAAAATTTGGAATACGATAATCGCTAAAAATTGAACAATCCATTGTAATTCTGAACGAACAAAACGAGAAACAACAATCGCTGCGATTCTTGAAAAGAAGACAACAAACGTATTCACAACACCTTGTAGAAGCGTCATTGTTACCATATCACCGTTAGCCACGTGAGCTACTTCGTGAGCAATTACTCCTTCCACAGCGTCTTTATCCATCGTAGTCAAAAGACCAGATGAAACAGCAACTAAAGAGCGTTTTTTTGAAGGACCAGTTGCGAATGCGTTTACTTCCGTGGATTGATAAATACCCACTTCGGGCATATGAGTTAACCCTGCAGCGCGAGAAAATTGATGAACCTTTTCAACTACAAAACGTTCTTGTTGAGACAAAGGACCCTCTGGATCAAGTACTTGTACATTCATCATTTTTTTCGCAACCCAGCGAGACATCGCGAGTGAAATAAATGCACCTGTAAAACCGACTAATAAACTAAAAATCATTAATGGTCCATACTGAATGGCACCTTGTGCATCGGTCATGCCACCTGTATACCTAGAAATAATAGACCATACAATGACAATCGTAAGCATAACCATGACGTTGGTTAGTAAGAAAAATAAGACTCTTTTTCCCATTGGTAAACCCCCATTTCATTTTTTACATTCTTATATTCTATCATTAAATACGAGTAAAGTGGAGATTTGGTTTCGTATTTTAGCGTGAATAATAATTCCAGTATATATAAGATGTCTTATTGTATAATGGTAATAACGCATAACAGGGGGTATTTCATTGAAAACGTACCATGTATGGATTTTGCTAATGTTAACAACATTGTTTTGGGCAGGGAATTATGTGTTTGGTACATTCGTTGTCGAAGAATTATCCCCCGTGTGGATTACATTTTCACGCTGGGTTCTTGCGTTATTTATCTTAATCCCACTTGCTAGAGTCATTGAGAAGCCGAAATGGGAGGATATTAAAGCAAATATAATTCCTCTTATTGTCCTTGGGTTATTGGGAATCATCGGCTATAACTTACTGTTATATACGGCGCTTCATTATACATCACCAACTAATGCAGCGTTACTTAGCGCTGTTAATCCTGCTGTCATTGTTCTTTTCTCAATGCTTTTATTAAAAGAAAAGTTGAAGCGTTTTCAGGTGTTGGGTTTAGCAATATCCATGTTGGGAGCATTGCTTATTATTACAAAAGGCAATATATTCGGGATGTTTGTGATGGAGTATAACCGAGGGGACCTAATTATGGTAGCAGCGGTAGTCGTTTGGACGTTGTATTCAATTGTTGGAAAACGAGTGTCAGTTCCACCGATAACTGCAACGGCAGTGTCTACGCTTTTTGCAATGATAATGCTTGCACCGTTTGCACTTGCTCAAGACATAACGTTCTCAAAACTCAGTACGATAACAGTTGTTGGTGTTTTATATATGTTTTTGTTTCCATCTGTTTTTTCATTTATGTTTTGGAACATTTCGGTACGAAAAATTGGAGCGAGCCAGGCTGGAGTTTTCTTGAACCTAATACCAGTTTTCACTGCTATTATTAGTTTGTTTTTAGGAGAGTCAGTTCGTCTTGAACAAATAATTGGTGGATTGCTTGTTTTTCTAGGAGTGTCGATTACATCTGGTATGGTGAAATACAATGTATTTTCAAGTTTTAAGAAACCCCGTGGTCCTTCCAAAAATAATAAAAAACCTTGACAGTATAGAGTTTTTTTTGATTTCGATAAAATTTAATGATTTTTTTTTGGGTCAACAAATTAAATAGGTCGCATAGACCCCTTATAGGTCATGTCTTCAATCATGTGGCCCTGAATTCAAAAAACTAAACCGTTTTCGTAACTTTTTGTCGAAAAACATTTAAAATTTAGAGTTGTACTAAATTTTCTTAAATTTACAAGGTGTATTATATAGATTTTTCCGTATAACAAAAGCTAGGATTTCGGTACTATTATAGATATAGATAGGGGTAAGAGAGAAACGACGTCATGAAATCATTCTATAGGAGGAGATTATTCATGAATAAGTTTATTCTTGTAATGTTAGCTGTTTTGCTTTCAGTAGGAGTAGCGGGTTGTAATGATAGTGTTACTTCAAATGATGAAACGGACATAGTGATTACAAGTATCTCTCTAAAAGATGACTCAGGAAATATTCTTGCAACGGAACAAGACCTTGTAGTAGGAGAAGCAGAGGTAACGTTTGAAGAGGGAATTAGAAACAGAGCTGTTGAGCTAGTATTCGCTGACCCAACTTTACTGGAAGAAATTACAACTGAACATGTTAATGAATCGATCCATTTTTATGCAGGAGATGAATTGTTAGCTTCTCCACTTGTAAGCCAAGTCATTACAACTGGAACGGTAACTATTGATGGTGGGTTCTCAGTGGAACTTGCTGAGTCAATTGTTGCATTTGTAAATAGTGGAGAGTAGCTGTTTGTCGATTAGGAAGAGGAGACGGAAGAAATTCCTTCTGTTTTCTCCCCTTTATCGTTATGTCTCTAAAGTGAAATAAATGTATAATTTGGTAAAAAATAACTATTCAACATATGTAAAATCATTGTAAAATGATAGATATGACAAGATTAATCGAGGTATAGATATGAAAACTTACTCACATTCTATTGTTGTTGATGCACCCATACACTTTTCTTATAGGCACCTTAATGAAGAAGAGTTAGTGAAAAACTGGAATGAGTTATTAATTTGTTATGAATATGAAAATCCAGAAGATAAGGATAACATGTATCCGGGCATGAAGTATAAACAAATCAATCAAATGGGAAAAAAGAAAATAGAGCTGGAAGTTACAATTATCGAACATACACCACCATATAAATCCGTAGCGTCCACTGAATTTACGTATGGAACTCTTATTTCTACGTATGTATTGGGAGAACAAAATGGTAAAACGGTGATTACACATATTTCGGAAGTGAAATACTCAAAGATGTACTATAGGATAAATGATTTCTTTTTCGGATGGCTTCAAAAAATCATGTTGAAACAAACGATGGATGACCTGAAGACGGCGATTGAGGATAATTATATGTTGGAAAAAAGAAAAAATGAATATTTCGGTGTATATACAGCTAAATAAACTGATCAAAGAGGGTGAGACAAAAGGGGGTAAACCTTTTGTCTCACCCTCTTAGCAATGAGCGAAACCTCCACTGTCTTTTAAAGCAAGTTGTGAGTGTTTTTCTCACAACTTGCTGAAGTGAGTGTTTTTCTCACAACTTGCTGAAGTGAGTGTTTTTCTCACAACTTGCTGAAGTGAGTGTTTTTCTCACAACTTGCTGAAGTGAGTGTTTTTCTCACAACTTGCTGAAGTGAGTGTTTTTCTCACAACTTGCTGAAGTGAGTGTTTTTCTCACAACTTGCTGAAGTGAGTGGTATTCTAAGAAGCCATTGCAGAGTCTTAGCTAGATAAATCTCAGACCCCTTTGCTAAAAAAATGAGTTTCTACTAACCTATAAAAACTTTTTATTTGGAAACCTTTAGAGTAATGTTCTAGTAATTATTAACTAGGAAACTCATTTTTATATGGGGGTATGGCGTAAAAAATAGCGGTGGGTAGCTTTCTCACGCTAGGTTGAGTCTGAGTAATGGTTTCACTCATCACAAAAAATCTAAATGTTATGAGGTTTGTCTTTTAATTTTAATTTTATTTCTAGCTGTGTTATCACCAGCAGTTACATTTTGAATTACAATATTTGTTGCTGTGCCTGCAGCGGCAGCTGAATCCGCGTCGGCACTTGCATCCGCATCGGAATCGGAATCGGAATCGGCACTGGCATCGGCGTCGGCATCCGCACTAGCATCCGCGTCGGCATCGGCACTGGCATCGGCACTGGCATCGGCGTCGGCATCGGCACTAGCATCGGCATCAGCATCAGCGTCAGCGTCCGCACTGGCATCAGCGTCGGCATCAGCATCAGCGTCAGCATTAGCATCGGCATCGGCATCCGAATCGGCATCGGCATTTGCTGCTGCTGAACTAGCTGCCTGTTCACCAGCAGAACTAGCAGAATTATTTCCTGCACTAGCAGCAGCACCGTCACTTGCATTTGCACTGGCAGCAGCCGCATCAGCATCTTCGTTACTTGCTGCCGCAGCCGCGTTACGACTAGCAGAAGCGTTTGCTGCAGATGCACTCGCATCATTATTTCCTGCTGCCGCAGCTGATTTATCTGCTGCACTCGATGATGCTGTGGAAGCCCCATCTGGGCCAGATGCGCCTGAAGCTGATGATTGTGTACCAGCCTCTGCTGAGCAACAATAATTATCATTTGCATGCTCTTTATTTTCCATCTTTATCCTCCTTAATTTTTTTACTCAATTGTAATGTCGTTGGTCGCTCTATTATTACCTGATGTCACGTTTTGGATAACAAGGTTTGTTGCATCTCCAGCCGCCGCATCGGCGTCGGCATCGGCATCAGCATCAGCATCAGCACTGGCATCGGCATCAGCGTCAGCATCAGCGTCGGCATCCGAATCGGCATCCGAATCAGCGTCAGCATCGGAGTCCGCATCAGCATCAGAATCGGCATCAGCATCCGAATCAGCGTCGGCATCCGAATCAGCGTCAGCGTCAGAGTCGGCATCAGCATCAGAATCGGCGTCAGCATCGGCGTCAGCGTCCGTATCGGCATCAGCATCCGCATCTGAACCTGAAGCGCTAGAAGCATGAAGTGAACTTGCAGCAGAGGAAGTAACACCTGATGCAGCTGCTGCATTTTGTCCCGCAGCCGCATCAGCCGCAGCCGCATCAGCCGCAGCCGCATCAGCATCCTCATTCCCAGCTGCGGCCGCAGCAAAATCATCCGCTTCTGCATCCGCAGCCGCTGCTGATGCGTCATCATCACTTGCTGCAGCGGCCGCTTGTATACTAGCACTTGAGGAAGATGAAGAGGCTCCATCTGGACCTCCAGATCCAGCTGCAGCCGATTGTTCATTTGCACTAGCTGATGAACAACAATCCTCATCATTCCTTAATTCATTATTCATATTTTCTTCCATGTTTTACCTCCTGTGTTTTAAATATTTTTTTCATAACCACAATTAGAAATCAATTACTGATTCAAGAGATTTAGTGTTTTCTCTTTGTACCTCTCTTCATCTTTTATAATCTGTAACATCATCTCTTCATACTGATTTATTTTTTCAAGTACATACTCTTCATGCTTTTCTAAAAAGCTTTCATTTTGAAGTAGTACAGAGAACATCGTAAGATAACTTGATACCACTGTGGAAACAGCAGAGGATGATGAAATATTAATAGGTTTAAACATATTGTCAACAACAGTTTTGGCTTCATTGTTACCAGAACTTGTTCTTTGGACGATTAGTTTTTTTAATGCTTCATTATTTACATCAGCTTGCTTTAAGATATCCTCCGTATCTTTCATAAAAGAACACCTCCTTATTACTAAGTCTATGAGTTATATATTTCTTCGACTCCACAAATACATAGTAAGCGGTAACCATTTTTAATTTGGGCTAAATCGTGAAAGGTTTCATGCAGATTGATTAAAATAGATGTGATTTGAAAAATATGAGATAAATTGTGTAAGGTAAAGTAAAATAAATAATAAATCATTACTAATATAAAAATATTAGTAAAACGGCGTTTTGAGAAATGTAAGAAAATACCTTGGGGGTGAAAAACAAATGAAAGCAATTCAAGTCATTGTTTTACTCATACTACTTCTTATAGTTTTCTTTTCTATTAAAAAGGATGTAAAAGGTGTAAAGGAAAGTAGAGTCAAAGGAATTAGAAAAATAATAATGTTGATCTCTAGTTTCCATCTACTAGGTCTTTGTGTTGTTTTTTTAGGAATTATTTTTGAGGTATTTACATTAAAAGTAGTTGGTTTTTATGTGATTATTTTGCAAGGCTTTGTTATTGGTATGAGATTATGGAAAGAAAACAAAGTTGGAAGTATTATATTGTTTTGTATCACGGTAGTGTTATTAGCATGTTTCTATTATTTCCAAGATTATTTCCCGTTTTGAGAAAGGTGAGATTCTTTGTTGAGATTACTATATATTTCCTAATGGAAAGTATAGTTGTTTTCTGAATATATTGAAAATAAATAGAAAACTATCTATTATTTAATTATGGTAAAAAGTAGACCGATTTCATACGGTCTTTTTTGTTTTATTTCATTAGGGGATATAAAGAAAAAAGGGGATTAACGGGATTTAGCAAATATGTAATATAGTCTCTAAGTTTCTTATTTGAAAGGTTGTCAATATATGTTTCCTAAGCTTAAACATTGGAATACATTACGTAATCAAATCTTAATCGTATTTGTTTCAGTTATGGCCCTCGTTCTTCTCATTGCCAGTGTAATTACTTATAACGAAGTTTCTACTTTGTTAAAAGAAAATGCAGAAAAACAAATTCAACAAACTGCGGTCCAAGCCAGTGGAAGAATGGATGTATTATTTGAGCAAGTCAGTAAATTAGCCAGTCAGGTCGCAAATCATGCTAAAGTACAAGAAATTCTCTTAAATCACGTAAATGGGATTGAACCGAGCTTCCGTGAAAGACAATCTTTAATGCATGTCGTCAATTCTTATGTTCCTTTTTCAGATGGAATCGATTCTTTTGAGCTTTATTTATCAGATGAAAGAAGACTGTTTCCGTTAAATGAGGCTGATTTGTCAAGTCGATTGGACCCAAGATGGATCCAAAAGGCAGATGAGGCAAAGGGAAGAATGATATGGATAAGCAAAGACCCTAATGACCCGAATTTTTATTTAGCTATTAAACAAGTAACGCTTTTAGACCGCTGGTTTTCGCAAGGGGGGTATCTAGTTGTAAGAATTAAAGATACCTATTTTCAATTTAATGAAGCGAGTCAAACAAGTGATTATATGATATTACTAGATGGAGATGTTCACCCGATATCCTCAAATTTTGAAGGGGATGTCAGCCTTATTTTTAGTACAAGTGGACGAAGTGTAACAATAAATGAAAGTGAACATTTGTTAGTAGAACATGTCTCCAAACTAACTGGCTGGAAAACCGTTATCCTTACACCTATTAGCTCGGTCACAAAGGATGTAACGGCACTACGTACAGCTCTTATTGTAGCATGTATTATCGGTTTTTTCGTGTTTCTCATTTTTTCTTACTCTATTTCTACCGCTATTACAAAACCGATACAAAAATTAACAAAGACACTTAAATATGGGACATTAGGAGCACTACACCCGAACCCTGAAATATCATCAACAAAGGAAATTAATGAATTGAATGAAACGTATAACAATATGGTTGAGACAATGAATCACTTAATACAAGTGGTGTATGAAAAAGAGATCCTAAGTAGTCGCGCTGAATTAAAAGCACTCCAAGCACAAATAAATCCACACTTCCTATTTAATACATTGGATGTATTGTATTGGTCATTAGATGAAAAAGGAGAAGAAGAACTAAGTGAATATGTTCTTGATATGGCTGACTTATTTCGCTATACCATTCAGTATGATAAACAAGAGGATTGGGTGCTAGTAAAAGAAGAAATTGACCATGTCGAACGATATATGAAAATCATGAAAATTAGATTTGAAGACCGCTTAACATGGAAGATTACAGTTCCTGCTGAATTTGAGTCAGTAGAATTGCCAAAGCTTGTCATTCAACCTTTGGTAGAAAATGCTATTTTACATGGTATCGGGAATCAGGTTGGACAAGGTCATGTAGAGGTCATCATTAAAAGAGGAAAGGGAGATTTTATCCAAGTCATCGTAAAAGATAACGGTGCTGGAATGGGGCAAAGAACTCTTGAATCGCTATATCAGTCATTAAAAACAGATACGATGAAACTCTCTGGTAAAAGTGGGATGGCGTTGGTAAATGTGAATAAGCGCTTAAAACTTTATTATCAGATTAAACAAAGTTACGCGTTAATGATTGAAAGTGAGAAAGGCAAAGGAACTGAAGTATACTTTGAAATTCCGTGGAGGAGGCAAAGAGATGAAGTTTCAGAAAGTGATATTAGTCGTTGATGATGAGCCGAGAATTAGGCAAGGCTTGCAAAAAACATTGGAATTATCAAGTAATGACAATGTGACCATTTTGACAGCTACTAATGGAAAAGAAGCCCTGAATATCATCTTGAACGAAAAAGTACATTTGCTAATTACGGATATCAGTATGCCCGAAATGACGGGATTACAATTAGTAAAAAATATCCAAAGCGTTGAATCTAAACCAGAAGTCATTGTCATTTCCGCTTATTCTGAATTTGACTATGCTCAGGAGGCGATTCAATATGGTGTTCAAAACTACTTACTAAAACCGATTAGTAAACAAAAACTGTTTGATTCTGTCCAAAAAGCTCTTAAAGCATATGAAAATCGAGAGCAAGTAGGAATGATGCAAAAAGTGGTGGATGACCGTTTGTTACCAATTGTTACACGGGAGAACAATACAAGTCCTCCCGTGAAAAAAGCCTTGACATATATCGATGAAAATATAAAAGAAAGATTAACCCTTCAACGAGTAGCAGATTATATCCACTTAAATTCTAGCTATTTTAGTGTGTTATTTAAAGAGCAAACAAGTCTTACATTTAGTGAATATGTGACGAGAAGGAGATTGCTTGTTGCAAAAAAATTACTGTATCAAACGCAGATGTCTGTGGCAGAAATAGCTGAGGAGGTCGGATATCATACTTCTAAGTATTTTATTAAAATGTTTAAAGATTATGAAGGGGTAACACCAAGTCAGTATAGAAAACAAGAAACAAAGACGAGCTAATTGAAAGTCACTACATAAAAATGACAAAATCTATTTTCCTATTAAAACCAAATATTCTAGCAAGATACCAATAAAAGTGGAATTTCCCCCAATCATAGTTACCTATTTGCCAAATGGCTTGGGTGATAGACTTAGGGTGTAGTAAAAACTTAGATATGGGGGTTTTAGAAATGACAAAGAAAGCGCATACATGGCTAATCGCACTAGTTGTTATGTTTGCTCTACTTTTAGCTGCTTGTGGCGGAACAGAAACTGACACAGGTCCTGCTGAAAATGAGAACGCTAACAATGATACGACAGAAGAGCCAGCTGCAGAAGAAGGTAAGGAACCTGTTACAATTAACTTTATGCATTTATGGCCTGCTGGAGGTTCAGCTGGACAAAACAAAATTGTAAATGAAATTATTGACCAATTCACAGCTGACAACCCACACGTGACAATTGAGCAAGAAGTACTTGAAAACGAGCAATATAAAAGTAAACTTCAAGTTGTATCTTCTAACAATCAATTACCTGATGTTGGAATGACATGGCCTGCTGGTTTCTTAGATCCTTATGTAAAAGGAAACTTATTCTCTCCTTTAAATGATATTTTAGATGGAGATTTAGAAAATTCATTTGTTTCAGGTACGCTTGAGGCATATGAAGTGGATGGACAAAAATATGCATTACCACTTGAGTTAAACATTGTACCTATCTATTATAATAAAGCAATTTTTGCTGAAAACGGCCTTGAGGTACCAGAAACATATGAAGAGTTCTTAAACGTAGTTGAAACGTTAGCAGGTAATGGTGTTGCGCCAATCGCATTAGGAAACCGTGACCGGTGGACGGGTTCATTGTGGTATATGTATTTAGCTGACCGTTTTGGTGGAGCTGAAGCATTAAATGGGGCAATTGACCGTAGTGGTACTTTTGAAAACCCTGCTTTAATTGACGCTGCAAAAGAAATTCAAACATTAGTAGATATGAACGCATTTAACCGTGGATTTAATGGTTTATCAAATGATGAAGGTAAACAAGAATTTTTAAATGAAACAGCTGCTATGTACTTAATGGGTTCTTGGGAGCTTCCTAACTTCACGTTAACTGAAGATATTCCTCAAGAGTTTAGAGACAATGTAGGATTCTTCAAGTTCCCGATGATCGAAGGTGGAGCTGGAGACATTAATAGCTGGGTTGGTGGACCTGGTGTAGGATTATTCGTAGCTGAAAACTCAGATGTTAAAGAAGAAGCAAAAGCATTTGCTAAATTCTTTGCTGAGAAATGGGGAGAGCAATCTGTAACAGGAGCTGGAGTTATTCCTGCAACTGTAGTAGATACATCTACTTTAGACCTTCCTGAGCTATACATTAGCGTTTTAAATGAGCTAGGGAATGCTTCAAACATTACATTGTTTGCTGATGTGCAAATGAGTTCGGGAGTAGCTGAAACTCACTTGAATATGATTCAATCATTATTCGGTAAGGAAGTAACGCCTGAAGACTTTGCAAAAACGCACGAAGAAGCGCTAGCTGCTGAAGAATAATAGGATTCACGAGAGGACATATCCGCAAGCCTAGATATGTCCTTTCGTTTTCAGCCAAGACAAGACGTTTTTGTCGTTTTTCTTAACTGATAGGAAAGCATAAAAGATTAGTTGCTCATTGATGTCTGGAAGTAAATTAATCAAATATGGCTTTGCCGTTTTTCATATAGAAAGGAGAGAATAAATGTGGATAAGGTCATGTCCAATAAATTTATCATCGCGCTATACGTGTTACCAGCATTAATCCTAATTTTAGTTCTTATTTACATACCGATCGTAATGACAGGCTATTATGGATTATTAAGTTGGGATGGGATTGGAGAGAAGCTATTCATTGGATTAGATAATTATATAAGACTTTTGTCTGATGATATGTTTTGGAGAAGTACCTATCACTCATTCTTATTAGCTGTCTTTTCCGTTCTTAGTTTGGGAGGGTATCTACTTGTTTCTGTGGTTCTCTCAGGCAAAATAAAAGGAGCAAATTTATTACGGAAAATATACTTAATCCCGATGCTTTTATCATCAGTAGCCATTGCTCAGCTATGGATAAAAATATATCATCCAACAAATGGTGTAATTAACAGACTTCTTATGTCTATCGGGATTGAAAACCCGCCATTATGGTTAGCTGATACGAAAATTGTGTTATTTTCAATTTTTATTGCTATTATATGGCAATATGCAGGCTTTTATATTTTGATTTATTATGCAGCCCTTAAAAATATTCCTGAGTCATTAATCGATGCAGCGAAAATAGACGGCGCGTCTCCATGGCAAATTGCTTATAAAATCAAAGTTCCTTTAATCATGGGAATTATTAAAGTAACCATTGTATTGGCCGTTGTTGGTTCACTAAAATATTTCGATTTGATTTATGTTATGACCGATGGTGGACCTAATGGGGCAAGTGAAGTAATGGCCTCATTCATGTACAAGCAAGCATTTAGAATGAATGATTTTGGATATGGAAGTGCTTCAGGCTTTTATCTCCTTCTTATTTGTTTAGTCGTTACATGGGTGATTCGTAAACTAACAACTACAAAAGATAATGTCCAATACTAAGGGAGGAATAGACAATGGAAAAAGTGTTAGAAACTCAAAAATCGATATCACCGCAGCCTACTTCTAACCCAAGCTCACTGTGGCAACGTATCTCTCTTGGGTTGTTGTATGTTGTATTAATTGTTGTTGCTATTGTTCAAATCCTTCCTTTAATTTGGTTGCTGTTCTTTTCCTTAAAAAATAACCAAGAGGTATATAACTTAGCACCTTTAGCTCTTCCATCTGATCCAAGATGGGAAAATTATGTGAAGGTATGGACAGAAGGTAACATTAGTTTGTATTTCTTTAATAGTGTGTGGATTACGGCAGTCTCTGTTATTTTAACGGTGTTACTTGCAAGCTTTGTGACATTTGCGATAACAAGAATGAAGTGGAAACTAAGTAAGCCAGTATTAGGTCTATTTATGGTTGGACTTATGATACCTGTTCACTCTACTCTCATTCCACTTTTTAGTTTTTTTACAACAATTAAATTAATGAATCACCCTTTATCGATCATTTTAACGTACACAGCATTTAATTTACCGATTACGATAATGATCCTACTGGGCTTTTATTATACGATCCCTCGTGAAGTGGAAGAAGCGGCAATTATGGATGGATGTTCTGTCCATCGCCTCTTTTTCAAAATCATTTTACCAATTACGGCGCCTGTTATTGCGACAACCGCCATTATCAACATGATTTATAACTGGAACGAGTTCGTATTTGTCAATACGTTCATCAGCTCTGATAAGTACAAAACGTTAACGGTTGGGATTCAAAACTTCATTGGACAATATGCAACAGATTGGGGAGCAATTGGAGCCACATTAATGATTAGCATCATTCCAATTCTTCTGGCATTCTTTATATTAAGTAACCGGATTGTTGAAGGAATCACAGCCGGTTCTGTAAAAGGCTAATTTCATATGATAGCGTAAACCTCTGGTCATCGACCAGAGGTTTTTTATGTGGACACAGAAATAGTATAACCCTAACTTTTTCTCTGTCTATGATTAAAAAGGAAATGGCTTCACACGTTGCGTGCCTACTAAGAGAAACCCACTCGTAGTAGGCACTAAAGAACGCAACGGTTTCGCACATTGCATCGAGGTCACTGTAAAAGTTAAAAACCGAACTTTTCAGTGACCTCGAAAACCCAACTTTTTCTCTGTCTTTTGTGATAATGTCAGTGGGTGGTAATAAGAATAGTATAAAGAAAAAGATGTAAAGGATGATAAGTTTGCTCAATTTAAAATCGGATAGAGAAATTAAGCAAATGCATGCAGCTGGTAGGTTGTTAGCCTCTTGTCACAAAGAGCTAGCTAAAAGGATTAAGCCAGGTATGTCGACGTTAGAAATTGACAAGTTAGTGGAAACTTATTTACTTAAAAATGGAGCAACGCCAGAGCAAAAAGGTTTTCATGGATATCAATATGCAACATGTGCTTCAATTAACGATGAAATATGTCATGGCTTTCCCAGAAAAACACCGCTAAAAAAAGGTGATCTTGTTACGATAGATATAGTTGTCAATCTCAATGGGGCACTTGCGGATTCTGCTTGGACCTATGCAGTTGGAAATATTTCAGAAAAACAAAAAAGGTTAATGGAAGTAACTAAAAAGGCATTGTATATTGGTATTGAACAGGCGTACCCAGGAAACCGACTAGGGGATATTGGCTATGCGATTCAATCTTTTGTTGAACAAGAAGGGTTCTCTGTTGTTCGTGAATTTACAGGACACGGAATAGGACCAACTATTCATGAGGAGCCTGCGATTTTTCATTTTGGAACGCCGGGAACAGGAATGAGATTAAAAGAAGGCATGGTTATAACAATCGAACCGATGGTTAACGAAGGGGTTTGGTTTAGTATCAAGGATGATAATGGCTGGACTGCAAGAACGGCAGATGGTAAGTTATCCGTTCAATATGAGCATACACTTGCCATTACTAAAGAAGGTCCTTTGATTTTGACAGAACAATAGGTATACCTAAAAGAGAAAGGCGGTCTTGTGACAAAACGAGTTATCGTATCATTATGTCATGTCTTGACTCGTGCAAACCAGTCATATGCTTCTAAACAAGTTGTGAGAACCTACTCACAACTTGTTTAGAAGTTTGTCCTATAAAAACAACACATACTAGGAATAAATTCCTAGTATATTTTATTCATAAAATAGTTTATATTTAAAAGCAAGTGTAGATTTAGTGACGTTATCCGTCAGAAATAACTATAAGATTTTTAAAAAGGGGGTCGTTAAAATGCTTTCTTTACAATTTACCCTCCCCTGCCGTATTGATTCGATTTCTTATTTCGACCAAGTAATTCCCTATGCTATTGAACAGTATGTAGGTGAAGCTCAACCTCATTTTTCATTTGCAATTCATGAATTACTTATTAATTCGCTAGAAGCTGTTCACACTCAGTTTGGTAAAGAAACTTCGGAAGAAATTAGCGTAGATGTTACCGTGAATGAAGTTGATATGATTGTAACAGTCACTGATAATGCTGGTGGGTTATCAGAAGAGGATTTAGTGAACATACATGAATTGAGATTAGAAGATATCGTTTTTCAAGAGCGAGGTAGAGGGCTATTAATGGTAAAGGAGCTTGTGGACAAGCTTACTTTCTCTAAAGAAGGGGAACACAGATTTTCAACAAAGATTCGTAAACGGAGGTAGGTAACTTGTCAATTAATCATGAAATGGTACAACAAAAACAAATAGCAGATGTACAAGTATTTACGATTCAAGGCATATTAAAGTATGAAAACTCAAAGGATTTAAAAGACTCAATCCTAGGGTTTTATAATCAAGAAGCTAATGGTTTTATTTTCGACCTTTCTACCGTGACAGCCATTGATAGTACGGGTATGGGAGCACTCTTATCTTTCTTAAAGAAAACCGATGGTACACAACCAATTTGTCTAGTTGTTCCAGATTCATTTTTACGAGAATTGTTTAGCATTGCTAAGTTTGAGCAAATCTTTTCTATTTTCGAAACAATGGAGCAAGCGATGCAATTTATTCATGGAGAGGGGAACAACTAGATGAAAATAGGTGTAAAAGGAAAACTGACCTTATTGTTTGTGATTCTTTTTTCTTTAATGGCTTCAATTATCAGTGGATATTCTATTTCAATCGTAAAGAAAGATATTTTTATAGTTGCAAATAATAGTTTACAAGACGGATTAAGTGTATCAAAAGGATTGATTGACTATAAAATGCCTGGTGAGTGGTCTGTCCAACATGGAAAGCTATACAAAGGAACAACAGAAATGAACGATAATTTTGCCATTGTTGATGAGCTTTCAAGATTAACCAATAATGCGATTACTATTTTTCAAGGGGATACACGAGTAACTACGAGTGTTTTGTTAGAAACGGGAGAAAGAGCAGTAGGAACTCAAGTATCTGAACAAGTAGCCAAGCATACACTTGAAGGTGGCCAAGTCTTTACCGGTGAAGCAGAAGTTGTCGGCCAACGATTAGTTACTATTTATGAACCTATTACCAATGCCGCTGGAGAAACGATTGGTATGTTATTTATTGGACAATCAGCCGCTCCTTATTATGACATGATTTCTGAATTTCAAACTACGGTTATTCTATTTGGTGCTTCTGCCTTAATCATTATTGCCTTACTCGTGTTCTTCATGATTAAACGTGGTGTGAAGCCGCTAGAAGAAATAACGAATATAGCACGAGAGATTGCAGATGGGAATCTTAAGGTTGGAGAAATCACAGTTCGTAGCAAGGATGAAATCGGTCAACTATCTCAATCGATTAACCAAATGACGAACAATTTAAAAGGCCTCATTGCCGAAGTGATGTCTACAGCAGAACAAACCGCTGCTACTGCTGAAGAGTTAGCAGCAAGTGCAGATGTTACCGGAGATATGAGTGCACAAATTGCGAAAACAACAAATGATTTAGCCGGTGCTTCTGAAAAACAATCAAATGAAGCCGGTGTTATTTTAACAAAAGTAGATATAGCCATTTCTAAAGTGACGGAAGGGGACGAGGTGGCGTTACGAACACTTCAACGAGCGCAAATGTCCTCTACCGAAGCAGAAGAAGGAAATATTGCGATAAATGATGCGATTCAGCACTTGGATAAAGTGACGGAAACGATTGAATTTGCTACAGATTCGATTCAAAAGCTGAATAGACGTTCATCAGAAATTGGTGGAATTATAACCGTAATCACTGACATCGCCAATCAAACCAATTTACTTGCTTTAAATGCTGCGATTGAAGCAGCTAGAGCAGGAGAGCATGGGAAAGGATTTGCGGTTGTCGCATCTGAAGTTCGACAACTTGCCGAACAATCAAATAACGCAGCCAATCAGATTACAAGTTTAATTGGTGATATTCAATCGGAAACAACTGTAACTGTCAATACAATGGAAACGAATTTAGAATCGATAAATCAACAGGTCAATATGATTCAAAAAGGCGGAGATTCATTGTATAAGATAGTTGGGAATGTAAAAGAAACTGAAGAAGGTGTGGAAGTTATAAAGCAAATTCTCTCAGAAATTCGAAACAATGCATCTGATGTAATGTCCTCTGTAAAACAAATCTCAGAAACAATCGAAATTGCTGTCGCTGCAACAGAAGAAGCCGCCGCTTCTTCTGAAGAACAAAGTGCTACTGTTCAAGAAGTTGCAGGAAGTGCAAATGAGCTTGCCAAAATTGCAGAGAAACTTCAAAATGAATTAAAAATCTTTAAATTATAAACCGCAAATTTATAAGGATGGCCAGGAGAGTTTTTCTTCTGGTCTTTTTTTGAAAGGATAATTTAGTTTGGTGTTATTTAGAGATTTTAGTTTTGGTTCACTAGTGTCTTACAGTGTTTACAAGAAATGAATACTACTGGTTTTAAATACATATCCTCAAATGTAACGAAAAAAAAGGGAATTTAATGGGACTAGTCGAAATATACATAGAGTTTGATAGTTAAATACAAGTCAAATGTGGTGAAGGTGTTATATATGAAAAAATCAATGCTCTTTCAAGAGCTATTCAGTTGGAGTAAAGTGATTTTAGCGGCGCTCGTATTGTCTCTTATTATCAGTTCCTTTGTCATTCAACCTTATTCCGTTAGCGGAAGTTCAATGGAGCCGACGTTTGATGGGGAGAACCCTTTTGATGAAGATAGTATTGGTGACAGAGTCATTATATTTAAGAGTGGATATTTACTTGGTCAAGACCCTTCATATCTTGACTTGGTCATTATTGATAGTCGGACGGAGCGGAAACGGTCAATTACCGATAACTTTCTCGAAAGCCCGATGCTTGCTAAACTACTCCGAGAAGACGAAGACGAGAAAGAGGACGAGCATTTTTGGATAAAGCGGGTAATAGGTGAGCCTGGAGATAGATTAGAGGGACGAGATGGAAAGATTTTTAGAAATGGTATTGAATTAACAGAAGAATACATTAAAGATGAAATGGTATATTCGTTTGAGGAGTTTGTTGTCCCTGAACAGCATGTTTTTGTAATGGGGGATAACCGAAACCATAGTATTGATAGCCGTGACATTGGCCCTGTTCCAATTGATAATGTTGTTGGAAAAGTGATTCTTCGATATTATCCGTTTACAAGCTTCACGAGTTACTAAAAATTGTAGACCTGTAAGGAGTGTTTTTTATGCGTACAATTGTATTGTTATCTATGATGACCCTTTTACTCGTCGGTTGTAACACAAGTAATATCGTATTTGTTTCATCATCGGTACATGATGAATTTCCAGTTCCAGAAAAAGCCGAAATCCTTGAATCAACCTTTGACAATCCTCACATAGTCAAAGGAGAAACGTTTAAGATACCAAATATAGGTGGTAAACAAGGGCTTATTTCCCCACAACCCTATTTTGATGAAATTAAAGCATGGGGATGGGATGAATTAGAAAAGGAACAACTTGGACATGTTTACTTTTTTAAAAAGGACAATTCCGTTATAGCATTGGCGATTGAAGAGCATTCGTTTTCGATTTACCAAATGGAAGAAGGAATCATTAAATAAAAGAAGGTTCTAACCAAACATATAGCGCAATGTAAATAGGAGGGGACTGTAAAAGTTAAAAACCGAACTTTTACAGTCCCCATTTTGTCGTCTAATTATCAATTTGCTACACTCTTAGTATAAGTGCTATTATCTTCATCCGTGAAAGGAGCTGTAACGTTTTGGCTAACGTAATCGTATTGAATGATACTTCAATTCAAGTAATATCGTATCAACACATGCTTCATAATCATCTTCATGAACTCTTTGTTAAATTTTTAGTTGATAGTAACGACTATCATCAGATAACTACGCTTTTGTACGAAGGTGAGTTTGATGTTCACGTTCCTTACAGTGGAATATTGTTTCGAGGAACGATTACACATTACTCGACTTCTGTCACAAATCTCTACAAAGAGGGGCAGGTGGGAACGTTTTCGTTAAAGGTAAAGGAAGTCGTACAGGTAGGTGAGTTAGAACGATGAAAATTAGTATATTAGACCAGGCTCCTATCACTGATAATGAAACGGCCTATGAAGCATTACATCATGCTGTTCGACTTGCACAACTCGGTGAAAAGTATGGCTACACAAGGTATTGGATAGCGGAGCATCATAATTTACCCGGTTTAGCTTGTCCTGCTCCTGAGGTGATGTTACCTTATATTGGTGCGCAAACGAAAGAAATCCGAATTGGTTCTGGTGCAATATTGCTTCCCTTTTATAAAACTTTTAAAGTTGCTGAGGTCTTTAATCTATTGGCTACGCTATTTCCTAACCGTATTGATTTAGGGATCGGACGTGCACCTGGTGGCTCAGCGGAGACAACCAATGCCTTATCAGACCACTTCCTAAAACAGGTTTGGAACATGCCAGATGCCGTTAAGGAGCTTCTCCAATTCTTAGAGGACTCTTTTCCAACAGGGCATAAATATGAAAAGGTAACAGCTTCACCTTTTCCAACAAGTGCGCCGGTGCCTTGGATTCTTGGAACGAGCAAAAAGAGTGGTATTCTTGCAGGGCAACTTGGAGTGCCGTATGCATTTGGACAATTTATGAGTGAAAATGATGGAGTTGAAATCATCAAACAGTATTTTGATTCATATCGATCTTTACGGGAAAATCAAAAGCCTGAAGTTATAGTGACGGTGTCAGCAATATGCGCTGAAACGACGGAAAGAGCTAATGAACTAGCATTAAGTACAACCATTGGTGCTCTGCAAAAAGAGAATGGGAGTCGCCGTAATGGACTTCCTTCAAGAGAAGAAGCAATGGAATACAAACTAACTGAAATGGAAAAAGGAAAAATAGAAAGAATGAGGAAAAATATCGTAACTGGGAATCCGCACGAATTAATAGAAAAACTGAAGCAGATTCAGAAAACCTATCAAGCCAATGAAATTATGGTTGTGACACACACTCATTCAGCCAGTGACCGTCTTCGTTCTTATCAGTTACTAGGAGAAGAAATAAAAAACTGTAAATAAAGAAGACAAAAGCTTGAATATGAAGACTGCCAATGTGGGTCTTAGTAAGTTAGTTGTGTATCAAAAAGAGGCTGAAACAAAGAGTATTTTAATCCTTTGTTTCGACCTCAAAGTGAACATAATAGGTGTAATGAAAGTTATACTATATGAGAAAGAAGTTCGTAGGAACGAATGCGCTCTTCTTGGTTAAATACATGGGTGTTGACGATAAATTCATCAGCTTGTGTTTCCTGTTTGAATGCAAGAAGTTTTTCTCTAACCGTATTCATACTACCCGCTACAGAATACGATAACATTTTTTGTACCATTGCTCGTTCCGTTTCACTCCATACAGTATCCATGTTTTCAATGGGTGCTTGTAACTTTCCAGATTTGCCTCGAATGATGTTAAGAAAGGCTTGTTCCTGTGAAGATGCAAGCCACTTCGCTTTTTCATCTGATTCAGCAACAATGACATTGACCCCAACCATGACATATGGTTTTGATAGAGTTTCTGATGGTTGGAAGTTCGTTCGGTAAAGCTGTAAAGCTGGTAATAAATAATCAGGAGCAAAATGACTAGCAAAAGCAAAAGGAAGACCTAATTGACCTGCTAATTTTGCACTAAATCCACTAGACCCTAATAACCAGATTGGAATGGAAAGTCCCTCTCCTGGAATGGCTCTTACTCGATTTTGAGACGAAGGTTGGAGAAAAGACCGTAATTCCGCTAATTGCTCGGGAAATTCACTACCATCGACCCTCTGATTGCGACGCAATGCATAGGCAGTTAGTTGGTCTGTTCCAGGGGCTCGTCCTAAACCTAAATCAATTCGTCCTGGATACATCGATTCTAATGTCCCGAATTGCTCAGCTATAATTAGTGGAGCATGATTAGGAAGCATGATTCCTCCAGAACCCACTCGTAGGGTTGAAGTTGCCCCAGCGATATAGCCGATGACTACTGCGGTGGCTGAACTAGCAATACCAGGCATATTATGATGTTCAGCTAGCCAATATCTATTAAAACCAAATTGTTCGACAGCTTGAGCTAATTTCATACTATTTTGAAAAGATTCTACGGCGTTGCTTCCTTCTAGAATAGGAGCTAAGTCGAGAACCGAAAACTGTGTATTTGCAAGAGTGTTTTTTTGTGTATCGTCAGACATGATGGGATCCTCCTTTTAATCGTAGTAAAAGAGTATCATGATATAAAGATATATGCATGAATTATGCTTTTTAACGGATAGGATATTTTGAGTTGCTCATAGATGTTTTGTAAGTAATTCAGGAAGAGCAAGGGCTTCGCACACTGCGCGCGTTTTACAAGAAGGGCACTTGTAAAACACTTTGAAAGAGGCAGTGGCTGCGCTCCTTGCTTCTAAGAAAAAGACCGCTTTGCGGTTTTTCTTATGGATTGCACCATTGACATTGTCCAGGATCTGCAAAAGATGCTCCATTAGGATAAAATACTTCTTCCTTATGATGACATTTTTTGCATTGAAATGTATGAGCTAAAAGTAGGTCGGTTGGTCTATTGCACCATTGACAAGGTAATCCTTTTTGATATTCCGTAATTTCAAAACCCGGTGTTCCACACTGTGAACATCTTGATTTTAGTTTTGATATGAGATTTTCTGTTGCAAGCTCGATGTTCTTCATTCGAGTTGGATTATACAGCGCTCTCATATCGGTTTCGATGTGAATGGATGTTGCTCCTTTAGCTAGGAAGTCAGAGACTACGCGTTGTAAAACTTCCTCTTCGGTAATTCCCTTTTGGATAATCTCATCATGTTTAACGATTACTCCGTGACTAGGAAACCTGACCGATTCGGCAAAAGCCAGAGCTTCTTCTCTACTTGAAATTTCAGTATGGGCATAATTTGTATTGCTATTTGAAGCATGTCCGACGATTTCAAGGTCCAGTTTTTTATCTATAAAAAGAATGAGTTCACGGTTGAACGGAAGAAAGGGAACAACAGGATGCGCCCCAAATGAACCTTCGCTAGCTATTCCGATTGATAATCCTGTCTTCCGAAGAGCTTCTTCTATTTTCTTGTGTGCCGCTTGAAGTTGGTCGCCTTTACGATCAATTTCTCTGGTGAATGTGCCAAAGACGTCTGTATTAAATGAACTAGGAACAGAAACAATGATTCCTAATTCTCGCTTCATCATAGGAGCAATCACTTGTTCTTTTTGATGCATCGTGGCTAACACAGCTTGTCTTTGGTCAAATAAGGCATTATCCATTCTAAAATGCTTCCTTTCTTACTGAAACTATAACCCTTTCCCATTATAGGGAAGGGTATAACAAACTTTTTTTGTATGATGTAAATAGACTTTATTAATCCTCATAAATAGAAAGCTAATACATATTTTTATGAATTAGCTTATTTCATCTAACTTTTTTATAATTAGTCATAATAAACGAATTATACTAGAAGGAATAATAAATGGAGCTGCCTCAGTTATAGTCAACGTTTTATTTTAGCGAAATTAGGACTTTAGAAGAGAGTGAGTCCATAAGGAAAACACCTTTTGTCTCACCCTCAACTATTATTATCGCGGATTCCACAATACTTGTCCGGATTTTTGCTCATGGTTGATATCAACGAAGAAATCATGTTTTTTATAAAAGTGGATTAATCGGTCAAGATGGTCCCAGTCACGTTCTACAATGTCTCCAATGATAAATTGAGCATTTCTATTTTGTGCAATATGTTTGACCTGTTTCATGCAAATGGAACCGTATCCTTGATTTTCTTCTCCTTTAATATCCTTTATTAAAATGGTGGAAGGATCTTGATATTCGATATCCATGCAATAATCCCATATTCCTGAGAATGGCTTTTCACAATCAGTAAGCATTATTTTACACATCTTTTCATCTTCCATTGTATAGACAATGACCCATTTATTTTGGGTTGTTTGTTCAATTCCAACTACATTCCACTTCAAAGCAATGTCTTTTATCTTTTCTCTCATCCGAAACATTTGAAATTCAAGGCTCTCTTGGTCCATTTTTTCTTTGGATAATTCACTTTGAGAAAATATATTCATAGGAACCTCCTCCCTTGTAATTAAATTTCGGGTGGGTAATAACTATCCTATGAAAGACGGGTTGGCCTCGTGTTATTTTTCAATAAGCTTACGTAATCTTTAAAATACATATCAGACAAGTTAGGTAGAATAGGATAAGACATAGTGTTTACTTCAAAAAATATAGTTTATCATTAATACGAAAGTATTATAAACTATGATAAAATAACAAGATATTATATTTTTTTAGGACGAATAACAAGACGAGGTCTAGAGAGAGGTATTATACATGCTAGAGCTTTTATCAAAGTTTGAAGAAAATGCTCAAACTGTACTTTTACTTATGAAGCGTACAGTTGGGGCAAAAACTTTTTTTATTGCTAGTACACAACAAAATAGATTTAAAATCTTACAAGTCATCAATGAAGAGGGTGGGTGTAACATCCCTCCAAGTGTAGACGAACCTGTAGAGAAATCTTACTGTAATATAGTGGCGAATTCAAAAAAGCCTTTACTTATAAAAGATACTTCGAAATCAGAGTTAGTTAGAAATTTAGAAGTGACTAACATATTTACAATTGGTTCCTATTTAGGTGTGCCTATCTTCTTAGAGAATGGTTCAGTGTTTGGAACATTGTGTGCATTAGACCCAGATCCATATAAATTAAAGGCAGAAGATATTCCGATATTAGAAGGCTTTTCACAACTGATTAGCAGTGAAATTAAGTTAGAAGAGAAAGCAGTAAAACTAAAAAAGTACGAAATGCAAACAGAAATTGAACTTGAACTTGCACGTAAAGTTCAACAATCCGTGCTAAATGCTCCATATCATGACAATTATCTAGATATAAAATACATTTACACACCTTCAACTCAATTGTCAGGAGATGTTTGTTCCTGGTATAAGATAAAAGAAGGCTTGTATGGTGTAATCGTTTTAGATGTGATGGGGCATGGAGTGTCCTCTGCTTTAATAGGAATGGCCATATCGCCAATACTTGAGGACATTATTACAACATGTATTGACCCTGATAAGGTAATGGAACAGCTTAACAAGGAATTATTTCATTTATTTAATGATAAAAAGGAAATTTTATCTTATGTCACAGGGATTTATGTGACTCTTGATTTTAACAATAATAAGATTAATTTCTTAAATGCAGGGCACCCACCAGCGGTTCTTGTAAACTCTAACCAGATTTCTTTTATTGATAAGGGCTCGATCCCTCTTGGTATTTTTGAAACCTTAAAAAAGGAAGTAGGAGAATTCCCGCTCGAGGAAGAAACAGAAATTATTTTATATACAGATGGGTTAATGGATTTCCTTCATAAAAATAAAGAACACCCTGGTGATACGATTGCAAAGCATTATCAACTAGCAAAACGGGAACAAAAAACGACAATAAACTATTTTAGAGAATTAATTGAAGCTGAAGAAACTCATGAGGATGACATTTGTTTGGTTTCAGTTAAAGTGTTAGATTCATTATAAAGTGATGTTTTTTAATCGACTGGACTTTCTCTTAATATGTACGGGTATCCCTTTTTTTCTTGCCGTTAATATAAAACAAAGCCACTGAATAGTCGATTATTCAGTGGCTTTTAATTATAGATTATAGAAGTGAAACAGACCTAAGTTACACGCAACCGATACTTCAGTAAAGAGAGGATGTTCTCGTTAATCATGATGCAGAAAGTAAACCAACCAATTGCTGCAAAGATTGCTGCAAAGATATCAGATGGAAAATGAGCACCGACAACAATCCGGCTGATAGAGACAAGGATAATGGCTAAAATGGACAAAGAAGTAATTGTTATTTTCCAGTCCGTACGCTTTAGTGAAGAATGACTGATATATATAAGTAATGAAAATAAAAGCACGCTTCTCATCGTATGTCCGCTTGGAAAACTGTATGAAGCAATTTCAAGGGAATACCCAAATACATCGATGACATGCATCTCACCTGGCCTTTCACGTTGAAAAGTCATTTTAAGAAATAAATTTAAAAGCAAGCCTCCGAACGTTACCGATAAAAATAAGACAACCTCACTATAATGTTTCTTATACAGTAATAAAAGGATGAGTCCTAGGGTGAGTAGTAAAATGGGTTCCCCAGCACCAATCATCGTAATATATTCAAACCAAATTATTGCATTGTTAGGAGTAATGGCTAGAAACCAGTCAATAAGGAAGCCGTCAATTCTTTTTAATTGATTGTAAACTGATAAAAACGAGAGAAGTAAAAATAAAAGGAAGCAGACAATTATGATATGTGAAAGTTTCTTTTTATATCGCATGTAGGCTCCTCATAGTAGGTATAATAATGAATTCTACCATTTTTTAGTAAAAAAGAAAAGAAATTTATATGAACCCTTATTTCCTGAAACAATGAGAAGTTAGGTTGTAAACATTAACTAGCTTTTTACTCATTTTCTAGAGTTTTTTGGTTCGTCATTTTTTCTTTTAATGTATACTGAAACCGCAACGCAAGTAAGCAACAGAGCCCTTTTGTTAGCGGGGATAAGAGATAGTGAATAGGTTTTTTTACCACTATCTGTTTTGTGTTAGTTAAGACAAAATCACAAAGACATGAAATAACAATGGTTGCCACTATAACAACTGATTTTTTTGTTAACACACACATGAACAATATGATAGAAGTTGCTACTGAATAAAGGGTAGCAATTGTGATGTGACTTCGGTACAGATTAGGAAATACCCGAATGCGAAATAAAACCGTCTGTAAAAACGTGTATTGGTAAAAAAACAATGTGCTGTGAGTCACAAAAATAGCAGAAAAAATAGTTGAGTACATCACAAATTTATTTTTTCTTTTCATGAGCAATTCTGACCAATATTTCGTAAGACTATAAAATATCTGTAAACCAATAACACTATATGAAAGACGCCACCAATACTCTTTAAATATTCCTTTATAGGTAAACCATTTTTCGGTGAGACTAAGTATCATAGTGAATAGTAATGACCATCGGTACTTCAAGTCTAATATAGAATAAAGTAAACCGGTTACTGGAACAATATACAGTTGAGAAAATGTGGCACCTATCATATTGTCATAATATTTGTTATTAAATATTTTAGGGCTGTAGCCATACGCTCGTAAAAGCACTAAAACAACATACTCAAAAATATAGTTGAAACCAGCAAAAGTAAAGTATAAAGGAAAGAGATATTTTCTTTTTTTCTTATCGACTTTAAAAAAAGTAAAGGTAAATATTAATATGGACATTAAACCTAGGCTTATGTAAAAATAACGGTTTCTTTTCATGGGTAACCCTCCTTTCTTTTGTAATATAACCTGAATGGTCTAGTTTATTTATTAATATCTTTTATAAAAGAATGTTGAAATCATATGTAAAATGTGATAATATATTTTTAGTCGAGTGACGATAGCGAAGAGGCCACACCCGTTCCCATGCCGAACACGGAAGTTAAGCTCTTCAGCGCCGATGGTAGTTGGGGGCTTCCCCCTGTGAGAGTAGGACGTTGCTAGGCCAAAAAAACACTTCAATGTGAAGTGTTTTTTTTTTTTTTTTTGCATAGAAAAGGACGTTATTGTTCGTTTCTTATCCATTACCTAAAAATGATTTAATTTTATGTTAGAATCATTGAAATTCCTTCTATTAGGAATGAAAATAGGACAAATGGTGGATTTCTCTTTGAAAGCGCTTCGATACAGTATCACTATGAAAGGAGCGTTGTACATGAAAAGGAATTTTATAATCATTTTGTTCATTTTGATGTTAACGATTACCGCTTGCTCAGCAAATAGTGGTAATCAGATGAAAGACGAGAGTGCTGAAGTGGAAGAAGTACCAACAGAGCGGATAGAAGAGGAACAAGAAGTAGTGGAAGAAGTCGAAGAGGTAGTACTGAAGCAATTATCGGTTGAGTCCATTTATGAAACTGGAGATGCGATTTATTCATCACCATTAATTATTGATCAAGTCCTTTATGTGGGAAGTAATGATGGAATATTGTATGCTATTGATCTCAAAACAAATGAGGCGGTATGGCAGTTTGATACTGAAAAAGAGATTCGTAGTGAAATTGTTGGGGAAGATACTTTATTTGTAGCTGCAGAAGGAGTCCTATATGGGATTGATCGTCTAAGTGGCAAATTGGTATGGTCACATGATCCTGGCTATGACGAGGAACAAGTGTCACGGAATGATGAATGGGATTACAGGGATGCTTCCCCGTTACTGCATGAGGGCCTTGTCTATTATGCAACGGATGCAGGTGATATTCTGGCGCTAAATCAAGAAACAGGGGAATTAATATGGGAATATCATTCCCCGAAAGAGGCCGCTATTCGAACAACACCCATTATAAAGGGTGGAGTTGTATATTTTGCTGATTATAGAGGGGATATTCATGCAGTCGATATACAATCAAAAGAATTAGTATGGACCTATGCAGGGTCAAGTCCACAAACCGCTTCGATGCTTCTGGAAGGAGATACGCTTATTGTCGGAGGGAGGAATACGGATGTTATTGGGATTGATATCGAAAATGGAAAAGAGATTTGGTATTATACGGATGAAGTTGGATCGTGGTTTACAGGTGAGCCTGTGCTAACAGATGGATTGCTTTATATTGGAGGGTCAGACGCTAGACGCGTATATGTCATTGATCCAAGTGATGGAGAAGTGGTTCAGTCGTATCCTTCAAATTACAATATATTTGCAGAGCCTTTGATAAAAGACGAAACCATCTACTTTTTTGATATGAATGTCCGAGCTAATCCGCTTGAAGGAGGAATCCATGGCTACCATTTAGAAGGGGATAAGGTAGCTGAAGAGGCTATTGGAAAAGGTGTAGTAGCTAATGGTGTACTTTCAGACAATGTGATATATGTAGGTGGAATTGATGGAAATATTTATAAAATAGAAGGAATAGAGTAAACAAGAAGGGTGGGATAAAAGCTTTGTTTTTTAAGCTTATGTCCCACCCTCTTAAATCTATTCAGTTAAACTAATTTTGTCGTCCAAGACTCGCAGTTCCAAACATCAGTTACGATGTCTTCATAAAATTCAGGTTCATGAGAAATTAACAAGATGCTTCCTTTATATTCTTTTAACGCTCTTTTTAATTCATTTTTAGCATCAACGTCTAAATGATTAGTAGGCTCATCTAATACTAGGATATTCGTTTCGCGATTAATTAATTTACATAATCGAACTTTAGCTTTTTCACCACCGCTCAGTACAACAATTTTACTTTCGATGTGTTTAGTTGTGAGGCCGCATTTTGCCAAGGCTGCCCGCACTTCCGCTTGATTCAGTGAAGGGAAAGTTTGCCACACTTCTTCAATACAAGTATTATTCGAGCTTTTTACTTCTTGTTCAAAATAACCAATCTCTTGATATTCGCCTTTTTCAATGTGACCGGACAGTGGGGGATTTAAACCCAAAATACTTTTTAATAGCGTTGTTTTCCCTATGCCGTTTGCTCCGACAAGCGCTATTTTTTGACCTCGTTCCATCCGAAGGTTTAATGGTCTTGAAAGAGGCTCATCATAACCAATCACTAATTCTTTTGTTTCGAAAATCAGCTTACTTGTTGCTCTCGCTTGCTGAAAATGGAATTCTGGTTTTGGTTTTTCTTTCGCTAATTCAATGACATCCATTTTATCTAATTTCTTTTGACGCGACATCGCCATGTTTCGAGTAGATACACGTGCTTTATTTCTTGCCACAAAATCTTTAAGTTGAGAAATTTCTTGCTGTTGCTTTTTATAAGCTGATTCTAATTGTTGTTTTTTCATTTCGTGGACTTCTAAGAAATGATTATAGTCTCCGACGTAACGATTCAATTCTTGATTTTCCATATGATAAATAATATTAATTACACTGTTTAAAAACGGGATATCATGCGAAATAAGAATAAAAGCATTTTCGTATTCTTGTAAATACCTTGTCAGCCATGTGATATGCTGTTCGTCCAGGTAGTTAGTGGGCTCGTCTAACAATAAGATATCGGGTTTTTCCAATAATAACTTTGCTAATAAGACCTTTGTTCGCTGTCCGCCACTTAAATCTTCTACGTCTTTCTCTAGTCCAATGGCATCTAAACCTAGACCGCGTGCAATTTCTTCAACTTTCGCATCTATTGTATAAAAGTCATTATTTGTTAGTGTATCTTGGATGCTTCCGACTTCTTCTAACATTTTTTCAAGTTGTTCAGGAGTGGTGTCTCCCATTTTATCGTATAATTCATTCATTTCATTTTCGAGGTCGAGTAAATACTTAAATGCACTTTTTAACACATCACGCATCGTTTGCCCGCGTTCCAACACAGTGTGTTGGTCGAGATAGCCTACGCGAACCTTTTTAGACCATTCTACTTTTCCTTCGTCGGGCATTAATTTGCCTGTAATGATATTCATAAAGGTTGATTTACCTTCTCCATTTGCACCGATTAATCCAATGTGTTCGCCTCGCAATAAACGAAAAGAAACATCGTGAAAAATTGCTCTGTCTCCAAAGCCGTGACTTAAATTCTTTACTGATAATACACTCATTTATATAACACCTTTCTTTTTTATACTACAATATATCCTCCATTATCTTATCATAAGTACCGCTTTTCGTCTTTTAGCTTTTAAATGTAGTATGTACTTGTTCTAACGTACACTAAAAAAAGGGCACATAGAAGCGCGCCCTTCTCAACAGTGCATTACTTAGAAGTCCAAGATGCACCGATTATTACTAGCAAGATGAACAATACTACAACTAACGCAAAACCGCGTCCAGCACCATGCCCTGCAACTGGTGTAGCTGGCATTCCTGCACCATATGGGTAACCTGCT
Source organism: Bacillus alkalicellulosilyticus (assembly GCF_002019795.1). Classification (GTDB taxonomy): domain Bacteria; phylum Bacillota; class Bacilli; order Bacillales; family Bacillaceae_F; genus Bacillus_AO; species Bacillus_AO alkalicellulosilyticum. The sequence goes on along the minus strand of NZ_KV917381.1, from coordinate 2,418,062 downwards.
CCGTAACCGTAATGCATAATCTAACACCACCTTTCGAAACGGGTTACTTTATTATTATGTAACACTATAAAAAGTGTTTATATTAAGAGTTAAAATGGGCGCATTTTTTTTATAAAAAAAAGACCAAGCTAGTAAGGCTTGTTCTGAGTTTAAGTCTTTATAAATGAGGTATATATAAAAATATACTAAGCATTAAGAAGTAAAACAGAAATCAGGAAGCTCATTGAAAACTAGATAACTATCATGCATTGGGTTTTACTCAGGCATTATACAGATGTCGCATGTAACGATTTTAAATGTTCAAGAATTCTTTGCCTTTTATATAGATGAAATATAGTGTTGTGGTTTGGGAGTTAGTTTCGGTGAATGGAAGTTGGTTGTTCAGAACAGATATGAAACGGCTAGGCCATTTCAAGGTCAGCTATACTAAAAATGATATTTTCAGGCAGAGGAATTCTTTTTATATAGATGAAGTAAAACTCAATGCGGTTATCTAGTCAAAAAAGAGAGTACAGATTGTTAAAACGTACTCTCCATTTTTCGTTACATTTGACTAGACCATTCTGAAAAATTTCCAGTACCGTTACAGCCAGCGCACTCATAACTAGTAGTGAAGTAATGTTCTGCTGGATAGACCATAAAACCTTTTCCGTGACAATCTGGGCATAAATCAAGTGTTTTCATATTTTCGATTTTTTTCTGCTTCATATCCATAAGCCAACTTGATATTGCTTTTATCATAGAGGGATTCACCTGCTTTTTATTAGTATTTTTGTATATTACGCTCGTTTTCATACGTTTTTTTAAAAGACAAAGATTTATTTTAATTAATCTTGAACTACAATAAATATTATGCTATATTATTACTTGTCACTTTTGAGTTAGTTTTTATAAGTGGAAATAATGCTTGTAATTGTAATCAAAGTTTGTTAGTATTATTTTTGTCGCTTTTTTTGAAATTACATTTTTGATAGTGTTCTCCTGTTTTTACCAGTTGATATATTATTGATGAAATGGTATTATTAGATTCTTGTCGCTAAAACGACTTGAACAAATAGCTCTTTGAAAACTGAACAGAACAAAGCCAAGCGAAAGAGATTCATGATATCTCATTGCCATTGCAAAATGGCAAACCCGTCATTGTAAAATGACAAAAAGTTGCGAAAGTAACACTTTTATGAGCTTAATCAACTCACTTTTATGGAGAGTTTGATCCTGGCTCAGGACGAACGCTGGCGGCGTGCCTAATACATGCAAGTCGAGCGGACTGTTTAAAAGCTTGCTTTTAAACAGTTAGCGGCGGACGGGTGAGTAACACGTGGGCAACCTGCCCTGTAGACTGGGATAACACCGAGAAATCGGTGCTAATACCGGATAACTTTGAGGTCACATGACCTCAAATTAAAAGATGGCTCCGGCTATCACTACAGGATGGGCCCGCGGCGCATTAGCTAGTTGGTAGGGTAATGGCCTACCAAGGCGACGATGCGTAGCCGACCTGAGAGGGTGATCGGCCACACTGGGACTGAGACACGGCCCAGACTCCTACGGGAGGCAGCAGTAGGGAATCTTCCGCAATGGACGAAAGTCTGACGGAGCAACGCCGCGTGAACGATGAAGGCCTTCGGGTCGTAAAGTTCTGTTGTTAGGGAAGAACAAGTGCCGTTCGAATAGGTCGGCACCTTGACGGTACCTAACCAGAAAGCCACGGCTAACTACGTGCCAGCAGCCGCGGTAATACGTAGGTGGCAAGCGTTGTCCGGAATTATTGGGCGTAAAGCGCGCGCAGGCGGTCTTTTAAGTCTGATGTGAAAGCCCACGGCTCAACCGTGGAGGGTCATTGGAAACTGGGAGACTTGAGTGCAGAAGAGGAGAGTGGAATTCCACGTGTAGCGGTGAAATGCGTAGATATGTGGAGGAACACCAGTGGCGAAGGCGACTCTCTGGTCTGTAACTGACGCTGAGGCGCGAAAGCGTGGGGAGCAAACAGGATTAGATACCCTGGTAGTCCACGCCGTAAACGATGAGTGCTAGGTGTTAGGGGTTTCGATGCCCTTAGTGCCGAAGTTAACACAGTAAGCACTCCGCCTGGGGAGTACGGCCGCAAGGCTGAAACTCAAAGGAATTGACGGGGGCCCGCACAAGCAGTGGAGCATGTGGTTTAATTCGAAGCAACGCGAAGAACCTTACCAGGTCTTGACATCCTTTGACCACCCTAGAGATAGGGCTTTCCCCTTCGGGGGACAAAGTGACAGGTGGTGCATGGTTGTCGTCAGCTCGTGTCGTGAGATGTTGGGTTAAGTCCCGCAACGAGCGCAACCCTTGATCTTAGTTGCCAGCATTCAGTTGGGCACTCTAAGGTGACTGCCGGTGACAAACCGGAGGAAGGTGGGGATGACGTCAAATCATCATGCCCCTTATGACCTGGGCTACACACGTGCTACAATGGATGGTACAAAGGGCTGCAAAACCGCGAGGTTGAGCGAATCCCATAAAACCATTCTCAGTTCGGATTGTAGGCTGCAACTCGCCTACATGAAGCCGGAATTGCTAGTAATCGCGGATCAGCATGCCGCGGTGAATACGTTCCCGGGCCTTGTACACACCGCCCGTCACACCACGAGAGTTTGTAACACCCGAAGTCGGTGAGGTAACCTTTTAGGAGCCAGCCGCCTAAGGTGGGACAGATGATTGGGGTGAAGTCGTAACAAGGTAGCCGTATCGGAAGGTGCGGCTGGATCACCTCCTTTCTATGGAGTAATACTCTAGTCGAAGTTCAAACCTTGTGTTTGAACTATAGCTTGCGCTTTGTTCGTTCAGTTTTGAGGGAGTTATCTCTCAAGTAAGAATATGCAGTGATGCCTTGTGCTCCTGCGCGCTCCTTGCGTCGCTTTCTCGTCGCAAAGCTGCACGTAGTAGTTTCGAGTAGCTTATCAAGAAGGTAAGCAAATTAGCTGCTTTGATCTTTGAAAACTAGATAGTAATGCATTGAAATTGAAGTTTTACCGGATCAACATCTATTGATGTTGAGAAGAGAGAACTGAGATAGTCAAGAATTCTTCAATCGTCTTATGTCAATCTATTGATTGACAGTTAATTACAGATGGATTAGAAACAAGGAGTTCGAGGAAGTGAAGTTTTGAGGAGCGGAGTGTACGTTTAACGGGTACTCGAGCACCGCAGAAGCGAAACTGACGAAGAAATCCGCTGTTTATAAGCCAGCTGAGGTTAAGTTAGAAAGGGCGCACGGTGAATGCCTTGGCACTAGGAGCCGACGAAGGACGGGACGAACACCGATATGCCTCGGGGAGCTGTAAGTAAGCTTTGATCCGGGGATTTCCGAATGGGGGAACCCACCATCCGTAATGGGATGGTATCCATATCTGAATACATAGGATATGAGAAGGCAGACCTGGGGAACTGAAACATCTAAGTACCCAGAGGAAGAGAAAGCAAATGCGATTTCCTGAGTAGCGGCGAGCGAAACGGAAACAGCCCAAACCAAGAAGCTTGCTTCTTGGGGTTGTAGGACACTCTATACGGAGTCAGAAAAGAACGGGGTAGATGAAGCGGTCTGGAAAGGCTGGCCAAAGAAGGTAACAGCCCTGTAGTCAAAACTTCGTTCTCTCCAGAGTGGATCCTGAGTACGGCGGGACACGTGAAACCCCGTCGGAATCCGGGAGGACCATCTCCCAAGGCTAAATACTCCCTAGTGACCGATAGTGCACCAGTACCGTGAGGGAAAGGTGAAAAGCACCCCGGGAGGGGAGTGAAAGAGATCCTGAAACCGTGTGCCTACAAGTAGGTGGAGCCCGTTAATGGGTGACAGCGTGCCTTTTGTAGAATGAACCGGCGAGTTACGATTACGTGCAAGGTTAAGCTGATGAGGCGGAGCCGTAGCGAAAGCGAGTCTGAATAGGGCGTTTTGGCAATGGATACATTGCCATAGTACGTGGTCGTAGACCCGAAACCGTGTGATCTACCCATGTCCAGGGTGAAGTTCAGGTAACACTGAATGGAGGCCCGAACCCACGCGTGTTGAAAAACGCGGGGATGAGGTGTGGGTAGGGGTGAAATGCCAATCGAACTCGGAGATAGCTGGTTCTCCCCGAAATAGCTTTAGGGCTAGCCTCGAGGGAAGAGTATTGGAGGTAGAGCACTGATTGGACTAGGGGCCCCCACAGGCTTCCCGAATTCAGTCAAACTCCGAATGCCAAATGCTTATCCTCGGGAGTCAGACTGCGAGTGCTAAGATCCGTAGTCAAGAGGGAAACAGCCCAGACCATCAGCTAAGGTCCCAAAGTATACGTTAAGTGGAAAGGATGTGGAGTTGCACAGACAACCAGGATGTTGGCTTGGAGGCAGCCACCATTGAAAGAGGGCGTAGTAGCTCACTGGTCGAGTGACTCTGCGCCGAAAATGTACCGGGGCTAAACGTATCACCGAAGCTATGGATTGTCCTAACGGACAGCGGTAGGGGAGCGTTCTGCGTGCAGCGAAGTCAGCCCGAGAGGACTGGTGGAGCGCGTAGAAGTGAGAATGCCGGTATGAGTAGCGAAAGGAGGGGTGAGAGGCCCCGCCGTCGAAAGCCCAAGGTTTGCTGAGGAAGGCTCGTCCGCTCAGGGTAAGTCGGGACCTAAGCCGAGGCCGAACGGCGGAGGCGCTGGACAACAGGTTGAAATGCCTGGACCACCTCCTCACCGTTTGAGTAATGGGGGGACGCAGTAAGGTAGGGTAAGCGCACTGATGGATATGTGCGTCTAAGCAGTTAGGCTGGTGAATAGGCAAATCCGTTCACCATAAAGGCTGAGCTGTGATAGCGAGGGACATTAAGTACCGAAGTTCCTGATCCTACACTGCCGAGAAAAGCCTCTAGCGAGGTGAGAGGTGCCCGTACCGTAAACCGACACAGGTAGGCGAGAAGAGAATTCTAAGACGCTCGGGAGAACTCTCGTTAAGGAACTCGGCAAAATGACCCCGTAACTTCGGGAGAAGGGGTGCTCTGATAGGGTGCAAGCCCGAGAGAGCCGCAGTGAAAAGATCCAAGCGACTGTTTAGCAAAAACACAGGTCTCTGCGAAGCCGTAAGGCGAAGTATAGGGGCTGACACCTGCCCGGTGCTGGAAGGTTAAGAGGAGGGGTTAGCCGCAAGGCGAAGCTCTGAATTGAAGCCCCAGTAAACGGCGGCCGTAACGATAACGGTCCTAAGGTAGCGAAATTCCTTGTCGGGTAAGTTCCGACCCGCACGAATGGTGTAACGATTTGGATACCGTCTCAACGAGAGACCCGGTGAAATTATATTACCTGTGAAGATGCAGGTTACCCGCGACAGGACGGAAAGACCCCATGGAGCTTTACTGTAGCTTGATATTGGATTTTGGTACAGTTTGTACAGGATAGGTAGGAGCCGTGGAAGCCGGAGCGCTAGCTTCGGTGGAGGCGTCGGTGGGATACTCCCCTGACTGTACTGAAATTCTAACCTCGAGCCGTAATCCGGTTCAGGGACAGTGTCAGGTGGGCAGTTTGACTGAGGCGGTCGCCTCCTAAACAGTAGCGGAGGCGCCCAAAGGTTCCCTCAGAATGGTTGGAAATCATTCGAAGAGTGCAAAGGCATAAGGGAGCTTGACTGCGAGACCTACAAGTCGAGCAGGGACGAAAGTCGGGCTTCGTGATCCGGTGGTTCCGCATGGAAGGGCCATCGCTCAACGGATAAAAGCTACCCTGGGGATAACAGGCTTATCTCCCCCAAGAGTCCGCATCGACGGGGAGGTTTGGCACCTCGCTGTCGGCTCATCGCATCCTGGGGCTGAAGTAGGTCCCAAGGGGTGGGCTGTTCGCCCATTAAAGCGGTACGCGAGCTGGGTTCAGGACGTCGTGAGACAGTTCGGTCCCTATCCGTCGCGGGCGCAGGAAATTTGAGAGGAGCTGTCCTTAGTACGAGAGGACCAGGATGGACACACCGCTGGTGTACCAGTTGTTCCGCCAGGAGCATAGCTGGGTAGCTACGTGTGGACGGGATAAGCGCTGAAAGCATCTAAGCGTGAAGCCCCCCGCAAGATGAGATTTCCCAGGGAGTTAATCCAGTAAGACCCCTTAGAGATGATGAGGTTGATAGGTCTCGGGTGGAAGCGTGGTGACACGTGGAGCTGAGAGATACTAATCGGTCGAGGACTTATCCTATAAATAAGACGAAGAATGACTCGAATGCATACTATCTAGTTTTGAGAGAATCAAAAATGGTTCAACTCAATCATGATTTGGTTACGCCAAATCGGAACTAGTCAAGTGACGATAGCGAAGAGGCCACACCCGTTCCCATGCCGAACACGGAAGTTAAGCTCTTCAGCGCCGATGGTAGTTGGGGGCTTCCCCCTGCGAGAGTAGGACGTTGCTAGGCTATATTAAAAAAACTAAAACCACGGGGCCTTAGCTCAGCTACGAGCAAGACATCTAGAGTTGACTACAAGTTGTTTCGACACATAGCCTTCTAGAGAAGCGAGTAGAGGAAGAAACAGGGACCTACATTGATTAAGCTTCATTAAAAATTCGGGGCCTTAGCTCAGCTGGGAGAGCGCCTGCCTTGCACGCAGGAGGTCAGCGGTTCGATCCCGCTAGGCTCCACCATATTTTTTGCGGAGGAATACCCAAGTCCGGCTGAAGGGATCGGTCTTGAAAACCGACAGGCGGGTTAAACCGCGCGGGGGTTCGAATCCCTCTTCCTCCGCCATATTTTCACTTCAGCAAAGAAGCATTACAAGAAGAGGAAGAGACACAAGCTCTTCGAAGAAATAACATCGTCTATTTACTTTCATACCATCGCGGGGTGGAGCAGTCTGGTAGCTCGTCGGGCTCATAACCCGAAGGTCGTAGGTTCAAATCCTGCCCCCGCAACCAAAAAACAATCTACAAATGTATTTGGTCCCGTGGTGTAGCGGTTAACATGCCTGCCTGTCACGCAGGAGATCGCCGGTTCGATCCCGGTCGGGACCGCCACTTTTAACGATATATATGGCGGTTGTGGCGAAGTGGTTAACGCACCGGATTGTGGCTCCGGCATTCGTGGGTTCGATTCCCATCAATCGCCCCATTTATTGGGCTATAGCCAAGCGGTAAGGCAACGGACTTTGACTCCGTCATGCGCTGGTTCGAATCCAGCTAGCCCAGCCATATTTTTTGCGGAAGTAGTTCAGTGGTAGAACACCACCTTGCCAAGGTGGGGGTCGCGGGTTCGAATCCCGTCTTCCGCTCCAATTTAGATATAGGCTTGGCGGCATAGCCAAGTGGTAAGGCACGGGTCTGCAAAACCCTTATCCCCCGGTTCGAATCCGGGTGCCGCCTCCAAAATTATATATTTACTTTGTTCTTGTACATGCCGGGGTGGTGGAATTGGCAGACACACAGGACTTAAAATCCTGCGGTAGGTGACTATCGTGCCGGTTCAAGTCCGGCCCTCGGTACTTAAATAATTTTTTAATAATTAGGCAAAACTAGTTATTATATGCGCCCGTAGCTCAATTGGATAGAGCGTTTGACTACGGATCAAAAGGTTAGGGGTTCGACTCCTCTCGGGCGCGCCATAAATCTCTACTTATGATTTTGAAATTGCGTAAATTCACAGTTTCATTCGTGTTATTCAAAATAGATATAAAATAATAAATAATCTTTATTCAAAATGCGGGTGTAGTTTACTGGTAAAACCTCAGCCTTCCAAGCTGATGTAGTGGGTTCGATTCCCATCACCCGCTCCATTTTTGTGTTTAAAATGTATGATATGGGCCTATAGCTCAGCTGGTTAGAGCGCACGCCTGATAAGCGTGAGGTCGATGGTTCGAGTCCATTTAGGCCCACCATATTCCACAGTAGCTCAGTTGGTAGAGCAATCGGCTGTTAACCGATCGGTCGCAGGTTCGAGTCCTGCCTGTGGAGCCAAATGGAGAAGTACTCAAGTGGCTGAAGAGGCGCCCCTGCTAAGGGTGTAGGTCGCGTAAGCGGCGCGAGGGTTCAAATCCCTCCTTCTCCGCCATGATGATGGCCCGTTGGTCAAGCGGTTAAGACACCGCCCTTTCACGGCGGTAACACGGGTTCGAATCCCGTACGGGTCACCAATAAATATCTATATTAAAAAAATTAGCATTTGTAAATACTACGGAGGATTAGCTCAGCTACAAGCGATACATCGTGAGTAAACGACGAGTTGTTTCGACGGATAAACGTCCTTGGAGTACGGGAAGAGGAAGAAACAGGGTACTACTATGAATTAGCTTCATCAATACTGCGGAGGATTAGCTCAGCTACAAGCGTAACATCATGAGTAAGCGACGAGTTGTTTCGACGGATAAACGTCCTTGGAGTAAGGGAAGAGGAAGAAACAGGGTACTACTATGAATTAGCTTCATCAATACTGCGGAGGATTAGCTCAGCTGGGAGAGCACCTGCCTTACAAGCAGGGGGTCGGCGGTTCGATCCCGTCATCCTCCACCATATATGCCGGCCTAGCTCAATTGGTAGAGCAACTGACTTGTAATCAGTAGGTTGGGGGTTCAAGTCCTCTGGCCGGCACTCTTGAGTTTCATAATATATCTAGAGCCATTAGCTCAGTTGGTAGAGCATCTGACTTTTAATCAGAGGGTCGAAGGTTCGAATCCTTCATGGCTCACCATATTAAGGTATTTTAAGATAATACCACTACGCGGGTGTGGCGGAATTGGCAGACGCGCTAGACTTAGGATCTAGTGTCTTATGACGTGGGGGTTCGACTCCCTTCACCCGCATTAGCTTAAATCCAAATGTCCCTAATAGGGCATTTTTTTTTGGAGAAAAGTCTTACATTAAAATCGTTCATTGTTGGATTTTAAGAATTCACTTGAAGAGTGAAAAGCAAAAATAGAAGCAAGGTTTTTAGTATAAGTCATATCGAAAATGCACTTTTCATCATATACATGAAGTATAAGACAATCACTCACGACCATACACATGGAGAGAGAGGAGAGTGTTACGATGCTAAAGGCAATCGATTGGCAACTGGTTGGCTTCGTTGGCGTTTCTTTGCTTCAGGATTATGTACGATTTGTACAGTATCCACGCATGTACTATTGGAGAAAAAACAATTCCTGAGAAGAAAAGGTAATCGAATATATAAAGGGTTTTCCAGATGGTCGATTGGTACGTTTCAACGTAGCCACTCGACCTTAACGTTATGTTGTTTACAATAATAATTTCACGTACCGTAATTAATAGAAATTTTAAGAATCAGGTTGAGTTAAGGAGTATTATAACTAACGGCCTGATGAGGTTAAGTGTTTTTTGGTATTTATATCATAGAACCTTTGTTGGTATTTTAGTTATTCGTGCTATAAGAATAGTAAACTTTCAGAAGGTTGGATATAATTAGATCGACTACATAGGAGAAGGAGGATTTTGAATGGTTTTTGATCAGTTGAAGTTTGCAAGATCTAAGACACTAAAACTTATTGAGGTTACCGATGACAGCTTGTATGATGTTATACCCGAGGGTTTTCGAAATCATATATGGTGGAATGTAGGTCATCTATACGTTATTCAAGAAATGATTATTTTTGGTGGTGCTGGGGAAGCTCCAAACTTAGCAGGGGACCTTAGTTCATTCTTTGGAAATGGGGCAAAGCCAGAAAGTTGGAATAGCCAACCTCCATCGGTTGCAGACCTTCAATTATTACTGCAAGAGCAAACGGGGCGAATTAAAGAAACGTTTGAAAATCGATTAGATGAAAGGCTTGAAAAACCGTTGCAAATCGGAGAATTATCATTACCTACAATCCGTGATTTAATTACGTTTACTCTATTTCACGAAGGTTTACATTTAGAAACAATGAAAGTGTACCGACGGTTATTAACAAAAGACTAGAAAACAATAAAGGGAATCCAATATGGAAAAGCAAGCCGTATTGGATTCCAAAACTATGAAAATATAATTATACTCCCTCTTCAACTACAACTGAACTGTAATAACCTCTTCAATTCCTAATCTCAAACAAACTACAACACAACCCCATATACTATATTATTTGCATTAACGTGTTCTTTAGCTTCATCACTAAAGGTAATTAAGAATAGTTTTTTGTTAAAAATAATATATGCCTTTTGAACTATTTTTATTGTAAAAGTATTCTTCTAAACATATAATAAAAATATATACTTTTAAGATAGAACTATTGTGCTGAATAAAAAGAGGAAGTGTGCATCATGCTATCAGTCAACCAATATATTGATACATTAGAGAAAGTAAACTTTCTTTTAGAAAAAATTTCTGGAGAAGATCTAGATTATAAAGCAATTTTAAAAGATATAGCGTATACGATAGAATCGATTATACCAGAATTAAAATGTTCTATTATGATTTACGATGAAAAAACAAAAACAATCGGTAATGCCATTGGTCCGAGTTTGCCTTCTTCATACTTAAACTTAATTGATGGCACAAAAATAGGTCCTAACGTTGGTTCTTGCGGAACAGCAGCATACTATGGAAAGACCGTCTTTGTTTCGGATATTGCCCGTGATCCATTGTGGGATGATTATAAAACAAACGCGCTAAAGTATGGTTTACATTCTTGTTGGTCAAAACCGATATTTAGTGCGACACAAAAACTACTAGGGACTTTTGCCTTATACTCAGATAAGCCAAGAAACCCTACTGAAGAAGAGTTAGTTATTGTTGAGAAATTTACCTCTCTATCTAGTTTAGCAATTGAACGAAAGAATACGAGTGAACTTCAACAAAAGTATCAAATTTTAGCTGATAATATGTCGGAACTTATCCATATTGTTGACCTAGAAGGAAACGTTAAATTCACAACGCAGTCAAGTCGTGCCATCTTAGGGATAAGTGTGACTGATATGTATGGCACTTCTGTTTTTACATCCATACAATCAAAGGACCAGGTCCAAGCACGGAAATTATTTAACCAAATCATTACGACAAAACAATCGAATCAAGTTGAATTTGATATTATGAATGCATATGGAGAACTAATTCCATGTGAAGTGACAGGTTCACCGATATTATGTAATAGTGGAGAGGTTGAAGCTGTTATAATAGTTGCTCGTAATATAAAAGAAAGAAAGACTAGTGAATTAGCACTAAGAGAAAGTGAGGAACGATACCGACAACTCATTGAACTCTCTCCCGATGCAGTTGTTGTATTTGATAAAGATCAAATCCTTTATATAAACAATTCAGGTGCTTCTTTACTAGGTTACAGTGAACCAGACCAGTTAAACGGTATTCCGATAGATATGATTATCCATGAGGATGACATAGACTCTAGTAAACTTCTTCGTGAACAAGTCATTGATAAAAAAGTAACCACTCATGTCCCTATTAATATTAAAGTTTATAATGTTAATAGAGAAATCATGGATGTAGAAGTGCTTTATCGGCTGATAGAATTTCAAGAGAAGCTAGCTATACAAGCCATATGTCGGGATATTACGGAAAGAAAAAAAACAGAAGAGAGAATGAAATTTTTAGCATATCATGACCCTTTGACACAACTGCCAAACAGGAGTAAGTTTACACAGGAATGTCAAACGGCATTGGAATTTGCAAAAAGAAATAATTCTAAATTAGCTTTGTTATTTTTAGATATTGATAATTTTAAGATGATTAATGATACGTATGGTCATTCACAGGCTGACAGCGTTTTGATTGAGATTTCAAATCGGTTAAAGAGGATAATATCTAATGGAGTTCTTGCTAGAGTTTCAGGTGATGAATTTAGCATTTTGCTCAAAGATATTAATACTAGTTCAGACATTGAAAACTATATTAAACGAATTCTAAATGAATTTAATAAAAATATTATCGTTGATGGGAAAATAATAAGAGTGACGACGAGTATGGGGATTAGTCAATATCCTTCAGACGGTGAAAAAGTTGAAAAGCTATTAAACCATGCGGATTTGGCAATGTACATTGCCAAAAAAAATGGGAAGAATACGTATCAATTCTACACAGATGAAATAAACCTAGTATTCTTAAAGAGAAGAAAACTCGAAAAAGAAATTCGCTGCGCAATGAATGAAAATCAATTTCTGTTATATTATCAACCGATCATTAATTGTCTTAGTGAAGAGATTGAAGGTGTCGAAGCATTACTGCGATGGAAACATCCAAGTAAAGGGATTATTGGACCACATGAATTTATTCCATACTTTGAAGAAACAGGATTAATTAATCAAGTAGGAGAATGGGTTTTATTCCAAGCTTGCAAACAAGTAAACCGTTGGAGAAAAGCGGGCTTGCCTCATTTAAATCTTAATGTGAATTTATCAGTTAAACAACTAAACAATGAGGACTTTGTACACCAATTAAAAAAGATTATTATCGAAACTAATTTTGATGCAGATTCCTTACAATTAGAAATAACTGAAAGTATTATGATGCACGAAACGGAAGAGACTATAAAAATAATAAAAGAAATAAAAGAATTGGGAGTGCAGATTGCGATTGACGATTTTGGAAAAGGCTTTTCTTCTTTATCCTATTTAACGTCATTCCCTTTTGATATTTTAAAGATTGACCGTTCTTTTATTGCAAGAATTACTGATGACCCAAAAACCGCTGGAATTGTTGAAACGATTATTAACTTAGCAAATGTTTTAGATTTGAATGTGGTTGCAGAGGGAGTAGAAACAACGGAACAATTGAGCTTTTTAAAAAGAAAAGGATGTTTGGAAGCTCAAGGTTATTTATTTAGCAAACCTGTGCCACCTCATCAAATCATGAGCAATTATGTCAAAAACAAACTGCATGTAGGTCGTTAGAGAAATCTAACACCCTCATGCAGTTTGTTTGTGTACCGACTCGAATGCAATGAGGAAGAGAGCTCGTATTTTTTGCATTTTTATATTCTTGGAAATTTCTTCTTGCTTTTTCGTTAAGTTGCTATATTATATAAACTAATACCATTAGTTTTTGAGGACAAGGGAGATGAGCAAGTTGAAATTGGTGAAAGAAAAAACTGTTTTTCAGCTGATGTTTTTACCGAATGTAATGCCTGTAAGTGTGTATTTAGTAGAAGAAGAGGATGGCTTTACCTTAATTGATGCTGCTATGGCTTTTTGTACAAAAAACATACTAAGAACAGCAGAACGACTAGGAAAACCGATAAAAAGAATCATTCTTACCCATGCGCATGTAGATCATGTAGGAGCACTAGACCCATTAAAGGAAGCACTTCCCGATGTAATTGTATATATTTCAGAAAGAGATGCTCGCTTGTTAGCTGGCGATGCTAGTGTTGAGACTTCAGATGGAATTCCACATGTTCGTGGTGGTATTCCCAAACAGATAAAAACGATTCCAGATATTCTTTTAAAGGAGGGGGATGAAATCGGTTCTTTAGTAGCGATCGCAACTCCTGGTCATACTCCTGGCTCTTTTTCTTTTATCGATAAACGTAATCAAATCGTCATCGTTGGTGATGCCTTTCAAACACAAGGAGGTGTTGCAGTAGCGGGTCAGATGAAAATAACATTTCCTTTCCCGGCCTTAGCGACATCGAATAAAAATCAGGCAATAGAAAGCGCATATAAGATTAAAGAGCTTCAACCTTCTGTTCTTGCAGTTGGTCATGGGAAGATGATTAAGAACCCATTGAATTCAATCACTAAAGCGATCGAAGAAGCTGAAAAAAATACTAAAAAGGGGCAGGTAAGTTAATGACACCCAGAATTGGACTAACTAAAGATAAGGTCATACAAACAGCAATCTTTTTAGTTGATACGAAGGGGGTTGAAAACGTAACGATTGCAACAGTGGCTAAACAACTAAATATTAAACCACCCTCTTTATACAATCACGTAGATGGTTTAACTGAAATTTATGGCGAATTAGCTCTAGAAGGTTTAAATCGACTATACGGAACATTAAGTAATGCATCTAAAAACAAATCAAGTGATGTGGCTCTTCATTCTATTAGTGTAGCTTATGTTAGCTTCGTGAGAGCCCATCCTGGATTGTACGAAATGACGATTAAAGCACCAGCGGAAAACGAACCCGAGCGAAGAAAAGTGGCCGACAACATTTTACAGTTGGTTTTAAAAATCCTATCTACCTATCAAATTACAGAACAACAAGCACTTCATCAAGCTCGAGCCTTACGAAGCTTATTGCATGGATTTGCAACACTTGAGCAACAAGGTGGATTTGGTTTGCCTCAGCATGTTGATGAGAGTTTGAACGTTGCAATGAATACTTATATAAATGGTTTAAAGAACATGGATTAATATTAGAAGAATTACAGCCTAAAAATCTAGAAATATAGTCTAAATGTCTAGTATAATACTCCTATGTGAAAAAAGATGGAGTGGATATTATGACATACGTGAAAATTAAACACAAAAAAACTCAATCGGAATTAGCTGAACGTTTTGAAGTTGCTTTTAATCAAATTCATGAAGTTCTAAAAAGACTTAATCAGTTTGAAACAAACGATGCCTTTATGAAACTACTGACTGATACGAGTAACAAGCATAATTACATCAGGTCTTTTTACTATGACCTACGACAATTTGCAAAACTACGAAATGCACTTGTACATGAAAAATTCAAAAAAAAGACGTATATAGCAACGCCTCATGAGGAAACAGTTCGGTCGATTGAACGGATCGCAAGGTTACTAAAACAACCGATTACCGTCATGAATATTGCGACTTCAAACGTATTAACACTCCAAATGGAAATGACCATTGACCAAGTGATTCAAACAATGAATAATTCAGAGTATAATCAGTATCCCGTTTATCAGAATGGAAGTTTTTCATTTTTACTTACAGACGGCGGCTTAACGAAATGGCTAGGTACAATGCTAACTCAAGAAAGTATTCAATTTTCATCGTATACAACGGCCGATATTCAATTACATGAAAAAGACCACGTTGTAGAATTTGTACCACAATCTATGAATATCTTTGAACTAGAAGATTTATTTGAAGAGTTATTTCAAGATGGAAGAAAACTTGAGGCTGTTATTGTAACTGAAAACGGTTCTCCAGCAGAACAACCATTAGGAATTGTTACAGCGTGGGATTTAATCGAGATTGATTTATTAACAAATCGGATATCATGAATTAGTTCACCAATTAGATTAGAGGCTGTAACTAAAGGGTAAAAAAACCTTTTTTACAGCCTCTTCTTTTATGATTACACTTGATTTTACATGGCCTTTTTCCTTGTGAACGGAGCTAACGATAGAATATTATTGATTTTAAATAAACGAGTTTTTTTCCGATAGTGACAATAACCAAGCATGTCATTGCCATTGACTTTTTGAATTGTGACTACTCGTTGAGTAATAGTTCCGTTGTTCGCTTGATATATCATTTCCACAGGAGTATTTGTTAGCAAACTCCTTGTAATCAGTCCATTCATAATAATCAACCTCCTATTTATAGTATACGAACAAACGTTCCGTTTATCAATATGTAACTACGTTCCTTTTTATGACATAATAAAGAAAGAATAATGAAGAGGTAGATGCAAATGTTGACGGAGAAAACAATACTATTAGCAGACATGAATTCATTTTTTGCAAGTTGCCACCAAAGCCAAGACCCATCGTTACGTAATAAACCGATTATAGTAGGTGGCTCACCAACTGATAAACGAAAAGGCATGGTGATTGCTGCTAGTTATGAAGCGAGAAACAAAGGCGTTTTTACAACAATGAGTGTGTTTGAAGCGTTAAAAAAATGTCCCGAAGCCATCGTGGTCAAGCGTGACCACCCATTATATAGTGCGTATTCCCAAAAAATCATGGATTTCCTGCGCCTCATTGGTGATACAGAAGTTGCTTCTGTCGATGAAGCATATGTTGATATTACACCGCATGTTAAGGAAGGAAAGAATCCGATCTCAATTGCAAAGTATATCCAAAAAACATTGTGGGATAAAATACAAATACCTTGTTCAATCGGAATAGGTGAGAATCGGATAATTGCTAAAATGGGAGCCGATGTACGAAAGCCTTTTGGTGTTACCGCTCTAGGCCGTATTCAATTCTGCAGTTATTTTCATCCACAACCACTTCACGTACTTCATGGATGCGGGAAAAAGACAGAAGAAAAATTAAATAAACAAGGAATTAAAACGATTGGTGAATTAGCGATGGCGGACCCACTGCACTTAAAAATGTTACTGGGGTTGAGAGGTCAGTTTTTACAACAGGCAGCACTTGGAGCTTCATCAGACCGTGTTGATGCAGATAGACGAAAAGGCGATAAAACAATTGGAAAAGAAAAAACGTTCTCACAACCTACGTTTGACCAAGATATGATTTTATCTATCGGAAAAAACATGGTTGAACATTTAATAGACAGGTTAACCAAAAAGGAATTACGTGCCAAAACAATATCGATTGTCTATAAATTAGAACGAACTGGTGGAAGTCATACGAAAAATAAAACACTACCGGAAGCTACTAGAGATGCTGATACAATCTATAATACCGTTTCAACTTTATTTGAAGACCACTTAGTAGAAACACCTTTATGGTTATTTGGAGTAAGATTAAGTAATTTCGAAAATGTCACATACGAACAACTGAAGTTATTTTAATATATCTTATTTCGTGTTTGGTTTCAGAAAAAAATTTGTGAAAAATAATATGAAATTCGATAAATATATTGTCCTACTAGCGATAAAAAAACCACATTCTAATAGATATGATTGAAATAGTATAGTAATATTAATGATAGCTGGAATTTTCCTACTAATATGCCTCGGAAAGGGTGAAATAATGAAATTAAAAACAAAGTTATATTTTGGTTTTGGACTTATTGTTGTTCTCATTTTTAGTTTAGGATTAACTTTTTTACATACCCTTAATGAGCAAAACAAATACTTAAATGTAATAGTGAAAGAAAACTATGAGAGAGTAAAGTTAGCTAAGCAATTAAGGGAGGAAACGCAAAATACGTCTCGAGAAGTTCGTGAACTGCTGATAATGGAACAAGGTCAAGAAGAACAAATCGCTATTATAAATGAATCACGCCAGAAAGCGTCAATTACGTTAGATGAACTTCGTTATGAGGCTACTTTCACTGAAGAAGCTATGGTCCTTATTTCCTCCATTCAGTACATGAATAGTTCGTATACGAATATGATTGATACAATTATTGACCAAGTAAATGCAGGAAACGTAGAAGGAGCAAAGCAATATCTATTACATAATACATCCAACACTCGTAGAGATATGTTAACAGAAATAGACCGATTCGTTGGAATGGAAGAAACTGAAATGAATAGTGCATTTGAGAACGGAGAACAGTCTTTTCAATTTGCGATTCATTTGTTTTCAGTGTTAATTTTAGTTACTCTTGTTCTTATTATAGGTATCACATTATTTGTAGTGAGAGGTATAACAGATAGTATTAATCAGGTTCGTAACGTCATAACAAAAGTATCGAGTCAGCCAAAGGAAAATTTAGCTAGAATTGAAGTAAAAACAATGGACGAAATTGGAGAGATTGCCGAAGCTTATAATCAAATGGCTGCTTCACTTGAAGAAGTGGCAAAACAAGAACGACAATTAACCGAATCACTAAAAGAAGAAAACTGGATTAAAACTAGATATGCAGAAATTGCGATGAAGTTTCAAGGGATCCAAAAGCTTCCTGAATTTGGGAAGGCGTTTCTTTCACAAGTATCTCCTTTTGTGAATGCGACGTATGGTGTTTTATATGTCATCAATGATAACAACGAATTGATGAAGCTTGCTGGATATGCTGCAGATGGTGAAGATATTGGAGAAGAAGTTATTCCTTTTGGTCAAGGCTTAGTTGGTCAATGTGCAAAAGATAATACAGTTATTTATAAAACTGATTTACCTCCTAACTATATTGTTGCAAAATCAGGACTTGGAGAAGCGATACCAACCTCTTTACTTTTAATACCGATTGCAATGGAAAACAATGTATTTGGGGTTTTGGAACTAGCTAAATTTGAACCATTTATACCGCTAGAACAAAAGTTACTTGAACAAGTATGTAGTGCTTCAAGCTCTAGTATTATTAGAATACTAGACCATATGAAAATTGAAGAATTATTAATAGAGTCACAAACTCTAACAGAAGAACTACAATCACAATCAGAGGAACTTCAACAACAACAAGAAGAACTAAGGTTAATTAACGAACAACTGCATGACCAATATAAGGCGTCTGATGAAAAAACCAAAGAACTAGAGCTGATAAAGCTAGATTTAGAAGAGAAAAACAGAGGAATTCAACTAAGTTCTAAATACAAATCTGAGTTTTTAGCAAATATGTCACATGAACTAAGAACCCCTTTAAATAGTATGTTGATTTTATCGCAATTACTATCAGAGAATCATGAAGGCAATTTACATGAAAAACAGATTGAACATGCAATGACTATTTATTCATCAGGTAGAGATTTATTAGAGTTAATCAATGATATCCTAGACTTATCAAAAATAGAATCCGGAAAAATCGAAGTGTACCCTGAGGAGTTGCTCGTTTCTGACATAAGAGCGTTTGTGCAACGACAATTTTCTCCAATCTCAAGACACAAAAACGTTCCATTCATTATTACGGTTCATGAAGATGCACCATCTAACATTTTTACAGATGATCAACGCTTAAAACAAATTCTTAAAAACCTCCTTTCTAATGCATTCAAATTTACGGAAAAAGGCCGTGTTGAGCTCATATGTAAAAAAGGAAGTGTAAATGGTAAGCCATCTCTTGTATTTACGGTTATTGATACGGGTATTGGGATTTCAAAGGAAAAGCAAGAAACCATTTTTGAAGCTTTTTATCAAGGCGATGGCACAACAAGTCGCAAATTTGGTGGAACCGGCCTAGGCCTATCAATCAGCAGAGAACTTGCACAATTGTTAGGTGGCTATATTGAGGTTGAAAGCATAGAAGGAATTGGAAGTACGTTTACATTACATGTTCCTGATTATTATGGGCCAGCCAATGTTCATGAAAAAACAATAGCAGAGATTGCTAGTAGTATTGAGGATTCCGGTTCAAACCCTATTGTTGCCACGTATACCGAAGATGAGCTTTCACATCCTAACCATAAAAATGAGATGACTGAAGATTATCAAGAACTTTTAAAAGATAAAGTCGTTCTTGTTGTGGATGACGATATGAGAAATGTGTTTGCGCTTACGACAGCTCTTGAAATGCAAAACATGAAAGTCTTGTTTGTTGAGAATGGAAAAGAAGCTGTGGAGTTAGTTGAGAAGGATAAATCGATTGATATCGTTTTAATGGATATCATGATGCCTGAAATGAATGGTTATGAAGCTATGACATCGATAAGGCAAATGGAAGATGCTCAGGATTTGCCAATCATAGCTTTAACCGCTAAAGCTATGAAAAATGATAAAGAAAAATGTATTAAAGCTGGAGCATCAGATTACATTAGTAAGCCTGTAAATATTGACCAACTGTTGTCATTAATTAAGGTGTGGTTATATAAATAAAATGAGGTGATCGGATTTTGGTCTCTGAGGAAAACCAAAGTTCCATTGAATTAGATGACAGTGAGACAGAGCAAATTGAAGTAAGTCTTCTATTAGAAGCAATTTATCAAAAATATGGTTTTGATTTTCGGGATTATGCGTTTTCTTCCATCAAACGAAGAATCTTGCATAGAACAAAACTATTAAATCTACAATCTATTTCTGAGTTACAAGGTAAGGTACTTTATCAACCTGAAGTCATGGATGTATTACTTAATGATTTTTCAATAAACGTGACGGAAATGTTTCGTGACCCGGAATTTTTTAAAGAGTTTCGACACAAGGTTATCCCTGTGTTACGGACACTTCCGTCAATAAGGATTTGGCATGCGGGTTGCTCATCAGGAGAAGAAGTCTATTCTATGGCGATACTCCTTTATGAAGAAGGTCTTTATGAAAGAACGAAACTCTATGCGACTGATATGAATGAAGATATCTTAGAAAAAGCGAAGAGTGGAAAATTTTCATTACATCACATGAAATTGTACACTAAGAACTATTTACATGCGGGTGGGAAAAAGGAGTTTTCTGAATATTATACAGTTGAGCGGGATTATGTGGAATTTGCACCGTTCCTTAGAAAAAACATCATATTCGCTCATCATAACTTAGTCACAGATTATTCCTTTAATGAATTTCAAGTTATCATTTGTAGAAATGTTCTTATTTACTTTAATAACATGTTAAAGAAAAGAGTGTTTGATTTATTTTATAATAGTTTAAGTAAAGATGGTTTTCTAGGTTTAGGCAATAAGGAATCGATAACGGGAAATCAGTTTTCTAAACAATACAATGAAATTGATAGCAGGGAAAAAATTTATCAGAAGCTTTCCGACCACATCTAAAGTTAAAGGAAAGGAGAGAAAAATGACTATAGAAAAAGTAAATATATTATTGGTTGATGACCGACCAGAAAATTTAATTGCTCTAGAAGCCGTATTAACTTCTGAGGAATATCATTTAATATCGGCAAATTCCGGAGAAGAAGCATTACGCTATGTCTTACAATATGATTTTGCAGTAATCTTGCTCGATGTACAAATGCCTGGCTTAAACGGATTTGAAACAGCAAATATCATTAAAAAGCGACAAGTATCTAGTCATATTCCAATTATTTTTGTGACAGCTTTAAGTGTAGCCAATGAGCATGTTGCAAAAGGTTATTCTACAGGTGCCGTGGATTATATATTTAAACCATTTAATCCTGATATTTTAAAACATAAAGTCCAAGCCTTTGTGGAAATCTATAAAAAACAAAAAGAAATTGAGCTCGAGAGAAAAAAATTAGAAAAACAAACGATTGAGCTACAAGATAGTTTTAATAACCTAGAAGAAATTATATTTGATAAAACAAGGGAACTACAAATTGCTAATCAAGAATTACAAGTGTCTAATGAAAGATTTAGTAAATTCTTTCATTTTAGTCCGACATTAAAATCTATTCGCTCATTAAAAGATAATAGATATATAGATGTAAATAGCGCGTGGGTTGAGTGTACAGGCTATACGTTAGAGGAGTTAAATAACTCGTCTGTTAACGCTTTAGAACTCATTTCTGCCTCAAGTCTAGTACAAGATAAACCATTGGATTTACATGATTCGCTCCGAAGTGAAAAAATCACCTTTGTTACAAAGGCAGGAAAAATACGGGAAGGTTTAATTTCAACCGTAGCTGCCATTATTGATGGAGAATCTTGTATTATCAGTGTAATTTTGGATATCACAGAAAAGGTTCAACTAGAAAAAGAAATAACACGATTAGATAGATTAAATTTAGTTGGAGAAATGGCCGCAGGTATCGCACATGAAATCCGAAATCCAATGACTACAGTTCATGGATTTTTGCAATTAGCCAAAAGTGAAAATAACCTTTCTGGACAGAGTGAATATATTGATTTAATGATTGATGAGCTTCAAAGGGCAAACGGCATTATTACAGAGTTTCTTACATTAGCAAAAAATAAAGTAAATGATAAAAAAGACACCAATATAAACGATGTCATACAAGCAATATATCCACTCCTTCGTGCTGAAGCTTTAATGAGTGACAAGATGGTCCAGCTAAAGTTAGAGGAATGTCCAACAATATCTTTAGATGAAAAAGAAATTAGGCAACTCATTTTAAATATCGGGTTAAACGGGTTAGAAGCGATGACAAACGGTGTATTAACCATTGGAACAACTTTAGAGGAAGAAGCAGTTGTATTACGAATTAATGACCAAGGGCCTGGAATAGAAAAAGATGTCCTCGAAAATATCGGAACGCCTTTCTTTACAACAAAAGAAAAGGGGACTGGTCTAGGTTTGGCTATTTGTTACAGTATTGCTTCTAGAAACTCTGCGATAATATCTATTGAAACATCAAATAAAGGAACGACATTTATTATCAAGTTTCCATTAGAGAGAGAAACGGTACATACTGAAAAAAAAGAAGCATTTTCAATGTGAGAATGCTTCTTTTTTTACGATGTAAAATAGAAAACATATATTGTTCTCAAAAAATACATATATTTTTAGAAAAATTAAAATATTAAAAAAATAAACCTAAAGTCCCTTAATTCAGCTATAAAACAGGAAATTCTAGTTGTTAAATTCGCTCTGTTTCGTTATTGAGAAGGGCTATGAAAGGGTAAAGAACAGAGATAGATTACAATGATCCTACTCATTATGTCTTAAGTAATAGTCTGAAAATAGTAAATATAAGACAAAAAACGACTTATCCATTTCATGCTATTTACTAATAAATATTCGTAAATCAAGCGTAATATTTGGATTTACCCCATTTTGTTTTAATACCAAAGTATCGAAAAATTTGGCTAGTTAGATAAAGTAATTAAGTCATACGAATTAGTAAAATAATAGAATGAGAGTAAAAATCATGTAATTTTACTTATGTTCGCTAGCGTCCTTGACTTTATTGAGGGTATATTCTCACATTGAAGAATATTATAGCATTTTATATTATAGTAACGAACGTTCCGAAACTAGTAGAGAAGGAGATGATAACGCTTACTTATGTTCTAAGAGAAAGAGGCTGCACATAACTAAATCGTTTTCGTTTTGGGATTAGCTAGAACAATTTAAAGGAGGAAAAGATGAAAAATAGAAAAAAGATAATTTCAATTTGTATGGCGCTTATACTTACGTTAGCTTTACTTATTACTGGGAACCCGGTATCTGCGGATAATTCAGTAGTTGGACAAAATGGTCAGTTAAGTATAAGTGGAAGTCAACTAGTTAATCAAAATGGAGAACCTGTTCAATTAAAAGGGATGAGTTCTCACGGCTTACAGTGGTATCCACAGTTTGTTAACTATGATTCTATCAAATGGTTGCGAGATGACTGGGGAATTACTGTATTCCGAGCTGCAATGTATACATCTTCGGGTGGATATATTCAAGATCGTTCAGTTAAAGATAAAGTAATCGAATCGATTGAAGTAGCCATTGATTTAGGCATATATGTCATCATCGATTGGCATATTTTATCTGATGGCGATCCAAACATTTACAAAGAAGAAGCGAAAGAATTCTTTGCGGACATTTCCGCAAGATATGGACACTACCCAAATATTATTTATGAGATTGCAAATGAACCAAATGGTAATGTAAATTGGAACAACCATATTAAGCCGTATGCTGAAGAAGTAATTCCAGTAATTCGTGCGAATGATCCAAATAATATTATCATCGTCGGTACAGGAACATGGAGTCAAGATGTTCACGATGCTGCTAATAATCCTTTAGCTGATCCTAATGTAATGTATGCTTTCCATTTCTATGCAGGGACACATGGTCAAATGTTGCGTGACCGAGTTGATTATGCATTAAGCCAAGGTGCAGCCATTTTTGTTAGTGAGTGGGGAACAAGTGCTGCTACAGGTGATGGTGGAGTTTTCTTAAATGAAGCTCAAGTTTGGCTTGATTGGATGGATGAGCGTAACCTAAGTTGGGCGAATTGGTCATTAACTCATAAGGCAGAGTCTTCTGCTGCCTTAATGCCAGGAGCTAACCCAAGAGGAAACTGGAGCGCAGCTGAACTATCACCATCTGGTGCATTTGTAAGAGAAGCAATTCGTAGTTCATCACCACCACCGAGTGAACCAGAACCACCGAGTGAACCAGAACCACCGAGTGAGCCAGAGCCACCAAGTGATCCTGAAACATACCCAGCTTGGAGTTCAAGTCAAGTGTATACCGGAGGGGAAATTGTTTCATACAGTGGCCAATTATGGAGAGCAAAATGGTGGACACAAGGTCAAGCACCTGGAGAACAATGGGGACCTTGGGAACCACTAGGGTCTTCACCTCCACCGAGCGAGCCAGAGCCGCCAAGTGAACCAGAACCACCGAGCGAACCAGAGCCTCCATCGGAGCCGGAACCAGAACCACCAAGTGATCCTGGAACATATCCAGCCTGGAGTGCAAGTCAAATATATACGGGTGGAGAAATTGTTTCGTATAGTGGCCAGTTATGGAGAGCAAAATGGTGGACGCAAAATCAAACACCTGGTGATCAATATGGTCCATGGGAGCTAGTTAACTAAAAGTGATTTAAGGCAGATTCAATGGGTGAAAATCACCTTACGAGTCTGTCTTATTTTTTACCAAAAAAGATAAAGATATTTTTTTAGTGAAATTTAAAATATTTTTTAATCATTTTTGTATGAATTATTGGAACTATAGGACCGAAACTTTTGAATAATTAGGGAATAATATAGTCTTTCTCAATGTTATTTACGTTAGAACTATGAATGTGAATAATTGATGACGTGCAAATTGGAAAAATGAAATTTAAACTAGATATTTTGATATAGTCATATCTGTCTATTTTGTATTTTCGCTAGACAAAGTTAGACATAAACCGCTCATTGTATCGTATCATTATTTGTTTCATGAAATACCTGATATTAATAGTAGTTTTAACCCTTAGTTTTAAAATGAAGGTTTGGTGAAGAATGACTAATATACTCGGTTGTGAAGGTGTTTTTTTATATTAAATAAGTAGTAAGGATTAGTAAAAATATAGAAAAAATAAATTAGAATACACCCTTTTACCTACTGTTTAAAACACTTTGACTAAAGTGTAGGGTATTTTTTCACCTTGATCGAAAGAAGTTGAATATATAGAATGAATAACGAAAACGTTTTCGAAACTTTAACAAAGGAGATGATAACGCTTACTTACTTGAGTTCCTGATGAA
This sequence comes from Bacillus alkalicellulosilyticus, assembly GCF_002019795.1. GTDB lineage: Bacteria > Bacillota > Bacilli > Bacillales > Bacillaceae_F > Bacillus_AO > Bacillus_AO alkalicellulosilyticum. The sequence continues at coordinate 2,393,321 of NZ_KV917381.1, read as the reverse complement.
AAACATAATTAAAACGAAATCGTTTTAGTGTGTGAAAACATATTAAGGGAGGAAAAGATGAGGAGAACAAAAAAAATAACATCAATTTTAATGGTGGTTGCTTTAACTTTAGCTTTAATGTTTACTGTGAATCCAGTATCTGCAGATCAATCATTTGTAGGTCAAAATGGACAATTAAGTATTAGCGGGAGCCAACTCGTAAATGAAAATGGGGAACCAGTACAAATAAAAGGAATGAGTTCTCATGGTTTACAATGGTATGGAAACTTTGTAAATTATGATTCAATAAAATGGTTACGCGATGATTGGGGAATTACAGTATTCCGAGCTGCAATGTATACGTCATCTGGAGGATATATTGAGAACCCATCAGTCAAGGAAAAAGTAAAAGAAGCCGTGGAGGCTGCGATTGACCTTGGTATCTATGTTATTATCGATTGGCACATCCTTTCTGATAATGACCCAAATATCTATAAAGAAGAAGCAAAAGAATTCTTTGCAGAAATGTCAGCTCTTTACGGAGAGTACCCGAATGTGATTTATGAGATTGCAAATGAACCAAATGGAAATGTGAATTGGGATAATCACATCAAGCCGTATGCAGAAGAAGTCATTCCTGTAATTCGCGCAAATGACCCGAACAATATTATTATTGTTGGTACAGGAACGTGGAGTCAAGATGTTCATGATGCAGCTAACAATCAATTAGCTGACCCAAATGTAATGTATTCTCTACATTTTTATGCGGGTACTCATGGACAATCTTTGAGAGATAGAGCAGATTATGCTTTAAGTCAAGGTGCTCCAATTTTTGTAAGTGAGTGGGGAACAAGTGCAGCGACAGGTGATGGTGGTGTATTCCTTAGCGAAGCTCAGCAATGGATTGATTGGATGGATGACAGGCAATTAAGCTGGGCTAATTGGTCACTCACGGATAAAGATGAATCATCAGGTGCACTTAGACCTGGAGCTAGTCCAACAGGTGGTTGGTCAACATCTGATTTATCTCCATCTGGTGCCTTTGTAAGAGAGAAATTAAGAGAGTCTGCTCCACCGTCACAGCCAAGTGAGCCTACTCCACCATCAAAACCAGACCCAGAACCTATTGAACCGGAACCAAGTGATCCAGAACCTTCTAACCCAGAACCAAGCGAACCAGGTAACTACCCGGCATGGAATCCGAATCAAGTATATACTGGTGGAGAAACGGTTTCGTATGCAAGTCAATTATGGACAGCGAAATGGTGGACGCAAAACCAAGAACCAGGAGATATATACGGTCCATGGGAGCGTGTGAGTAATTAAAAAGTAGTTGAAATGAATAAACAGGAAAATATTAGAAGTGTGGGACAAAAGGAAAAAATCCTCTTTGTCCCACTTTTTTATATCTCAAAATGCAAAAATACTAAATTCAGGTCGCAGAGATGCAGTGGCCATGTCAGTTAAAAGTTAATATTTTTTGTATATCGTTTCAGTGTAGTAAAAAAATACTAAGGCTAAAATATACAAAATATGATAAAAGTTCAGGGGATGAATATATCTTGAAACGTACAGTAATGGAATGATTAGTTTTTTATTTCTTTTAATGGTAATAGTCTGTAATTTAAAAAGTTATTGGAAGCATCTACTGAAGTTAATTGAATAACAATATTTAAACAGCCCTTTATTAGGGGCTGTTTTTCTTTCTTAATTGTTTTTGTTCTGTTATGGTAATAATAACTAGTGACTATGATGTGAGGAGTGTTAGAACTATGGCTACATATTCGACAAGAGAAGAAGTGCCTGTTCATGAAAAATGGGATTTAGCGGATTTATATCCTTCACTTGAGGAATGGGAAAGTGATTATAAGTTAATTGAAAAGAAGGCCATTGAGTTAAAAGGATTTGATGGGCGAATTTTGGATGCGCAAAGCTTATATGACTTTTTAGTAAAACAAGAACAACTTTCTTATACCTTTAAAAAAGTTTATGTGTTTGCGATGCTTCAGGTTGATATTGATACTCGTGTTACTTCATCACAAGCACTATTAGATAAAGTAAAACAATTAAGTGTCAAAGTGAGTTCTGCAACATCGTTTTTCATGCCATTTTTACTTAGCCTTGATGAGAATACCCTAAAACAATATATTACAGAAGTAAAAGGTCTAACGTATTTTGAAGAAGACCTTTATGAATCCTATCGATTTAAGAAACACGTTCTCTCAAAGGAAAAAGAAGAAATATTATCAGAATTAGGAGAGGCACTTTCTGCCCCTAGTTCTACGTTTGGAATGATTAACAATGCGGACATTATCTTTGGTGAGGTTACAAACGACAAGGGTGAAAAAGTCGAGTTAACACGAGGAATGTATGCAAAGTTAATAGAAGATGAAAATCGTGAGAAGCGAAGAGAAGCTTATAAAGCTTATTATAAGCCGTACGTTCAATTAAAAAATACAATTGCTACTACGTTATCGTCAGCTATAAAAAATAATGTGAAGCTTTCAACGATGCGAAATTATCATTCTTCGCTAGAGAAAGCATTGTTTGCTGATATGGTTCCTACCGAAGTTTACGATAATTTAATTAAAGCCACAAAAGACAATATTGCTCCTATGCACCAATATATGAAACTTCGCAAAGAAAAATTGGGGATTGAAGAACTAAGAGCTTATGATTTAAGTGTCCCATTGGTAAAAGGGGTTAAACAAGACATTCCTTATGACGAAGCATTTGAAACGATGATAAAAAGTTTACAACCACTCGGAGATGAGTATTGTTCCACTTTACAAAGTTTTAAAGAAAAACGGTATTTAGATGTAAGAGAAACTCCTGGAAAGCGATCGGGTGCTTACAATATTGGTGTTTATGGTGTTCATCCCTTTATTTTATTAAATCATCGGGATGACTTAGACAGTTTATTTACGTTAACGCATGAGTGCGGACACGGCATGCATTCTTATTTCAGTAGTTCTCATCAACCTCAAATTACAGCAGGTTATTCAATCTTTGTTGCAGAGGTAGCCTCAACGGTCAATGAGGTATTATTAATTCGATATTTGTTAGCAAACACAGAAGATAAAGAAAAGAAAAAACATTTACTAAATCATTTCATTGATAGCTTTAAAGGTACGTTGTTTACTCAAGTGATGTTTGCAGAATTTGAGAAAATTACTCATGAGAAGGCGGAAAAAGGTGAGCCGTTAAATGCGGATGTCTTTAATGATATATATGAGTCATTGTTTAGGGAGTTTAATGGCAATGAAGTTGTTTTTGATTACGAAGTGAAATTTGGATGGACGCGTATACCACATTTTTACCGACCTTTCTATGTGTATAAATACGCTACAGGTTATGCGGCAGCCATTGATATAGCTGATCGATTACTACAAGGGGAGCCACAAACATTAGAACAGTATTTAACCTTTTTAAAAAGTGGAAGTTCAGATTATCCTTTAGAACTATTAAAGAAAACAGGTGTCGACTTAACAAAACCGGAACCTATCAAAAATGCTCTAAACGTGTTTGGCGGGCTAGTTGAAGAGTTTTCTACATTATAATGGGATAAACTTCCTCTTATTTATAAGAATAGAAACTAGGAGATGAAACATACTATTTTTACATTCTTAAAGAGAGGTGATACAAGATGGCACGAAGCAACAGCAGTAATCAACTTCTAGTACAAGGTGCAGAAGCTGCACTAGACCAAATGAAGTATGAGATCGCACAAGAATTCGGTGTACAACTTGGTCCAGATGCAACATCTCGCTCGAACGGTTCTGTAGGTGGAGAAATCACAAAACGCCTAGTACAACAAGCTCAACAACAATTACGTTAATATGTAATGGCTAAAAAGCGCACAATTTTGTGCGCTTTTTTCTATGGTTAAGGTATTCATTTTAGAAGAGAAATGTGGCTCGTATTTTGAGAGTTAATAATTATATAGTGATGGAAAAAGATTCCTTTGATTTATATGAATAGAATCATTTATACCATGCATACTATTCATAACCTAAAAAAGAGAGGTGATACAAGATGGCACGAAGCAATAGCAGTAATCAACTTCTAGTACAAGGTGCAGAGGCTGCACTAGACCAAATGAAGTATGAAATCGCGCAAGAATTCGGTGTACAACTTGGTCCAGATGCAACATCTCGCTCAAATGGTTCTGTAGGTGGAGAAATCACAAAACGCCTAGTACAACAAGCTCAACAACAATTACGTTAATACCAAGTAAGTAAGATGAGCAAACTAAAAACGAAGAGAGGATGATTTCAAGATGGCACGAAGCAATAGCAGTAATCAACTTCTAGTACAAGGTGCAGAGGCTGCACTAGATCAAATGAAGGTTGAAATCGCGCAAGAATTCGGTGTACAACTTGGTGCAGATGCAACTTCTCGTTCAAATGGTTCTGTAGGTGGAGAAATCACAAAACGCCTAGTACAACAAGCTCAGCAACAATTACGATAATTTCATAAAAATGGCTGGCAACGCACAGGTTTCTGTGCGTTGCTTTTTTGGTTGTAATGAATATAGAGTATTCAAGTTATCATATAAAAACATTCAAACTAATATGTAGGTCTTAGGAAACATTCTACGTATTAGAGGATAAAAAGAAAGCAATAAGCAAAAATAAGAAAAAAGGAAGAATGGATGATTCATATGCATCTCGCTACCGCTCTTTTTGTCATATTTGCTGTTTGGAAATGGGGCGATTGGAGGAACTGGCAAAAATACCATACAACAATTTTATTTTATTCGTTAGGAAATTTAGCATATAATTTTTTGACTGCAAACTACTTTCTCTGGCGTTTTAATGCTGAAATTTTAGTGAATCACACGATCGCTGAAATGGTGTATACTTTCGTGGTTTTTCCGGGTACTATCATTTTGTTTTTAGGCAATTATCCAACTGAAAGACCAAGAATCATTTTACACCACTTCAAATGGATTACGATTTATGGGGTGTGGGAGTGGGTATTTACTTTATTCGGTAAGATTGAATATCAATATGGCTGGACGTTAGGCTGGTCGGTCGCATTTTTGGTCATTATGTTTCCATTATTAGCTTTACATCATCGTCGTCCGCTACTTGTCTATTTCCTATCCGCCATTGTTGCGGTACTAGTATTGTGGTACTTTGAAGTTCCTGTCCATATCCCAATAGAATACCGTAATCCTGATATACCTTAGAGCAAATTAGTTGCTTTAAAGTAAAGAATCGCAGTACGCTATGGCTACTATGAAAGGGGATATTGCAATGTATGAACGAGGGATACAAAGAAAGTGGAAGCCACACAAAAAAAAGAATAGTTCAAGTCATTCATCTGCTTTATTACTTGAGCCAGGTCATTGGAGCGAATATGACCCATTTTTATTACTAGCAGAAGATTGGTTTGAGCGAGGAACATTTGGTCTCCATCCACACCGAGGAATTGAAACGGTTACATACGTGATCGATGGAAAGCTCGAGCATTATGATAACAAAGCGGGCAGTGGGGAAATCATAGCAGGGGAAACACAATGGATGACAGCTGGAAAGGGAGTATTACATGCAGAAGAACCAGCAGAAGGAGTGGTCGTTCACTCTCTTCAGCTTTGGGTGAATTTACCGAGAGATAACAAGATGGTTGAGCCAAGATACCAAAATCTTAAGACGAATGATATTCCTACTCGACAAGAGGATGGAGTAACTATTCGTGTCATCTCAGGTCAGTCAGGTGAAGTTACTGCGGCTACTAAAAATTATGTGCCGATTACAATGCTTGAATGTAGCTTTGAAGAGAATAAAACAATAGTTGAGGCATTACCAAGTGAATATAACGGATTTATATATATCCTTGAAGGAAGCGGATCTTTCGGAAAGGACAATACTGTTGGAACACAAGGGGAGGTTTTGTGGTTAGAACGTGCCCAAGGTGACAAGAGTACAATTAAAATGACTTCCAAAGAAGAACTTAAGTTGCTTGTGTACGTTGGATTGCCTCTCAACGAGCCTGTTGTGGCGAGAGGGCCATTCGTAATGAATACAGAAGAAGAAATTAAACAAGCCTACCAAGACTTTCGTGATGGGAAATTTGCCGAGTAGCATTTACTTGAAATGAAATATATACCTTTGTTATGATCGTTTTATGTCCTACTCTAGTTTTGAGTAGTTTTTTTTAGGAGTAATCTATATATAAATATATATGTTTTTCAAAAATGGTTACAAATCGAAGGCAGGGTTTCGAGTATCAGATTTCAATGAGACTTTGCCATTCTTCTTGGGGGAAACTGATGGAAAAGGGAACAACGGTCGAATCTAAATACATTCAACAACATCTGGCCAATGAGCGAACATATTTAGCATGGATACGGACAAGTATTGCATTAATCGGTATTGGTTTTTTAGTAGCAAGTCTTCACTTTAATACAACGATGACAGAAGTATTAAGTGACACGATAGCCATTGTTTTTTGTACTTTTACTTTTTGTGTAGGAGTAGCAACGATTGTTATCTCAACGATTCAATATTATCGAAATCGAAAAACAATAAATGAACAAACGTTTTATTCTTCTAATTTGCTCATTATTCTTATGTCTAGTGTTATGATTATGGCCTTTATCTTTTGTTTAGTCTACATTTTTTATGTCTAAAGTGAGAGTAGTATAAGGAATCTATGACAAAAAGGATGGTTTTGTGATAGTAAACAAAAAGATTATGCTAGCAATCGTAATGTTGATGATTGTTTTGACACTCATTATTAAACAACGTGAACAAGTGGCGACCGTTCTTCCATTTACTCAGGAGTCAACATGGAAATACCACAAAAGCCTTGAAGGTGTGAATTGGTCAGAAGAAAAAATAGAGGTTGCAAAGGACTATTTCAACTCACTAAACTCAACCGCGTTATTTGTTGTATATGATGGGAAAGTCCTGTTAAGTTGGGGCAATGTTACAAAAAATACAAATGCTCATTCTGTCAGAAAGAGCTTTTTAAGTTCTCTTTATGGTATCCATCATATACATTTGAACGATACTCTTCATCAACTTGCCATTAGTGACATACCTGAATTGACGATTCAAGAAAAACAAGCATCTATTCGTGACCTAATGACGTCAAGTTCAGGAGTTTATATTCCTTCTGCCGAAGAAACAAGGAACATGATTCAAAATCGGCCACAACGTGAGAGTCATCCGCCAGGAGGTTTCTTTTATTACAATAACTGGGATTTTAATGTGCTGGGAACGATATTTAATAAACAAACGAATAAAGATTTATTTCAGGAGTTTTATGAGAAAATCGCATCCCCATTAGAAATGGAGGATTTTTCTTTAACAGATACAAGTTATCGAAACGTAGAAAATAAATCGATACATCCAGCTTACTTGTTTCGGATGTCAGCACGAGATATGGCACGCTTTGGACAATTATTCTTACAAAACGGGAGTTGGAATGGTAAGCAAATTATCCCTCAACAGTGGATTAAGGAAAGTACATCGGTTCAAATACGTGTACCAGAAAATCAAACTTATGATTATGGGTACATGTGGTGGGTCGCAACTGATGGTCCTTTTAGGGAGTTAGGCATGTATTCAGCTGTCGGAAGGTTTGGTCAGTCTATCGATGTGATTCCTAGTGAGAAGCTAGTCATTGTACATCGAGTTGACTCAGATAAAGGAAGATTTCGATTACCCATTCGGGGTGTCTCACAAACAGAAAGGTTAACACTAATCCAGTTTATATTAGACGCAAAACTAGAACATAAATAACAACAGTCCCATTGCGAAGGGAGATAAAAAAGTTAGAAACCAAACTTTATAGGGTGGCAATGGCTCACCATGTTGCCAGCCTACTATGCCAACCCCATTCATAGTAGGCTTAAAAGATGCTACAGTTCGCACTTTGCGAAGGGAGATAAAAAAGTTAGAAACCAAACTTTTTTATCTCCCTTTGTATTGTATGGAAAATGCTCTTTTTATTTTGTTTTTTTGTTTTTCTTTTGGTTTTATTGAGCCGATTTTATCAACTTGATATCTAGCTCCAATCTTTCCTACAATATACACTCCATATTTCAATTTAGAGAGATAATGGACTGTGATAACGGAACTTATTAGACTAAAAAGAAACAAAAATGGGATATAAAGAATACCGACCTGTATCGAAACGAATGAGAGAATGGTTCCAACTAAGTGTATATAAAACATGTGCAACAAATAAATACCAAACGAATATTGACTAACGATGATGAGCAAAGGAGGTATTTTTTTTACTCGTGTTGCAATATAAAAAAGGAAAAAACCAACGGCTGTTGTGTGAAATAAGAGGTCGATCCTTTTAGAGCTATGAACAGTAATGACTTCAAAGTGATAAAAGGATAACAATAGAAAACTTGAAACAATAGGAGCGACAATAATCACGTATTTTATCCGATGAAGAAACGCTCTAAAGCTTTTATAATGATAGCCACAGTAAAAGCCGAGGCTATAATAAAACAACCATCCAAAGAAAGGGACCCAATAAAATCGTTCCCAGATGTATGTGGCATATGGAGAATCGGGTGGTGTTGTGAAATGAAAGATGCTCAAATACAACCCATTTATGATAAGAGAAACACTAATTACAACATATGGATTCGTTCTTTTCAAGAATGTATGCAGTAGCAAGTGAAGGATATAAAATTGAAAAATAATTAAAACGAAGTACCCATGAAAATCACCAACCACTGCATTCATTAGTAATTTTACTCCCCAAGCTTCTAGTGAAGAGGCATGGGGAATGGAATAGAAGAAAGCCATTGCTAAAAATGGGATAAAAATATAGGTAATCCGTTTTTGCAAAAATGCCTCAGGTATGTTTCGATTCCGATATGAATAAGCGAGAATAAACACAGAGATAAAGATAAACAACGGTGTCCCAAAGTACAATAAGATATTAACGGAATCAAATACTATTCTAACTACCGATAGCGTTGTAACGGATTCTAATCCAAGAGCAACTGCATGTAAAAACACAATGCATAAGCATGCGACGCTCCGCAACAAGTAAATTTCCTTTAAAAGACCCGTTTTTGTCATTTGTCATCACGCCAAAATAGATGACTCTCTTGATGTTTCACTTCTGGTTTTGTAAGCGGCATATGATAAACTGGTTTTTTCTCTTTGAGTGCAGTCCATTTTTCTTTCCATTGTGTAGCCATTATTTTATCCGAAAGTTTAAGTACAACGTATCCAAATATCATCCCACCGGCAAGGTCAATGACCCAATGAATCCCTAAGTAAACCGTAGAAATGATAATTAGTATATTTAATGGAACAAAGAAATATCGTATCGGCTTTGCTTTTTCTCTAAGCGCTAGCAAAATAGTGACAAATGCTATAGATGTATGCATGCTTGGAAAGACATGATTAAGACTTGGAATAATTGGCTCTGTTATCGTTCGATGGCCTAATAACGGATCAGTGAATGTGGTACCAAACCATTGATTATAAATCCACCATACTTGGTGTCCATCTACCCAAAAGTGAAAAGGGAGGATAAGCAAGTATTGAAGAAAATGGCCTGCAAACATCGCTAGAAGTATCTTATTCGGCTGTCCAGTCAGTAAATAATAAACAGCGAGTGCTAGCAAGCAAAACACAAACCCGTGCACATAAATCCAAACAAAAAATTGATCTAGGAGCAGTGGAGTTGAAAGCTGCCATAACCATGTTCCATCATTAAAAGGAATCGAGTAAAGCAGTGGGTCGATCGGAATCTTAAATCCAAATAGTCCATTGGGGTTTGAAATTTCCCAAACCAGCTGCCACACATGAAGGCCAAATGTTGATAAATTGGCAATAATGAAGATCCCTAGAAAGATAAACGACTTTTTCAAGGTTTCTTTTTCAAGCTGAAAATAATGCGCACATAACACAATTGGTAATAGTAGCACTAAAAAGAATTGTAGTCTTTCCCAACCCCAACCATTAGGGATAATCGCGATTAAAGGGAGAAGAATGATAAACGAATATAACTTAATTTTACTAGTTTGATTTTGCTCCAACATTCCAAGATTCGTAGACATAATATCACCCATTTACTGTAGGATGATGTCATTGTATCTAATAAATATGAGCAATTTTTTAGTGAAATATGATCAAATTATTAAATCATATTAAAAACGTGTAACAAAATCATAGATTATCTTGTCTGTTGGTTGGGAATCGGATCGAAAAAGTTGTCCCTTTTCCAATTTCGCTCTCTACCGTAATCGTTCCATGGTGAAGTTCAACAAGTTCTTTCACGATTGCTAACCCCAAGCCAGTTCCTCTGCCTTTTTTTGTGCGAATTCTGTCAACCTTAAAGAAACGTTCCCAAATTCGGTTTAAATCATAAGAGGGAATGCCTTTGCCGGTATCAATTATTTGGACTACAATGTCATCATCTTGTTGTTCTATGTTTGCGATAACTTGCCCATCCTCTGTAAATTTATTAGCATTATGAATTAAGTTTTTAAAGATTTGTTCGAGACGTAACGAATCCCCGGTAATTGTGGGGATGTACTCAGGTGCTACTAATGTGAATGTATTTCCTTTTTCCTCGAATGAAGGTTCCAATTGAACGGCTACTTTTTTAATAACGTCATCGATTTGAACAAAGTATAAATCAAGAGTTACCTGTTTTTCTTCAAGTTTAATAAGGTCCATTAAGTCATCGACTAAATACTGGAGATATTCAGTTTCTCGATACATGATTTCATAATAACGTTGTTGAGACTCCTTATCCTTAACTAGGCCATCCTGCAACGCTTCTAAAAAGCCTTTCATTGCAGTTAAGGGAGTCCGAAGTTCATGTGAAATATTTGCTATAAAATCTTTGCGCCGATTTTCTAGAGTGCCTCGTTCTTTTTCGATGTCATACAGCTTTGCTGCCATTCGATTAAAGGAGTTAACAAGCTCTCCAATTTCATCCGGAACGCTGTGGTATACTCTTTTTTTATAATTCCCTAATGCGATTTCATTCGCTGCTTCTTCTATTTTTCGTAAGGGTTTAGAGATGGACCATGATAAGTAGGATACGAGTAAACCAACTATCAATAAGCCGCTTATCGATGCCCACAGTATAATTTCTCTAATGTTTCGTACTGTCGATTTTATTCCTGAGACAGGTGAGTGCATGATGATGGCCCCATGGATTTGCTCGGTTGTTCCCCAAGGTACAGCAACCGATAACATTGGTCTTTCTTCATCCTCAATATTCATGACTTGAAAGCTAGTGCCTCCATTGAGAATTTGTTCCATCAGTTCATCATTAATAAATTCACCTAAAAATAAATCTTGCTCTGACGATGTGGCGACAATTTCACCTGTATCATTAATCAACCAGATTGTTGTTTCTGAGAATGAAGCGAGGTGTTCAATTGTATTTTTCACATTTGCATTTACATCCGTCTCATGAAGTATCGCACCATTTACGTTTCGCGCATAGGTAAGCATTTCCATTCGCTTTTGACTTGTAATATAATCAGCAGTCGAGTGGGCTATCACGATGCCAATTAAACTAAAACCTAATAAAAAAACAATTAAAAAACTAAATAGTAATCTTCGAAACAAACTTTGGTTAAACCATTTCATAGGAGCATTCACTCCTTTTCCTTTTCTTGAAACTGATAACCAACACCCCATACCGTATGTATACAATCAATGTGGTGCTTTGCAAACTCAGTTCGAATTCGTTTGATATGTACATCTACGGTACGAATATCACCAACAAAATCAAAACCCCAAACATGCTCGAGCAATTGCTCTCTTGTTAAGACGGCGTTGGGATGTCGCACCAAATACAAAAGCAAGTCAAACTCTTTAGGGCGTAACGTTAATGATGTTCCTTGGACGTCAACTTTTCGTTGCAGAACCGCTATTGAAAAAGAAGAAAAAGTATAAATTTCTTCTTCAACAGAACGTTCATCACCTAAAGGTCTCGCAGAAGTCCTTCGAAATATAGCCTTAATTCGAGCAATGATTTCTCTAGGACTAAAGGGCTTCGTAACATAATCATCAGCCCCAATTTCTAACCCTAATATTCTATCAAACTCTTCATCTTTTGCGGATAACATAATTATTGGTGTATCCGTCTTTTTACGGATTTCTTTACACACTTCATATCCATCGATGTCTGGCATCATAATATCTAACAAAACAATATCAGGGTTTTCAGATTCAAAGAGTGAAAGAGCATCACGACCATTATTTGCTTCAATCACCGTATAATTATTATCTGTAAAAAAAAGACGAATGATTTCACAGACGTATGGATCATCATCTGCAACGAGTACAGTAAGGTTATTCATATAGACCTCCTTTGTTATTCCTCCACATCCCATTCTATAACCGTATTTCCTTTTTCCTGAATTCCAGTTTTTACAAAACCATCATTTATCGTCCTTACGATGATCTCAAGGTCATACTCCTTCCAAAGCTCTAACTCTATGTTTTCATTTATCAATATTTTTTCTAGTGACATATAGAAATGTTCAGTAAGAAGTTCAATGTGTTCAATTGAACGTGGTTCTTTATAAATAAGCTCAAGCGTAATCAAAGGCTTAGTTCGAGATAACGTGCCAGAGGCAACGTGAACATTATCCAATCCTTCTAAATTACTAGCCGCTTTTGAAATAGAATTTATAAGTATACTTTTGTCTTTTGTTTTTGGTTCAAGGTCTTGTTGGCATGCAGCAAATAAGAACAACGAACAAATAAGTAAATATAAAAAACGCCTCAAACAATATCACTCCATCATTTTCATTATCTAATTATAGTAACATATCTAATGCAAAAGATGGGGGATTAATGGGAAATAGCCGATTATCTAAAGCGAATAGCGCGCAAAAGAGTTACCTATTTTGAGATGATTTTAATGTAACTTAGTTATTTGTGTTGTTTTTTATGTAACCATTCAAGCTCTTCTAATGTGTCATGAAGTGATAGTAGTTCATAATATATTACGGTCTTTGGGGAAAAATGATGGTGGTATTTTTTATTGACTACATAATGTGAGTTGACATATTTAAATCTAGTGTCTAGCTCATCAATCAGTTGATAATGGGTGGAAGGGATTTCACCTTTAGGATGTAGCAGAATAGTTGTTATTGATTGAATAAGTTTTGAGATAAATCGGATTTCTTCTGCTGAGAAATTAATCCTTTCTTTAAGGTACTGTAAGTTACCAAGGTGTAAGTTGATGCGTTGGAATAATAGAATTATATCTTGAATTCGGTGAAAGCTTCTAATTTCGTTTATTTTTCCCTTATGAAATTTCCATTCCTGCAATTGAAATTGTGTGAGTTGGTTTGTTTTATTCATCACTTTTTGTAATTGGATGTAAGATGTTGATGGGGATGAAGAGAGTTGATGTTCCTTAATCTTCGTTACCCATTCTTCAAGTGCTTTAGCAGTTAAATGATAATATTGTTTCACTTGTGACTGAATCATCGGTGTAAATTTTGGTGGCAACACAAAAGTATTGATGAGTGTTGCAACAATTAATCCAATCGAAGTCGTTCCCAGTCTCGATAAAAAAGTTAAAAAATAATTATCATGTATAGTTGGTATCATCGCAACTGCGGTTAATACAGCAACTAAATAGCCATCATATAATTTTAAAGAATGACATAGTAAAATCGTTAAAACTGCAGCGCTGGCATACGTAAATGGAGTTTCTCCAAAGAAAGCGACAAACAGGACAGCCAAAGCAGCGCCTATTCCTGAAGCGGGAAATCTAATTAATCCTTTTCGAATGGAATCAGATGCCGTGGGTTCAATAGATACTATGGCAGTTATGACGGCATAGACAGCTGGGAGTTCTAATAGTAAACATAAAAATGCTGTAATGAACACAGCGATTCCTGTTTTAATCACTCTCGCTCCTGCAAACTTAAGCTTAGACGCTTTCATCCTGTTCACCCGACTTTTTTAAGATTTAATACAGTAATTATATGAGCTAAACGTAAATGTGACCAACAATGTGTGACATTCAATAACAGTTTTTTTGTGCTTGAGAAGAAAAAATAAATAAGACCAATCATCTCCGTTTTGGAAAGATTGGTCTTTTCTCTTTTTGCAATATAAAATATCTTTTTTGGTTTTTGTTTTTCTCGTTCTCATGTCAGTAAAGGCAAATGGACTTCTACTTAACTCTGGATTACGCTTTCCTTCTCGGCTTCGTTTTTCCCGAACTTTCTTGGCTTTTGACTTCGCCATGTTAATCACCTCTTTTGAAAATGTACTATTATTATAATACAGAATAAAGGAAATGTAATGTTTAGTTTTACAATATGAAGGGGAAAGAAAAAACAAGTTCAACTAAGTGGTTGACATTTCTACTTAAAAACGAATATAATTATCTTAAATTCAAGATAATATATTTTTTTGCTGATAAATCTTAAATTAAAGATAATTATTTAGGAGGTGCTGGTAAGGTTTTGAAATATATTCTCGAAAAGTGAATCCTTTTAAGAAGGTAAAGAAAAACTAGTAAGGCTGCGAGGGGTTGTACAGGTGAGTATATTAAAAAAATTATTTCATATTGGAACTAAAAAGGAGACGATTAAAATGGGAAACATTAATTTAGCTGTAATTTACTATAGCTCTACAGGAACAAACTATAAAATGGCTGAGTGGGCTAAAGAAGGAGCAGAGGCAGCAGGCGCCAATGTAAAAGTAGTAAAAGTTCCTGAATTGGCACCAGCATCAGCCATTGAATCAAACCCAGGTTGGAAAGCTCACGTGGAAGCAACAAAAGATGTTCCAGAGGTTACCTTAAATGATTTAGAATGGGCAGACGCCATTATCTTTAGTGCACCAACACGATTTGGTAGCATGCCAGCTCAAATGAAACAGTTTTTAGATACGACTGGTGGTTTATGGTTTAATGGGAAGTTAGTTAATAAGGTCGTAAGTGCTATGTCTTCAGCATCTAATTTACATGGTGGTCAAGAGGCAACCATTCTTGGAATTTATACAACAATGTATCACTGGGGAGCGATTGTAGCTGCACCTGGCTATTCTGACCCTGTCACGTTTGCGGCCGGCGGAAATCCTTATGGAACTAGTGTAACGGTAGACCAAGAAGGCAACATGAAAGAGGATGTCGAAGATGCTGTTAAATATCAAGCAAAGCGAACAGTACAAATTGCGGAATTGATAAAAAAAGGGAATGAATAAGGAACTTACTGAGAGGAGAAACAACTATGAGTCTAAAGCCTTTAAAAGGAATACATCATGTTTCTGCCATTACGACAGATGCGAAAAAAAATTATGAGTTTTACACAAAAATTCTCGGATTACGACTAGTAAAGAAAACTGTAAATCAAGATGATACATCCGTTTATCACCTGTTTTATGCCGATGAAAGAGGAAATCCTGGTACGGATTTAACGTTTTTTGAATTTCCTCATGCTGGTCAAACCTATCATGGCACAAGTAGTATATCTGCTACATCATTACGAGTACCTAATGATGAGGCGCTATCATACTGGAAGAGCAGGTTTGAGGAGTTACAAGTAGAACATGATGACATTACGAATGAGAGCGGAAGAGCGACATTAGCTTTTCGTGACTTTGAAGGACAACGTTTGGTTTTGGTGTCTGATCAGAATAATCAAGGGGTTGCTCCAGGGAAGCCTTGGGATCAAAGTCCAGTACCTACTCAACATAGCATTTATGGATTAGGACCAGTTAAATTAACTGTTCCACAAGCAGAATATACAATCAAAGTACTGAAAGATATTATGGGCTTTAGAGAAAATCGCACATATCCTTCTCCAGTTTCAGGACAAAAAGATATTATTGTTCTTGAGGTAGGTGAAGGGGGTACCGGTGCTGAGATTCATGTAGAAGAACGCTCAGACCTTCCTAGAGAACGTCAAGGAAGAGGAAGTGTTCACCATGTTGCTTTTCGGGTTGAAGATGAGGCTGAAATGCGTAAATGGGTAGATTATTTACAAGAGTTACGCATTCCGAATTCTGGATTTGTTGAGAGATATTATTTCCGTTCGTTGTATTTCCGTGAACCAAATGGGATACTTTTTGAACTTGCTACGGATGGTCCAGGATTTGAAGGAGATGAATCATTTGAAAACTTGGGTGAAGCTTTATCCTTGCCACCTTATTTTGAAGACCAACGTGCCAATATTGAAGCTCGCTTGAAGCCATTGGAAACAAAGGAATAAAGGAAGGAGGAACTGAAAATGAAACACGTATATATAGAAGGAAAAGAGAAGAGTGGTCCAACTCTGCTTTTACTTCATGGGACTGGTGGAAATGAACAAGATCTTATCCCATTAGCGCAAGCGATAGCCCCTAATGCATCAATGCTTGGTGTGAAAGGAAATGTATTAGAAAACGGAATGCCTCGGTTTTTCCGTCGTTTGCAAGAAGGTATCTTTGACGAAGAAGATTTGATTTTTAGAACAAAGGAACTAAATGATTTTATAGGTGAATGTGCACAGAACTATCAGTTTAATCGTGACAATGTTGTAGCAATTGGTTATTCCAACGGAGCAAACATTGCTGCGAGTATAATGTATCATTATGAGAAATCTTTAGCGGGGGCTATTTTATTTCACGCGATGGTGCCTTTACGCGGAATTGATTTACCTCATTTACATGGTACGCCTGTTTTTATTGGAGCAGGTAAACGAGACCCGCTCATTCCACAAGAGGAGACAAAAGAGTTAGTTGCTAACTTGGAGCATGCCCATGCCAAAGTAACTGAGCACTGGCATGAAGGAGGCCATGAACTTAGAAGTGAAGAAGTGGAACAAGCAAAAGTATGGTATACTTCAAATTTCAATAAACAATAAACCATATCAAAATAAGGGTATTGAAGAAGGTAAATGTATCTTTTTTCAATGCCTTTTTCATGTTCAATTCTAACTAAATTGGAAATTAATTATTACATAGACGAGGAAGGGAATCTAAAAATCTTGTCGAATTTCTAGAGTTACAAAGATTGTAAGGAGGATCTCTATTGAGTATAAATATAGAAATTACTACTCAGAAAGAAGACATTAAAAAAGCGATGGAAGACGGTCGCTATGATTTAGCCATTCCTCTTGTAAACCAAATGATTTCAGAAATAAAGGCAAAAAAATCTTACTCATATATTAAGCACGTTTTATCTATGATTCAAGAAGAGGATGTACTTCCTCTCCTGCGAGCATTAGATGGGGCTCTTTTGCATTCTTATGGAAACTTTATCATTCGCTATTTAGCAAAGCACATGAATACCACGCTCATTCAAATTTTACTGTGTGATGAGTGGAGTGAGCGTGGAAAAGTTCTCGAGGCTGAAGAAAAGTTATTTGAAATCCTTGAATCCAAAGATTCATTAGACCATAAAATGCTGAAAAGAATTTATAGCATATTAGTTCCTCTTCTTATTGAAATGAAACGTTTTCGTGAAGCTGAATCGTTTTTACAAAAACATGAGGAAATCTCACAAGAACCTATCCTTGACCATTGGGGGTATTTTTATTTCCATTCGGGACAATGGGAAAAAGCAGTGGAAGTATTGGAACGTGGCTCGAAGGAAGATAAGCAACCACAATACTGTTATATGATGCTTCATGTAATCATGCTATCGCAAGGAGACATTGAAAAAGCATTACAGTATGTATCAACAGGAATAGAGAAAGTACCATTTTTCTTACCTCTATATATTGAACGAATGAAGCGGTTAAGGCAGCTTGAACGGTGGGATGAGTTTTTACAAACAAGTGATGAACTGGATAAATTATCTCCTCATCATACCTTTGCTCCCTTTTTACAATATACCAGAGCACAAGCGTATTATGCTCAAGGTGATTTTGAAGCCTTTCGTAACATTGTAGATAAGAATACCGCGACATTTAAAGGGTCTGTTTATCAAACATGTACAACATACAATCCTAATCATCTTACGATCGTACCAACAGTTAATGTGGTACAAAAATATAATTATTGTGTTCCTGCTACGTTATCGATGATATTACAACGAAACGGAATCTCAATAGATCAAGATGAAATATCAGACCATATTTTTGAGGTCAATGGAACACAATTGCTTAAGGCTGTGGACTATTTACAAGCGGTAGGAATGACTTGTCAATTTTTCTTTGGCAACATTGACCGATATAAGGAGTTAACTCAAAAGAATGTCTCAGTGATGATTAGTGTCGATTATCCTAATTCATCGCACGTGCAATTACTAAAAGGCTATGATGATAACTTACAGGCATTTTATATCATTGATCCTAACTCACCTGAAACAATAGTGATTGGGTATGAAGATTTTATGAAGTATTATGGAAAAAATCAATGTTTGTCGATGGCAATCGTTTCAAATTCTAGTGAAATGCCTTCTCTGCTCTCTTCGATTGAGCATGAGATAGTCACTAGAGTTTATAAATTAGCTAATAGACTCGAAAACTTTGATGATTCAACAAAAGAAAGCGATTATCAATTTTTTACACAACATAGGGACTATTTTTTTGTTTCGATTTATTTAATGAAGCTCTTTTTTGATGGGGATAGGGATAACTTACACACCACGATTTCAGATCTCCAAGAAAAGCTACCAGATTCTGATTATATTCATCTTATTTGTGCCCACACATATGTCAAAGTGAAAGAATATGAGCGGGCTACACAATTATTAGCTAGCGTGAAACAAAAAGAAACACATCTGTATCATTACTTACTTGGTCGAATTGCCTATGAGCAAGAACGGTATGAAGAAGCAACACCCCATTTTAGAAAAGCTTTAAATGTTGAACCTGACCATTATGATACATGGTCTTATCTCTCATTAAGTAGCTATTTTTCAGGGGAGACGCAAAAAGCGTTTACGTATGCAGATATTTCTACGGATATCAATGACAAGGATTACTGGAACCGAATGAATGTTGGATTACTTCTAATTGAAGAAAAAAGATATGAGGAAGCAAGAGCGCTTTACCATACTATTTTGAAAGAATATAAGCAATATGCACAAGCCTGGTATGAGCGTGCCTATTGTGACCAAGCTCTTAGTCGATTCTCACATGCCATTCGAGGGTATAAGGTAGCGAGGGAGCTAATGCCGGATGTCCCACTTCCGTATCGTGATTTGGCGATGATTTACGTTCATGAAAATAATAATGAAGAAGCCGCTATCCAAGAGTTATCACAAGGGTTAGAACAGGTAGGAGAAGATTTCTCGTTATTGATGACCTTAGCTGAAATTTATGAAAACAGTGGCAAGCTAGAAGAAGCTGAACAACATTACTTGCGGGCATTTAGTTGTCAACCAGAAAATCCATACCCACTTTTATCTCTTATTGGTATCTACGGTCAGAATAATGAACATGAAAAAGCGATAGCCTTATTGGAGAATCATTACCCTTCATTTCAAACAGATAGTACGTTTTTAATTCATGCAGGGGAGTGGCTAGTAAATCATAGTCAACATGAGACAGAAGCAGCATTGGCATTAGAGTGGCTTGAAGCTGGTATTTCCTATACTAAAAGCAATGTGGAAGGAGCCTGGGATCTGTATGTTCAGCTTCTCGAGTATACAGAACATAACGAAAGAGCACGTTTATTCTTAGACAGTCAAAAAGCTAAGTATCCTAATAGTGTCGACCTACTTTGCTATATTGGATGCTTATTTGAGAGAGCCGAACAGCTAGATCAAGCAATCCATTTATATGAGCAAGCGTTAGAAATAGAGGAGCATTATTTTCCGTATTATCGATTAGGAGAAGTGGCTTTTACTCAAGAACAATATGAAGAAGCGATTTCCTTCTATGCATTGTGTCTTGCACAAGATGCTACCGTTGCGAGTTGTTATTTCCGGCTTGCTGAGATTTATAATCGTTTGGAAGATAGTGTAAATGAACAGCAATACCTGTTTTTAGCATTAGAACATGCGCCACTTGAAGTGACATTGCCTCATTTCATAGAGATAAGTCATGCCGTTGGGAAGCTAGCAGATGTCCGCGATTATTTTGAAAGAAATGAAGGAAATCTTCTAGAACCATGGCGTCTAGACGCTTTAGCCTATATTGCAAAAGCCGAAGGAAATATAAAACTAGCAGAATCGTTTATAAAGCAAGGGCTTGATCTAGATCCTGAGGCTGTGCCGCTTTTGGATCATCTAGCTGACATTTATCTTACATTAAATCGTTTTAAAGAAGCCCAGAGCATAGCAATCACACAAATCGAAAAAGATGTTGAGCATCGTCATATGTACTCTATTTTACTTCGATCTACAATGAAAATAACTTCTATGTATGCCATAAAGGACATCCTAAAGTACCTAGAGCAGGGTGAGAATTTTCATAGTAATCTATACATGTACATGGCGTATGAGGTCGAGCAAATCTTGAGTGAGCGAATGGAGAGTTATGGTACATTCCGCAGGTTGCTTCATATGAAGGGTATACTCAAAATGGAAGCTTTGCTTATTGAGTTATACAATAAAGCCATTGAACAAAACAATAGTCAGGCCGTCATTTGGTTATCCGAATATCATAAAGGATATGAAGAATTTGAAGAAGCAAGAGAGGTGTTAGAAAGATTCTTAGAGCGAAATTGGGATTCAGAAGTGGCGCGCTATTACATCGACCATATTTTAAATGGAACAAGCAATGCCGAACGAAACATTGACTTGAAACTGGTGGAATCGGTTATTTCACGGTGCGTTGAAGAAGACCCAAATGAAATTCAGTTACAAATACAATTGGCAACATTCTATTATCAATATAATCGTTTGAAAGAATCTGAACGATTATTTCAGACCATTATAAATGAAAATCCAGACTATATTGATGCTTATTATGAGTACAGTCGTTTCTGTGAGTATTCGGGGCAATATCAACAAGGAGAAAATGTAATCAAGCAAGCCATTACGCTCGATCCATCCAATGCCTTTCTCTACAATCAACTTAGTATCCTTGAGCATAGACAGGGGAAGACAAAAGAAGCGTTACAAACGATTAATACTTCTATTGAAACTGATAGTGAGTTTTTACTCGGATATTATAATAAGGCTTGCTATTTAGCAGTTCTTCAAGATGTTGATGAATCATTGCGCACATTGGAGTATGTTATTGAAAATGATCCAGACTCCCCTTACTTCAAACAACTTGCTCAGACAGACCCGGATTTAAATAACATTAAGCAAGACGAACGCACAGCCCAAGAAGTAAAACAATTACTTAAATAAAAGCAGAATCCACATGTGGCACGGATAAGGTCGGTTGGTCCCTTTCCGTGTTTTTTTCTTGTGATATGAAATAGAGTACTCGTGTTGCTTTTTCATATGCTTTATTAGTAATAACAGGAAGAGAAATGGGTCTTAAGTCGTTTAATTTAAGTTGCGTTTCATCATATAATCTATGATTGGGGGGATGGAGATGAAACCAATTAAAAAACTACCATATTTGAAGACAGCAGGAAGATGGGTTATATTCGTTCTCTTGTGTTGTGCTACTGCCATGTTTATTTATGCTGCGATTTTTCATGAAATCATTTATCGTTTATTTGTCATATGCTTATTATTGTTTATTTCTTATTCTATGTATTCAAAACGTAATCACGCGCAAACCGTACAGTCACCAAAAAATGAATTCATAACTACAAACGATGATGATCTTGAAAAAGAAATAGCAAGAGTCAATTTAGGGAAAACACAAATGCTAGAAACACTATTTACAAAAGCTGAATTAGACGAGGCAGAAAAGCAAGCGTATCGTGATAAAATCATGAAAAAAGATACGGAATTATTCTTTCTTAAGCAAGATGTCTTAAAGGCAAAGATGAAATTAGAACAAGCAATGAATGATACAAAAAAATATTTTAGTAAATCCGAATGTATTAAAGAACTTAGCTCAAAGTTACAACCAGATGTCATCAATAAAGGGTCAATGATGGTTTTGAATGAAAAGTTAGCCAAGATTCGCTCTACTCTTGACCCAAAAACGATTCAATCCTTAGAAAAATTAAAATATGTTGATGAGAGTTTTAAAATAACAAGGAACGGCTATAAAGCTCTGAAAAAAATTTGTGAATCAAGAACTTCAAGTGTTAGTTAGAAGTTGTCTCCTGCTAGCAAACATAGTAAGGTATAAGAAGAGAAATGTTGAATCAGTGAGAAAGAGGGATTGTAATGGGGAATGGATTAACAGGGAAGACAGTTGTTCTTGCCGCTTCTCGTAAAACGGATGAAATGACTCTATTAATTGAGAAACAAGGCGGAAAAGCGTTAATACGACCGATGCAAGGGACTGTGTTTTTAGATGAGGAACAAGTTAAACCTGACCTTCAGCGTTTAGTTGAGGAAGGTACAGATGTACTGATTTTAACAACAGGAATTGGAACTGAAACCTTACTATCGATTGCAGAAAACATCAGGAGAAAAGAAGATTTCTTGCAGGTTTTACAAGAGGCTGAGGTAGCTTCAAGAGGATATAAAACATTCGGTGTACTAAAGAAATTAGGAGTTACACCATTTGCAGTTGATGAAGATGGAACAACCGCAGGACTTGCTAAAGCTTTAGTAGACTATGACTTTCAAGGAAAGCGAGTGACAGTTCAACTTCATGGCGACCCTGCCCCACGATTAATTGAATTTCTTACGGACCGTGGTGCAACCGTGCTTCAATTATTACCTTATCAGCATATACCACCTGAGGAACATACGGCTGAACTGTTGTGTAAAGAAATTATTGACCGTCACGTAGATGCGGTTTGCTTTACTACCGCGATTCAAGTCAGATCGCTCCTTACATATGCCCAACAGCAGGGGATAAAAGAAGAAATTTTAATGGCATTCACGGCAGATGTATTAGCTGTTTCTGTTGGAAAGGTGACATCAGAAGCAATGGTTGAAGAGGGGATTACACGTTATATCGCTCCTGAACTTGAGCGAATGGGTGCAATGATTATTGAACTTTCAAGGTATTATGATAATCAAAAATAATAAGGAAGAGGGTGGGGCGAAAGGTAAACAACCATTTGTCCCACCCGCTTTATAATATCCGCACAAACCATTTTGAAGGAAAACGTACCAGAGTATTCAATGGGGCAATGTGTTGTTGAAATAATGGGTAAAAAGATTCATTTAATAAAGAGGAAATAAGTGTAAAATACATATAGCTTCTACTTCTTAAAGTTATGCTCCTATCAAAGATTAAGGAGGAAAACAAATGAAATGTAAAAGTTGTGAAGGTAATGGATTTTCCACTTGTAGGAAATGCAGTGGTACGGGATTTGATTACGGTCACCATAAGTGTAGTCAATGTTCTGGTCAAGGGACAGTTAATTGTTCGCCATGCGAGGGGAAAGGAAAGGTACCATTTTTCAAAAGGTTTAAGTCAGGCTAATTGATTAGTAGAGTAAGATTTAATAGGCTATATACTAAGGGTTCCAAAAAGGTAACATACCTTTTTGGAACCCTATTTTCTTATAGAAATAGTAGGGCGAATATGGTTGAAACGGTTAAACCAATGATTACTGGGAAAAAGCTTTTTCGAACGAGATCAATGACAGAGATTTTTGCAAAACCAGCAATCGCTATGATCGGTGACCATGCGACTAACGTACCGCCACCAACCCAAATTGCACCCATCTGCCCTATAGCGGCCAATGTGTTTCCGTCGACTCCCACGGTTTGACCAAAGGCATCAGCTAATCCACCAATTAAAGGTAACCCAGAAAAACCTGACCCGTCTAGGCCTGATACCATTCCGAGAAGTAATATCCCAAACGCCGTTATAAAGGTGTTTTCTGGTATAGCGTGTTGGCCTGCATTGACAAGGTCAAATAAAAAGGCTGGTGCGCTATCGGCTTCAACCCCTAGAATTCTAGGTGAATAATCACCACTTCCGATAAAAAAGAAACCGGCAATCGGGATAACGACTCCCATTACTTTGAAGGCAAACATGAGACCTTGACGAATATACGAACTTACATCTTCAAGAGAAGATTTAAAATCTTTCGCAAAGGCTGTTGCAATTATTAATATGGCGGCTGTTCCTCCGATTAAAGCTGCACCTGCACCACCTTCCATTGACGGGATAGCGCTTGTGAATGTAGCAAGAACAACATAGATGACGATTGCCAAAAAGACAATGGGGACTAATACAGCAAATAAAAAACTGTACTGGGATTTCGTAGAATTAATAGAGTCATCCGTTTTTATCAGGTTATCTTCTTGGTCTTGGTTTTCCCATTTCGACAGGAGCTCTTGGGAAGGTTTTTTTATTTCTTTTCGTTGTGTGAAATACACGATTAGGAGTGCGACGGCACCTGTTATTAATGACATAATTAATGTTTTTTCAGTGATTGCTCCTGCTTCTAGCCCGGAGACCGAAGCAGTTAGTGCTGGAGCAGCTTGAATGACAAAGTCTGATGACAATGCCATACCGTGTCCGGCAATAGAAATGGCAAGGGCTGCACCGATTGGAGGAAGTCCTGCTTTAATAGCAACAGGGATGAGTAACGCCCCAATTAATGGTACTGCTGGAGCGGGCCAGAAGAATAGTGAAATGGCGTACGTGACAAACACTAAAATCCAAAAGGAAGTATGACCGTTATTCATTACTTTCTGGAATGGTACGATCATTTGTTTGTCTGACCCAATTGCCTTTAATGCATGAAGCAAGGCAGTCATAATCGCTATGATTAAGAAGATGTGAAACAGCTGAGTAGCCGCTGTAACACTTGCATTAAAGATAGACTGAAGGCCTAAAGTAAATGACCCCGTATATAACCACCCGACAACAAATGTCATAAGTATTGCGGGAACGACTACATTTTGGCGGAAAAGCATCGTTACAATGATAAGGCATGTGCCTACTAGATACATCCAATGAGCGATAGTTAATTCCATTACAAGAGTTGCTCCTTTCTGGATGAAAATTTTAGATTACAATAGCCTATGCTAAAAGGTGGGTAAGTGTGTATCATTGGACCTTCAAATTCTTGTTTAAAAAAGGAGAATATTCCAAATGAATGTAAGTCTTTATTTTACTTTTTTGAGTGGTGATACTAGAATAGAACATACGCGAATACCGTAAGAATATAGAAAACAAGGAGTAGGTGAGGAGTATGAGTCAGCACCCAACGAATGTTGAAAATGAGCAAAAACGAGTGGATATGGTCGTCGCAAAAATAAATGACAGGTTAGCTGACCTTTTGATTCAACTAGGAACAGTTAAAGGTGATGTTTTTGATATAAGAAAAAAGTTTTGGGATGACGTTACGGTTAACTTAGACAATGCCGAAGAAGTTTCAGAAACCTTTGCGAGCATTAAACAACAAGCGGAACTGTTGAACGAGCGAGAACGTTCTCATCACCATGCGAATAAACAATTTAAAAGTTTGGAACGGTTAAAGCATAGTCCTTACTTTGGGAGAATTGATTTTCAAGAGGATAATGAGGAAACAGAGCCGATTTATATCGGAACGGCATCTTTTGTAGATAAAAATGGGGTAGATTTTTATGTCTATGACTGGAGAGCACCTATTTCTAGCATGTATTATGATTTTGGGCCTGGTCCAGCCCATTACGAAACCCCATATGAACAAATTTCCGGACAGGTAAAATTAAAAAAGCAGTATATTATCCGTCAGGGTCAGCTATTACATATGTTTGATACTGGAGTGACCATCGGAGACGAGCTTCTCCAGGAAGTGTTAGGCAAACAAGCAGACTCGCAAATGAAGAGCATTGTAGCAACAATTCAACAAGAACAAAACGTGATTATTCGAAATGAAAAATCACGGATATTACTTGTTCAAGGGGTGGCTGGTAGCGGAAAGACTTCAGCAGCGCTTCAGCGTGTTGCCTATTTATTATATCGATACCGCGATACGATTGAGGCTGAGAATATTGTTCTCTTTTCACCAAACTCAATGTTCAATAGTTATGTTCGTTCTGTTTTGCCAGAGCTTGGTGAGGAGAACATGCAACAAACGACCTTTCAGGAATATGTGCACCATCGGTTGGCATCAGAATTTACTATTGAAGATCCTTTTACTCAAATGGAATATATTTTGAGTGAAACGAAAAATCCAGCTTACCAGACAAGAATCCAAAGTATACAATTTAAATCCTCATTCACTTTTATGAAAATGGTTGATGGATATGTGGAAGGGTTAAAAAAAGAGGGGGTCTTTTTTCACTCTTTAGAACATCGTGGTAAAGAAATCATATCAGGTAAAACCATTCATTCATGGTTTTACGAAACAGACCAACATCTCTCCCTTCCAAACCGTTTGAATTTTGTAATAGAACAATTGCTAAAAGCCGTAAGGGAAATTGAATTAGAGGAACGGAAAAAAGAGTGGGTCGATAAAGAAATAGAGTTACTTGATAATGAGATCCTTTTGAAAGCTCATCAAAAAGTGCAAAATGAGAAAAAGCAACATACGGTATTTATGGAGTTTGACAGGGAACATGAAATATTAGCAGCGTATGTAGTGAAACGGTCGTTAAAATCCATTCGAAACCAAATTAAACAAATGGAGTTTGTAGATTTTCAAACGATTTATAGTGAGTTGTTTTCACCTGCTAATGCGAAAACCTCAACTTTAGACGATGAGCAGTGGAAACAAATAGGGAACTATACCAAAGAGCAATTACATGCCGGTTTTTTGCCATATGAGGATGTAACACCATACTTATATGTGAAAGAACAAATTGGTGGATTCCAGGTGAATACAATGATTCGCCATGTATTTATTGATGAGGCCCAAGATTATTCACCTTTTCAATTTGCATTTATTGTAAAGTTGTTTCCACGAGCCAAAATGACCATTTTAGGTGACGGAAATCAATCGATTTTTACACATTCAACAACAGATAGTTTTTCATCATTACTCTCTTTATTTTCAAAGGAGCAAGTGGAAAGTTATCAACTAACAAAAAGTTATCGCTCGACAAAGCAAATTGTTGAGTTTACAAAACAAATGATAAATGCAGATATCATTCCATTTAATCGTAATGGTCACAAGCCTATGCTAATACAAGCAAGAGATTGTAAGGATTTAAACAGAAAAGTCGTTCATAGAATTAAAGAACTTCAAAAAGAAGGACAGGAAACGATTGCGGTAATCTGTAAAACAGAGGTTGAATGTGAACAGGCGTATGAACACCTTCAAGAACAAATAGATGTGACAAAAGTAACAAAGCACTCGGGTGGCTATGAATCCGGAACGTTAATCATCCCGTCGTATTTAGCGAAAGGGGTAGAATTTGATGCGGTTATTATTTATAATGCATCCGCGCAAGCCTATCACCTAGAAAGTGAACGAAAGCTTTTCTACACAGCATGCACTAGAGCGATGCACTCACTTACCCTTTTCTATAAAAACGAAGTAACACCTTATCTAAAAGAAATATCTGAAGATACATTTGATGAATATACAAACGAAAAGTAATCGATAAAATGAGGCCGTGACAGAAGGTTTTTTCCTTTTATCACGGCCTACTATTTAACCTAGTTATGTCTCATCCCTGTTTTTAAAGATTAAACGGATTTCTTCCTTTTCTTTAAAATAGTCATATTTTCCATCAAATGTGGAAAAATACAACGACGAATTAAAGTAGGAGGAAATAGGATGTCAAACCATAATCAACCGAATGCCCCAGAACCGTATTGGAGAGTTTCAACCTCATTACCGACGTTTCCACACCTTGCAGAAGATATTCATGTAGATGTAGCAGTGGTTGGGGGAGGTATGACGGGAATAACGACCGCTTATTTATTAACGAAGCAAGGAATTGATGTTGCACTGATCGAGGCAGATTCTCTTGCGAATGGAACAACAGGACATACAACTGCCAAAATTACAGCACAACATGGTTTAATTTATGATGAATTTATCCAGCATTTTGGAACGGAGCAAGCACGTTTATATTACGAAGCAAATGATAATGCGAAACAATTTATCACAAGTTATATAGAGGAAAAGCAGCTTGATGCAAAGGTAAACACGGAAGACGCCTTTTTATTTACAAACTCTGAACAGTATTTATCAAAGCTAGAAAACGAATTTCGAGCTTATGAAAAGTTAGGCATTCAAGGTGGTTATCAAGAAAAAGTAGATATTCCTGTTGAAATAAAAGCGGCAGTAAGAATGGATAAACAAGCGCAATTTCACCCTTTACAATATTTGAAGAGTTTACTTGATGACATTGTAGCTGCAAATGGGAAAATATACGAAAATACACCTGCAGTAGATATCCAGGATGGAAAAAAACCAGTGGTTATTACTAAAAACGGATCAAAGATAAGCTGTAATCATGTTGTATGTGCTTCTCATTATCCATTTAAAGATGGCAGTGGCCTTTATTTTTCAAGGTTGTACGCAGACCGTTCTTATGTAGTAGCGGTTAAACCCGAAAAAGAATTTTCAGGGGGAATGTACATAAACGCAGAAACTCCTACTCGGTCACTTCGGTATACAATCGATAATAATGATGAAAAACTTATTTTAGTGAGTGGGGAACATCATAAAACAGGTCAAGGAAAATCCACATTAGAACATTATCGTGCATTAGAGGAATATGCAAAAGAGACAATAGGAATTAAAGACATCTCCTATCGATGGTCGGCACAGGATTTAATTACACCTGATAAACTTCCATATGTCGGATCGATTTCGACAAACAATCCGAACATATATGTGGCGGCTGGCTATCGTAAGTGGGGAATGACAAATAGTACGGTTGCTGCACATATTATTTCGGACATCATTCAAAACAAACATAATCAATATACAGAGCTTTATAGTCCATCTCGCTTTGTGGCTGACCCAAGTATTAAAAAGTTTATTAAAGAAAATGTAAATGTGGCAAAAGAATTTATCACAGGAAAGTTAGACCTACCCGAAAAAAGTCCAGAAGATTTAGGGTTGGATGAGGGCTCAATTGTAAATGTTAATGGGGTCCGATGTGGGGCTTATAAAAATAAAGACGGTGAAGTGTTTGTTGTAGATTCCACTTGTACTCATATGTACTGTGAGGTGGAGTGGAATTCAGGAGAAAGAACATGGGATTGTCCGTGCCATGGTTCAAGATATGCTGTAGACGGAGAAGTCATTGAAGGACCAGCTAAAAAACCGTTAAATCAAATGACAACATTATAAACAGTTTTAAATAGGGTGATGTTCCATGAAGTTATTCATGTGTCATTACTCTATTTTTTATACTTAGGGCAAAGAGAATTAGAATAGAAGGATAGGAAGCCACTGAAAATTAAAAAATCAAATTTTTCAGTTCCTTCAAGATAGCTGGCCATTTCCCATAAATAGTCTGTGATATAATGGATACCATCTTATAAGAAATTGCGATAATCACAGCTATAGAAGGAATGAGACAGTAATGAAAGTTATGTTTGAAACGTATCTCATTGGAATTATTGGTATATTCATATTTACTATTTTAAATCTGCCATTGCCTTGGCTTCTTGGTCCAATCGTCATGATTGTTTTGTGGAAGCTTACGTTAAATCGTGAAACCCACCAGCCAAGCTATTTTAAGAATGGAAGTTTTATTACGTTAGGTATTTATTTTGGCCTATCATTCACTAGGGAAACGTTCATCGTCATCGGCCCTTATATCGTACCTTTTGCTTTTTTAACAATCCTATTACTTTTTTTATGTGTTTGCCATACCCTTTTAATTAGTAAATGGTTTTCAATCCCAAAGACGACAAGTATTTTATCAGGGATACCTGGTGGGTTAACAGAAATGGTTGCTATTAGTGATTCCTTAAAAGGGAATGTGGGCTTAGTCACCATCTTTCAGACGATTCGTTTGTTAACAGTCGTTTTAGCTGTACCTTTTGTAGTGTTTCATTTATTTACACCTTCTGAGATAATAGACATAGACGTAAGCATTCCTGTAACAGAAGAAAGAATCCCTATAGCAACTTACTTCTGGTTGTTACTCCCAATTGCATTTGCTCTCTTTCTTCGAAAAAAGATAGTTGCTGCTTATGTCGTTGTACCATTATTTGCTACCGCTATACTTAATGTTGTCGGAGTAGAACTCCCTTTGCTACCAAATTGGACGGTATTACTTGCCCAGCTCGCTATTGGTGTGAGTATTGGTTCTATTATTCAGTTAAGAGAGTTAAAAATAGGTGGTAGGTATAGCTTAGTATTTTTTAGCTTAACTGTTGTGACAATTCTTACTGCATTTGGTCTTGGCTTCGTTTTTTCTATCCTTACAGACGTATCATTGGATACGGCTATGTTAAGTTTTGCGCCAGGAGGGCTGATTGAAATGGTGTTAACAGCAAAAGCAATTGGTGCAGATGCGTCTATCGTTAGCTCACTTCAGTTTATGCGTCTTCTGATAATATTGCTTTTAGTACCACCTGTATTAAAATGGTGGTTGCTTTCAAAACCAGAAAATAGGAATAAGGAATTAAAAGGTATTACCGGAAAATCGATTCTATAGTGGTAAATAACAAGAAAAATGAAAGTAGTTTTATTTGAAAAATAGTTAGATTAAGGGATTATTATAGTAATTTAATCCTGTAATCAGACCGAGACTATTGTGGTATAATCTGAAGTATTGCATATAAAGGTTTGTGATGCGTTGTTTTAACTTCTAGGAGGATCCTCATGTCCATAAAAAATAAGATACCAATTGTGTTTACATCTATTGTTCTTATAATCTTAATTACATTTAGTGCTACTCATTATATTCGATGGGAATCTAAAGTAATTGAAGAGTACGAAACAGAAATTGAAATCATTAGCAATAAGATTGCCGACCAAATACAATATTCAAAGGAAGCTTCATTATTTATTGAAGATATTATTGGGCGAGAATTACGCACGGCTTCGGTTGCGATATCGAAATCTTTACCATCAACTTATGAGGAAATTGATAATGATACATTATCTGCTCTTGCTGATGAATTGATGGTCTCTCATATCACGCTGTTTGCAAAAACAGAGGATGATATAGTTGGCGTAAGGTCCACTGATCACCATCAAATTGGTCTTTCTACAAACGAATGGGGATATTGGCACAAAGCTTTTCAACAATTAATGGCGAAAGAAGATGTTACTGTTGAAGAGGGAATGACTTTATCAAACTATTGGACAGGCCCTATTGAAATTGCTTCATCAAACCCTGAACATACAGATAAGTGGGGGTATTATTATGATGGGACAACTGATTATTTAATCAATCCTTATTTCAGAGATGAAAAAATTCATGATTTTGAACAAGCCTTTGGTCCAGAACGAGCCATTGACCGTTTGCTTGATACGTACCCAGGTTTACTTGAATTAACTGTATTTAATCCCAAAAATTTCGGGATGGTTGAAGAGGCGATTAGTTTAAACGGAAATACGTATGTTCGACTTTCAGAACAGCCGATATGGTACGGAAAATATAATATTCATAACGTTGATAAAGACCGAGACCACATTATGAACGCCATTAAAACAGGAATGTCGACTTCTTACCGAGAAATCCTTCAAGAGACCGAGGTTATAAAAACGTTTGTTCCTGTACTGGCTGAGGATAACTCGAGGTATGTTGTAGGAATTTCATATGACTATGACTATATTGATGCTCAATTGAAAGAAGAGTTAAATGACCATATTTTAATGTCTCTTTTGTTTATCTTTTTAGTTGTCGGGATATCTTTTTCGGTATCACGTTCCTTATCAAAACCGATATCTGATATAGCAGAGACCGTGAATGAAATTGCTAAGGGGAATTTTTTAAAGCAAGTAACTGTAAGCCGGAAAGATGAGCTTGGTGGATTAGCAAAAGATGTTAATCAATTGAGTAAAAGTTTAAAAAAATATACAGAAGACTTAGAAGAAAGTAAAGGAATTATTCACTATCAAGCATACCATGACCCATTAACTAGCCTTCCTAATCGACGATTTGTCAAAGAACGCCTAGACATCCTTGAGCAAGTATATGAGGAGAAAGGCTTGCCATTTGCTCTTTTGTTTATAGATTTGGATCGTTTTAAACATGTGAACGATTCGCTTGGCCATGCAAAAGGTGATGAACTAATTTCTTTAATGGCAAAAAGGATTCTTAAATGTTTTTCGAATGAGAATGAATTGGTCGCTAGGCAAGGCGGAGATGAATTTATTGTACTAATTGATAATGCGTCAACCGAAATAGTCGAGGAGAAAGTTACTAGGTTACTAGAGAAATTACAAGTTCCTGTTTTCCTTGATGACCATGAGATATACATTAAAGCAAGTATTGGGATATCAATGTATCCAAATCATACAAAGGATGTAAATCTATTAGTCTCCTATGCTGATTTAGCGATGTATGAATCAAAATCGCAGGGTGGGAATAAATACACGTTCTATCATCAAAAGATAAAAGACATTACAGACGAGCGTCTACTAATTGAAGCAAGGTTGAGAAAAGCAATCGTAAATGATTCCATTGATGTCTACTATCAACCTAAAGTGGATGGGTATACAAATCGAATCATTGGTGCCGAGGCATTAGTTCGTTGGAATGACGAAGTCCTAGGCTTTGTTTCGCCCGTCAATTTTATTCCTGTTGCTGAAGAAGTCGGTCTGATTGACCCAATTTGGGAAATCGTGATGAGAAAAGCATGTAAGCAAGTCGTTCAATGGAATAAACTGGTCAAAGAACCAATGACTGTAGCTGTGAACTTTTCATCCAATCAATTTTCTGAACCTGCGAAGATGGTTCAACGGGTAAAAGAAATTTTAACTGAATATGACGTAAAGCCAGAATGGTTCCATATTGAAATTACGGAATCAATTCTCCTTTACAATACAAACACAACAATAAAGGCTTTGGCTGAACTTAAAGAATATGGTATTCAAATTTCAGTAGATGACTTTGGGACAGGATATTCATCACTCAGTTATTTGAAGTCATTTCCAATTAATACATTAAAAATTGATAAGTCCTTTATTCAAGATATTGACCAAAATCATCAAAATACTGAAATTGCTGAGGCCATCATTAATTTAGCGAAAACACTGCAGCTTGATATTATTGCAGAAGGGGTAGAAACCTCTTATCAAAAAGACTTTTTAATTGAGCATCGATGCACAGAAATGCAAGGATTTTATTTTAGTAAGCCCATCCCTGCAAAACAATTTCAGGACAATTTAAATCAATTAGTATCTTAAGGGGTGTGATAAAAGGTTGTACTGAACCTTTTGTCACACCCTTTATTGTAAAAAGAAAACCCTAGGCTAGGCCTAGGGTTCCGGAAAGCTTATAGCGAGGTATTAAAAAAACTCATCCGCGGTGCTAAAATATATTTGGTTCGCCAACCAATATAATAGCTTACGGAGGAGTTTTTTATGTCTAAAGACAGTAACAGTTTAGCACATACGAAATGGAATTGTAAGTATCACATCGTGTTCGCACCGAAGTATAGAAGACAAGCGATATACGGTAAATTAAAGAGAGATATAGGAGAAATATTGAGGAAATTGTGCGAAAGGAAAGGAGTAGAAATAATAGAGGCAACAGCATGTAAAGACCACATACATATGTTAGTAAGTATACCGCCAAAGATAAGTGTGTCGGCGTTTGTCGGGTATTTAAAGGGGAAGAGTAGCTTAATGATATTTGATCGGCATGCAAATTTAAAATATCGATATGGAAATCGAAAATTTTGGTGTACTGGGTTTTATGTGGATACAGTTGGAAGAAATAAGAAGGTAATAGAAGAATATATACGAAACCAAATACAAGATGATATAGTCGCAGAACAGTTGAGTTTATTAGAATATGTAGACCCATTTACGGGGGAAGAAGTGAAAAAGAAGAGAAAAAAAGTATAAGGACGGGGAGAGGCCTTTGAGGTCTGGCCAGTAGAAGTAGTACACATGGCGAACCGTTCAGTAGCCCTTTAGGGTTTGGTCAGTAACAAAGGCTTCCAGCCGTAGAGCAAACCACCCGTTCTCACGGGTGGTTTTGATTTCTGCGTGTTCCAACAGTGTAACAGTCCTGAAATAAGACAACGCAAAAAAATCTACTAAATATACCCAGTTGTTTGTTATAATGAAATAACAGAGTTTCATGACGAATTGCTGAAACCAATGGTTTGAGATAAACGTATACATACATATCCGAAATGGTTAAAGAAAAGGAAGTGTAAAATGAGTATTCTACAACGATTTAAAACGGTAATGAGTAGTAATCTTAATGCACTACTTGAGAAGCATAAAAATCCTGTAAAAGCGATTGACCAATATTATCGTGATTTTACTCGGGAATTAGCGACGATTAAGTCTGAACTGGCTACCGTAGTCATGGAAGAACAACGAGCGAACAGAGCACTGCTAGAGTGTCAATCAGACATCACTAAGATGCATCGTTATGCAGAGAAGGCACTAGCTAATGAAAATGAAGAGCAAGCTCGTTTCTTTTTAGAAAAAAAAGTTCAATTGCTTGCCCAAGAAAAGTCGCTCCAACAAAAATATGATATGACAAAAGAAGCAGCTGAAAAAGTAAGGCAAATGGAAGAAAAGAGAATGAGTGATTTACAGGAGTTGGAAATTCGACGCACTGCGCTAAAAGAAAAAGCAAACCTAGCAAATTCTTCTGCTAGCATAAATGAAATAGATAGCAAGTTAAAAGACATAGAAAACGAGGTGGACAGGAGTATGTATGAAGCAGAAGCTCTAGCTGAATTACAAAAGGACCCTTTTGATTTTAAGGAGGGAGAACCGACCCTTCATTCAAGCAATTCAACACCTTCTGCTGAAGAAGAATTACAAAAACTAAAGAAACAACTAAATCAAAAATAATCTAATCAATTTCTGATGTAAGAAAAAGAGGTGAACATTGTGATTATTCATTATAAATGTCCTAGTTGTGGAGATGATATGGCTTTTGACAGTCAATCTGGCAAACTAACCTGTCATAGCTGTGGACATCAAGATAATATTCAAGACTTAAATGAAGACTTCATTACGAGTACATTTGAAGATAACGAGGCTAAGGAATACCATTGTGATAATTGTGGTGCATCTGTTATTACAGAAGTCCATACATCTGCGACTTCTTGTAGTTTTTGTGGGGCCGGCGTAGTTTTAGCAGATAGAGTTTCTGGAAACTTAGCTCCTGATAAGGTCATTCCGTTTTCAATTAATAAAGAAGAAGCAGAATTAGCTTTTAGAAAATGGTGTAAAAATGGATTATTGACTCCTAAAGGTTTCATGAGTGGTAACCGCATTAAGGAAATGACAGGTATATATGTTCCTTTTTGGATGTATGATTTACATAGTAGAGCAAAAGTAACCGCTGTTGGGACGAAGGTTCGTACTTATACAAGAGGAGATTATATTTATACAGAAACAAAATATTATGATATTTATCGTGACATTGACCTTAATTACCTCAAAGTTCCTGTCGATGCCTCTGAAAAATTAAATGATGACTTAATGGATAAGTTAGAGCCTTATCAATACAATGATTTAAAGGATTTTAGGACTCCTTACTTAGCTGGATACCTGGCAGAAAAGTATAACTTTACGGATACAGAATTATTTTCAAGAGTGAAATCTAAAATTCAGAGGTTTATCGATTCGTATATAGGTTCTACCATTTCGGGATATGCAACGGTCTCATACCGAAATAAACAAATCAATACAAATAAAAAAAGAAGTTATTATGTTCTCCTTCCTGTATGGATGGTTTATTACGACTTTAATAAGCAAGAGCACACATTTGCGATGAATGGTCAAACTGGAAAAGTGGTTGGAAAACCTCCAATCAGCAAAGCGAAAGTAGCTGCTTGGTTTTCAGGAGTTGCTGGGTCTACATTCATAGCTTTAAAACTTGTCTCTTACTTCATGGGAGGCGGATTCTGGTGAGAAAAGCTACTAGTTTGATAGCATTTATTTTGATACTGTTTTTTGCGTTTTATAGTAGTGCTCAAGCTGAAACGTCCCAGAGGATATATGATTATGCCAACCTTTTAAGTGATACGGAAGAAGAGGCACTTGAAAAATTAGCGCAGGATTATTCAATGAAACATGAGACTGACTTTGTCTTTCTTACGACGAATGATACTAAAGGGCAAGATATCGAATACTATAGCAGTGAATTTGTTGAGTCTTCTAACATAGGGTATGGTGAGGAACAAAGCGTTGCGATGTTAACGATTGATATGGGCTATCGCGAGATTTATGTTATTGGTTTTGGAAAGGCAGAAAGCTATTTAGATGGCTATCGTATCGATGAATTAATTGATAGTGTGTTAGTTCACGTTGCAGTTGAGGACTACTCGATCGCATTTGAATCATTTATTAAACAGTATGAAAATTATTTTGAAATGGAACCCCCTGTACATAATGATAATGTATACAGTGGAACCCCAACGGGAAATCAGTCTGATAATATCTTGTTTGAACTCTGGTTCCAAGTCATTGTGTCAGTTCTTGTTGGAGGAATCGTGGTTGGGATTATGTTATTTAACACGGGTGGAAAAGTAACGATTAACGGAAAAACGTATATGGATGTTACCAACTCAAGGGTACTTCAACAAAGAGATACTTTTGTTCGTAAATCAGTTACGAAACGAAGAAAGCCTAGTAATAATAATAACGGACCTACATCAGGCGGTGGCCGAGGTGGCATGACAAGCGGGGGCCGTTCGTATAGTGGTGGTCGAGGTAGATTTTAAGTGATGGAAATCTGAGTATAATGACCGGAGAAAGGAATGGATATTAATATGTCATTTTTTAGAGGACAATTAGCAAATGTGGTGGAGTGGGAAGAATTTCGTGATGATATGATTTTTTGGAAGTGGGATAATCGCGAAGTAAAAAAAGGAAGTAAGCTTATCCTTCAATCAGGACAAGATGCGATTTTTATTAACAGTGGAAAGATAGAAGGAATTTTCACTGAGGCCGGCGACTATAACATTGAGTCCGAAATCATTCCTTTTTTATCTACATTAAAAGGATTTAGATTTGGTTTTAATTCAGGAATGCGTGTTGAAGTATTATTTGTAAACACTAAAACGTTTATCGTGAAGTGGGGAACCCGAAATGCGATTAATATTCCGTCTCCAGCACTTCCTGGTGGGATACCTATTCGAGCAAATGGAACGTTTAGTTTCAAAGTGAAGGATTATATCGCTCTTATTGATAACGTTGCAGGTATCAAAAAAAGCTATGTTGTGAATGATGTGAAATTACGAATCACATCGATTCTAGATGGGTTACTGATGAAGTGGATTACAAGAGAAGGAAAAGACATGTTTAACTTACAAGCGAATTCACTTGAAATTTCAAGGGGTATAAAAGAAGACCTTGATATGGAAATCATGAAAAATGGGTTAAATATCACTGATTTTACGATTAACAGCTTTACGTATCCAAAAGAAATACAAGATATGATAACGGAAGTTGCTTCTCAAGGAATGATTGGTAACCTTAATAAGTATAAAGATGTTGTATTAACAGACGCATTGGCCGAGTCTATGAAGACTGGAAAAGGCAATCACGCTGGGGGCACAGCAAGTGAAATGGCTAACTTAGTTATGGGAGTCAATGTAGGTAGTCATATGGTTCAAAATATGAACCTAAATCCACAACAACAACAACAGCAGATGAATCAATATAATAATCCACAACAAGGATATTACCAACCGAATCAAGGACAGCAACATCCAAATCAAGGACAACACCAACAGCCGCCACAATATGTGGCACCACCACAGCAAGAGCAGGTTCAACAACCTACACCACCACCACCTTCAAATGAACAAAAGCCAAACTTTTGTCCTAATTGTGGAACAAAAACAGGAGGCACTAATTTTTGTGGAAATTGCGGTCATAAGTTAGTCCCATAATAAAAGATAGGAGTACAGTAAGGTGAAAAATGCCTTTGTACTCCTTTTGCTTTGGAGTAAAAGTGGAAATAACCGAATTTTCTAGCAGGTTATGTTACACTTAAATATAGAAGGAACTTGAGTCAAATTTATATTAAAGGAGTTTGTTTTATGGAAATGTCTCACATTAAAGATGTTGCAGAAAAAGTAAAACAGAATATTCAACGTGTCATGATAGGAAAAGAAGATACAATTGATCAGATCTTGGTAGCTTTAATTTCTTCTGGACACGTGTTATTGGAAGATGTCCCAGGGATGGGAAAGACACTTTTAGCAAAGTCCATGGCAAAGTCGTTAGATTGCTCATTTAAGCGAATTCAGTTTACTCCAGATTTGCTACCGACAGATGTAAGCGGAATCAATTTTTATAATCAAAAAAAAGGGGAGTTTGAGTTCAGAGCTGGACCGATTTTTGCCAATATTGTATTAGCTGATGAAATTAATCGAGCGACACCGCGAACCCAATCGAGCCTATTAGAAAGTATGGAAGAAAAACAAGTAACAATCGATGGAGAAACGAGATTACTAGACCGACCATTTATGGTCATTGCGACACAAAATCCTGTAGAAAATCAGGGAACATTTCCGTTACCTGAAGCTCAGTTAGATCGTTTTTTATTAAAAGTAAAACTCGGATACCCAACGAAAGCTGAAGGACTTGAAATATTAAAACGATTTAAAGAAAATAATCCTATTGAAGACATTAAACCCGTTGCGACAAGCGATATGATTATTCAAGCTCAAAATATATATTCGAAAGTTCACGTCAGTGATGACATACTCGGTTACATACTCGATATTGTAGAAAAAACAAGAAGTCATTCGTCTATCCAGTTAGGTGTGAGTCCTCGTGGAAGTCAAGCATTATTGAAAGCTGTCCAAGTGTATGCTTTACTGCAAGGTAGAGACTATGTCATTCCTGATGACGTAAAACAAATGAGTAAACCGGTTTTAGCTCATAGAATTGTTCTAGCACAATCGATGCGTCTTAAAGAAAACCAAGCTGAACACATCATTGATAGTATCCTAAACGAAATGACTGTTCCGACAGAAGAACAGTTACAAAGGTAGAATGATGGGGATTCATTGGTTAATTATTCTCTCATTTGTTATTGTGGTAGCCCAAAGCTATGCTTTCGCCAAATGGGGGTTATCACGACTACAATACTCTAGGTACTTTACCCATAGTGTCGTTTCTCAAGGCGATGAAATTGAAATGGTTGAAGAAATTGCTAATAAAAAGCCATTACCTCTGCCATGGTTAAGATTAGAATCTCGGATCGATTCTAGTTTGCAGTTTCATAAACAAGATAACCTTGATGTTGTTAATGACCATTTTCATCGGAGTTTATTTAGTTTGCTACCATATCAAAAAATAAAGAGAAGACATAAAGTCGTTTGTGCGAGAAGAGGTCAATACCAATTGCAGTCCGTTTCTTTTACACTTGGAGATTTATTTGGTTTGGATGAATCATATAAAACAGTTTCTACTGATGCTTCTATACTAGTGACACCTCAACTGATTGATATGGAAGACATACCTTTTCCATCTCACTCTTGGCAGGGCGATATCCTTGTTCGAAGATGGATTGTTGAAGATCCTTTTGTTCACGCAGGTGTCAGACAATATTCTTATGGTGATCCATTGCAATCGATAAACTGGAACGCTACGGCTAGGGTAGGCTCTTTGCAAGTGAATAAAAAAGATACTACGGCTGACCCAAACTTGCTAGTATATGTAAGCTTTGATTTATCTGATGATTTATGGATTCCTATCACAGATGACCGTTTAATTGAAAAGGGCATATCCTATGCAGCGACGATTGCACATTATGCCATTTCAAACGGAATTAATACTGGGTTTGGTTGTAATTCATACCTACTAGAACCAGGAGAAAAAGCCGAAAAAGTTCCTTCCTCTATTCGCATTGAATCTGGTTCAGGTAAAGGCCATTTTACGTATTTATTAGAAAGTATGGCTAAGCTAAAGATGGTAAAGAGTATGAGTTTTAATCACTTTCTTAAAGAAGATATTGACAATAAACTTACAAACAGTGATATCGTCATTCTTGCCGCTTTTGTTAGTGACAAAACAAAAGAGCATATCGCTGATCTTGAGAAACTTGGAAACACGGTAACGGTTGTCAATCTCAAAGATGACGACGAATTAAAGGCTGGTGAAAATCATGTGGGATAAAATAAAATTTGTTGGAACTAAATGGTTGCAAGGGCTGACAGAGTTCTTTCTCCTTTTCCCAATATTGTTGTTACTCTCACATTTTATTGTACCACCAACACAATTATTTCTTTGGGTTAGTAGCTTACCAATTGCCTTTTTAATAGGGTTATTATTGAAGCGTGTTCTTGGAGACCAAAAGCGATGGGTGTTTATCATCATTGTTTATCTTGTCAGTCTTGCTCTTACTTTAGCATTCTTTGCGTCACCACTTCCGATTATATTTTCGATAGTGATTACTGCATTTTTCTTGTACAGAGGTGTACTATATGCCAATGAGGCATGGTGGAATCTCTTACCAGTAAGTAAAATATGGGCTGGTATCGGGATAAATTTAGTCTGTTACTTTATTTTTAGACTAACAGAATCACTTTCGATATATGTAACGTTCGTGACATGGGTTATTTTTGTTTCTTTATCGCTTGCTTTCTTTATATCCAATTCAAGACATGTCAGAGGAGCAACATTAGCAGATCAGCAAAGAGTAGCGATTAATAAAGTGCTAAAATGGCAAAATCGGATATTTGTGATCATCTTTATTTCTATACTTGTCCTTATTACAAATTTAGGATGGATTAGAGCAGCATACTGGTATGTTGTCACGAAAGTTGGACAGTTTATTTCTTGGTTAACTGGATTACTTGAACAGCCTGAAAGTGGTGGCGGCACATCATTAGAAGAAATGGTTGACGAAGGCTTACCTCCAGCAAAAGAAACATCGTGGTTGATGGAACTCATCCAAAATATCTTATACTACATTATGTTCACCGTAACGGTGCTATTTTTAGCTTTTGTACTCTATCATTTTATTAAACAGCTATACAGAGCTATGAACGCATTGGTGAGGAAGATATATCGTTTCTTTACTCAACTTACATCAAAAGAGGAAAATGAAGATGAAGAGTACTCCTATATTGATGAAAAAGAATCACTTTTTAATGTAAAAGATGTCGGAAGTGAATATACACGTAAAATGAAGGATTGGTTAGCTACCATCGTTGAAAGGGAACCAAAGTGGCATGAGTTAAAAAATGTCGATAAAGTTCGTTACCTATTCCGAAAACTACTAGTTGCTGAACGGAAACTGGGGTTCGAAGTGAAATCTAGTCAAACGGCACGTGAAATGTTACAGGAACTTCAAAAAACTAGAACAGACGAAGAAATGGCAGAACTAGTGACTTTGTATGAGCAAGCCCGTTATGGTGACCAATCTATTGACGAAGAAAAAATAGTAATTCTAAAATCTTATGTTGAGAAGAAAAGCTAATAGGAGTGGAAATATATACTATGCTTCTTAACATAAGAAAAACTACTTAATTTTCTAGTTCTTTGGTATGATTGTACTATATACCAATAGAAAATGGTGAAGGAAAATGGGCACTCTACGAATACATCCAAGTCAAGCATTACCTATCATTATTTGCTATATTTCTAGTTATTATGTATGGCTTGTGGCCTTTGCTGAAAATGAAAAATGGTTATTATTTGGAGCCAATACATTTCAAGTTTTAGCACCTTTATTGGCAGCTCTCTTCCTTGTTCATCCCATTATAAAATCAACAGGTTTGCAACTAGTATATTGGGTATTGCTATTGATGAGCTGCCTTTCATATTTTTTAGGGCAAGCTTTTTGGAATTTTTATGAATTAGTTATTGGAGTATATACACCGTTTCCCGGGTGGGCTGATGTTTTTTACCTTTTAAAGGGAGTTTTCTTATTATTAGCTTTACTGTTGCAACTAAAGTTACATTTTAGTAAAGTTGACACCATTTATAATTTATTAGGGATCGTTAGTATCATCACTATCATTTTGTTTTTTAGTCTAGAGTATATTATTAGACCAATGTTAGTTGGTGCAAATTCATGGGTAGAGATTTTTTTCTTTTTTGTCTATCCGCTCTTTGATATAGCTGTTCTATTTATGGTACTAGCAATTAATTTTTATACTACCATTACTAAACAAGTGAAGATTTTTTTACTAGGCATATTTGTTTTTACGGTTAGTCATGTGTTATATACTTTGTTATTGATTAGTGGCTTTTATAAAACAGGTAGTTTTATTGATCCTCTTTTTTCATTAGGATTGCTATTAGTTGGTGCCTCAGGATTTTACGACCAACGTATACAAAAACCCCCCCCTAAAAAAAGTCCACTTGTTCAAAGGTTATTTTACCCAGTAGTACTTGGGGTTTTCTTAATTATCTGGCTAATCGTTCATAATGTAACACGGAGCACTATTGATTTTGTTGATATCGGTATTTTTATAGTACTCGTGCTTCTTTCGATACGAATTATCCTTTCTAGGATTGAGAATGAAAAGTTATTAAACAATAAATTGGAAGAACTAGCACTAGCAAGAGAGCTTCAAGAAAAAACATTGCCTTTGCCCATTGATGACCTTTTTATTTCAATTTCATCTTATTATAAACCTTCTGAAGAGTTGTCAGGTGACTTATATACTTGGTACAAGATAGATGAACAACAATATGGTGTCCTTATTTTAGATGTCATGGGTCATGGAGTTTCTTCTTCTTTAGTTAGTATGTCCATTAAATCCCTTACACAGGGGGTAATTACGAGAGTAAAAGACCCGTATCTAGTCATGAAGGAATTATCTAGACATATGCTTCAAATGTTTAGCACAAATGAAAATTCTTACTATTTTACGGCAGTCTATCTTTTAATTGATATAGAAACTAAAACCATTACCTATGTTAACGCAGGTCATCCAACTCTTCTATGGAAAGAAGAAGATGAGACTGTAGTTCAACTACCATCGACATGCCCCCCAATTGGTATTATTGAAAATTCCCTCATTGTATCTGATGTTATTAGGTTTAAGAAAAAGGGGAGGTTAATGTTATATACGGATGGATTTCTTGAAAGAATTCAAGGCACACCAAAACAACAAATTGCTTACTTGGGGGAAATCCTCCAGAAATCTCATAAACAGGATATCGAAGAGTATAAAGAATCACTATTATCAACCTATGATTCTAGGGTTAATGAAGATGATAGTTGTTTAGTGATAGTAGATATAAAAAAATAACAGAATATGTAAGACTGTAAATGTTAGAATATTAGAGGGCATTGAACAATCTCATGTTCAATGCCCTCTTTGCGTGTATTATTATAGAATTTGTTCTTTGGCTACTTTGCCAACAATTTTTAGGACGTCTGTTCGACTTAGTTTCTCTTTTCCTTTTTCAATCGCTTCTAGCGTACCGTTCGCTAATGCTAAAGGAATTTTGCAGAAGTTGTAGATAGGACCAGGGTTAATACATTCAAGATAACGATTCCCCATGTTTAAATTTCGTCTTGCATACGAAAACATGTCCTTAAACTCCCAGCCGTTCGGGAAGAAATCAACGCCTCCACGCTGAAGGTCTTCATCGCGATTTCGGATAATATTAACAGCTTGTAGACCTCGTCCAAATGCGATGGCTAGCTCTTGGTCCGTTTCAACGTTATCGTACCAAGCCCATAATTCTGATAGTAACTCTCCAACAAGACCAGCCACATAATATGTATATTCGTCTAAATCTTCTTCACTATGCACTTCAAATCCTTTATCTACCCAATCCGCCATTCCTTTAGCCATAATCGACGTATAATGCAGAACGTTCGGTTCCACTGCTTTAGGACAAACCTTTATCCAGTCATTTAAGCACAACGATACTTCAGGAAGTATATTGCTATATGGTTGTAATAACGCATTCAGTTTTTCTTCGTGAGCTGGTTGTGTTAAAACATTACTGATTTTTGTAAGTAAGTCAATTTTATTATCAGAAGGAAGTCCAGGGTGGTCTTCTATTTCATCTATCGCTCTCATGCATAAATATGCTGAAGTAACTGCTTCTTTTAATTCGGAAGGAAGTCCAGTTATTGGAATATAAAATGTACGGCTTGTGGCTTTTAGCATATCATTTGCTGCTTTTTTTAATTTTTTTGTTTCTTTCATTGGTTCTCCACCCTTCATTTGCAAGTTCATATCATAACTATAACATAGGATGTCATAAAATTTCTTGTATAAGCAGTCAATTTACGGACAATTCAATTATTGTATTGAATTGTAGCTTTGTTTTTCTATTATACCGAGGAAAAATACTGAATTCAAATGGAAGAGAAATTTCTGAAGGAGTTAAATTTAAAAATTTTCGTTGAGGTTAGAACAAAAGATTGCTACTATGAAGCCACTGAAAAAGTTAAAAGCCTAACTTTTTCAGCGACCTCGATAATAACCTAACCTTATACACATTATTATAGTCATAATTCCTTATAGAGTAGCATATGATTTTTGGACAAGTTGTTTTGTAGGGGGGAATCTGATGAGTTAT
Organism: Bacillus alkalicellulosilyticus; assembly: GCF_002019795.1. Lineage (GTDB taxonomy): Bacteria > Bacillota > Bacilli > Bacillales > Bacillaceae_F > Bacillus_AO > Bacillus_AO alkalicellulosilyticum. The sequence goes on along the minus strand of NZ_KV917381.1, from coordinate 2,348,886 downwards.
GCAATTATCGGTTTGATTTTATTTATTTTATTTATGGTAGGGTTACTGGTCCTTAAAGTAACTAAGGCCATGTTCCGGTTAGCATTTATTGTACTGCTTGTAGTAGTAGTGATTATTGCCATTCAACAATTCATATGATAGTTATATTCCGCGAATCATTGTTTCTTGAACTTCTTGTAAGCGTTGTTTTACTTTTACTAACACAGGTCGTTCTTGGAATTCTACCTTTTCAAGGAGATCCTCTGCTTCAGCCTGCAACTCTTGAAGTTGGTGTTGAGCATATGCAAAGTCAGAAGGGTCATTCTCCCTAACAATCTTTACTTCTGCTAGTTCATTTAAAGCCTGATCAATCGTTTGTTCAGCTTTGTTTATAAATATTGTTATTTCATTGGTATTCATCTTATCCATTCCTCCTTATTGAACATGCACTGCTTATTTGAAGTGTTTACCATTCCGAAAAAACCATACAGTAGAGTATTATTGTTTTCACGTTTAAAAAAATGAATACAGGGAAATTTAAACAATGTTGTATATCCTCTAGTACTGTATAGAAATACTAGAATTGAAATGGAATTGTGTGAAAGGAGAAATGACTAATGACAGACAAGGATTTAAGGGTAAAAAGTATCGACATTAGTGAGGGTGAACATCGGGCCCCAAACCGTGCAATGTTACGTGCGGTAGGGTTTGAAGATAGTGACTTTCAAAAACCTATGATTGGAATAGCCAGTACATGGAGTGAAGTAACACCGTGTAATGTGCATATTGATAAGCTTGCGATTAATGCAAAAAAAGGAGCAAAAGAGGGTGGAGGCGCACCTCTTATTTTCAACACGATTACGGTTTCAGACGGGATTTCAATGGGACATGAAGGTATGAGGTATTCCTTACCTAGTCGAGAAGTCATCGCGGATTCAATTGAAACGGTATGTGGTGCAGAGCGGTTAGATGGATTAGTAGCGATTGGCGGCTGTGACAAAAATATGCCTGGTTGTATGATAGCGATTGGACGAATGAACATCCCAGCTATATTTACATATGGAGGAAGCATTGCCCCAGGAAAATCAAAGGATGGCAAAGACTTAGATATTGTTTCTGTCTTTGAAGCTGTTGGACAATACAACTCAGGTAAAATTGACAAAGAAGAGCTAAAGCATATTGAGTGTAATGCTTGTCCAGGTGCTGGATCTTGTGGTGGAATGTATACTGCCAATACAATGGCATCGGCTATCGAAGCGATGGGAATGAGTCTACCAGGAAGTGCGTCAAACCCTGCCGAAACAGAAGATAAGCTAAAAGACTGTGAAAAAGCTGGACAAGCTGTCGTTGAATTGATGCGAAAAGGAATTGTTCCTAAGGATATTATGACGAAAAAAGCTTTTGAAAATGCGATTACAGTCGTTATGGCGTTAGGTGGATCAACCAATGCATTTTTGCACTTATTAGCCATCGCTCATTCCGTTGATGTTGATTTATCATTGGATGATTTTGACCGTATCCGTAAAAAGGTTCCTCATATCGCTGATTTAAAACCTAGTGGACGTTATGTCATGAATGACCTTCATCACGTAGGTGGCGTATCAGCAGTAATGAAACAATTACTTGAAGCAAGTCTCTTGCACGGAGATTGTTTGACGGTAACTGGGAAAACGCTTGCTGAAAATTTAGCAGAGGTTTCGCCTCTTAAAGAAGGTCAAGACATTATTAGACCAATGGATAATCCTTTAAAAGAATCTGGTCCTCTGTTTGTCTTGCGTGGAAACTTGGCCCCAGAAGGTGCTGTCGCAAAAATGTCTGGTTTAAAAATCAAAAAAATAACCGGACCAGCCAAAGTATTTGACTCTGAACCAGAAGCTACTCAAGCCGTTTTGAATAATGATATTAAAGAAGGAGATATAGTCATTATTCGGTATGCGGGACCTAAAGGTGGACCTGGAATGTCAGAGATGCTTTCCATTACAGGGATTATTGTTGGCAAAGGATTAGGTGAGAAGGTCGGCTTAATAACGGATGGACGTTTCTCTGGTGGAACTCATGGATTAGTGGTTGGCCACGTTGCGCCTGAGGCCCAAGTCGGTGGCCCGATTGGTATTGTTAGAAATGGCGATAGTATCACGATTGATAGTGAAACCCAAGAATTAACTGTTCATTTAAGTGATGAGGAAATGGCAGCTCGGATGAAAGAGTGGAAGCAACCCCCTCTTCGTTATGAGAGAGGAGTCTTAAATAAGTATGCTCGACTCGTCTCATCCGCCTCAAAAGGGGCAGTGACAGACTTACAAGAAGAATAACCAAGACAGTGAATCAAGGAAGATATCATTCCCTTGGTTCACTTTTTTGATTTGTACAAAGACGACCGTTGGCTTCGCTCATCGTTTGTCATAAAAAACGGCAAGCGTTTTTTATGATTGTATGTTTAACTAAAAATTTATTGTTTTTAGGATTTTTATTTAGAGGAAAGCATATAGATTATCCATTTTCAAAATAGGTATGATTAGACTGCAATATATTCGTAAAGGGGGTGTATCTTATGATTTCTAACGCAGTTAAATTAAAAATGATAGATATTGTGGGCAAAGAGAATTATCAAGATTCAAAAGTTGACCGACTTGTATACTCGTATGATGCTACACCACTTTATCAATCGTTTCCTGATGCCGTAATAGCCCCAAGGACAACTCAGGAAGTGGCGAACATCGTGAAAATTTGTAATCAAAACCATATCCCTATTGTCCCAAGGGGCTCTGGGACGAATCTTTCAGCGGGAACATGTCCGACTGAAGGAGGACTTGTCCTTTTATTTTCAAATATGAACAAGATTATCGAACTCGACCAAGAAAATGTAACGATAACGGTACAACCCGGGGTTATTACTGGTGAAATGTCTTCGTACGTGGAAGAGAAAGGCTTATTTTATCCACCTGACCCTAGCTCTATGAAAATATCAACCATTGGTGGGAATATAAATGAAAATTCTGGAGGATTGCGAGGACTTAAATATGGAGTAACTCGTGATTATGTGCTTGCGTTAGAAGCAGTTATGGCAAATGGTGATATTGTACGAACGGGAGGAAAGCTTGCAAAGGATGTTGCGGGGTATGATTTAACCCGTTTATTAGTAGGCTCTGAAGGAACACTTGCTATTATTACGGAGGCGACTTTGAAATTAGTACCTAAACCAGAAACGAAACGAACAATGTTAGCATTATACAAAGATTTAGAAGCAGCAGCCAAAACGGTATCAAAAATTTTATCATCTAAAATTATTCCGGCAACTTTGGAGTTTTTAGACAAGGCTACCATTCAAGTGGTTGAAGAGTTTTCTAATATTGGCCTTCCGACAGATGTAGAAGCCATATTACTCATTGAACAAGACGGGAAGATTGATTCGGTACTTGATGATATGTCAGTAATAGAAAGCATTTGTAAACAAGAAGAAGCCGTTTCTGTTCAAATGGCTGAGACTGAAGAAGAAGCAAATGCGTTAGTTACAGCGAGGAGGTCTGCCCTTTCTGCTTTGGCTCGATTGAAGCCAACAACTGTATTAGAGGATGCGACTGTCCCAAGGTCTGAAATTGCTACAATGGTTAGAGCGATTAATGATATAGCCAATAAATATAACCTTAGAATTTGCACTTTTGGGCATGCTGGCGATGGCAACCTTCATCCGACCTGTCCAACGGATGCTAGGGATAAAGAAGAGATACAACGTGTTGAACTAGCATTTGATGAAATTTTTGAAAAGGCGATAGAACTTGGTGGCACCATCACTGGCGAACATGGAGTAGGTGTAATGAAAGCACCATACCTTGAATGGAAGATCGGAAAAGAGGGCATAGCTGTGATGAAAGCTATTAAACTAGCATTAGACCCAAATCAAATTATGAATCCAGGTAAAGTATTTGCTAGAGATAAGAGGAAGCGGGTGGTGGTTTCCAATGAATCATATTCAACAACAGTTTAAGGATAGACTTAGTGAAGATGAATTGCACAATTGCATGAAATGTGGATTTTGTTTGCCTAGCTGTCCTACGTATATCGAATCGGGATATAAAGAATCACATTCACCACGTGGTAGAATTGCGATTATGAAGGCTGTTTCAGAAGGCCTTATAGACGTAGATGAAGATGTCGAGAAATCATTGTCTTTGTGTTTAGGGTGTCGTGCCTGTGAGCCAGTTTGCCCACCTGGTGTCAATTATGGTCAACTGCTAGAGGACGCTCGAGATATTATTACTCAAAATAAAAAGCATTCTCTTTTTGTAAAAGGGTTTCGAAAATTTATTTTTTCATCATTATTTCCGTCACCCTCGCGAATGCGAAACATAGTTGCACTACTAGGAGTTTATCAACGTTGGTTCCAAAAGATATGTAGAAATATTGGTGTCTTAAAGCTCCTACCAACACATCTTCAAATAACAGAAAAGGTATTACCAGCTGTTCCTAGTTTTAAAGAAATGAAAGATGGACCCACATCACTATCACCTCTGGCACCAACTCAGAAGTCCGTTGCTTTTTTTTCTGGATGCTTAATGAATACGATGTTTTTAGCTACGAATAGCTCAACGTTGACGTTATTACAACAAACAGGTTGTGATGTGAACATTCCGAATGAACAAGTTTGCTGTGGAGCCTTACACGCCCATGGTGGTGAAAAAGGAAAAGCAAAAGAACTAGCGAGAAAAAACATCGCTGCTTTTGAAAAGGTACCAGTCGATAGCATCATATCTAATGCTGGAGGATGCGGAGCATTTTTACGAGAGTATGACCATTTATTAAAAGATGATCCAGATTGGAGCAAACGAGCTCATCACTTTGTTCAAAAAATAAACGACATTTCTACACATCTAGTACATTCAAACTATCAAGAAGGCCACCCTTTATCCTTACCTGAACAAACAATTACCTATCAGGATTCTTGTCATTTGCGAAACGTCATGAAAGTATCTGAAGAACCAAGAGCGTTACTTAAGTATATTATAGGAATCGACTATAAAGAAATGAACGGAGCAGGAAGTTGTTGTGGGTCAGCGGGAATTTATAATTTACTAGAACCTAAAATGGCTTCAGACATTCTAGATGCAAAGATGAAGAATGTGAAAGCGGTGAATCCAACCACGATAGTAACGTCTAACCCTGGTTGCTTGCTACAAATGAAAATAGGTATTGAACGTGAGGGACTATCCGAACACATACGTGTAGTTCATTTGGCTGATATATTAGTTGAAGCATCAGTCCATAGTAGTGTTATCAATAAAACAACAGGAAAACAGGAAAGTTTTGTATAATCATATAAAAATATACGACTAATTCAATGTTATTTTTAGTGGAATCACCATATACTTCTTGTTTCTATGACTATAAAATTAGTGTTGCATCAACAAATTTATCTAAATAAAAGAGGTGATTTAGGATAGACTGAAAGCGCTTCCTTTAACTGTAATTGATGATGAAACTCAAAGTAGGAAACTAGGTGCCTTAGAATAGTTTTAAAATACTAATGAAAAAGGTGATATGAGTGAGTAAAAAAGTGCTAATTTTATCTGGTGATGCAGTTGAGGCGTTGGAGATTTTTTATCCGTACTATCGATGTTTAGAAGAAGACATTGAATGTGTCATTGCTTCTCCAACGAAGAAGAAGCTTCAAACCGTAGTTCATGATTTTATCTCAGGGGTTGAAACATACACTGAAAAACCAGGATATTTGCTTGACTCTCATGCATCCATTGACGACATTTCCCCTGAAGAATTTGATGGGTTAATTATTCCTGGGGGTAGAGCTCCAGAATATATTCGAATGAATCCAAAAGTCCAGGAAATTGCAGCACACTTTCTCCTAGAGAATAAGCCAATTGGAGTCATTTGTCATGGTTCACTAGTGTTAACAACGGTTCGTCAATATGTTCAAGGAAGAGAAATGACTGCGTATACCGCTTGCCGACCTGAAGTGGAAGCATCTGGTGCTGTATACATAGAAGATCCACTCTATGTAGATGGAAATATTGTTTCTGGGCATGCTTGGCCAGATCTTCCTGGCTTTATGAAAGCGTTCTTTAAAGTGTTAACAGTGGAAGAAGCTGCATCAGTATAAGGCGATTGAAATAGATGAGTGGCCGGGACAAAAAGATTTTTTTCTTTTGTCACGGCTCCTTTTTACTATTGAAGAAATGAGTGGTAGCGATGATATTATTCCCAAAAGTAGCAACAAAGATTGTGTTAGAAGTACAAAAGTTAATAGATGAAGATATCATCGTTGTTGATACCAACAGCATTATCATTGCTTCTACCCAAAAAGAACGAATAGGTACTTTCCACGAAGGAGCACAAAAGGTATTAAAATCAAAAGAGAAACTATACATTCATGAACAATTGGCACATTCTCTAAAAGGCGTAAAATTAGGAATTAACATGCCTATTTTATTTGAAAGTAATGTAATTGGTGTCATTGGTGTTACAGGTAATCCAAAAGAAGTTGAGCCGTTTGCTGGGCTTATTAGGGGAATGACAGAACTAATTATTAGGGAATCGTATTACGCTGCCCAAATTGATTGGAAAACAAGAGGGTTGGAAGCTTTTTTTTATGAATGGGTGAATGCAACAGAAATTGATTATGATTTTTTAGAAAAAGGAACGTTATTAGGGGTTCCAATGTATCAAACTCATCTATGTTGTTTATTGCAGATTGAATCAGCTGCAGTTGGTGACCCGCAGTGGAGTCAACAGGAGTTATTTGAATACGTCCAACGCTTTTTTTATAATGAACCGTTTTTTATGATTCGCTGGGGACAAGGAGGCATCTTATTATTAGCTAATGTAGAAAATGGGTATAGCAGAACCCAATTTCAATATCAATTAGAACTATTACAATCACATCTCAATAAAATGCAGTGTTCTGTAGCTGTTGGAGTTGGTAAAAATGCGGGAACTGAATTAATTCACCAATCATTTATCGAAGCTAAGAAAGCATTAAAGGTCACAGAAAAACATGGAGGGATTTCTTTTTATGAAGACCTTGTTATTGAAATCATACTTGAAGACATATCAACAGAAGCACGTGCTGAATTTCTAGAGCGTACGATGAAATCATTGGAGGATTATCCTGATTTAATAGAAACACTTCAAGTTTATTTGAAACATAACCAATCCATCAAAAAAACAGCTTCAGCCATGCACCTCCACATCAATACACTCCACTATCGTCTCAAGCAAGTAAAAGAGGTGACAGGGATAGACCCAAAAGAAACAGAAGGAATTGTATTATTTTATATTGCCTTGCTTTTCTCAAATGCGTTGCCAGTTGAAACGCAAACCATTTGTCATGACCAAATAATGATAGGGGATAAACGATAAGGAGACTTTGATACGTATGCCTTTAAAGTCCCCGTCAGTATAGTACACTCACATTTGATATAGCTTCGTTGTTAAGAAGACCATTTTTGTAAATCAACATATTGTTGTTGAAGTATGTTTGCTTCCTCTTCATATCCTAATTCGCGGTTGATTTTCAAAAGCCAATGTAAGGCATGTCGGTCAAGATCATTTAATTCATACTCCCATTGAAAGCATTCAAGAGCTTTTGTATATAATTTATATTGATAATAGAGTTCACCTAACTTAAATTGTTGGTCGGCATCCTCCTCTAACATAACCATTCGATTCACGTCTTGAATACAAGGCAGTTGGGTTTTATATGGTTGAAATGGTTTTAACCACGTTTTCACAAAAAGAGTACTGTTATCTTTTAATAAACGGCTTACTACCATTTGTAATAGGGAGTTCGTTTCATTGGCTTTTTGTTTGGCTACTTCTATTAACAACGCTTGAATAGATGCGAGTGGAAAAGAGTTTCCTGTCAGGTTGGCGTCAGTTAACATCTTTTCGAGGAGCGGTATATGGTACGGGCTAAAAGGAATATGGTGTTTAATCAGAAATGAACATGCTTTACTATACTCTTTAGAAGCTAGATACGATTCTAGAAGTGCATATTTTACTTGAACGGGAGTTGTTGTATTTTCAATGACATTCTCTAATAGAGGCATCATATCTATGCCATGTAAATGAGAGGAAGCTAAATTTTTAACCTTTTGAAAAAGAGTTTCAGTAGGAGTTTTTGTATAACACCGTAAGTAATGAACAAATAAATCAACCCATCTAGCTTGGTCAGTTAATAAAGTCTCGTATAACTGCGAGCTTTTTTCATCGTCACTCAAGAAAAGTTGTTTTTCGGTTAAGAGTAAATCTTGTTCATATTCGTGTGTCTTATATTTCGTATATTCCTGTTTGTTTAAAAATTCATGAACCCAGGTTTCCGCTGGGGAAAAGTCATGAATCACTTGTAATAGTTGAAAAGATAAAAAGGATTTTCCATCACGGTAAAAATGATAATAGGAAGGCTTAATGACTTCTAATAGTTTGTTTTTGGAGATAAACGAGTCAAAATAGGTTAATATGATTGTTTTTTCTAGAGGAAGAAATTGCTTTTCTAACTTATTAAGCAACTGCGTAAAGGTAAGTAAAGAAAGGTGTTCTTTATCTTTTATAATAAACGGGAGCAGAGGAAGAGGGTTATGAAGCACAAATCCTTTTTTATATGCATTTTCAATAAAGGAGTGACGCTTGAGACGGGTAGCCTTCACTGTCGTCACGTACTGATTTTTGAAATAAAATAGATAATACACTTGTAGGTTCTCTTGAATAGCTTCTGCTTCAATGACCTTACATTGCATATAGATAATTATTTTTTTCGGGCGTAACTCGATTGACTTGTTTTGAGCTGTTTGTAGCAAAACGGTATGTTTCATCGAATCCCTCCTTATATAGGTTAACTATACCACATCATTTTACATTATGCATATGACGTTCCTATCTTTTACCAATTCTTCACTTTTTATTTGAAATATAGTATATTATTATAGCTTTTTATTTTTTTTTATTGGGTGAAATAGAGAGGGGAATAAAGGTATGGAATGGACGGTTAAAACCTTTGAAGAACTAACAAATGTTGAATTATATAATATCATAAAGGAACGAATTACAATTTTTATCGTTGAGCAAAATTGTCCATACCCAGAACTGGATGATCTTGATAAAGTATCCTATCACTTATTTGCTAAAGAGAGTAATGAAGAGATTATCGCATATTCACGAATCCTTCCAAAAGATACTCTTTATCCTTATTGTTCAATCGGGAGGGTCATCGTAAAAAAAGAGTATCGAAAGGCCAAACTTGGTAGAGAACTTTTGACTCGAGGTTTAACGTTTATTGATGAGCATTTTCATGATAAAATGGTAAAAATTATGGCACAACATTATTTACTACAGTTTTATCAATCATTTGGATTTGAACCTGTTTCTGACGTGTTTTTAGAAGATGGTATTCCGCACATTGATATGATGCTTAACGTAAGCGATTGGAGGGAAAGATGTACAACAAAGTAATTGAAGCGCTTGAGATTGCTTTAGATGATTGGGCAATGATGCAACAAACCGACGGTGATGAAGGAGCCGAATGTGCTGAACGCTTTGAACGTCATTTTTATCTATTTATTGATGAATGTAAGGAATGGTTTCATACGTTAGAAACTAAACCTAAAGATATCATTGAAGCAGAGAGTTTAAAAGAAATAGAAGAGCTTCAACAACGATTACCAGGACCACTCCAATTAAATTTTTTAACTGAATTAGAAGATATTATAGATGGGATTGAAACTAAACGCTATGATTAATATTCAACAATTTGTGAAAGACTCCATAGAAACTATAACTAGCTATCAGTCAGATAATAAAGAGAATGTTAAACATATTGTCAAAAGCGCATTAAAGACTTTTCCATTAAAATCACATGAACAAACAGAGGTAGTTGCTAACCAAGAGGTGGTCATTATCTACTTACATTCAATTATGGAAGAAAACATATTAACTAAAATTGTACAAGAAGCTTCAGAGAATATGGAAAACCTTGATATCGAGGCGCTGTACGAAGGCCGAGTGATTCGAAATTATTAATATGAAAAAGATGTTCATTGTAAAAAATATATGATAAATTAGGATAAAATAAGAAAGAGAGCGATGACCATGTCTACATTTGAAAACGTTACAATTGTGAAAGCAGCAAATATTTATTTTGAAGGAAAAGTAACAAGCCGCACTGTTCTTTTTGAAGACGGTACGAAAAAAACATTAGGAATTATGAATCCTGGAGAATACGAATTTTCTACTGATCAAAAAGAGGAAATGGAAATTTTAGCGGGTAAATTAGAGTATAAGCTACAAGGTGAAGAGTGGAAAACCATTGATGGAAGTGGAACGTTTTATGTACCTGCCAATGAATCATTTGCTTTAAAAGTACATACGGTTGTTGATTATTGTTGTTCGTATTTATCGTAAAAGTCAATCGAAGGAGATGTATTCATGAGTGAACTAGAAATTATTCGTTCCACACATAAAAAACAAAAACCCGAAGATGACCAATTAGTTTTTGGAACACAGTTTACAGACCATATGTTTATTATGGATTATACACCTGAAAGAGGATGGCATTACCCAAGAATTACACCATATGAGCCGATTGCACTCGAGCCTGCGAGTACAGTGTTCCATTACGGTCAAATGGTATTTGAAGGGTTAAAGGCCTACCGAACAAAGGAAGATAAAATCTTGTTGTTTCGACCAGAAAAAAACTTTCAACGCTTAAATCGCTCAAGTGAACGCTTAGGAATTCCAGCGATTGATGAAGAGAAGGCACTTTTATACCTAGAAGAACTACTTCGCATCGATAGAGAATGGGTACCATCTTTAGATGGGACAGCCCTATACATTCGTCCGTTTATCATTGCGACAGACCCAAATCTTACACCTAAGCCATCAAATACGTATAAGTTCATGATTATATTAAGTCCTGTAGGTTCGTATTATGAGGAAGGGATTCATCCAGTTGGCATCTATGTTGAGGAACAATTCACCAGAGCTGTAAAGGGTGGTACAGGTATGGCTAAGACGGCTGGCAATTATTCGGCAGCCTATAAAGCTCAAGAAAAAGCCGTAAACAAAGGGCAATCACAAGTATTATGGTTAGATGCGGTAGAAAAGAAGTACATAGAAGAAGTCGGGTCAATGAATGTGTTTTTTAAAATTGACGGTGAAGTCATTACACCTGAACTAAGTGGAAGCATCTTAGAAGGGGTTACACGGATGACGACGATTGAGCTATTAAAAAAATGGGATATCCCAGTCACTGAAAGAAAAATTTCTATCGATGAAATTGCAAAGGCCTACCAAGAAGGTAAATTAGAGGAAGCCTTTGGAACAGGAACTGCTGCGGTCATTTCTCCAATCGGAGAGTTGCTCTGGAATGACCAAAAGATGGTCATTAACGATCGAATCACAGGACCTATAGCGAGTAAACTTTATGAAAAGTTAACAGGAATTCAGACAGGTGTTGAAGAAGATCAATACAACTGGACGATTGAAGTGATCTAAAAATCACTAAAAGTATTTTGATAAACTAAAAAAGCATCCTAGTGCAAGACTAGGATGCTCATTTAAACCAAAAGCTCATTTTACTTATAGTTACCAGCTTTTGTTTTTCTCATTTTTCCAATTTCCACAAAACGCTCAAGAATCTTGCGAATTCCTTCAGTGTTTTTTGAGCTGTCTTCAAGAGTGGGATTTGTTGCTTTTAACTCCTTAGCAGCTTCCTCATATGATAAAGCTCTGCTTGACGTTTTAACCATTTTAAACAACTGTGATGAATAACTCTTTTTTGTCAATTAAATCACCCTTTCATTTTCCTTGATAATTATATTTTTTGGAAATGTTTAAAAAATTACTCGTATTTCATGGTGATTTAACAAAAAATTCGTCATATTTTCTGACGTCAGGGAATTAACATTGCATTCCCTTATAGAGACTACTCTTCTTATCATAACACAAAATGATGTCCTTTGTACGATTATTCCCAAAAAAGTACAAAATTAATCCGGATTTTGGTGGTGAAAAGGACATTGGCTTAGTTCACTGTCCTCGTCTCGTAAGAAATATTGCTTCCATTCATGATTTTCAGATGAGCCATACTGTTTTAATTGAGGGTGGGGTGCGATATCGTCATACGCTTCTAAACGCTCTCGTATACGGTTTCTTATAGTTTCTGCTTTTTGTTGATTACTATTAAATGTGTCTAGTACCCATCTTGGAGTTAATGCGACCATAAAATAAGGAAAATAACGACTATTCCTTTGTTCGTGGTATGGTGTAGCACAATATACAAAGTATTGTTCGCCGTGAAAGCAATATTCCCATAGTTGGTCTGAAGGGTCCTTTGGAATATGAGAAGGCCAGGGGAGCTCGTCATATAGACTTACCTCAGTCAGCAATCTCCAAAAATCATGTTCACACTCTTCTAAAGTTTTAGCTTTTTCATTGAAAAATAATACTAACGAGGTATAGTCCCCGCATTCTTTAGCAATTAGGCTATTCCTTCAAGAGGGAAGCCATTTGTTCTTCTTGCAACTCTTTTTTTCTATCGTCAATAAAACCATATCTAAAATGGTTTTGGGTTTGTCCGTGAACTGCTGGAATACAAGGGAATCGTGACTCTCGATTTCCTAACTTAGTAAGAAATGATGAGAATGCATCAAATTCCAAACCGGTTTTATATTTTTCTAAGATAGCATTTTCTTTTTCAATCCCCACTGTTAGTTCCTCCTGAATAGAGTATATAGGACTAGAGTATTCAGTGACTAAATAAGTGCGATTTATTATCCCTAGTTATTCGAAGGTTAACTCAATGGTAAGGGCATGTTGTTCTGAGCCATCCTTGGCACTTTCTTCAAATAATAGCAGTGTACCAGAAGTATCACCGTTATCAACCCAATCCACAATAATTTCAAAGTCTCCCCAATACGGTCCACCTTCTGAAGCTGTTGTGAATCCTTCAGTTAATATATCCCCACTCTCGTTTAGGAGACGGTATTGAACTGTAGCTTCGTATACACGTGCTTGCCCTTGAACGATAAATCCAGTTGAAACAATGCTATTTTGAGTTGGAATTTCAATTCGAAACGCTTCATTTTCTAATAATTGGTCACTAACATTGTCATTCTTCATTTCAATTTCTGTTGTATGAGCATCATCTTGTTCCTTTGTCTCATTTTGCTGATTATTCGATTCAATAGAATCCGGAACATCCTCATTATCGTCGATTTCGACTTCTATTTCTACCTGAGTGTCAGCAGAAGTTTCACCTTCTAGAACAACTTCCTTTTTTTCATCAACACAAGCTAGCAACATGAAAAACGGCAAAATAAAAATAAAAAATAGTCGTAAATTCAATTTTTTCACCTCCTTATACATCCTATGTAGTAAGAGTTTGTTTGATTTGTATTATCAAGTATATAAGGACACTGCTCTTAGATAATCGTTTTCCAGTCAACTTATCAATTACGTTTATACCAAATAATGAGACAAGTTCTAGGACCTTAACGCATAGAGTGTAGAAAGAATAGAAAGGAGGGATTCTAGTGGTATATATCAAAAAGAAATGGATGATTCTTGCTATCATATTTATCACAGCAGCTGTGAGTTTATACATGATTGAACCGAAGATCATTGAAACAAAAGCAGGTTTCTCTGATAAAGAGTTAGAAATTCATATGGTAACAGGAGAATACAAATCTAAAACAGCAGAAGGAAAAGAGATTGAAAGTTACCGTTGGGACCCAGGTACAATTAACGTGCCAAAAGGGGAAAAAGTCAAATTAACGATTTTTGGAGTGAATGGGCATGAACATCCTTTTGTGATTGAAGGAACAGACATTAGTGGTACAGTGAAAAAAGGAAAAGAAACAACGGTTACACTACATTTTGAAGAAGCAGGTGTCTATCGTTTAATTTGTACAGCCCATGCTCATATTAAAGACAATGGACCCATGATTGCTTATATTGTAGTAGACTAATTAAATTACATAGAAATAGTAACTCATTACTTGCTAGAGATGTAGCGAAGGACCGTGTCCATTGTTGCATCTCTTTCTTTTAGTAGTAATTAATAAACAAAAGCCTTAAAGAATTTTAGCTAAAAGTATATTTCATTGACAAGCGAATAGAACATCATTACAGTAATTGAATAAAGCAAAAATTTGTTTAATTATGTTCCTTGACGGAAAAAATAGTAAAGAATTTTTATAAAATAGTTGATTTCTTGTTGAAAAATAGGTAACGTTATTTTTTGAGAGTATTTTGAAAAAAGTGAGGCTTTAATGATGAAACAGACTAACAAACCCGAAACTACTATCGTAATCTTTGGAGCTACAGGTGATTTGGCAAAGAGAAAATTATATCCTTCCCTGTTTAATCTATACAAAACGGAAAGATTGAATGAAAAATTTGCTGTTGTAGGAGCTGCTAGACGCCCATGGTCTAATGACACGTTAAGAGAGACTGTGGCTGAAGCATTACATAATGAGGACAAAGAACTTGTAGCAAAATTTTGTGAGCATTTTTATTATTTGCCATTTGATGCAACGAATAAAAACTCATACCATGAACTAAACTCTTTACTAACTGAATTGGATGAGCAATTTAATATACCTGGGAATCGAATTTTCTATATGGCGATGTCTCCCCAATTTTTTGGTACCATTGCTACCAATTTAAAATCAGAAGGTTTAACAAACACGAACGGTTGGACAAGGTTAATTATCGAAAAACCGTTTGGACGCGATCTTACTTCTGCCAAACAATTAAACCAAGAGATTCGTGAAGCTTTTTCAGAAGATGAAATTTATCGAATTGACCATTACTTAGGAAAAGAAATGGTACAAAATATCGAAGTTATTCGTTTTGGAAACGCAATATTTGAGCCTTTGTGGAGCAATCGATATATCTCTAACATACAGATTACATCAAGTGAAACACTAGGAGTAGAGGACCGAGGTGGCTACTACGAGACATCAGGTGCACTGAGAGATATGGTTCAAAACCATATGATTCAAATGGTATCATTGCTTGCAATGGACCCACCTATTCGGTTAACACCCGAAGAAATTAGAAGTGAGAAGATTAAGGTATTACGTGCATTACGTCCAGTAAGTCAAGAAGAAACTGGAAAATATTTCGTGCGAGGACAATATGGACCTGGCACAATTTCTGGCAATGAAGTACCTGGATATCGTAGTGAAAACAATGTTGATCCAAAATCACATACAGAAACCTATGTAGCTGGTAAGTTATTAATAGACAGTCACCGTTGGGCTGGTGTTCCATTCTACATTCGTACAGGTAAACGTATGAAGATGAAATCAACCCAAATTATCATTCAGTTTAAAGAGTTACCGATGAATTTATATTATAAAGAAGAAGATAAAATTCATCCGAACTTGTTAAGTATTCATATCCAACCTGATGAAGGAATTACGCTGACGTTAAATGGGAAAAAATCTGGATTAGCAGGAGGAACGACCCCTGTAAAACTGGATTATTGTAACAATTGCATCGACCAACAAAATACACCGGAAGCTTATGAGCGCTTAATTTATGATTGTATGTTAGGTGATGCAACGAATTTTGCTCACTGGGATGAAGTCGATTTATCTTGGAATTTCATCGATGAAATTTCAAAAGCATGGCATAAGGATGGAGAGAATTTAACAACTTATGCATCTGGTTCAATGGGTCCAAGAGAAGCTGATGAACTACTAGAGAATGACGGCTTTACATGGTGGCCAATCGCAAATGAAGTAAGGAAATATTGAGAGGGGTCGTAAAAATGAAAGTAATTGATATTAGTGCACCTATTTTTGAGGGGATGGCGGTTTATAAAAACAAACCGGAAAAACAACCTAAAATCAGCACAGTAACGAATGCTCATGTTACAGAATCAAGAATGGATTTAGACCTTCATACAGGAACTCACATCGATTCTCCTTTACACATGATTAATGATGGTCCGACATTTGAAACGATAGACCTAGAACAGCTGGTAGGTCAATGTAAAGTTTTTGACCTAACGAATGTCGAAGACCGAATTACAGCGGCAGATTTAGAGGGTTTTGATATTCAAAAAAATGACTTTGTCATTTTTAAAACAAAAAACTCGTTTGAAGAAGAATTTAACTTTGATTTCATTTTCTTAGCAGAAGATGGAGCTAAACTATTAGCTGACAAAGGAATTCGTGGTGTTGGGATTGACGCACTTGGTGTGGAACGAAGTCAGCCTGGTCATCCAACCCACAAAACTCTTTTCGGAGCGAATATCATTGTTATCGAAGGACTGCGCTTAAAAGATATTAACCCTGGCCAGTACCTAATGGTGGCTGCCCCTCTTAAAATGGTAGGCACAGATGCAGCTCCTGCCCGAGTCCTTCTTTTAGACGGTGTAACGTATTAATATAAATTAAACATCAAAACAGCAGCGGTAGCTTACCTGGTGCTGTTTTTTTTTTTGCAAAACAAAATCCCTAATTCCAAATTTGGAATTAGGGATTTTCATAAATTTTCGGTTATGCAAGCCAGTTTGTATGGAATGTTCCTTCTTTGTCCACACGTTGGTATGTGTGAGCTCCAAAGTAATCACGTTGAGCTTGAAGTAAGTTCGCTGGTAATGTAGCTGTACGGTAGCTATCAAAGTAAGAGAGTGCCCCTGAGAATGCAGCTACTGGAATTCCTGATTGGACAGCTAATGTAATAACATCACGAAGTGCTTGCTGATACTGGTCAGCAATTTCCTTAAAGTAAGGGTCTAATAAAAGATTTGCTAAGTTCGGGTCACGATCATAGGCTTCTTTAATGTTTTGAAGGAAGCCAGCTCGAATGATACAACCACCTCTAAAAATCATCGCAATGTTACCATATTGAAGGTCCCAATTATATTCTTCAGAAGCCGTTTTAAGCTGAGCAAATCCTTGAGCATATGAAATAATTTTACTCAAATACAATGCTTTACGGATAGCTTCAATCATCTCATTTTTGTTTCCTTCGAAACGTGGAGAAGGGCCAGTTAAAATATTGCTAGCAGCTACACGCTCATCTTTAATTGCTGAAAGGAAACGAGCAAAAACCGACTCTGTGATGATAGAAAGAGGGATACCTAAATCCAAAGAGCTTTGGCTTGTCCATTTTCCTGTTCCTTTTTGACCTGCGGTATCAAGGATTACATCTACAAGATGTTTTCCTGTTTCTTCGTCTTTTTTAGAGAAGATATCAGCCGTGATTTCTACTAAGTAACTATCAAGTTCACCTTTATTCCATTCAGTGAAGATTTCATGAAGTTCTTCATTACTAACACCAAGAGCATGCTTCATCAGGAAATAAGCTTCACAAATTAATTGCATGTCTCCATATTCAATACCGTTATGAACCATTTTCACATAATGTCCGGCACCATTAGGCCCGATATATGTACAACATGGCTCACCATTTACTTTTGCTGAAATATCCTTAAGCATATCTTCCATTAGCTCATAGGCTTCTCTTTGTCCACCAGGCATAATAGAAGGTCCTTTTAATGCGCCTTCTTCACCACCAGAAACACCAGATCCGATAAAGTGAACTCCTTTTTCAGCAAGATATTTATTTCTACGAATCGTATCTTCAAAATATGTATTTCCACCGTCGATTAAAATATCTTTTTCAGATAAATACGGCAATAAAGATTCAATCGCTTTATCTGTAATTTCACCAGCTTGTACCATAAGAAGTATTTTTCTTGGAGTTTCTAAAGAATTAACAAACTCCTCAATACTATATGTACCTACAAGATTCTTCCCTTCATGTTCAGCAGCAATTTCCTTTACTTTTTCAGCAGAAATATCATGAATTGAAACCGAGTAACCTCTGCTTTCGAAATTCAAAGCTAAACTTTTTCCCATTACTCCTACACCAAGTACACCTATGTTCTGTTGTGACATTTTTTGTTACATCCCTTCTGTGCAAATAATATGCGATGTGATACATAAGATACCTTAATTATGTATCTATATGTTTGTTTTTCCATACTTACATATTGTATCAAAAAAATACGAAGTGATCACGAAAATCTAGGCATTTACATATAATATAAAAAGAATAGTGTGATAAAGGGTGATGATATGGACATATTTGAAGCAATTAAGTCAAGACGAACGATTGGGAAAGTAAAATCAACTGTTGTACCGAAAGAAGACATCGAAAAAATACTTGAGGCAGGAACATATGCGCCTAATCACTTTTTAACAGAACCATGGCGTTTTTTTGTATTAGAAGGTGAAGCTCGAAATCGTTTAGGCGATGTGTTTGCAACAATTAAGAAAGAAGAGCTTGGCGATACTGAGGAAAATGCTAAAAAAATTGAGGCCGCTACTAAAAATCCGTTACGTGCTCCTGTCATTATTGCGGTTGCTGTAGAACCGAGTGATAAGAAAAGAGTGATTTTATTAGAAGAGTATGCAGCTGTTAATGCTGCGATTCAAAACATGTTACTTACAGCTCATAGTTTAGGTCTTGGAGCGATTTGGAGAACCGGAGACCTATGCTATCATCCAGAGGTTAAAGCGTTCTTCCGGTTATCTGAAAAAGGAGAATTGTTAGCTTTTATATACTTAGGATATCCAGACATGACTAAATCTCCAAGTAAAAAGAAGAATATAAATGAAGTAACAAAGTGGTTGACATAATATAATTATTGGAGAACATGTGCAGAGGGTGGGACAAAAGGAAAACACATTTTTGTTCCACCCTCAAAAGTTAGGAAGAAATCATGAAAACTGATTTAGCTTACTGAATGTTTCTTTTAAGTTTTCATATAAGCTTCGGTAAACAGGGTAAAGCTCTTTGTAGATTGCATGGTTTGGCTTGTTTGGAAGGATCTTATCGCCTAAGGGGATAAAAGCGGTTATATCCTCAAGAGAGGAAACATAATCCAAACTGTAGAGTGCCACCCAAGCAGCACCCCAAGCAGAGCTTTGGTGTGATACAGGTACGGTAACCGGTTTATCAAATATATCCGAAACCATTTGAAGCCAAAAAGGGGACCTTGCAAAGCCGCCACTTGCATAAAGTGTAAGATTTGAATCTGTAACATCGGTAAAGCTTTCGGCTACACTAAAGATACTGAAGATGACACCTTCTAACCCAGCTCGGACAAAGTGTTCTTTTTGGTGAGCTCTTGTTAACCCTACAAAAGTTCCTTTGGCATTGGCATCCCAATAAGGAGCTCTTTCCCCAGATAAAAGAGGTAAAAATAATAATCCATTTGCTCCTGGCTTTACATCCTCGGCTAAACTAATAAATTGCTTATGTGATAGAGTTGAATGTGGATTATCAAATAATGTTCGTAACCACTCTAACACAATACCCCCATTGTTGGTTGGTCCACCGTTTATCCACAATTCTTTTGTAACAGCATAACTAAATGTACGTTGGTCTTTATCTGGTGCTGGTTGGTTTGAAAAACGACGAATTGCTCCACTTGTACCAATTGTGATAGCTAGTGCATTCTCAGAAACTGCACCAATTCCAAGATTGGCTAAAGGACCATCTGTTGCCCCAATGACAAAAGGGAAATCAGTAGTTAGTCCGATGTCATCTGCTATTTCCTGTTTCATGCCTTCTAGAATTGTCATAGCATCTACTGGGGTAAATAGTTGTTCTTCACCAATCCCTAATACTTGTAATGCTTCTTCATCCCAAGTAAACGAATGAATATTAAAGAAACCTGTCGAAGAGGCAGTTGCATAATCGGTCATTTTTGTTCCAAACCATTTATGTAGTATGTATTCTTTAATGGATACAAAATAAGCCGATTTTTCAAATAAAAGAGGGTCATTTTCTTTTATCCAGCTAATTTTGGTCAGTGGTGACATCGGATGAATAGGCGTACCCGTTCGATGATAAAGATCTGGTCTTGTTTCTTTAAGGTAGGAGGCTTGTGCAACACTTCTCTGGTCAGCCCAGATAATAGAATGTGTTATAGGTTCAAATTCATGATTTAAGCAGATTAAAGAATGCATTGCTGTAGATAACCCACAACCAATCCAATCGAGATAAGTTGTCCCACTTTTTTGAAGAATGGCTTTAATTGATTGGCGGCAGGCATTTTCTATTTCATCAGGATTTTGTTCAGCAAAGCCTGGTTTGGGGTGTGAAATGGAGTAAAACACTTCATGCTCACTAACAACTGTACCATTTAGTTGAAACAATACAGCCTTTGTACTTGTAGTGCCTATATCTAATCCAAGAACAAACTGTTTTGACATTCTTACTCGGTCCCTTCAATAATGAACTTTAACCTATTGTAATCGATTTCTTTTATAAATGGAAAAATAATGCGAAGATTTTTACAATAAAATTTTGAATTTAATACATAGAGCTTGAAACTTCTATACAAACTAAAGTGGCAATAAAAATTATTCGTGTTGGAGGAAGAAGATGACAAAGAAAGTTATGCTATTTACGTTTGCTCTTTTCTTATGTTTCCCTCTATTATCAGAGGCACAACAAATCAGAACGTTTAAAGAGCCACCATTTGAGCATTATAAAGTTTCCCGTGGAGATTCCTTTTGGTTTATTGCACAGCGTTACGGACTCGATTACCGTGAATTAATGCGATTAAATCCAGAAATAAACCCTCGTAATTTGCACGTAGGAGAGGTGATTCGATTAAAGGAATCAGCGACACATCACAGTACATTTGAAGACCAAGTTGTTAGCTTAGTAAATCAAGAGAGAGCAAAACAAGGATTGCGTCCATTAACTCATCGTGCCGATGTTAAAAATGTTGCTCATAAAAAAGCGGAGGACATGATTAAGTCCAATTACTTTTCTCATCAAAGTCCAAATTATGGTTCTCCATTTGATATGTTACGAACATTTGGAATTTCCTATAGTACAGCTGGTGAGAACATTGCAAAAGGACAAAAAACGCCTGAAGAAGTCATGCGTTCTTGGATGAATTCCCCAGGTCATCGTCAAAACATCATGAATGCTCAATATGACACCATTGGCGTAGGTTTTTATCATGGTGCTTGGGTTCAAATGTTTATAAAAGCAAGATAACACGGAGAAAAATCCAATGCGGAAGCAGAGGATTTTTTCGTTTTTAAGTTTTTACACAATGGAAAGGATAGGAGAATAACGATGGATCCAGAAGAAATGAAAGTAAAAATTGAAAACGTAAAAAATGGGAAGTCAGAAAGTGAGAAGTTTTTTAAGGTAAGGCCACCAGAGGAGTTTGGTGATGCGGTTGAACTCTATTACAATAACCAAGAACAGATATTTACAGCGGTCGTATATGATCCCCAAACAAGCACGATATTTGATGAAAAAAACATAGCAACATCAGAAGAGGTAGAGTCCTTCATAAACAAAACAGTCATATAAAATCTGAAGCCACTGAAAAATGATAGGTACTAGAAGGCACTAAAGTTGTTTTGTACTTTTTCAGTGGTTTTTGGGGTTTTATGATAAAATTTAAGGGAAGACAAAGGAGGGAATGAGATGTCAAAACATTTTGCGGCTATATTGAAAATGAAAAATCCAGAAATTAACGCAAAGTATCGACCAGCACACTTAGAGTACTTACAGGAACTCGAACAAGAAGGAAAGATTTTTGCAAAGGGACCATTTATTGATGGTACTGGTGGAATGGTAATCTATATTGCAGAGTCAATTGAAGAAGCAAAAGAATTAGCAGAAAAAGATCCTTATATCATTGAAGGAGTTCGAACTTTAGAATTACATGAGTGGGGAATCTAATACATAAGAGGATGGGGCGATGCAATGGCTTCAACTGCCACAAAACCAGTTGTGAGAAACCCACTCACTTCAGCAAGTTGTGAGAAACCCACTCACAACTTGCTTTAACAGAAGGTGGCGGTTTTGCTCATTGCTTAAAGACAGTTAAAAAAAGGTGATAATTCCCTTTTTTTTAACTGTCTTATTTTTCTATAGGTAGTAGTATTTTAAATGTAGTTCCTTCCTCTGAAGTTGAAAGCAATTGAATCGTGCCTTGATGATTTTCAATAATCCGTTGAATTATCGTCAAGCCTAGGCCAGTTCCATCGTCTTTATTGCTAATAAAAGGTTCAAAAACTTGATGCTGAATATCCTCTGGAATTCCACATCCGGTATCACGAATATAGATGGCTGCCTGGTTTCCTTCAAGTTTAGAATAGATGGAGATAACCCCGTTACTTCCTATTGCTTGTATGCTATTTCGAATGAGATTATAAAAGACTTGTTTCATTTGGTCAAAATCAATATTTGATACAAACGGATCCATCTTTATTTCAATATCAATATCAGGAGGGCAACTAGTTTTTATAATTGGCATAATGTCATTTAAGACTTCAACAAAGACATAGCTTTTTTTCCTTGGACTTCCTGGTTTCGATAACATCAACATATCCTCAATAATTAAGTTAATCCGTTCTAGTTCTTTCAAAAGCAGAGGTAGCTGATATTTTTCCTGGTCTTGATGAGGAACACTACCATTCATTATCGTCAAAAACCCTTGGATAACAGCCAACGGGTTTCGTATCTCATGTGCTGCTCCAGCAGCTAATTCCCCAACTATTGCTAATTTTTCTGTGCGATGGACAGTTTCTTGTAATTTTTCAATCATCGAAATGTCAATGAAGTGAAATAACCTACCGATTATTTTATTGTTGTTGTTATAAAGGGCAGATTGGGATACTAGGACAGTTATTGGCTGTTTCTCGTTAGTTAATTTTGTTTTTCTTGTTTCAAACAATTCTTTGGAATAATACCACTCCCAAAACTCGTTATGACTCAATTTGTTTTCAGAAGTTAACTCCTTTTTTAATCTTTCTTTTGGAATCCCCAATAACTGTGCAGCGGTATGGTTAATGTCAATTTCATTTTTTTCTTCATCGACTGATATAATTCCAACAGGTAGTGAGGATAGAATTTGTTCTCTTACTAATTTTTCTTGAGATAGTCTCGTAAATGAGTGTTTTAAACTATCTGACATGTAGTTAATAGAGGTTGTTAAATTTTCAAATTCGAATTGTTCTATCTTACCAACTTTTAATCCATAGTTTCCTTTCGCGATAAGTACCACTTTGTTTATCAATTGGTCAATTGGTTTTGTAATTTCAGAGCTGATTTTTAAAGATAATGAAATAGCAATCGTTACTGCTATAGTTGTAGTAACAAAAAGAATAAACAGAGATTGATGGAGAACTGTCGATATTTTGTTTGCCTCATTTGCAATTGAATAGGAAATGGTTTGCTCTAGTTTAAATAAATCTTCTTCAATTTTAATCATTTTCGGTAATAACTCTTCTTCAATAACCATTTCAGCCATAGCGAAATTATCAAAACGGAGCAATCCTTGAACTTTATTTAAATATATAAAATCTATTTCCATTAAAGACGCTCGTATGGAATGGAGTTCATCAGATACAGGCTGATTACCGGTTTCAATAGAATTATTATAGTAGAAAAAATCAGTAACGCTATCAAAGCCGTATGTCATAATTCCTTCTAAAATATACCTCTTGGAAAAAGCCTCCCTTTGTAATTCATGCACTAGAAGTAATTGAGGAATATCTTGTTGATTTATATCTTTGTTAAGATTATCTACATGGCGAATAGAAGTTACAAATAATAAAGAAACCCCAGTTAGTATCAAAACAATGACTAAAAAAGAGAGAAATATTTTGTTTTTAAATGACAATTGGTCTAAAAATAATTTAATGTTCATGAATGAAAGTTCCTCCAACATGTGGATTAATTAGAATTTATGATCTCAAACTCTCCTTCGTTATATTTTGTCAGTTGTGTATTTATTTTGTCTATCACATCGTTTGATACCATTGGTCCAAAAGGTGCTAATTGATAAATATCATCCCGGAAGTCAAGAACGTTTAACCCCGGAATAATACCAGTTTCACTCAAATGCTGTTCTAATATAATATTGTATATATTCGGTATATCAATAACTAAACTTGTAATAACATGATTTTTGGCCATATACTGTTGGTCGTCAATAAACCCAATTACCATAATATTAGCTTCTTTAGCAGCATGAATGACTGCTCTGTTGTAAGCATTTCCAGTAGAGAAAATTAAATCAACACCTTGATTAATCAACTGTTCTGTAATACGAACAGCGTTTTCTTCGTCATCGCGGGTATCTAATTCCTCTATATAAATAGCAGCCTTAGGGTTAAATTCTTTAATTGCCATTTCAAATGAAGCTTGGGTTTTATCTTCTGGTTCATGTGGTTGCAATAAAGCAATTTTGTTGTTATTTGTCAGTAACGCAGCAACCATTCCAGCCATGTATCCATAAGAATAAGGGTTCGTAGTAAAGACAGATTGGTTATTATGTTCCGAATCACCATTAATTGTAACAAAATGGATATCTTCATAAGAGGGAGCAAGTTCAGTAAAGAGAGGAGAAAACTCACGCCCGTGCCCAATGATTAATTTTGCTCCGTCCTCAATGAATTTCAAAGTAGACTCTAGCATTTTCTCATCCGTGTTTTGCTCACTCATTAATTCGACAGTCACAGGATGGTTTTCTATGATTAACAATTTACCTTTATATGCTAAGCTACCCCAGCTTTGGTCGTGAATCGTATCTGAAGTTATAATCCCAACTAATTGATTAGGAAGAGTAACAGCTTTTGTATTTGGTTGAAGTAGGGCAAAAATACTAAACCCTAAAGTTACAATCAAAATAAAACTAATGGCAATACTTAGTGACACGATCTTCTTACTTAATTTTGATTGCGACATAATTCGACCTCTTTACTCATTTTTTTTATTTCTTTAATTCTACTATAAAATGACAAGGAATAAGCGTTTTTTTTTTTATTTATTGTGGAAATACATAACAACAAATTAAATAGCTTACCTTTTAGTAAATTAGAATGATATAATTTGAAAATCATCTTAAGAAAGAGGAGTAGGTTATGGATTTTACTGTTGATTTCTTATCTTTTTTTGTAGTTCAAATCGAAGGACAGGGTGAACACACAATAAAAAGATTAAAGCATTATCAAACAATGTCTAATCAAGATTATATAAATAGTGAGCTAAAGGAATTTTTAGATGGAGAATTAATGAAAATAGCGAAACGAAAAGTTGAGAGAAACCCAAAATCCGAACAAGTCCCAACCAAAGTAGGTAGATTCATTGTAGAACCCGGACATGCCTTAGATAGTAACCCAAATTATAATTTATTTTCTACTATACGCAAAGCGTTGGACCAGGAAGAGTATACTAAATACACCGAGACATTAGTTCAATTATATAGTGAAACTAGCGCAGTTCGTGGTGGAGCGATTATTGTGATTAGAGCAAAACTTGTGGAAGTTTCTGATATCCCATTTGTTTTTATTTTAAAATGTGATTTTGAACAAAAAGTGGCTAGTATTGCTGATGAAAAAAACTTAATTCGTTCAGTGGAAATGGCGATTACCACCAAAAACATGAAGTCAATTCAGTACCCTTACATGCCGGAAGAGGGAATGGTGGAAGAATGGGAAATAAAGGTTCATCAATCTTCTCATGCTCGTTATTTTGAGGACTTCTTAAAATTTGTGGAGTACAATCAATCGATGCCAGAGATTGTGAAACACCAAGTGTTGCAGCAGGCTCAACAATATATCGCTGCGACATATGATGATGAAAGTCCAGAAAAAGCTCAGGAAGAAGAAATGATGGAGGCTTGGGCGAATACTCCGGTTAGACAACTACAAGAAAAATGGACACCAGAACAAGTGGCTGAAGTCTCATCACCAATTATTGAGCAACAACCCACTATAGAATTAAAGCTAAAGCTTGACCACATATCCATTAAAGGATTGCTTTCAGACTTTGGAGAATCAATACACATTGCCAAAAAGAATGACAAGTATGTGCTGGTTATTGAAGGAGATGCGTTTACATTCGAAAAAGGATTTTCCCCAGTTGAGTTTGTAAAACCTGAAAGTATAGAAACGGTATTCAACAAAATATATAACAAATGATTAATTAAAGAAACAAGTCGAAAGGAAACGGGATTTTGTCATATCCTGCGCTTGCCCAGGAAATTTAGATAAGTTTATTTTATCTTCCTACCTTTCTTTTTACACCTGTTTTTACTTCCTTTTTAATTGATAAAATTGGAATGAAACCATCCAAATATAATCGGCTGTTCTTGATCATAATAACTCTTGTCCTGACATCGAGCGTTTGGACAAGTTGCTGTATTTGGAGGTGCATTGCCATTAATGGAATGTTAATCTTCCTCCTCATTATATTGTTGGTTGCTGGAATTGCAGTAATTTTTCGGGCAAGGGGTTATGCCGAGACAAACTTACAAGCTCAACCAATCCCAACAAAAATCAATGAACATCAATTTAAGGAGGAATTTGGTATGGTAAGAGAAACAGAAGATTTGATTCAAGGTGTTGAAGAAGAGGAAATTGAGCGTATTGTAGTTGAAGATGAAATTAGAGAAGAAATTGGAGAAGAATTAGCACCATTACGAAGTCACCTAGAAACAATGCAATCGACTTTAAACCAACTTCAATCATCTTCTCAACAAACTACTTCAACTTCTGGTAATATGCAAAACCAACAACAAGCTACACAACTGTTGCAACAAATGAAAAATTTTAGTAATCAAGCTCAACAACAACAACAGAAAACGTTGCAGCAACTTCAACAAAATATTCAACAAGCATCTCAAATGTTGAATAATATGGGTCAGTCTCTTCAATCTTTTAACGTTTTAAACCAAATGACTCAACAAATGAATCAATCCCAGCAACAATTACAGCAACAGACGCAACAGATGCAAGGACAATCTCAACAAGGCATGGGTCAATCTCAACAAGGGATAAATCAATCTAGTATGGACCAATCCCAATATGGAGATTCCCAAAGCTACAATCAATCTTATCAAAACTAGTTGGTTGTAGGCTATTTGAAGAAGCTGTTGACTATTGTCAACAGCTTCTTTTACTACTAAAGCAAAAGGAGGAAATCCTTTGCAACAACATAAAATTCTTTTGAAAGAGCTTACCAATAGGTCAATGCCTTACAATAGAAATGCTCAAGATAAACTTCTTGACGCTATTGGTGATTCTCAAATTGTCTTACTTGGAGAAGCTTCACATGGTACGTCAGAGTTTTATAAAATGAGGGCAGAGCTTACAAAAAGGCTAATCAAAGAAAAAGGATTTACCATAATCGCTGTGGAAGGCGATTGGCCACCTTGTTATGAAATTAATAAAATAATTAAGTCTCCTACATTTACTGAAAAAATCGAGCAAGCATTAATACAAAATTTTAATCGTTGGCCCTCTTGGATGTGGGCTAATGAAGAAGTTGCTGAATTTCTCAATTGGGTAAGCAATAGCAATCAAACACAGCAAAATCCAGTTAGTTTTTATGGTGTCGATGTATATAGTTTATGGGAGTCTTTAGAGGGAATTATCAGTTATCTCGAAACAGAAAATAGCCCGTATCTCCAGCAAGCTAGAGAAGCTTTTCAATGCTTTGAACCATACCAACGAGAAGGTCAAAACTATGGCTTGAATTCACGTTTTTTAGAGCATTGTGAAGACAAAGTCATTACATTGTTAAAGAATATGCAAGTAAATAGGGTTAATGATAATAATCAAGACGAAGATAAATTAAGTGCTGAATTAAATGCACTTGTTACTCTTCATGCAGAAAAATATTATCGTGAAATGTTACACATAGGTCCCGAATCATGGAATACCCGAGATAAACATATGGTAGATGTAATCGAACGTATCATTGACTTCCATGGAAAAAAAACGAAAATTGTTATTTGGGAACATAATACACATATTGGAGATGCAAGAGCCACTGACATGAAAGATGAAGGAATGCTAAATGTTGGACAATTGCTAAATGAAAAGTATAATAAGAAAGTATTTTCTGTTGGGTTTGGAACATATCATGGAACTGTTATAGCGGCAGATTCGTGGGGGGACCAACTTCAAAAAATCATTGTACCTAAAGCAAGAAAAGGGAGCATTGAAAATCTTTTTCACCAAAATGGGAGCTATGATCAATTGCTTCTGTTTACAGGAGAAAAGGATACATTTTATAAACATATCATCGATCATCGGGCCATCGGAGTCATATACGACCCAAGGTATGAAAACTACGGAAATTATGTACCAAGTGTAATGGCAAAGCGATATAATGCTTTTGTATATGTTGATGAATCAAATGCGCTCCGTCCATTAAGTAAAGAACTAATTTATACATCGTAGGGAGGATGGGCAAAATGGCAGAGGAAATTCAAAATGAAAATCAACCCGAAATCGAAATTGGTGACACTGTCCAAATAAATAAAGGTCAAGAAAAAGGAGAAAAAGCAAAAGTTATTGCTGTATACACGAACTCAGTGGCAGTTGAGTTGAATCGAAAAATGAAAAATGGTACATTAGCACGGACTGTAATTAACCACTCAAAGTATGATAAAGTAAATTAAACATAGGGGGTGGGACAAAAGGTTGCTTTAACCTTTTGTCCCACATCTTTTTTTTACAATACAAAGATATCAATAAAGAAGACAATGATGATTACAAGTTGAATGATTGCTTTGGCAAAAGTCCCACTTAAGAAAGCAAAGAGAGTTCCAAGAGCGACCTTGAGGGAAAATGAGATGTCCTTATTTTGATACCACTCTGTAAGGAATACGAGGGCGAACGGAATAATTAATATTCCAAAAGGAGGCCATACAAAACAGCCTATGATTAATCCTATTGTTGCGGCCCTCATACCCCAAGTGGAACCTCCATATCTTTTTACAAAGTATTGGTTGGCAACGAAATCTGTAATAAACAATACTCCTGTTAAGATGATAAGCGTTGCCCATGTTAACCAGCCTACATCGTCCGCTTCAACGAAGAAGAAGTAAAGTAAAACACCACCCCAAATCATTACCACGGATGGAATGACCGGATAAACAAGTCCGACAAAACTTACGATGAAAAAAATGATGATGAGTACCCACCACAAGTATTCCACTATAAAACCACCTTTTTTAAATTAAAATTTACTTGTTATATTTTATACCTATCTTATAGTTATAGCGTTTTATGTTATGTAAGATTAAGGAAAGCTTTTGCATAAGGAGGTGTATAAAAAATGAATCAAACACTTACTTATTTGCTTACCCGAAGTTTGAATTACAATAAAATTATAACCCTAGTGACAAAAGCAAATCAATTTGAGAGCTATATTCTAATTGAATATGAAAATAAGAAGGTAAATGCAAAAAGTATATTAAGTACATGCATCCTTCAAGGTTTTAAAGGGGTTATTACGATACATGCACAAGGGAAAGACTCTAATCATGCCATTGAAGACCTTCAAAAAGCTCTAATCGATTAAATACTCCATCTCACTAAAATCCCTACACAAAAAAAATTCCGTTCCTTCATTATATTTGGTTAATAAGCAAGATTGTGCAGCATACTAACCATAAAAAGAGGATAGGAGTTGAAACGCATTGAATAATGGAAACACAAATGGAAACATGTTATTCCCGTTTTTTGGTGGTTCAGATAATGATGGAGTAACAAAGTCACCACATGACAGTTATGATATTTATGTAAACGAAGAATATATAGGAAAAAAAACGTTGTTAACCCAAAACGAAAAGGTTGATGATGTCCTTGATTTCATCAATCGTCAAGGGATAAAAGGTGTAACCGCTGAATTACAAGGAGACCATTTTATCATTCATCCTAGTGAGAACGAAACAGAGCACGTCAAAGATGCGATTTCGACATATTTACAAAACAGATAGGTAGAAGAATGACATAATAACGCTGGCTCAGTGATGAACTCTTTCTTCCTGAGTCAGTTTATTGTATTTGTGGTGGTGACATGGTGAATAGTCCTTTGCCCGAAAGTTTTTATACAGAAAGCACATTGGAGCTTGCGCAACAATTACTTGGAAAGCTACTTGTAAAAGAAACAAA
This sequence comes from Bacillus alkalicellulosilyticus, assembly GCF_002019795.1. GTDB lineage: Bacteria > Bacillota > Bacilli > Bacillales > Bacillaceae_F > Bacillus_AO > Bacillus_AO alkalicellulosilyticum. Next base: position 2,318,929 of record NZ_KV917381.1, on the reverse strand, counting down.
AGAGGGTCTTTGCTCTGGCTGGATTGTGGAAACAGAGGCCTACATTGGACCTGGTGATAGGGCAGCTCATAGTTACGGTAATCGTAGAACAGCCAGGACTGAAGTTATGTTTGGAAAACCTGGATTGGTTTATACATATGTGATGCATACCCATTGTCTAGTTAATGTCGTAAGCGGACAAGTTGGGCAACCTGAAGCGATTTTAATTAGAGCAATTGAGCCATGCTCTGGTATAGAGCTCATGCATAAGAGGAGAGGTTTTGTCAAAAAAGAGGTGGACTTAACAAATGGTCCAGGCAAATTGACAAAAGCGTTAGGGATTGTGAAAGACGATTACGGTCGTTCATTTAGTGAAAAGCCTTTATATATATGTGAAGGTATTGATGTCCAACAGGTATCGAGCGGTACTAGAATAGGTATTGATAATAGTGGAGAAGCCAAAGATTATCTGTGGAGATTTTGGATAAGTGGGAATCGCTTTATTTCAAGAAAGTGGTAGAGACCTGGACAAAAAAAGTTATTCACCTGTTGTTCAGGCCTTTATCAATAGTTTTGTCTCATCCCAATGAAGAATGTTTGAAAAAAGGAGTTATGACCTAGTATTTTTTTTGATGTTCATTAATATGTTGATATTTGTCCATTATATGGTATTATTAGTAATGATATAACAAATACACTACTAAAGCCTCATGAAATAATATCTAATTATGTGTTTATATTTCGATGTCATTTGACGTGATTCTCCTCTGTTTACTATATCATGACAAATTTACTTATTGTTGAAGAAATCAATTGGGTTTATAATCATTTTGGAGCTATAAAAACGGACAGATTACTACGATAAAGGCAAACTTATTGAAAGATAAGGACGCAAAGCTACGGGTCTAACGCTAGAAGCTATGATCGCCGGGTTACCGAATAGTCTATTGAAAGACTATTCTCTAACTGAGAATGGTCTTTTTATAATGAGATAGGACGTGATTGTATGAATAAGTATAAAAATGAAGACGGAACAAATGAAATCCAAGCAGAGGAATTGTCCCATCATATGGCTTATCACGATTACTTAACAGGTCTTCCTAATCGTAATATGTTGAACGTCCGTCTTTCTGAAGAATTAAAAATAGCTAAAATTAAGAATCAACGGATTGCTATCTTATTCATAGATTTAGATCGATTTAAAGTGATAAATGATACTCTAGGTCATAGCACTGGGGATGTGTTATTAATACAAGTCACTGAAAGATTAAAAGCATCTGTGTTTGATAGAGACATCGTTTTTAGACAAGGTGGAGACGAGTTCATTGTCTTATTAGATAATGCAGATAGAGAAATAGCCGGAAAAGTCGCTGCTCGAATATTAGACGTGTTATCTCCTTCGTTCCAAATTAAAAATTATGATATATATACATCACCTAGTATCGGGATAAGTATTTATCCTGATGATGGTGATTCCGGAGAACTGTTAATCAAACATGCTGATTTTGCAATGTATCAGTCTAAAAAGGCTGGTAAAAACACATTTAAATATTATTCATACAACGATGAGCAAAAATATAATCCATTAGAAATCGAAATGGAACTACATAAAGCGATTAAAAATGAACAATTTACTCTTCATTATTTGCCCAAAATTAACTTAAAAACGGGGAAAATTACTGGAGTCGAAGCTTTGATTCGTTGGATCCATCCAGAATGGGGACAAATTTCGCCAAATGAGTTCATACCCATTTCAGAAGAAGCTGGCTTGATTATACCAATTGGTGAATGGGTTATACTATCAGCTTGTAAGCAATGGAAAGTGTGGGAAGAAGCGGGCTACGGAAATCTTGTCGTTTCCGTTAATCTATCCATTCAACAATTTGCTCAATCAAATTTGGTGGATGTGGTTAGAAACGCCATTAATCAAACTGGAATAAAGCCACAATGTTTAGAACTTGAAATCACAGAAAGTATGACAGCCGATGCAGAACGTACTATTGTAACGCTGCAACAGTTAAAACAGCTAGGTGTACAAATCGCGATTGATAACTTTGGAAGTGGGTTTAGTTCGTTAAACTATTTAATTAAATTTCCTGTAGATTCGCTTAAAATAGATGAAACGTTTGTTAAAGAAATAGATAATCCTGACAATGAAATGGTTGTTAAGGCTATTATATCAATGGCACATAATTTAAATATGAAAGTGTGTGCTCAAGGAATTGAAACGAAAGAACAATTGTTATTTTTACAGCAGTATTTATGTGACGAAGCTCAAGGCTACTTTTTTAGTACGCCATTACCAAAGGACCAAATCTGTCGACATGCAAAAGACATTGAAAGATTAACAGCTGACTTTGGATTATCAAAGGATATCAATGATAGAATGTGGGCTGAAGAATTAATACGTCTTGCGAAAAAAGAACTGCAAGAAACGATTAGACTTCAACAAGGTATGATTTTTAAGTTTAAAAAAATAAAAGACTCGTTCATTCATACATTATGTGACGGTGATTTGCTTTATCGATTAGGGTTCATTCCAAACCAGGTCGTCGGGAAAACAGTGTATGATTTTTATCCTAAAGACATAGCTACAAAAAAAATAAAATATTATCAAAGGGCTTGGGATAGGCAAGAAAAAGTTTCTTATGAAGTACAGGTCAATGATATTCACTTTTTAACGGCTCTTAATCCAGTAATACGTGGGGGCAAAGTCGTTGAAATTATAGGGTCATGTGTTGATATCACAGAGCGGAAAAAGGCAAAGCTAGCATTAAAAGACAGTGAACGAAAATATAAATTAATAACAGACAATATGACGGATTTAATTACAATCATGGACAATAAAGGAGCAATTAATTTTGTTTCCCCATCTCATGAATCTGTTCTAGATATTACACCTGAACAATTCCTAGGGTACCAATATCTTCGACACATACATCCAGATGACCGGATTGCTAATATAACGATAGTAGATAAATTGACAACGAACAAAGAACCTTTTCAAACTGAATTACGCTTAAAAAAGAATGATGATTGGAGACAATTTGAAATATTGCTCACTCCGATAGTAAATGACCAGGGTGAAGTTGAACATTTAGTATCCGTAGCTCGTGACATTACTGAAAAACGAAAAGCGGAAGAGTTGTTATCACAATCAGAAAAATTGTCTTTAGTAGGAGAATTAGCTTCTGGCGTTGCTCATGAAATTCGTAATCCGCTTACTTCTATTAAGGGTTTCTTTCAGTTATTTAAACAAGGAATTAGTAAACCTGAGTATTTTGATGTAATTGGTAATGAATTTATTCGAATTGAAAATATCATTAATGAATTCCTAACTCTTGGTAAACCACAGTCTATGAAACTTAAAGAAGTTCATATTGAAGATATAATAAATGATATAAATACTTTACTTGCCCCAGAGGCAAACCTTCGGAATGTCATACTTGAAGTTGAACTTGAACAACCAATCTCTAGTATTCAAGCAGACCCGAATCAATTAAAACAAGTATTTATAAACTTATTAAAAAATAGTATGGAAGCCATGCCATCAGGTGGGAAAATTACTGTTGTAGGACGTGAAGTAAATAAAGAAGTCCTAATTACCATCACCGACAATGGAAAAGGCATGACAAATGAACAATTGCAATATTTAGGGAAGCCGTTTTTTACGAGTAAGGAAAAAGGGACAGGTTTAGGATTAGTTGTTTGCTTTCAAATCATCAGAGAACATAAAGGGAGAATGAATTTTTCGAGTGCTGAAAATAAAGGAACAGTAGTAGAAATTCGCTTGCCGCAAGACATTTAATCCTGAACGGGGAGTTTGGGTAGTTATAATTTCATGTATTTCCTTTTTTTTAGTTTAAATTCCTTTACTGAAATATTTTTTTATAGTAATCTAACATTGTTGTTCTAGATTTAAGTGTACATGTTATTTTTTTGTCGAAAATGAAAAGAAAAACTTCATTGACTCTACCTATTAGGTATCCTGTATAATGAAGCTAGTGATGAATCGTCAACTTGTTGATGGCGATTCATATTATTTATAAAAGGTGGTGGAAAGCTAATCAAAAAAGTTTTGTAGTCATGATAAAATGATAGCGAATACATAATTCCATACATTTATCATTTGGGTAAAGTTATTTTTTCAAAGGATAAATGTAATCGATTACAGTTGATTGTTCATTTACAAAAATAGAAACACTATTTGAAGAAAGGGGTTTTTATAATGATAACAAAACCAATATCCATTCAGCTTTACACATTACGTGAGGAAACGAGTAAAGATTTTGTGGGAACGTTAAAGAAGGTTGCAGAGTTAGGATATGATGCTGTTGAATTTGCTGGATTTTGGGGTGATTTATCAGCTTTTGAATTAAAGGCAATTCTTGATGATTTACATTTAACGGTGTCGGGGAGCCATGTTTCACTTGAAATGTTAGATGATAACATTGATGGGGTCATTGATTATCAAAAAGCCATTGGTAGTCCGCATATTATTTTACCTAACTTACCTGAGGAATTAAAAGACCCAAGTAACTATGAAGAGCTTACAAAAAAATTAAATGCATTCGGTGAAAAGTGTACAGCCGCTGGTGTAACATTCAGCTACCACAATCATGCATTTGAACTAGAAAGTCACGAAGGTAGAAAAGGATTAGATATTCTTTTAGAAGATTCCGATCCTGAACTAGTGAAAGCAGAACTTGATGTTTACTGGTTACGTAAAGCTGGTGAAAATCCTGTAGACTGGTTGAAAAAATACGAAGGAAGAACACCACTTATCCACTTAAAGGACATGACAACCGATGGGGAGCAATTCTTCGCTGAGCTAGGAACTGGTGGAATTGATTTGGCTAGTATTATTCAGTTCGGGGAACAATCTGGTGTTGAATACTGGGTTGTAGAACAAGACCAAACAAGAAAAACAGCTTTAGAAAGTGCTCAAATCAGTATTAATTATTTAAAGGAAAATTTCACTAAATAAAATGAATTCGGTTACATGTGTAGAATATGTGAACTCAAAAATAAAAAGGTAAACATGAGGAGGAAATTAAAATGAGTAAAATTAGAATTGGTGTTATTGGTTGTGGAAGTATTGCGCAAAAGAGACATTTACCTGAATATGCAGCAAATGAAAATTGTGAAATTGTTGCTGTATGTGATGTAGTTGAGGAACGCGTTAACGAAGTTGCTAGTCAATATAATGCAAAAGCATACACAAACTATGAAGAACTTGTAGCATCTAATGAGATTGATGCGGTGAGTGTGTGTTTACCAAATCATCTTCATGCACCTGTCTCAATTGCTGCATTAAACCAAGGAAAGCATGTACTTTGTGAAAAACCAATGGCGACATCCCAAGAAGAAGCCGATGCAATGATTGCTTCAGCTGAAAAAAGTGGGAAACAATTAATGATTGCACATAATCAACGCTTCGTTGCTTCCCATGCAAAAGCAAAAAAAATAATTGAAAATGGGGAACTAGGAAAAATCTATAGCTTCCGTACGGCGTTTGGTCATGGTGGACCTGAGGGCTGGAGTATTGATGGTAGAGAGAGCTGGTTCTTTAATAAGGAAGAAGCGTTTATTGGTGCTATGGGAGACTTAGGGGTACATAAATCTGATTTAATGCGTTATATCCTTGGTGAGGAATTTGTTGAAGTTGGAGCCATGGTAGAAACAAAAGCGAAAGAGGATACTCAAGTAGATGATAATGCAGTGTGTATTGTGAAAACAGCATCAGGCATTATTGGAACATTAACGGCAAGTTGGTCCTATGTGTCAGCTCAAGATAATTCAACAGTTATCTATGGAGAAAATGGAATAATACGATTAGAAGACGACCCGAATTTCTCTTTAATTGTTCAGTTTAAAAATGGGGAAACGGTTAAATATGAATTACAAGGTATCCAAACAAACGATGAAGGCGGTCAAACAACGTCGCATGTCATTGACAACTTTATTGAATGTCTAAATGGGGCAGACAATCCTATTTCAGGTGAAGAAGGAATGAAATCATTAGCTGTCATTCTTGCTGCTCTTGAATCGCAACAAACGAAAAAGATTGTGACATTATAAATTTTAAAAAGTAGTGATCCTTACTGAAATAAGGGTTTCTACAAGAATGTTTAAGTATTTTACAACTTACAAGAAAAGTAAATTAATCAATACCATTAGGAGATGAGAAAGAATGAAACTTGGAGTTTTTACGGTTTTATTTTCACAAAAAAACTTTGAAGAAATGTTGGACTATGTTCAAGCAGCAGGCCTTGATTCTGTAGAAATTGGTACAGGTGCTTATCCTGGAAACGCGCATTGTCCGTTAGACGAACTTCTTGAGAGCGACCAAAAGCGTAAGGAATACATGAAAGCGATTCAGTCTAGGGGACTATCAATTAGTGCACTTAGTTGTCATGGAAATCCGATTTCCCCAGACAAAGCTTTTGCTACCGAAAGTCATGAGACTTTTGTAAAAACAGTGAAATTGGCTGAATTACTTGAAGTGCCTGTTGTAAATACATTTTCTGGAGCTGCGGGAGACCACGAAGGAGCAAAATATCCAAACTGGCCAGTTGCACCTTGGCCAAATGAATATGGAGATGTCCTTACATGGCAATGGGAAGAAAAATTAATTCCTTATTGGAAAGAGCAAGGAAAGCTAGCTCAAAACCATAATGTTAAAATTGGTCTTGAACTTCATGGTGGCTTCTTAGTACACACGCCTTATACATTATTAAAGCTTCGTGAAGAAACATGCGAAGCAATAGGAGCAAACCTTGATCCAAGTCATCTTTGGTGGCAAGGAATTGACCCTGTAGGAGCAATTAAGATTCTTGGAAAAGAAAATGCGATTCACCATTTCCATGCAAAAGATACATACATTGACCAAGACAATGTCAATATGTATGGTCTTACGGATATGCAACCATATGGTAATGTTCAAACGAGAGCATGGAGCTTCCGTTCAGTAGGATTAGGACATAGCATGGAAGAATGGAATAACATGATGAGTGCTTTACGCACGTATGGTTATGATTATGTAGTCAGTATAGAACATGAAGATCCAATTATGTCAATTGACGAAGGATTTGCACGTGCCGTTTCTAACTTAAAGAGTGTGCTAATTCGTGAACAACCTGCAGATATGTGGTGGGTATAACTAGAGTGAGAGAGTGGGACAAAAGGTAAAACAACTGCAATGGGATGACTCGCCACAAAACTAAGTTGTGATAAACCCAATCACAACTTGATTCCAATAGTGGCGGTTTCGCTCATTGCTTAGAAGGCAGGGACAAAAGGTTTATAAAACCCTTTGTCCCTGCCTTTTTTGTAAAAAGAAAACCCTAGGCTAGGCCTAGGGTTCCGGAAAGCTTATAGCGAGGTATTAAAAAAACTCATCCGCGGTGCTAAAATATATTTGGTTCGCCAACCAATATAATAGCTTACGGAGGAGTTTTTTATGTCTAAAGACAGTAACAGTTTAGCACATACGAAATGGAATTGTAAGTATCACATCGTGTTCGCACCGAAGTATAGAAGACAAGCGATATACGGTAAATTAAAGAGAGATATAGGAGAAATATTGAGGAAATTGTGCGAAAGGAAAGGAGTAGAAATAATAGAGGCAACAGCATGTAAAGACCACATACATATGTTAGTAAGTATACCGCCAAAGATAAGTGTGTCGGCGTTTGTCGGGTATTTAAAGGGGAAGAGTAGCTTAATGATATTTGATCGGCATGCAAATTTAAAATATCGATATGGAAATCGAAAATTTTGGTGTACTGGGTTTTATGTGGATACAGTTGGAAGAAATAAGAAGGTAATAGAAGAATATATACGAAACCAAATACAAGATGATATAGTCGCAGAACAGTTGAGTTTATTAGAATATGTAGACCCATTTACGGGGGAAGAAGTGAAAAAGAAGAGAAAAAAAGTATAAGGACGGGGAGAGGCCTTTGAGGTCTGGCCAGTAGAAGTAGTACACATGGCGAACCGTTCAGTAGCCCTTTAGGGTTTGGTCAGTAACAAAGGCTTCCAGCCGTAGAGCAAACCACCCGTTCTCACGGGTGGTTTTGATTTCATCGTAATTTTTTCCCTGGTCACATAAGGTTAATAGGGAGGGGTACAGATAACGTATTTATGTGAATAGGAGGAGTGGACTTGGAAATTATCAAGAACTTAACATATAATAATAAAAGTCCACATTTTTTTCAGACCTATTTTAGTCTATCGAAACAACAAACAGTTGAGGCGTTAGCTGGAGTAGAAGCTACCATTGATTGGTTACAAACTTCAATTTATGAAAATGTGGTTCGTGACGTCACATTTTATTTATGTGATGAACCGATTAACTTTCCAGGAGAATTAGAGATAACCTCAAATGTTAACGAATTTCAACCAATTATATATATCAACATTTTAACAGTTGCTGAGGACTACTCGAAAAAAGAGTATCATTTAGAAATGAAACAGACAGATGTGACTTGTTTTGAGTATGCAGCTTTTGTATGCTTACATGAATTTGGGCATTTAATTCATGGATTGATAGGCGGTGCGGGGAAAGGAAAAAGAGAGCGACTTCTTGAATATTTCGGTAAAGGCGAACCCTATTATAACCGGTTTTTAGAAGAAATGAATGCAGGTTACAGTTTTGCAGAAAAGAAAAAATACCGTCAAATCCCCCATGAAAAAGCGGCTGATCAATTTGCTCTCCAACAATTAAAGATAATGATGAGCGAACATAAAGACACAAGCTAGAGTCGTAGTTATTTTTTAGTATCAAAGTTAGCTTTCGGATTGGGTTAGCCAATCCGAATATGCTTTGTAGCGTCCTTTTTATGTTTTTCGTAATATTCTACCATAGCTGGAGCTGTTTCTTTAAAATCTGGACAGGAAATTCCAGAAGTTTCGAGGTCAGAAATAGCATTGGTACAATCATAATAGGCATTACATAGATAGTTATCTAGTGCTTCTTTCTCCACCTTTAACCATCTTCTGTTCACTCGTAAGGATAAAAAAGCTTGGATACTGTTAGATGGATTTTTCCGAATGTAAAAAGTAAAACCGACCTTTTTCAGTGCTATCACTTATATATACTCTATTTTTTCCCATAATAGAAATCGGAGCTTTTTATTCCTTGTTTTTCACTTTTTCTGTTATGATTAGAAGTAAACCTTTCAGACTTATAGTTAAAGAACGGAGCAGATGATGAAAACTACTTTACCATTTTCGATTTCAAAGACAGAAAACTTTTTTGACCGATTAGGTGATTATGTTGGTGATGTATTTTATGACATATTACCTGATCAAGGCTATGAATTACGTGACGAACAAATTTTTATGGCCTTTCAATTAGAACATGCCTTTAAACATAAAAGTACAATATTTGCTGAAGCGGGCGTAGGTACGGGTAAAACGTTTGTCTATTTACTGTATGCTATTTGCTATGCTAGATATATGAGAAAACCTGCTATCATTTCCTGTGCGGATGAAACCTTAATTGAACAGCTTGTAAAAAAAGGTGGAGATATCGAAAAGCTCGAGAAGGCACTTAACCTTAAAGTAGATGTCCGTTTAGCGAAGGCAAGAGAACAGTATGTTTGTGTGAAGAAATTAGATGATTATTTTGGGAACTCTGATGATGACCATACTTTACGTGTACATGAAAACATCCCTAGTTTTGTTTATAACTCTAGTGCATCAATGAGTTCATTTTCGCGTTATGGTGACCGAAAGGAATACCCATGGGTACCAAATGACATTTGGCAACACCTGGCGTGGGACCCGTTACAACAATGTTCAACGTGTGACTTTAGGCATCGTTGTGGACAAACATTAAACCGTAACTATTACCGTGAGGCCGTAGATTTAGTCGTTTGTTCTCATGATTTTTATATGGAACATGTTTGGACGAAGGAATCGAGAAAACGTGAAGGGCAAATTCCGTTATTGCCCGAGGCCAGCTGTGTTGTATTTGATGAAGGTCACCTTCTTGAATTTTCTGCCCAAAAGGCGCTTACTTATCGCTTTCATGCCGAAACGTTAACCAATGTACTAACTGGGTATATGAACCAAAATGTTCGAGAAGAATCCCTGTTTGTAATTGAAGATATCTTACAATTACACGATGAATGGTTTGACTTATTAAAAAGTACTGCAAAACGAGTTGAAGGATCAGAACGTCGAGAAGTACCATTTTCAGAAAGTATGATGAAAGTTGTAAATATATTGGACGATAAAGTACATCAGCTTTTAGAACAGCTTGTATTTGATTCGGAATTGTACACGATCGAAGAATATCAAGTGAAAATTATAGAAGAGTATTTGGAATTCTTTTCTTATGGATTATCCATCTTAAAAAAGGAAGACCAAGCCATTTATTGGTTAGAAGAAACAGATAAAGATACTACTTTTGTCATTCTCCCTCGCTTAGTGGAAGATGTATTAAAAAAAGAAGTATTCTCTCAAAACATTCCTTTTGTTTTTTCGTCTGCAACGATGTCCAGAGCAGGAGATTTTACGTACATCTCCAAAAGTTTGGGAATTGAGAATTACACTTCGTTTACAGTGGCATCACCGTTTGATTATGACCAACAAATGAAAATCAATGGTCATATCCAAAAAACTGAGGATGAAAAGTGGAAAAATATATATAGTGAACTTCAGAAGTGGGGCGGAAAGTCGCTTGTTTTATTTCCTTCTCTTGAGGAAATGGCGCGTTTTCGTTTATGGTCAGAAAAGGAAACGATGGAATTGAACGTATTGTATGAGGGAGATCAAGAAATCAGTGAAATTGTCAAAGAGTTTCAAGAAAATGAAGCGTCAATTCTTTGTTCGTACCATTTATGGGAAGGGTTAGATGTACCAGGTCAGTCATTATCCCAAGTAATTATTTCTTCATTGCCGTTTCCGCCTAAAGACCCAGTATTTGAAGCAAAACGGAACTATGCAAAGAATTCAATTGAAGAGGTGGATACCCCTTATATGCTCTTACGATTACGTCAAGGATTAGGTAGATTAATTCGGACATCAACGGATCATGGAATTGCCCATCTGTGGTTAACAGACCTAGAGAAAGAAATGTACATCGATGAAATTGAAAAAATTCTTCCAGTTCCTTTGTCCTGGAAATAAATAAAGGCGACCGTGTCGCCTTTTTATAATGTTTTTATATCTTTGTAGAGTGAAGCATTTCCGGTTGTCCTTTTCGAACAGTAGGAAGTGTACAACAGCGAAATGACCCGCCAGATTTTATAATTTCTGTAATATCAACTTCAATGACCTCAAATCCTCTTTTTCTCATTTCCGAATTTACATGTTGGTTTACAGGCAAACTTATTACTTTTTTATTACCAATCGACAACACATTCGTACCAAGAGTAAATTGCTCTTCTTCCGATACCTCTATAAGTTCATAGCGTGAAGCAAGTATGTCAATTTCTTTCTGTTGTAGGGCAGGAGAATAAATAAGTGCCACGGTTGGAGAAAGAATATTAAATACACAGTCTAAATGAAGATACTTTTCCGTAAATGGAATCGTATATATTTCATATTGGGGCATAATTGTCTGAAGATGGTCTATCGCGTTTTGATTGGTTCTGTCACTTAATCCAACATAGATTGATTTTTGGTCGATAATTACATCGCCACCTTCAATCATATCCCCCACTAAATTAAAATAAGAAATCTTTTCGTCTTCAAGCCAGAATTTTAAGACATCTTCTTCTCCTTGTCTAACATTATTGGCCATATCAGCAACAAAAATCGTATTTCCCAGCGTAAATCCTATATCGCGAGTAAACACTTGTTCAGGAAACTTATCCTTGGTAGGTAATAATACGACATCTATATTATGGTCTTTTAGTGTTTGTACAAAGTTACGGTGTTGTTTCATTGCCAATTCTATATGGATACCAACATCTTTAAATTTTTTCTGTGTTTCATTTATGACATCACGAATCGTCATATGCTCAGGTTCACATAGAATGACTTGTTTTAACACGTCGTATTCGCTACTACAATAGGTATGAATTAATGTCTCTGTTTGCATTCTGGGACAACTCCTATAAGTATATTTTCTGGTTTTAGTATTCCCTAAGTCCATGGCAATATTTATTGGGTGAAGATCCCGTATGTAGAAGGCAGGATTATCCTTCCTTCGAATAATATTGTTGAAATTGTTCAAACATAAAGTCATCTAAAATCATAATTTTTGATGAGAAATTCCTGTGTTCTTTGTAACAACTTACTAATTCACGGTAAAATGAAAGTATGCAAGTAATTAATTGCCTATTTGTCTCCGTGAAAAGACCTGAACGGTTTATCATAATGTTGTTATATTTACGGGCAAGTCGTTTAATCTCTTTTACCTTCTTTTTGGCTTCTCTAATCGTATAGATTTGTTCAGTATTTAAAAGTAAGAAGTGTATATCTTGTTTAATCGTAGTGTATAGAAATTCATTAATTTCAGTAGGATGATGTGATAAGGTATAGGAGAAATACTGTTTAAGCATAATTTGGTCAGATAGGACAGGTTGGTCTATATAAGCAAGGTAAATCCGCAACGTGTTATAAGCATCAAATAATGGGTTATGTTGTTCACCAACAAAAGGTAGTTCGAAAAGTTGTAGAGCATTCTCTACTGAATAATTATCTTTTGAAACAAATTTTGTAAAGGTGGCTTGAAAATCATTATACCTTTTTTCAATCATTGTAATTAATGTAGCATCTAATTTATGGCGTTTACTATCTATCGCTAGACGAGTGATATCACTTGGTGACCAGGAATAAAAGCGAGTAGACACTATATCTTCAATCCATAAGATGAACTCAGTGAAGACGGTTTTAAAATCATCAGCATCCTGTAAATCTTCGTCTGTAATTCCGGTTAGCTTTTTACAGAACGTTGTAAGTGGACTCGTTGTTGTAGGTTTTATATATCTTTCGAACGTAGAAATGGTCTTTGAAGTCGTATTATATTTTACAGCGCCTAATCGAATCGCTTCCATATCTTCGTAAGCCATCCCACGATTTGAACAAAGCATTTCAAAATCAAAAAAAACAAGTTGATTAATGTCGTTCGTCAACATAAACAACCTCCTTTCAGAAACTACAATTATACCTAACTAGTAAAAATATAACTAGTAAGAAAAAATTCCAGAAAACAAAATAAAACAAAAGAGTTGGAATATTATCTACTAAATTACTGTGTATTGTATAGTATACTTATAACCTTTTTATTTATATGCTAGTTGTACATTGATGCAACTAAGAGAAGTATTTTAATAATTACAATATAAACAATGATATGAAAAGAACGTTCATTTTAAGAATGAGGTGGTTTTATGGAAAGTTATATACAGCAAGAAAGTGGTGTATTCCCTTCGGTTTGCTCATTGGATTGTCCCGATCAATGCGGTCTTCTTATACATAAGAAAAATGGGAAAATCGTTAAAATTGAAGGGGATCCTGTACATCCGGTTACACAAGGTCATATCTGCAATAAAGTAAGACATATGCCCGATAGAATATATGATAAAAAACGGCTAAAGTACCCTATGAAAAGAATAGGAAAGAAGGGCGAAGGGAAATTTGAACGAATCTCATGGTCTGAAGCAATCGAAGTCATTACTTCAAAATGGAAGAAACTAATAAAAGACTATGGTGCTGAAACGATTCTTCCTTATAGCTTTTATGGAAACATGGGGAGACTAAGTGCTGAAGGCATTGATAGACGTTTCTTTCATACGTTAGGAGCAAGCAGACTTGACCAGACCATTTGTTCGGCAGCCGGTTCTGTCGGCTATAGCTACACGATGGGCGGGAGTCTTGGAACGGACCCTGAGCAAACTGTCCATTCGAAGCTTATTATTTTTTGGGGGATAAATGCGGTAAGCACAAATATGCACCAAGTAGCGCTTGCTCAAAAAGCACGTAAAAACGGAGCAAAAATTGTGGTCATAGATGTTCATAAAAATCAAACGGGACGTCTGGCCGATTGGTTTATTCCTATTGAACCCGGTACAGATGCTGCTTTAGCTCTTGGAATCATGAATATTCTGTTTGAAGAAAACATGGCTGATGAATCGTTTTTAGAATTACATACGATAGGCCATAAGGAATTACAGGAACATGTGCGCCAATATGACCCACATACCGTTTCTTCAATAACAGGTGTTTCTGTATCAGATTTGTATGAACTTGCAAGGTTGTATGGTACGACAAACCCTTCCTTTATCCGTATTGGAAATGGATTACAGCATCATGATAATGGTGGAATGGCCGTACGGACAATTGCATGTTTGCCAGCTATAACTGGTCAATGGAACCAAAGAGGAGGGGGAGCAATAAAAGGAAATGGTAGTTACTTACGACATAATGTCGAAGCACTCCGTCGTCCTGACCTTCTTAAAGAACCAACGAGAATGATAAATATGAATCTCTTAGGTCAAGCCCTAGTAGACATGAATCCTCCCATTCATTCTCTATTTGTCTACAATAGTAATCCGGCTTTAGTAACTCCAGATGGAAATAAAGTAAGAGAAGGTTTGGCAAGGAAGGATTTATTTACGGTTGTTCACGACCTGTTTTTAACGGAGACGGCAATGTATGCGGATGTGGTACTTCCGGCGACTTCTTCCTTTGAAAACACGGATTTTTTCACATCTTACTGGCATCATTATATTCACTATCACGTACCAGTCATTCATCCGTATGAAGAAAGTAAATCAAACTCAGATGTGTTTCGGTTGTTAGCAGCTTCTTTCAACTTTAATGACCCTGTTTTACATGATTCAGATGATGAACTAATTAATCAAGCTTTTACGGAAACAAACAATAAATATATAGAACATATTACTTTAAATGATTTGCGTTCAGAGAAGTATATTAAGGCAAAGGATACGGAAAATTTCCTTCAATCCTTACCCACTGCTAGCGGTAAAATAGAGCTTTATTCTTCAACAATGGAACAACTTGGGCTACCACCTTTACCAACATATATGCCATTAAAAAAAGAGGAAGAGGAAGGAGGAGATTTTTGGTTTATACCAGCGCCAAACCATAATTTTCTGAATTCGACTTTTTCAAATAACAACAAACATATAACCCTTGAAAAAAACCCGAAGCTTTTTATGAATCATAAAGATGCGGATCGACTGGGGATAGAGAATGGTGAAAAAGTAAAAATCAGTAACCATAGGGGAGAATGTATGATAATGGCATCTGTAGGTGATAGTGTACTTCCTGGGGTTGTAGTTTCTCAAGGACTTTGGGCTGACAAGGATGGTGAAAACTATTTTGTTAATGCTTTAACACCAGATCGATTATCCGACATGGGCGGTGGCGCGACTTTTTTTTCAGGGCGCGTAAACATAAATAAGGTAGACTTATAAATCATTACATTGAAATTTTATATACTGTACAATTAATGTAGTGTCATTAAGTAAGGTAGAAATGAAAAGAAAAGCGTGAGGGAACAACTGTCCTCACGCTTTTCTATATTTATTATGAAAAAATTCTAATGAGGATAAGCTATAGTGGACAACCTTTTGAATGTCATCCACTTGCTCTTCATTAATCTTTCTTGTGAAGTTTAATTGGATTTTACAGAAAACCTGACTCTCATGACCATAAGTATAATAGATTTTTTGGTTGATGAGGGGGCGATGATCCCATAATTTTAATAAATATTTTTGGATGTAATCACAATCTTGCTCCCTAAAAATTTCAGTTACAAATTCAACTTCTACATAACAGCCAGCTTTATATTCATTGCCTTCTATTTTTTCTATAGCAAAATCCTCTAGTTCTGAACGGAGAGTTATTTCTGCATAGGGATATGTATGAATACACTCACGGATTTGATATTGTATAGAATATTGGCGTGACATCGTAGCTAAATCAATTAAATCACGGCGATTTGTCACTTCGATTTTTTCAGCGAAATCTAAATCATAGATATCGCCTTCTAAGACGACCTTTAAATTTTCATATATCGTTGGGTCAAACATGGAAAAGCTCCTTTTTATGACTAGTATTTTAGCGGGAGTCATATATCGTTATAGTATCATAAGCGCAGTTCTTTGTAATTGACAATTTTCATATATCAGATAAAATAGTTTAATAACTAAAATATATATTTGATATATCATTTATGTACATAACAAAAATTTACGAGTATAGGGGTTTACGATGTTAGCATTAATCAAATATTTAAAACCATATCGAATGCAAATTATTGCGGTTCTTGTGTTTACATTAGGAGCGATTTTATTAGAGTTATACTTACCTACATTAATGGCGGATGTAGTAGACATTGGAATTGTCAACGAAGATATTCCGTTTATTCTACAAACAGGAGGTTGGATGATTATCTATTCCATACTCGCTGTTTTACTAACGATTGCGGTCACTTACTTTGCATCAAAAATTGCCTTAGGATTCGGAAGGGATCTTCGTAGAAAACTATTTGTTCATGTAGAAAACTTTTCCCTAGAAGAATATGAAAAAATAGGACCGGCTTCATTAATAACTAGAACAACGAATGATATCAAACAAATTCAAGATGTCTTAAATATGATGCTGAGGATGATGACAAGAGCCCCACTCATGTTGGTGGGGGGAATTATTCTAGCTGTGTCTCGTGATGCCATGCTATCTTTAATTTTTTTAGGGGCTTTGCCTGTATTGGCAGGCATTATCTTTTTCATTTCGAAAAAAGCAATTCCTTTATTTGGGGTCCTTCAACAAAAAACGGACCGATTAAATTTAATATTACGTGAATCTTTAATTGGGGTTCGTGTCATTCGTGCATTTAATCGTGTCTCTTTTGAGAAAAATCGGTTTAATGAGGCAAACCATGACTATCGAGATGTAGGGATAAAAGTCAATAAAATTATTGCGTTTCTTTTTCCGGTTATGTTATTGATTATGAACTTTACCAATGTTGCTATTGTTTGGTTTGGTTCCATTCGTATTGATGCAGGAGCGATGCAAGTAGGAAACTTAATGGCATTTTTACAGTATGCGATGATGATTTTAATGTCATTGGTTATGTTGTCTATGGCATTTGTGATGATTCCGAGAGCTCAGGCTTCTGCTAAGCGTGTAAATGAAATCATACTTCAACAACCGAATATTAAAGATTCCGAACAACCTGTTTCCTTGGAATACATCAATGGTACGGTTTCCTTTAAAAATGTGACGTTTCACTATACTGGTGCGGAAAAACCAGCACTTGAAGAGATAAGCTTTACCGCAAAACCTGGAAACATTACAGCTATAATTGGCAGTACTGGGGCAGGTAAAAGTACGTTAGCTAAATTAATTCCACGTTTTTATGATACGACTTCAGGTTCTGTTGAAATTGGTGGGAATGATATCCGTACGATTTCTCAAAAGGAGCTTAGGCAGTTAATAGGGTATGTGCCTCAAAAAGCATCGCTGTTTACAGGTACAATTGCTGAAAATATCCGTTATGGAAAAGATGATGCGACAGATGACGATATACTGTTGGCGATTGAGAAAGCACAAGCAACTGAATTTGTGATAGACCGAGAAAACGGAATTCATTCTGCTATCGAGCAAGCTGGTGTGAACTTATCGGGTGGTCAAAAACAAAGGTTATCGATTGCAAGAGCATTTGTTCGACAACCTAAAATCTATATATTTGATGATAGTACATCAGCGCTAGATTATAAAACAGAGGCAAAAATGCGAAAAGTCATTGAAAAAGAGGCCAAGGAAAGTACCTTTATTTTAATCGCACAACGAATCCAAAGTATCATCCACGCTGACCAAATCATTGTTCTTAATGAAGGGAAAATAGCTGGTGTTGGTACACATGACGAGTTAGTAAAGACGAACGCCGTTTATCAAGAAATTTATCAATCTCAAAAGACAGAGGGGGAGAGTGCATGACAAAAAATAGAAAGGGTACTCAGCCTCCTGAGAAACCTAAGCAATTCGGTCATGGCCCAATGCCACCTGGAGAAAAGCCGAAGGAGTTCAAAAAAACTTTCTATCGATTGCTTCGGTATTTAAAACCAAGAAAATCACAACTTATTGTTGTATTCATAGCTTCTATTTTTGCAACTTTGTTTACAGTTATCAGCCCTAAACTACTTGGTGATGCAACTTCGTCGATTTTTGATAGTTTCATGTCGGGTACAAGCGTAGATTTTGGCTTTATAGGTCAACTGCTTATTATCCTACTTTTATTATATTTTGCATCTTCTTTATTTTCATTTTTGCAACAATATATTATGGCTAGTGTGGCACAGCTAACCATTGCGGAAATGCGACAAGAGGTCAATGAGAAAATAACAAGACTTCCGTTACAATATTTTGATAATCATTCGCATGGTGACTTATTAAGCCGGGCTGTTAATGATATTGATAACATCAACAACTCGTTACAACAGGCACTTACACAAGTCATTACTTCTGTAATTACCGTTATCGGGATTATTGTGATGATGTTATTCATAAGCCCGTTATTAACCTTAGTCGTGTTTGTTACCATTCCACTTAGTTTGTTTATCATCAAATCTGTTGCTTCTTACTCACAAAAACATTTCGAAAATCAACAAAATGAACTTGGTGAGATTAATGGACATATTGAAGAAATGTTTTCGGGCCATCAAATTGTAAAAGCATATGGTCGTGAAGATGATTCGATTAACGAATTCGATAAGATTAATGAAAGACTTTATCATGCTGGTTGGAAAGCCCAATTTATTTCTGGGATTATGATGCCTATGATGATGTTTGTTAGTAATATAGGTTATATTCTTGTTAGTATTGCCGGTGGTCTCTTAGTATTAAATGGCAGTATCCGAATTGGGGATGTCCAGGCTTTTATCCAATATTCTCAGCAAATTTCTCATCCGATGGCTCAAATTGCGGGAATAGCCAATATGATTCAAACCGCTTTAGCTTCTGCTGAACGTATATTTAAGTTGCTTGATGAAGAAGAAGAAAAAGAAGAAATACCTGCTTCCATCTCTCTTGAGAACTTACGAGGCGATGTCTCATTTGAAAAGATTACGTTTGGTTATGATAAAACAAAGCCAATTATTAAAGAAGTAAGTGTAGATGTGAAGGAAGGGCAAACCGTAGCAATAGTCGGTCCAACAGGGGCAGGAAAAACGACATTAATCAATTTACTAATGCGCTTTTATGAACTAAATCAAGGTGCAATTAAAATTGATAACGTCCCAATCTCGTCGTTATCAAGAGAGCAAGTCCGAAGTTTGTTTGCTATGGTTTTACAAGATACATGGTTATTCAATGGGACAATCCGTGACAACATTGCTTATGGGAATGAAGATGCAACAGAAGAAGACATTATTTTAGCAGCTAAAAAAGCGTATGCAGATGACTTTATTCGAACGTTGCCAGAAGGGTATGACACGATTTTAACTGAAGACGCCGCTAACATTTCCCAAGGTCAAAGACAGCTCCTAACGATAGCAAGAGCAATTTTGGCAAAGCCCAAAATACTTCTATTGGATGAGGCAACGAGTAGTGTTGATACAAGAACAGAAATGAATATTCAAAAAGCAATGAATGAATTCATGGTAGGGCATACGAGCTTTGTTATTGCCCATCGCTTATCAACGATTCAGGATGCAGACCTCATTTTAGTTTTGCATCAAGGAAATATCGTAGAAAAAGGAACACATCAACAATTGCTTACAGAAAAAGGATATTATGCTGATTTATATTATAGTCAATTTTCAACTGAAGAATCAGCGAGTTAAGTGCAAAATAAAAACAATGAGCGAAGGACTAATCCCCGCTCATTGTTTTTTCTATAAAAGTTTCTTAACTCGCAGCCTTTTCAGAAACTTCATCTTCTTGTTTGCCCATAATTCTTACTTCTGCATTTTTACGTTGGTAGTAATACCAATTGATGACGATAGATACGGCATAAAAAGCGATAAAGAAGTATAGAGCTGTAATTGGTGTTCCTGTATTTGCTACAGACCAACCAAATAATTTCGGAATGAAGAAAGAACCATATGCTGCAAATGCTGCAGTGAAACCAAGGACAGGAGCAGCTTCTTTCACAGGGAATATAATCGGAATCATTTGGAATGTTGACCCTGAACCCATTCCGGCTGCGATAAATAACACAAGGAATGAAATGATGAACCCAATAAACAATTGCTGACCCGTGAAATAAATAACAGATAGTGCTCCAGCACCCATCATAAATAATACGATTGTTGTTACAAGTGCTCCACCAAACTTATCTGATAACCATCCACCAAAAGGCCGGAACGCTGCTGCTAGAAAAGCACCTAAGAAAGCTAAAGAGACATACTCAGGAAATTGAGATTTTAATAAAAGTGGGAATGCTGCTGCATAACCAATGAATGAACCGAATGTTGCTACATATAACCAAGTCATAATCCATGTATGCTTACGCTTCACAATAACAAACTGGTCACTCACAGATTGTTTAGACGTTGGAAGATTATCCATTCCAAACCATGCAATGATAGTCATTAAGATAATAGGTCCTACCCAAAAGAACGCCGCATTTTGTAACCAAATTTGAGATCCATCAGGTAATACTTGTGCTTCTCCACCAATAAAAGAAAATGTACCGATTGTAATAATAAGTGGTGTTACGAATTGAACAACGGATACCCCCATGTTTCCAAGACCACCGTTAATTCCAAGAGCCGTTCCTTTTTCTTTTTTAGGGAAGAAAAAGCTAATGTTAGCTAACGCAGATGAGAAGTTACCGCCACCAAGTCCACAAAGCGCAGCTAGTGTTAACATCACCCAATATGGTGTATCTGGGTTTTGAACGGCAAATCCAATTCCTAAAGCAGGGATAGCTAAGATACCAGTTGAAAAGACAACCCAGTTTCTACCACCAAATTTACCGACAGCAAAGGTATAGATGAAGCGTAGTGACGCCCCTACTAGCCCAGGAACAGCTGCTAGTGTAAATAATTGTTCTGCTGTGAATTGAAAGCCAATATCATTTAATCGAACAGCAACGATGGACCAAATTTGCCAAACGATAAAAGCGAGCATTAACGTTGGTATTGAAATATATAAGTTTCTCTTTGCATGTTTTTTTCCTTCTTTTTCCCAAAACGCGGGATCTTCTGGTTTCCACTCTGTAATTCTTGCCATAATAAATTCCTCCATAAAGTTATAATGAATAGCTATCTCCAATGATTTTTTTCATCGGAGTGATTAACCTGATAATACAACCAAAAGAAATAAACACGTGTGATGTTTGTCACACTTACGCCTTAAATTAAAAAAGATTTATGTCAAAGACATCATTTCTTCACAATTCATAAACAGCCTGAAAAACAGAATTAAAAACATAATAATGAAGAAAAGCAGGGGATGACATTTTCTTTTCCTATAAGAAAGCATTTTTTCGAGCATTCGAAGAAGAGCACTGGCTTCACTCGCGACACATCAAACAAAAGAAAGTCACTTATGTTTGATGTTAAGGAAGGTAGCGACTTCGCTTAGAAGGTAAGAAAGCATAAATTTTGAAAGTTCAAAGATGCCCTGGAGGATAACTCTGGAAGAGCAAGGGCTTCGCACACTGCGCGTTTTTTACAAGAAGGGCACTTGTAAAAACACTTTGAAAGAAGCAGTGGCTGCGCTCCTTGCTTATAAAAAAGGGCGACTTTGTCTCACTTTTTATCCAACTTTGTCTAATATGTGAATCCATTCACAAAAAATGGTGTAAGTGTGACATTTATCACAACTGAATCGTTTTCCTCCTCGTACAATAAACGTATACAAAAAAGAAAAACAAATTGACTTTCGACGAACAAAGTGGAGGAGATTCTTATGACAAAGAAAAAATTAGTGATGATTGGTAATGGTATGGCGGGGGTTCGTACGATTGAAGAATTATTAAATCGCGACCCAGATGCATATGAAATTACTATATTCGGAAAAGAGCCACACCCGAATTACAATCGCATTCAGCTATCAAATGTCCTTCAAGGTGAAACAACTTTTGATGAAACAATCATGAACAATTGGGATTGGTATATTACAAATCACATTACATTATATACAGATGAGCCTATCACAGAAATTAATACAGCAGACCAAGTTGTAACATCTAGTAAAGGAAAAATAGTACCATATGACAAACTCATTATTGCAACAGGGTCATTGCCTTTAATGCTTCCGATACCAGGTATTGAAAAAGAAGGCGTGATTGGCTTTCGAGATATTAAAGATTGCTTAACAATGATGGAAACGGCTAACAAGTATCGAAAAGCCGTAGTCATTGGTGGTGGTCTACTAGGACTAGAGGCTGCAAAAGGTCTAGTACATTTAGGAATGGAAGTAGATGTTGTCCATTTGATGGAGCACTTAATGGAGAGACAGCTTGACCCTATTGCTTCTACGATGTTGAAAAAAGAACTTGAAGAACAAGGCTTAAATTTCTTAATGGAAAAAGCAACTGTCGAAATTACAGGTGATGACCGAGTTCAAGGACTACGCTTTAAGGATGGGACTGAAGTAGAAGCAGACTTAGTCGTAATGGCAGCTGGAATTGTACCTAATATTGACCTTGTTCGTAATACGGACATTGAAGTGAATCGCGGGATTGTAGTGACTGACCATTTAGAAACAAACGTTCCTAATGTCTATGCTGTTGGAGAGTGTGCTGAGCATCGTGAAGTCGTCTATGGGTTAGTCGCACCTTTATATGAGCAAGGAAAAGTACTAGCACAAGTGTTATTAGATAATAAAGAAAATGCGTATGAAGGCTCAATTCTTGGGACTCAACTTAAGGTGGCAGAAATTGATTTATTCTCAGCTGGAGAAATTTATGATGACGCATCAACAAAATCAATGACTGCTTATAACGAACTTGAAGGCGTTTATAAAAAGGTTCTTGTTCGTGATAATCAAATCGTGGGAATTGTCTTATATGGTGATACGAATGATAGCTCAAGACTTTATCGAATGCTAACTCAAAAAGAGGACATTTCAGATATCGCAAGTATCTCTTTCTTCCAAGCTGGGGCAACTGAATCAAATGACGTAGCAACTATGGCAGATGAAGAAATCGTTTGTGGATGTAATGGAATCACGAAATCAACCATTGTTGAAGCAATCCAACAGAACGAGTTAACAACAGTTGCTGAGGTTGGCGGATGCACAAATGCAGGGCGTTCTTGTGGTCGTTGTAAGCCAATGATTGCTAACTTGCTTGAATACACGTTAGGAGATGCGTTTGATGAAAATGCACAAAAACAAACGATATGTGGGTGTACTTCATTAAGCCGTGATGAAGTGGTTGCTGAAATTCAAGAAAAAGGATTAACGACTGTTAAAGAAATTATGATGGTGCTGGAGTGGAATCAAGAAGAAGGATGCTCTAAATGTCGACCTGCTTTAAACTATTATTTAGGAATGATTTATCCTGAATATCAGGATGATAGAAACTCTCGCCTAGTGAATGAAAAATACCACGGAAACATTCAAAAAGACGGTACGTATTCTGTTGTTCCTAGAATGTATGGTGGTGTGACAACAGCAGCAGACCTCCGTAAAATAGCTGAGGTTGCAGATAAATACAATGTTCCACTTGTAAAGTTAACAGGTGGGCAGCGAATAGGGCTCTTTGGAATTCAAAAAGAACAATTACCTGCTGTATGGGAAGACTTGGGTATGCCATCTGGTTATGCATATGGTAAAACCTTACGAACTGTAAAAACTTGTGTTGGAGCTGATTTCTGTAGATTTGGCACTCAAAATTCTATGGGATTAGGTATTGAGTTAGAGAAGCGTTTTGAAAGACTTGATACTCCTCATAAAGTAAAAATGGGTGTATCTGCTTGTCCTAGAAACTGTGCAGAATCTGGTATTAAGGATGTTGGTGTTGTTGGTATAGATGGTGGTTGGGAAATTTATGTGGCTGGTAATGGCGGTACAGAGTTACGAGCAGGTGACTTGTTATGTACGGTGAAAACTGAAGAGGAAGTTTACGAGATTACTGGGGCGTATCTTCAATATTACCGTGAAACAGCCATGTATTTAGAAAGAACGTCTGTATGGCTTGAGCGCCTAGGTTTTGACCATGTCAAAGAAGTGGTAGAGCAAGCAGAAAAAAGAGCAGAACTAAATGGAAGATTAGCCGAAACACTAGCTCGTTACGAAGAGCCATGGCAACAAGCTTTAGACAGCGAAGAAATTAGAAATACGTACTACAATAAACGAACAATTACAGTACCAGTTCAATAGAAAAGGAGAGGGAAACATGCTAACAGAAACAAGAAAAATAAACATTGGAAACTTATCTGATTTAGTCATTGGCATTGGTCACCCATTAACAGTACTTGACCATGAACTTGCTATATTTCGCTTGTCAGATAACACGGTCCGTGTCATTGAAAATAAAAGTCCACATCCAAAAGGCGGTGTCCTTTCTGAAGGACTTGTAAGTGGGGAATATGTATATTGTCCAGTGTACGACTGGAAGATTTCATTAGTAGATGGTCTTGTACAAGCGCCTGACCAAGGGAAAGTGAAAACGTATGTAGTGGAGTTAGATGGAGATACGATTTATCTTATGGTATAACTGAAGGAACAGATGACAAGTGGTCAATGAATCGATTCATTGGTCACTTGTCCTATTTTTACAAAAAAGAGTGAATCAGTAATTGGGGGAAAATAGGTATGACTATCATATCGTTGTTAGAGAACCCGTTAGTATTAATCTTTTTTATCTTGCTTCTTGGTTCTCTTATCGGTCAAATTGAAATTAAAGGTTTAAACCTTGGTGCTTCAGGAGTTTTACTTGTTGCGATGGTATTTGGTCATTATGGGTATCAAATTCCAACGATAGTACAGCAACTGGGTCTTAGCTTATTTATTGTTTCGGTAGGTTTACAAGCCGGACCACGTTTTTTTCGGATGTTAAAAAGCAGTGGTCTTATCTTTGGTATTATCGGTTTTCTTATTGTCGTTGTGGCTACCATTACTACAATTATTGTTGCAAAGGTTTTTGATATAAGTGCACCTCTTAGTATAGGCTTAATGACAGGAGCACTGACGAGCACTCCTGGTTTAGCAGCAGGCCTTGAAGCGACAAACGACCCGTTAGTGTCAGTAGGATACGGAATTGCTTATCCTTTTGGTGTTGTAGCCGTTGTCCTATTTGTACAATTACTTCCAAGGATTCTAAAGATAGATTTACAAAAGGATTTAGATAAAAAAGTAAACCCTGTTCGAAAAACAAGTACGCTTGAAAAAAGAATCATTGAAGTTACAAAAGATCGTATCCATAAACGAACAATAAAAGAAATCCAGCAAGAATTAAAAAGTGCGGTTGTTATTAGCCGTATCATGCGTGGCGACCGTAATTTTTTAGGAAGAAATGATACGGTGTTACTAAAAGGCGACAAAATGATTGTGGTTGGCTATCCAGAGGATTTAGAACCATTTCAACTTGAAATTGGAAATCAGGTAAAAGAAGATATCCATTTCCAGACGAATTTAAAAATCCACCGAGTTGTCGTTGAATCACAAGAACTTCTCGGGAAAAACGTAAGAGATATAAAGCTAAGAGAACAATACGGAGTAACTGTGACGAGGATGGAGCGTGCTGGTTATGAATTTCCTCAATCCCCAACATGGCGTTTTGAGCGAGGGGATATTTTAACCATTGTCGGAAGTGATAGAAGAATCGAAGAAGTGAAGAAATTGTTTGGTATCTCTACATTGAATGAAACGAATGTCCATATTTTTTCACTTAGTATCATTCTGTTAATTGGTATTTTAATTGGAATGGTACCCATTCAAATTCCTGGTCTAGGAACGATGACATTAGGTGTCGCTGGAGGTCCTTTGTTTATTGCCATTATCATTGCTCACTTTGGAAAAATCGGTCCAATACATGCCCGCTATTATCAACCTTCTAATCGAGTCATACGTGATGTAGGGTTAGTCTTGTTTTTAGCTGGTGCGGGTACGATGGCTGGACAGGGATTAGTTGATGTGGTTGCAAGCCAAGGGATAGGCTTGCTTATTGGCGGAGCAATCATTACGCTAGTACCAATGTTTTTTGCGATTGTGTTAGCTAGAAAAATATTTAAATTGAGTATGGTGCACTCTCTAGGAGCAATTTGTGGTGGACTTACAAGTACTCCTGGTTTAGGCGCATGTAATACGCTAATTGATTCTGAGGACCCTGCGATTGCATATGCTGCTGCTTACCCAATAGCTTTAATTTTTGTGGCCATTTCAGCTCAATTATTAGCATTAATCCTTTAATACAGTTTCTACTAAATATTCTGAAAATGAAGGGAATATATCAAAAACAGAGAAGTATTATAGTAGAACAAAGGAGGGATGTTATGCTGAGTAAAGATAACACAGTTATTGGTTTTATCGGTACAGGTGTAATGGGAAGTAGTATGGCAAGTCATCTATTAGACGCTTCATATCCAGTTCTTGTTTTTAATCGTACGAAAGAGAAAGCAAATGCCTTGTTAGAAAAAGGAGCGCACTGGCGGGATTCAATTATAGAATTAGCGTCAGAGGCAGATGTGATTATTACCATCTTAGGATTTCCTGACGATGTGGAAGAAACTTATTTAGGTCCAAATGGAATTATTGACTCAGCACGTCCTGGCACATATCTAATCGATATGACAACATCTAGTCCGATGCTTGCAAAGAAGATTCATGAAGGAGCAAAAACTCGACACATGTACGCCTTGGATGCTCCAGTTTCTGGTGGTGATATTGGAGCAAGAAAAGGAGAGCTAACGATCATGGTTGGAGGGGATGACTGGGCCTATTCTGATGTAGAATCCATATTAAACATCATGGGGTCTAATGTCATTCTTCAAGGACCTGCAGGGTCAGGTCAATACACAAAAATGTGCAACCAAATCGCGATTGCTTCTACGATGATGGGTGTTACTGAAGCAATTACTTATGCGGAACGGGCAGGGCTTGACCCACACCGTGTGCTAGAAAGTATTTCTACAGGAGCCGCAGGAAGTTGGTCATTATCAAACTTAGTTCCTAGAATGATGCAAGAAGATTTTGCTCCGGGGTTTTATATAAAACATTTTATTAAAGATATGAAAATTGCTGTTGAATCAGCGGAAGAACTGGGGCTTTCGACACCTGGTCTTTGTTTAGCGAAATCGCTATACGAACAACTCGCTGAACGCGGGGAAGATAGTAGCGGAACTCAAGCACTTTATAAATATTACAAAGAAAACGCGTAGATAATCGAAGAGGGTGAGAGAAAAGGGTGTTTACCTTTTGTCTCACCCTTTTTCTTTACCTTTCACTCACGTTTCTTTAACCATTTCTTTTTTATTCATTATATTTTATGTTTATTAGGGAAAACTATTTTTAGATTTGCAAACTTTTTTACATAAGGAGAAATCCACCATATGAAGTTACGTTCGTTGTTAGAGTCCATTAACATACCATATGAAAAGGATACGATACCAGAAATTGATATCGAAGGTCTACACTTTCATTCTAAGAAAATGTCAAAGAATCATGTGTTTGTAGCCATTTCTGGATATGAGTTGGATGGACATAACTTTATTAATGATGCTATAAATGCGGGAGCAGTAGCGGTAATTGGTGAGAAGCCGATTACTAACTTACAAGTTCCTTATTTTCAAGTTTCAAATGCACGAAAAATTCTGCCACAACTAGCAAAGACATTCTACGGCAATCCAAATGAAAATCATACGATTATCGGTATTACTGGAACAAACGGAAAGACTACATCTTCCTATATGCTAAGGCATATCCTTGAACATGCTGGTATTCCGTGTTCTTTAATCGGTACGATTTCACACATTATTAATGGTGAACAATATCCTTCTGGGAATACTACACCAGATTCTTTAACCTTGCACCAACTTATTTCCAAAAGTAAGGATAGTGTCATTATAATAGAAGTTTCTTCCCATGGTATCGACCAAGGAAGAGTTGAAGGCATTGAGTTTGATTATGCCCTTTTTACGAATTTAAGCCATGACCATCTTAATTATCATGGTTCTCTTTTCAGCTACTTTGACACGAAAGCGAAATTGTTTGACCAAATAAAAAAACAGGGGACGGCATATATTTGTACATCAAGTGAATGGGGAACACGATTAGTCGACCGTTTAATTGATAGAAACCGAAATGTATGTTCAGTTGGATATCAAGAAGCAGATCATTATAATTTAGAAAACGTAAGTGTAGAATTTGCTACGGAGTTTACTTTAAATGATGGAAAAAACAAACATAAAGTGACATTGCCAATGAGTGGTGTTCATAATGCATGGAATGCCTCGCTTACCTTTGTTGCAGCACAAGGACTAGGGATTGAACCAAAGAATGTCATTGAAGGCCTTTCAAGCTTTCCTGGTGTTCCTGGTAGGTTTGAAAAATATAGTTCCGATTCTGGTATTACTTGTGTTGTTGACTATGCGCATACGCCAGATGCCCTAACGCATTGTTTGCAAACTGTTAAAAAAATAAGTAGGGGACGAGTCTTTCACGTATTTGGTTTTCGTGGCAAAGGTGATGTCTCTAAACGAAAAGAAATGATTTTGCTTTCTGCTCAACTAAGTGATCAGTTTGTTTTAACTCTTGATGATTTAAATGGGGTATCAGAAGGCGAGATGCTAAATGAATATCATAAAATGCAACTGAAATATGGCGGAGATAAAGGGAAAGTTTTTAAGGACCGTACGATAGCAATTCAGTTTGCAATAGAACAAGCACAACCAGATGATTGGATTGTCATCACTGGAAAAGGTCCTGAATCCTATAAGCATTCTTTTTTTTGGCCAACCAAAACGGATAAAGATACATTTATCTATTTAACAGAAGTAGAAGACGCAATAGAGGTGCCTATTTCGATTACTGAAATTGAACAACAGTATCCACCGATACACTAAAGAAATAGGAAGAAAAAGGGATAAGACAAAAGATGAAAAAAACGAGGCCACTGAAAAAGTTAGATTTATAACTTTTTCAGTGGCTTCATAAAATACAACCTTTTGTTTCACCCTCTTCTTTTTGTAAGATGGAGTAAAACAGTAATAAAAAGGTCTTTAACCAAGAAATTCACTCTATATCCTCAATATTGGTAAAATATCTTGATATTCAACCATTTTTTAATTCGAAAATAAAACTAAAAAAAGTTATATTAATACTATTCTTTTTAAAAGTGTGGTTTAGCAGAGGAGGAATTTTATGAAAACGTTTTTACGGTTAAAGGATTTTTATTGGCCATTAAAAAAATATTTTATTGGCTCCATCGTTTTTTTACTTTTTATCACAAGCATTACGCTCATTTACCCAATTATCCTTAAAATAACAATTGATGATGTCATCTTAAGTGGAAATTTTCACTATGTCCCATACATAGCCTTTGGGTTTGTAATATTAATGGCGGTAAAGGGGGTAGCGATGTACTTCCACCAATTTCTAGGGGATTTGTTTGGGATACGCTCTGTGTATAACCTTCGAAATGAATTGTATAAAAAACTTCAGTACTTACCGTTTAGATATTATGACAATGCCAAAACAGGTGACCTTATGTCAAGGTTAACATCAGATGTGGAGGCCTTCCGCTTCTTTTTATCATTTGGTTTTGCGCAATTGCTAAATTTGGTATTACTCGTCACATTAAGCTTCTCAATTATGTTATATTTTAGTGTTCCTCTTGCTCTTGTCACTATAGCCTCTATGCCTTTCTTAATTATCACAGTAAAACAATTTGATAAAAAAGTTCATCCTGCTTTTAAACACATCCGTGAATCCCTTGGTCGGTTAACAACAAAGGTACAAGAAAATATAAGTGGTATGAATACCGTAAAATCGTTATCGAAAGAAGATTTTGAGGTTGATAATTTTATAGATAAAAACAGAAATTATAAAGAGAAGTCAATTCATACTTCAAACATTTGGGCACGCTACTTCCCGATCATGGAGTTAATTGGTCAATTATGTGTTGTATTCTTACTAGGTTTTGGTGGATGGTTAGTCATTCAAAATAGCATACAACCCGGTGAACTAGTCGCTTTTTTTAGCTTAGTCTGGTATATCATTGGTCCCTTAATGCATTTAGGCTTTATTATTAATACATTCTCACAATCAAAAGCTGCTGGCGAAAGATTACTAGAAATTTTAGATGAACCAGAAACGATTAAAAACCTTGCTGAGCCAATTACAATACCTCGACTTGAAGGCGACGTCCGTTTTGAAAATGTTTGTCATCAGTATAATCATGATGAAGAACCTGCGCTGAAAAACATTACGTTTGATGCCCCAAGAGGTAAAGTGATAGGGCTAATAGGAGCAACCGGTTCTGGAAAAACGAGCATCACACAATTAATTTCTCGGTTTTATGAGCCAGTAATTGGCGATATTTTCATCGATGGTCAGCCGATTGCATCCTATTCCTTGCAAACATTACGACAAAACATTGGAGTCGTTTTGCAAGAAACTTTTTTATTTTCCTCCTCGATTCGAGATAATATATCTTATGGAAATCCAAATGCTTCGATCGAGGACATTATGAGTGCTGCCAAACGAGCACAGGCTCATGATTTCATTATGGAATTAGAAGAAGGTTATGAAACGATTTTAGGTGAACGTGGGATGGGGCTATCAGGTGGTCAAAAACAAAGGCTCGCAATTGCACGAGCATTATTAATTGACCCTAGTATCTTAATTTTAGATGATGCTACAAGTGCCGTTGATATGAAAACTGAGAAGAAAATACAAGAAGCGTTCCGTGAAGTAATGAAGGGCCGAACAACATTTATCATTGCGCACCGAATCTCTTCTTTAAAACACGCCGATGAGATTCTTGTTCTTGAAAACGGTTCAATTATCGAAAGAGGGACTCATGAAAAACTACTGCAAAAGGTAAATGGAACATATAGACGAATTTATGATATCCAATATAAAGACCAACTTGCAGTGGTTTCAGAAAAGAGGGCTAACAATGAATGAAGCAAAAGTGAAGAAACATAGATTCTATTATTCTCTTGATTCTGCGATTGAAAAACCATTTAACTGGAAGCAAATGGTTCGTTTACTTACCTATATCAAACCCTACTCAAAAACGCTATTGCCATTATCAATAATGGCTATGATAATCTCTACATCTATACGTCTAGTTACACCAATTCTCATAGGTGTATATGCCTTAAATAATGTGATCTATGAACGAGATGTAGCAGCCTTAGTGAATGTAGTTCTAATTATTGCTGGTTTATATTTACTATCCTGGCTTGCTACAACCTTTAGAATACGTTGGATGAATATGCTCGGTCAAAATGTAATCTACGACCTGAGGCAACACTTATTTAAGCATATTCAACGGTTGTCTCATCGTTTTTTTGACCAACGCTCTGCTGGTTCAATTCTTGTGAGAGTTACAAACGATGTAAATTCTCTTCAGGATTTATTTACAAACGGGGTTATAAATTTATTAATGGATATCATAATGCTAATCGGGATTTTTGTCATTCTCTTTATATTAAGTCCGGAATTGACACTAGCGATCATGGTCATTCTGCCAATTATGATTTTTATATCAACTGGATTGCGAAAAAAGATTAGAAGGTCATGGCAGGACGTTCGTGTGAAGCAATCTCAAATTAATTCACACCTAAATGAAAGTATACAGGGAATTAGGGTGACTCAATCGTATACTCAGGAACAAGAAAATATGGCTTTCTTTAAGGAAGTGAATCAAGATAATTTCCAAGCCTGGCGCAATGCCACCCAAAAAAATGCGATGTTCCATCCATTTGTAGAAATGTCTAATGCCTTCGGGACAGCGATTTTGATTTGGTATGGTGTGACATTAATCCAATCAAACTCAATTGATATTGGTATATTTGTGTCATTTGCATTTTATATCGGTATGTTTTGGGAACCAATTTCACGTTTAGGTCATGTATATAACCAACTTCTTGTTGGGATGGCCTCTTCAGAAAGAATTTTTGAGTTTTTAGACGAGAAGCCGTCTGTTCCTGAAAAGAAGGATGCTAAGTCGATAAATAAGATTGCGGGTGACATCACTTTTAAAGATGTGGAGTTCGCCTATGACCAAAAACGGAAGGCATTAAATAAGATTAATCTAAACATAAAGGCAGGAGAAACTGTTGCCTTAGTTGGTCATACTGGTTCAGGGAAGACGACGATTGTAAATTTAATTTCTCGTTTCTATGATGCTACAAAAGGGTCGGTGCTAATTGACGGAATTGATGTTCGAGATTTAAAACTTGATAACATACGGTCTCAAGTTAGCATTGTTCTTCAAGATACCTTTATTTTCTCAGGTACCATTATGGAGAATATCCGGTTTGGAAATCCAACTGCATCAGATAGGGAAGTTATTCAAGCAGCTGAAATAGTTGGGGCTCATAGCTTTATAGAAAAATTAAAAAATGGCTATGAGACAGAAGTAGAAGAAAGAGGAAATATATTATCCGTTGGCGAGCGTCAGTTACTATCATTTGCACGGGCACTTTTAGCGGATCCACAAATCTTAATCTTAGATGAAGCTACTGCAAGTATAGATACAGAATCTGAGCAGAAGATTCAAAAAGCATTACAAATTCTGTTAAAAGGAAGGACGGCGATTATGATTGCCCATCGCTTATCGACTGTAAGAGAAGCAGATAACATCATTGTATTAGAGCATGGGAATATTATCGAGCAAGGAAATCACGACGCTTTAATGAGAAATCAAGGGCACTATTATGATTTAGTAAAAGCTCAGTTTGAAGGTATCGCATAATAGCGTTACAAAATGAAGAGTGTGGAACCAAAGGTTGTTTTTTTGAGGGCACTGAAAAAGTTAGATTTTTAACTTTTTCAGTGGCTTCGTTTTTTTACCTTTTGTCCGACACTCTTTTTTATGGCAAACGCGTTTGTATTATAATTTTTATAGTTTTAAGACAAAATAAAGGTACGTTTTTAAGTGGAAAAGGAGGGTCCGATGTTGTTAGTAAGGGAATATGTTATGTTATCCTTTTTTACTGTCACAGTGATTGCTGCTTTATTTAAAAGAATGAAAAATACAAAACAGGTTCTGCTCTTCTTTAGTTATATTTTATTGTTGGGGCAAGGTATATCTTTTTTTTCAAATTTATTAATAGATAGAGGATATTTAGCTTTTCCACACCGGCCATACCCCAAAAAATTTGCTTTTAATATCATTTACGATTACATATTACTACCCATTTTTTCATTATTGTTAATTGATTGGGCTTTCCATAAGCGAAAACTCCCTCTAGCAACAGCAATATTCACCATTTTTACTGTCATTCAAGATCTGTTAATCATACGGTATACTCGTTTATTACGTTTTAAAAAATGGAAACTTTCATATACTCTTTTTGGTTCAATTATATCTTTTCTTTTATGGTTTTCATTTTATAAGTGGTTATATCGAAAATTTAACTAACAAAGGAGATTTACAAAATGAAAAAAGTAGCAATCATAGGTGCAGGGGCATCAGGCGCCGCTTGCGCATTTCAGTTGGAAAAATTGGATTTTAATGGAATTATTCATATATTTGATAATAAAAAAGGTCCATTTGAACCAAATACCTATGCAGAATTAACACCTGAAATTCTTCATCGTCCTATACAAGATTTTATTGCGTATCTTGCTGATAATTATGGGTTAATGCTAAAGTCGGCGGCACGAATCTTTCATAGTAAAAACTATGGGCCCAGTACCGAAGCAGAGTTTTATGGATTTCTCGGACATGTAATGAAGCGTGGTGGTGCCAAAGATTCATTAGAAAATCAAATTAGAAGTCAGTTAAAAACAAAAATACAATTTGGTATGAATATTGATTATAAAACGATAGTGAATGAATATGATTATATCGTAAATGCGACTGGAAACTGTAGTTATCTAGCAGAGACCGTTCGTTTTCGGGTAGACGCTCATATTATTTTTAATTATGCCATTGTCAAAGAACAGAGGATAAAAATTAGTGCTAATCAAGTAGAATGTTGGTTAAATAACAAATATATTCATAAAGGCTATAGTTACAAAATGCCTTTAGATGAAGGGTTAGCGATGTTTGCTGTTGTTGGTGAGTATAAAACCCCTGAAGAAATTGAAAAAGGCTGGCAGTTGTTTAAACAGGAACAAATTAATGGGAATTATGAAATAATGGAAGAACATCAAATTAAAAACTATGTACTTGGAACTCCTGACCAAATTCGCATCGGAAATACTTTTCTAACAGGCGTCAATGCGGGATGCAATAATCCCTTTTTAGGATTCGGTGTGTTTAAATCTATCCTTTCAGGTATTTATGCAGCTGATTCGATAGTAAGCGGTGTAGACTATGTTGAAAAAATGAAATTCATTCGAGATGAATATGACCGTGGACTTGCCATGCTTGAGAGAATGCATTTATTAGGTAATGTCGGGTAC
Source organism: Bacillus alkalicellulosilyticus (assembly GCF_002019795.1). Lineage (GTDB taxonomy): Bacteria > Bacillota > Bacilli > Bacillales > Bacillaceae_F > Bacillus_AO > Bacillus_AO alkalicellulosilyticum. The sequence goes on along the minus strand of NZ_KV917381.1, from coordinate 2,284,483 downwards.
GATTTAATTATCAAAGCTGCAGCAAGTGACCTAGCTTCTTCTATTATGGAAACAGGGGGTCCCAATGTTGTTCATTGGATTAGCAAGCTTGCGAAGTGGACTCATTTTGTAAACAATGACAAAAGTGAATACCTTTCAAATGATGAGCAAGAGGAACTAAATAGAATTACCCATAAAAACATGGAGTAAAAGTCGATACGAACGCTATTCAAAAATAGTAAAAATATTACTAGAAAAATGTAAGCGTTTTTATAGCTTTAATATTCAGAATAGTTTAAAATAAGGTTGGTAATATATCTCATATTAGAAGGGAGAATGTAAATGAGTGGTATAGTTCTAGCCGTAATAGGGATAGCTGTATTTGCACTAGGATATCGCTATTATTCCAAGTTTATTGCCGAAAGGATTTATCGACTCGATCCAAACTATGTCACACCTGCCCATCAATTTAAAGATGGGAAAGATTTTGTTCCTACCAACAAGTTTATCTTATGGGGACATCACTTCACTTCAGTAGCAGGGGCTGCACCGATTGTAGGTCCGGCAATCGCAATTTATTGGGGTTGGTTACCAGCGCTTGTGTGGGTTGTATTAGGAACGGTATTTGCAGCTGGTGTTCATGATTTTGGTGCATTAGTTTTATCTGTTCGTAACAAAGGACAATCTGTTGGAACTCTTGCTCATCGTTTGATTGGTAGAAAAGCAAAGCTTTTATTTTTGTTTATTATTTTAATACTTGTACTCATGGTTAATGCAGTGTTTGCATGGGTTATTTCTAACTTATTTATTAATTTCCCATCTGCAGTTTTATCAGTATTTATCCAGATCCCACTAGCGATATGGATTGGATATCATGTGTATAAGAAACAAGGTAATATGTTAGTTCCGTCAATCGTTGCGTTAGCTGTGATGTATATAACGGCAGTTGTGGCAAGTAAAGTTCCTGCTCTTCAAATTGACCTTGTTCGTTATTTTGGTGGAGCAGAGAATACGGTTGCCTTCGGTCTTGATGGAGTAGCCATGTCATTCTTCGTTTGGATTATTATCCTCATGGTGTATGTCTATATCGCGTCGACATTACCAGTTTGGAAGCTCCTTCAACCACGTGATTATATTAACTCTCATCAATTAATTGTAGGTTTATTGATTTTATACTTAGGTTTATTCCTGTCAAACCCGAGCATCACGGCACCAATGACAAATTCAACATCCGATGTAAGTTGGTTTCCGCTCTTATTTATTACCATTGCCTGTGGTGCGATTTCAGGTTTCCATGGTCTAGTTTCGTCTGGTACGACTTCAAAACAATTAAACAATGAAACAGATGCTAGATTCGTAGGGTACTTAGGAGCTGTAGGGGAAGGATTACTAGCCTTAATCGTTATTATTGCAGTTGCGACCTTCTTTGCAAACCAAGGAGATTTCCTAGCGGCGTATTCTAGTTTTGGAGCAGCCAGTTCTGGTGGGCTAGGAAACTTTGTTCAAGGGGCTGGCCAATTAGCCACAGGCTTATGGATCCCTGCAGATGTAGCTACGACTATTGTGGCGGTTATTATTGTTAGTTTTGCTGCAACGACGCTTGATACATCTGTTCGTCTCATGCGCTATATCATTGCAGAGCTAGGTCAAGAATATAACATTCCATCTATTTCTAAAACACATGTTGCTACTTCAATTGCTGTAGTATCAAGTGCAGCATTAGTTCTTTTACCAAAAGGGCCAAACGGCTTCGGTTCTGGTGGATATACGTTATGGCCTTTGTTCGGTACTTCAAATCAGTTATTAGCTGGCATAACACTATTATTAATCACGATTTGGTTAAAGAAACTAGGAAGAAACTTCTTACCAACCTTAATTCCGATGGTATTTATCCTCGTCATGACCCTTTGGGCAATGGGTAAACAGGTTATTTTTGATTGGTCTGGTTTATCTGGTGGCGAAGCGAATATGCTACTCTTTATATTCGGTTCAATTATCCTAGGTTTTGCGATTTGGATTCTCATTACGGCTGTTTCTGTCCTACTAACCAGAAAAGATTATGATGATATTGATAAGTCTGCATAATCAATTCAATAGGCAATAGCCTTGCACATGCTTGCCCGCTATGAAACAATACTCATAGCGGGCTTTCTACTAAAATAAATTAAAAGTTTGGTGATCCTCAATGAGTAAAATGTCGTTAAAAAGATTATTTGAACTCTATGACGAAATGCTAAGACTGCCACACAAAGCTGAGATTCATAGAGAATTACAGGCAGAAGACGATTTGTTTTTACTATTGGTGTATTCAGATATGTTAGGTATTCCAAATCCTGCGTTTTATTACACACTAGAGTTATATCCTTATATACTAGAAAAATTTCATGACTGGCACCTTCGAATGGGAATCGAACATTCCCCATTGGATGGAATTCGGTGTTGCTAGGAGAATGGGGGAGAAACGATGTCTACTTTATTTGAGAAAAAAATATTTTTTATTGGGGGCAAGGGAGGCGTAGGGAAATCAACGTCCTCAGCATCTTTTGCTATGGTATGTGCCAAAAAAGGCTTTAAAACTTTGCTTATTTCAACGGATCCAGCACATAATTTAGGGGACATTTTTCATAAAAAAATTGGTGGGAAGATTAAGAAAATGACCGACAATTTATTTGCTTATGAGATTGATCCTGAGCAAGAGACAAAAAAATACATCGCCAATGTAAAAGGCAACTTAAAAGGGATGATCAAAACGTCATTAATAGATGAAGTTCATCGTCAAATTGATACAGCTGCTGCGACCCCTGGTGCCGATGAAGCAGCGATGTTCGATGCCATTTCGACGATTATTCTTGAGGAGCAAGAAAACTACGATAAAATTGTTTTTGATACGGCTCCAACAGGACATACGATTCGTCTTTTAACTTTACCGGAATTAATGGGAGTATGGATTGATGGAATGATCCAAAGACGTCAGAAGATAAATCAAAACTACACTCATCTTTTAAATGACGGAGAACCCGTTGAAGACCCGATTTATGAAACGTTACAAAAAAGAAGGAAAAAATTTGCAGATGTTCGTGCCATTCTATTGGATAAAAAGATGACTGGATTTATATTTGTACTGATTCCTGAGCGATTACCTATTTTAGAAACCGAAAAAGCGATTTCATTACTGGCCAAGTATGACTTACATATTGAAACAATTATTGTCAATAAAGTACTTCCTAATAAAGCAGATGGTAGTTTCTTGGAAAAACGAAGGGCGATAGAAAAAGAATACTTAGAGCTTATTGACGAAAAATTTGCGACTTTAACTAAAATTAAAGTGCCTCTTTTTGAAGAAGATATCGCATCCCTTAATGCCCTTGACCATTTTTCACGTTATTTTGATAACGCGATAGTGTCATAAGAGGTGTGCCTTGATTAAAACAGCTCCTTTAGTCATTGTAATCGTAATATTATATATATCAGCTATATCGAATATTGCGAATGGATTATATACGTTGAGTCAAAGTGGGATTGGTTCCCTAGGTTTACTCATGTCTCTCCTCCAGATAGGTTTAGGTTCAGTCTTACTCATAGCCACTACGGGCTATCCATTTTCTAAAAGTAAGTTTGGATTTGTTATTTTGGTTGTCCTTATCTTTGAGATTATCCTGATCATAAGCTCAGTTTTTATTTATAACTATTTACATGGAGCCAATGAGCTTTTATCCGTTGTCTTAACTTCAATGATTAACATCGTAATCAAACTTATCCTTCTTCTATTTATACAAAATAATAGAAACGTAACGTAAAGATTAAAATGCAAGCCACTGAGAAAGCCTATACTACCTTTTTCAGTGGCTTTATTTATGATCAATGAATCCAGTCACAGTCTTTCTTATAATTTTGAGAGCATGTTTATACGGTTTAGGTAAATAATAGTATAAAATTAGTGTGAAGATTCAAGGAAAGGAGGTTCTTATGAGCCAACTCGATTTTTTATATCCTCATGCTATTGACCATACGAAGAAAAAAGTATTAGAAGATATTGATTCATTTCTAGGTGAGAAAAATCAACTTCATTCTTTTAAGGACTATCTTGAAGAGAGAAATCATTATGTTGAACAAATATGGATAAATGTTTGGGTAACTAAAGCGTCAAACGGAGTGTCTAAAAAAGAAAAAAGAATGTATGTAAAAGATAGAGGGTTTGATGTTGAAGGAATCGATAAAAAAACACTTAATCGACTCTTCCGGACAGAAATTAAACACTATCGACCATTCCAGGTAATACCGTGGTTAACTAAAGAATATGCTGACTCTGATGAACTTTGGGAGGAGCGTTATAAAAGCGCTAGAGAACAATATTTAAAAAGACAAGAAGAGGAAATGAGAGCTAGGGCAATAAATGAAGTTCAAGAACAAATCATTAAATATGCATTAGCAACGTTAGAACAGAACCATAACTCACTTTACTTACAACTTAGACAAGAGGTTGCTAAACGCATTGCTGGTGATTTAGAAGTAAATGGTTCACCTGTAGAAGACTATGAAACGGTGGCTGATTTCTTTTCTGAAATAACAGGCGATGAATTTGAGATTCGTGAGTGGGGAGACATCTTTGTTCAAGAAGAAACGTTCCATGATATTTACGAAATTGTAATATCAGAAATTATTTCTACCTTATCGCTTAATCTGATTATGTCAACGCTTCCTAATGAGCTCTTGCAGAAGTATAAGGAAGTTAATAACAATCATTCGTTTACAAAAGGTGTTTTGAACCGTTTGATGAGTGATTCTTTATATGGACTGTATATCGTATTCTTCTCAGATATTCAAGATGAGCTCATCACCGATTTACTTGAACTACCGGATGTCCCATTTGATCAGGAGAAGCATAAGGCGATTTATGAACAGCATTTGGTAGAAAGAGAACGAAAAAAAGAAGAACGATTACGGGAACAACAGCTTCAGGCAGAACGCGAAGAACGAATGCTTGAAGATATATTTGGTAGAGAATATAGCCCTTCCCCAGGTCGAAGTATTTCTTATGTTCTTCATATTGGGGAAACAAACACAGGAAAGACGTTTCAAGCGTTAGAGCGTATGAAAAAGGCCGCTAGTGGGATTTATCTTGCGCCTTTGCGGTTATTAGCGTTGGAAGTATATGATAAATTAAATCATGAAGGTGTTCCTTGTTCCCTCAAAACGGGTGAAGAGGAAAAAGAAGTTGAAGGGGCGCAACATAGCTCGTGTACCGTTGAAATGTTTCATGAAAAAGAGTTTTATGATGTGGTTGTTATAGATGAAGCACAAATGATTGCAGATAAAGACCGTGGATTTTCATGGTACAAAGCAATTACCAAAGCCAATGCAACTGAAGTTCATATCATTGGGAGTCGCAATTCAAAAAATATGATCTTGCAACTGTTAGGTGCATCAAAAATTGAAGTGCGTGATTATAAAAGAGAAATTCCTTTAGAAGTAGAAGGTAATCCATTTTCTATAAAAGATACACAAAAAGGAGATGCGCTTGTTTGCTTTTCAAGAAGACGAGTGCTTGAAACTGCAGCAAGACTTCAAAATGACCGACATTCCGTAAGTATGATTTATGGGAGTATGCCACCAGAAACAAGGCAAAAACAAATGCAACGCTTTTTAGATGGAGAAACGACGGTCATCGTTGCCACAGATGCGATAGGGATGGGTTTAAACTTACCAATTCGTCGAATTGTTTTTTTAGAAAATGAAAAGTTTGATGGGACAAGAAGGCGTCGTCTCAATTCACAAGAAGTGAAACAAATTGCAGGTCGTGCGGGTAGAAAAGGGATATATAATGTTGGGAAAGTAGCCTTTACCCAAGACATCCGCCAAATGAAGAAATTGCTACATCAGGATGATGAGCCTGTTCATACGTTTGCAATTGCACCAACAAAAAGTGTCTTAGAGCGATTTCAAAAATACTCACGAGACCTTGGGATGTTCTTCGAGTTATGGAAAATGTTTAAAAGCCCAAAAGGAACAAAAAAAGCATCACTATATGAAGAGCGGGAGCTTTATGAATTAATCAAAGAAACTGAGATTGAAGCGCGCTTATCGCTCCAAGACCTTTACGGCTTTTTGCATTTGCCCTTTTCTGGAAGAGAACAGGGTTTAATCGAGCAGTGGCAAGAAACCATGTATGCCATTGTAAAGGGAAAGGAACTTCCAGAACCGGTGTTAAAAAGAAGTTCACTTGAGGAACAAGAACTATCTTATAAAGCAGTGGGTCTTCATCTTTTATTTCTTTACCGCTTAAACCGAAAAACCGAAGCATTATATTGGGAAAGAGTACGGCAAGAAATCAGTGATGAAGTTCATGAGTCGTTGAAATCAGATGTACGAACATACGCAAAAAAATGTAAAAAGTGTGGGAAGAAATTAGATTGGGATCATCAATATCCGATTTGTGATAGCTGTCATTACAGTCGTTCACGAAGATGGATGGATGATGAAATGTAATGTAGACTAAGGCTGACTCGAGGGGAAAACCCTTTGAGTCAGCCTTTTGTTAAAACCCAATTTTATTGGATTTTAATCCGTTTCATAGTATAGTGATAAAGATAGAATCCTCTAAACAAGGGAGTTACGACATAAACTATGAAACTAGTATCTTGGAATGTAAACGGAATAAGGGCTTGTGTGAAAAAAGGATTTCTTGATTATTTTAACGAAGTAAATGCCGATATTTTTTGTATTCAAGAATCAAAACTTCAAGCAGGACAAATTAATTTAGAATTAGAAGGCTATCATCAATTTTGGAATTATGCAGAGAAAAAAGGCTATTCGGGAACAGCTCTTTTTTCAAAGATAAAACCATTATCTGTTCATTACGGGGTAGGAGAAGAGATGGATGAGCCTGAAGGAAGAATCATTACAGCAGAATATGATGACTTTTACGTTATTACAATATATACACCTAATTCACAACGTGATTTGGCAAGGTTGCCTTTTCGGCTAGAGTGGGAGGATAAAATATTACAGTATGTTCTCACGTTAGATAAGGTAAAGCCTGTTATCATTTGTGGCGACTTAAACGTGGCCCATCAGGAAATCGATTTGAAAAACCCTAAACCAAATAAGGGGAATTCCGGTTTTACAGAAGAAGAGCGTGGAAAAATGACTTCACTACTTGAAGCGGGCTTCCTTGACAGTTATCGTGAGCTTTACCCAACTAAGGAAGGGGCGTATACGTGGTGGTCTTACGTAAATAAAGCAAGAGAACGTAACATCGGATGGAGAATTGACTATTTTCTGTTGTCTTCTCAGCTAAAAGATAGGCTCCAAGATGCACAAATACATTGTGATACTCACGGAAGCGACCATTGTCCTGTTGTGTTAGAGCTTTGTTAAAGCAATATAAGATGTAACAGATAGTGGCGGTTTTACACATTGCTTAGAAGGGTGTGACAAAGGGAAAAATACAACTTTATCACACCCCTCTTACCATCATGGTAATGGTAATTTTATGACTACTTTTGTTCCTTCATTAACCTTGCTATGATAATGTATTTCTCCTTGGTGTGATTCAATGATGCGATAACTAACGGTAAGTCCAAGTCCTGTTCCTTTTTCTTTGGCGGAATAAAATGGCTCACCTAAGTGTTTTAATCTAGCTTCTTCGATTCCAATGCCGTCATCTTCAATTAAAATATGGATGTAGCCATCTTCTTTAGCTGCCGTTGTTACGCGAACAAAGGTCGAATTCGCTTCAATTGAATTCTTAATGATGTTGATAAACACTTGTTTTAGTTGATTAGGTTCACAATGAATAGATGGCAATATCTTTTCTTGGTGGAGAGAAATAATCACGCCGTACATATTCGCTTGAGATTCTAAAAGTGATAGGACACTGGAAAACATATCATTGATATTACAGACTTGATATTTTACTTCTTGTGGTTTGGCTAAAATTAATAACTCGCTAACGATATCGTTAATTCTGTTTAATTCATCAATCATTATTTTATAAATAAAATCATTTTCAGGATTGCTTTCGCGCAAAAATTGAGCAAAGCCTTTTAGCGAAGTTAGTGGGTTCCTAATTTCATGTGCTACACTTGCTGATAATTCACCGACAACGGAAAGTTTTTCAGTTTTTCTGAGTTTTTCCTCATTTTCTTTCGCATTTGTAATATCGACCGCATAGCCAATGGCTCCTACTATTTGATTATCTGTTATCATAGGTACAAGGCCGCAACTAACTCTTTTTATTTTTCCGTCTTTTCGTAGGAGGGTTAAATCCTCTCCAACAATAATTGATTTATTTTTAACTACCCTCGTAATGGCAGTTTGAGCCTTTTCTTGCTCTGAAGAAATAAGTAAATGCATTGCCGATTTACCAATATATTCAGATGGTTTGTACCCCGTTAATTTCTCAAACTTAGGATTAACATTAATAAAGATGCCATTTGGATCTACCATAAACACAAGCTCGGGATTATACTTAAACAATGACTTGTATTTCTGTTCGCTTTCCTTAATTTTCTTTTCTGCCTTTATTTTATCGGTGATGTCTCTTCCCATTACAACGAGTTCTTTGCGACTCCCATCAGAATTGTATATCGGAATTTTAGTTGTATCAAACGTTTTACTAGTCCCATCTGGCATAGGTAATACTTCAAGGCATCTGGTGATTTTTCCGTTCTTCCAGGTTTCCTGGTCCGATATTTCGCAGTGTAGTAATGCTTTTCGGTAAAAATCAGTATACTCCGCTAACTCTGAATCCTTTTTCCCACGGTAATCCACTCCTTCTAACTGAAATAGCTTTAAACCAAATTCATTTACTTCTATCCATCTTCCTTGCCCATCTTTAAAATTGATAAAATCAGCCATAGAATTAATTAGTGTTCTAAGTTTTTGTCGTTCCTCATTCACTGCAATAAAATTCTCTTTTTTTCGTACGAGATAATACATGTAGCAAAAGGTGAGTAAAACGAATACAACTCCCTTAGTATGTTGAAGAAGGACCAACGTACCTTTATCTAAAGCCAATGAATTAAGTAATAAATCCGTTCCGAAAATCCAGACCAAACTAACTGAAAGATAAAAAAGTAAATATTTTTTGTTTTTCCCCATTGATGTCACCACGCTTTGTTAGACTCATTTTCAGTTTACTACAATGAGTAGAAAATCATATTAAATTCAAAAAAACAGGAGCAGTGCCAAAAGCTAAAGCTCCTGTTTTTTTTGTTTAGTGATATATTTTAGACACTTGATATTTGATATCATGTAAAAAGGTTTCTGGTAGTTCCATTTTATCTCCTAACGACTGTTTTTCCTGGAACCACTGATAAGAATAATACGTTTCTTCTTGATGATGAACAATAAATTCAAGAATTTGATTATCCTTTCCCTTTGTTTCTACTCTGAACTGATAGTCACCCATTCTCATTTCATACGTAGTAAACGTAATTCCTAAATAATTTTTCTCATAAGCATCCCCATGTTTTATAACAAAGCGAATAAAGTCGATAATGCGCACTTTTTTTGTAGGGTTATGCTTAAACAACTCAAGAAATTCATCGCCCATATGTTTCGTGAACGTTTTTACTTGTTCTACAATATTCACTGCACCCACTCCTTTTCGCTTATATTCCCCTGACAACACTAAATCATGTATATCCCGTGTTTATAACTTCTAATGGATACAGTGAAAGCCATAGGGAAATCTAATAACAAATTGAATCATGAGGTGAGAAGATGGACAAGGATTTCGTCGACGAAGCAGAAAGAGAAAATACTAGCGGAACATATGAAGAAGTCATGGAAATCAGCCCAACAGGTTATGGATATGTTCCAAAAAAGCGTAAAAAAACATCTACTGTGTGGGAAATTGATAAAAGAACAAGATAAGATGTGTAGAATAGAGGGCAGGACAAAAGGTAAAAAACAACCTTTTCCTGCTCTCTATTTTTATTACCCAAAAGCAAATAGTTGTTTCGATTAAATTTTGAAAATTTAGAAAGTTAGTAAGCATGTTATTATCAATGTCCTTATATATTAGAAGTAATGAGCCCTAAACCTCTCACAGTAAGTCCCAATGATTTGAAAGGAGTGAAAAAAATGCTTCATATTGTCGCATGTATTAAACAAGTACCTGACACTAAAGTCATAAAAATGAACCCAAAAACAAATACGATGGACCGTGCAAGTGCCCCCGCAATTTTGAATCCTTATGATGCTCATGCTGTAGAAGAAGCCGTTAGAATTAGGAATCAATATGGAGGAACGGTATCAGTAGTTACAATGGGACCTCCACCAGCTGTTAAGGCCATTAAAAAGTGTATTGAAATTGGTGCCGATGAGGGATATATGATTTCAGACCGCGCTTTCGCAGGTGCTGATACGTTAGCTACCAGCTATGCGCTAACTAAAGCGTTAGAAAAAATAGGAGAAGTAAAGCCGATTGATTTGATTATTTGTGGAAAGATGACCATTGATGGTGATACCGGTCAAGTTGGACCAGGTATTGCAAGGCGACTGAATATTCCTCCCCTTACTTCAGTAAATAAAGTCGTTGAGGTCAATCAAGAAGCTGGCCATATGGTTGTACACCGAAAATTAGAAGATGGTTATGAAGTCATTCAATCTACCCTCCCTTGTTTGCTTTCCGTTGAAAAAGAGATTAATGAAGTTCCATACTCTCCATTCCCAAATATGTTAAAAGCAGCTAGATACGACCCTCAGATTTGGTCAGTCAACGATTTAGAAGGAATTGACCGTAAACAACTTGGTCTAAAAGGTTCACCTACGATTGTAGCAAAAGTGTGGGCCCCACCTAAACCAGAAGGTGGTAAATTACTAGAAGGAGAGCCTTTGGAACAAGCTGAACAACTAATCAATCTATTATTAGAACGACAAGAATTGTTTGTTGAAAAGGGGGGCGTCTAATGTTTGAGGATTATAGTGGAGTATGGGTCTATATTGAAGAAAATGAAGGGAAGATAGCTCCTGTGTCCTTAGAATTATTAGGAGCAGGTCGGACGCTAGCAGATAAGCGAGGAGTAAAATTAGCAGGTCTTTTAATTGGGAATGGAGTGACTGCATTAGCAGATACAGTTTTTGAATACGGGGCAGATATTACGTATATTTATGACCAGGAGATATTTACAGATTATCGAACAGAATCGTTTATGAAAGCTTTATTGGATTGCTCACAAAAACACAAACCTGAGATTATATTATACGGTGCGACTTCCACGGGAAAAGACCTAGCAAGTGCAGTTGCAACTGACCTACCGACAGGACTAACTGCGGACACTACTGAACTTGATGTTGAAGCAGACACAGGTTTATTACTTGCGAGTCGCCCAGCATTTGGTGGCAATATTATGGCGACGATTTTGTGTAAAAAGTATCGACCTCAAATGGCTACGGTAAGACCTAAAGTGATGAAGGCTTTAGAACGTGAAATTGGCAGAAGGGGCGAGCTTATTACGGAATCAATCGACCTTAAGGAAGAAGACATTCGAACAAAAGTACTTAACATTGTCCGTGAGACAACTAAAAAAGTAAGGATTGATGAAGCTGATATTATCGTTGCGGGTGGAAAAGGACTGGGATCCGCAGAAGGATTTCAGCTTATCCATCAACTAGCAGATACACTTGGGGGTGCTGTTGGAGCGAGTCGTGATGTTGTTGAAGCAGGATGGATAGAACATCATCATCAAGTCGGGCAAACTGGCGTAACCGTTACACCAAAGATTTATATTGCGATAGGGATTTCAGGTGCAATACAACATGTTGTTGGCATGAAAAATTCATCTTTAATTATTGCGATTAATCAAGACCCAGAAGCTCTTATTTTTGAATCGTCTCATTATGGTATTGTTGGCGATGCGTTTGAAATTGTACCGTTATTGATAGAGGAATTTAAAAATGCAAGACAAGACAGGGGGGTTACACATGCCTGAAAAGTTTGATTGTATCGTTGTTGGCGCTGGACCAGCAGGAATCTCTTGTGCTTATGAATTGGCAAAGGGAGGAGCAAATGTATTATTACTAGAGCGCGGTGAATATCCAGGTTCTAAAAACGTAATGGGTGGTGTTCTTTACCGAAAAATGATGGAGGATGTCATTCCAGAATTTTATAAAGAAGCGCCGTTAGAACGTCCAGTCGTCGAACAACGTTTTATGATGATGGACAAAGAGTCAGCTATAACCATAGGGTATAAAGGGATGGAGTGGAGCAAGGAACCTTATAATAATTTCACGGTTCTTCGAGCGAAATTTGACCAGTGGTTTGCAAAAAAGGCAGTGGAACAAGGAGCTGTTCTCGTTTGTGAAACCGTTGTCCTTGAATGTATTGTTGAAAACGGAAAGGTTGTTGGAGTTCGTACTGACCGACCAGACGGCACCATTTTTGCAGATGTTGTCGTGTTAGCAGATGGAGTTAATTCCTTATTAGCGAAATCGTTAGGGTTTCATAAAGAATACCGACCTGATGAGGTTGCGCTAGCGACAATGGAAATTGTTAAACTCGATAAAAAAATCATAGAAGACAGATTTAATCTTGAACCGAATCAAGGCTGTACGATTGAGCTTTTTGGAGATGCTACCAAAGGAATTTTAGGAACCGGATTCCTATACACAAATAAAGATTCGTTAAGCATTGGAGTCGGTACCCTTCTGTCAGGCTTAATTAAACATAAAATAAAGCCATATGAACTACTTGATTATGTAAAAGGTCATCCTATGATCCGACCTTATCTGCAAGGAAGTGAGCAACAAGAATATTTAGCTCATCTCATCCCAGAAGGTGGATATAAATCGATGGGAAAAGTTGTAGGACATGGTGTGATTGTGGTTGGGGATGCAGCACAACTCGTAAATGCAATACATCGTGAAGGATCAAATCTAGCCATGACATCAGGAAGAATTGCAGCTGAAACGATATTAAAAGCGATGGAAGCTGAGAATTTTTCAGAATCTCAATTGGAAAGATACCGTATTGAGCTGATGAGAAGTTTTGTAGGAAAAGATATGAAAAAATATAAAGATGCCACACACCACTTTGATAAATTCCCGCAATACTTTGATGAGTATATCCCAATGATGAACCGTGCAGCTAGCCAAATGTTTACTGTAGATGGGACGTCAAAGCGAGAAAAACAAAAGAAAATATGGAAAGACATTGGTTCTGGAAAAGAAAAATTAAAGCTAGCTCGTGATGCTATCCGAGCTTGGAGGGTGGTGAAGTAATGAGTGATTTAAAGAAAGGGCAATCCATAGAGGAAAAGCAATACCTTGTCCGTTTTAATGCGGATACAAAATCCCATCTTCATGTACAAGACCCTGATATCTGTTTAACCAGTTGTCCCGATAAAATCTGTACCATTTTTTGTCCCGCTGAAATATATAAATGGGAAAACATTCGCATGCATGTAGGCTATGAAGGATGTCATGAGTGCGGAAGTTGTAGGATTGGATGTCCTCATCAAAACATAAAGTGGGAATATCCAAAAGGCGGTCATGGGATTGTCTTTAGATTAGGATGAGAGAGAGGTATCAGGGCTACCATTAGGGAGTCCTGTTTTTTTGATTAGAGTAACGAAAGAAGAAGTATGTATGATATTTCACAATGTTTACCAAAAAGAAAAACAATAAGGTATTTATCTTTCTTTTTTTATTTTTTAGTTTGCGACAGATAACGTAAAAAACTGGTCTTTCTTCGCTTTTTCTTCGAGTTCTTTCATGAGCTGAATAGCTTCAGCAAATGTAGTATACCGCTTTGAAACAAAACATGGAGTAGAATAGCTAAAAGTGCCACACATTTCTGCTGGAAAAACGAGAACTTGCCATTCGTAGCTTTCAGAAACCGGAGAAACTGGATTACCTTCAAGTGCCATTAACCAGTGTGTATAATTGTCCAGTGTACTCCATGCTCTTGAGTGTTCTGTCACTGATATTTGATCTTTGCTACCAATTGGAATAAGCTCTCGTTGATAAAATTCACCAAAGTTAGGAACATCACGCATACACATCTCCCCTTTATCATTAAATGGAAATACACTTCTACAGATAGTATATGTTGTAATGTGAAAAAATTTATTGTTTTTTGAATTTTATAATAATTTAGGTAGGAATGAAAAGTGTTTTGTTAACAAATGTCACATAAAATTTACGTGTTTTTACTTAAAGGTACTTTAGTTTTCGGCTGATTTCTTACTCTCTTTTGGTGAAGCATATGTTTATTGATTTCTGTTTTGCTCACTTTGTTTTCTTCAAGTGTTATGTCGGCGATATATTTTTGCAACAATAAACCCGTATTAATAGCGTCATCAATACCCCTATGAGCCTTTCCAACTGCTTCTATACCAGCGAGGTCAATCGCTGTTTTTAAGCCTAATTGGTTTTTATCTTCTGCTCTAAGTAATTTCCCTATTGGTTTTTGAATATCATTATAATTTTTTAACCAGTCTAGATTCATTCGATTTCGTACACATTGGTCAAGTAAATGAATTTTATCATCTTTGCCCCACGAACATAAATAATAATGGTCTCCGAGCCAATCTATAAATGTTTCAATTCCTTTTTTAAAGGGAACAGCCCGTTTGGCATCTTCTTTTGTCATGTTAATAAATTTTCTTGTGCTTTTTGAGATGTAGCCAGCAGCAGGAAGGATATAAATTTGAAATTGACTTGTCATTTCTTTTGTTTCTATATTTATTTTACATGCACCAATTTCTACAATTTCACTCAGCTGACCTTTTTTAAATCGTTTCACAAGTTCTAAGTCAAACACTACAGCATTCAAAACGTTCATCCCTTCTGTTTAGAATAGGGGTATCTATAAATTATAGTTACCCATTATCCTACCATAAAAAAAGGCTCATTCCTATTTTCATTAAGAAGGGTGAATGTGGAATTCCTGTTCATTTACAGTTATGATAGATTTAGAATACATATAGAAGGAGATGTTGCTATGTTTACAGGAATCGAACATATTGGAATAATGGTTAGTGATATGGACAAATCACTTAAGTTTTATCAGGAAATACTCGGTTTTGAATTAAGAAAAAGAACGTTCATTCGAGATGAGACAATAGAGCTTGCTTTTTTGTATCAACCATCTAATCCCTATTCTGAAGTAGAGCTAATAGCTGCTCCTAACACGGACCAAGATGGAGTCGTTAATCATCTGGCGCTTTCCGTTGAAAATATTGAAGAAGCTGTTGCTCATTTAGTAAGCCATAACATCAAGATGGACGGGGATATTATACAAATCTTCCCTGATACTAAAATCGTATTTTTTAGAGGACCAAATCATGAGAAATTAGAGCTTGTTGAGCGAAGAAGATAAGGAGGTACACCAAATAAAATGAAGAAATTAGGAATGCTTTTATTGTTTTTTGTTGTAATTATTGCTGGATGTGGGACAAGCGAAGAACAACCAGAAGCCACACAACCAGAAACGGGTACATCTCCATCCAATGAAACAAACCCGATTGTTACAATTGTGATGGAAAATAATGAGGAAATCAAAATTGAACTATTCCCAGAAGTCGCTCCAAACACAGTGAATAACTTTATTTCACTTGTTGAAGAAGGGTATTATGATGGCCTTATTTTTCATCGAGTTATTCCTGGGTTTGTGATACAGGGTGGAGACCCTCTAGGTAATGGCACAGGTGGACCTGGCTATTCAATCCCTGGTGAATTTACCGCTAATGGCTTTGAAAATAACCTTAGTCATGAACCAGGTGTGATTTCAATGGCACGTTCTAGACATTTTGATTCAGCTGGATCCCAATTTTTTATAGTCGTCGGCAATGCCACATCTCTAGATGGTGAATATGCAGGTTTCGGTAAGGTCATTGATGGCATGGATACCGTAAACGCTATCGTTCAAGAAGAGGCTGTCAATGAGCGCCCCCAAAAAGACCAAGTGATGCAAATGGTAACGGTAGAAACTCATGGAATAGACTATGACGAACCTGCAATAATTGATTAACACCTCGTTTTACTTAATTCCGCTTAGAGTAGAAAACTAAAAAACATTCATGAAAAACGAGACATGTTCACTTTGTGAATTTGTCTCGTTTTTTTCATAGGCTGTGTTAATAAAAATATGAGATAGAAGTAAGAACAAAGAGTATCATTCAAATTTTGTTGATAGGAATTTGATAAATTTGTTTGGACTAATTATTTCGTGTGTAATGAATTTGCCGTTATAAAACAAACCAAAAGTAGTCCAAATTGTCGATGAATTTTGTGCTTCTTCTTTAGTTGTTATCCTATAAGTTTTAAACGGGACATTATTGGTTTCTGCTATATCCCTTAGCTCTTCCAATATACCAACAGCATAAGGACACTGAGCTGTGTAATAAATGGATATGCCTAAATCATCAGTTAACGGCTTTACCTGTTTTTTAAAAGAAGGAACAATAGCTTGTGCATTCCACTTCAAAACTATTAATTGAAAATAAGGTTCTGCTTGATCTACTAAATCAAACCCCATATGTTCAAAGAAACGTTTATCACTTAAAAATGGGTAATTTTTCTTAGCTACAATATGTACAATCCCATCCATACCACGTTTCATTGCATCCTCTTTGCAATGATTTAGCAATTGCCTTGCATATCCATTATTTTTATATTTACCTGAAACCCACAAACAGTTGATATACATAAAATTTGGTGCTTGAATAGGAACCCACGCCATTTCAGCAGGTAAGTATTCTATAAATACTTTTGCACGTTCATCTAAACGAGAAAAAACTAATCCCTCATCCATTCGTTCTGTTAGCCATTTCTTTTTCTCCTTCACTGCATTCTCATATTGTTTTGCCCCCAATGCACAGCATATGTGTTCAGTCTCGATGTTATTTTTAGTAATTTGAACAAACCCCATGTCTTCCACCTCCAAATTTGGTATTAAAAACTCCTTTGTAAATTAGAGAAAAAATGTTTAGTAAATATACGCTCTTAAGATTCATAGGTTTCATTAATAAGAACCGACTACTCCGTGTTGTAGCTCTTTCTTATGTAATTAGAGACTCTATAAGTTTTTTCTTCATGAACCCTGTTACCCTTAAGCAAGGAATAGGATAAGTCAAAAGTTGTATTAAAAATATCAATTATTCTGATAAAATATAATAAAAATAATTGTGGACTAGAATCGAGGGCTGTTTTATGTTAAACGTTGTGAAACTAGGTATATGTAAGTCACTTCATTTTTTGCAAATGAATGAAGAAAAGGTTTATGAAGAGGAAATCGCTTTATTCGAACAAATATATGAAAATCATATCAAAAACGCAGAGGGAGAAACGATTCCTTATAGCTATGATATCCCCAAGTCAAAATTTCTTAACTATCTATTATCTAATAAAAATCTATTAGTCCATGGCAGCACTCATTCAGATATTAAACAATTTGAACCAAGGAGTTCAACTCTATTTACTGGTAAGCCAATAAACGCAGTTTTTGCTTCCACAGATGCAATGTGGTCCATCTTTTTTGCTGTAATTGATAAAAATGTCTACAAAGGTTCGCTGCGTAACATATGTATAACGGCTACTACTAAAAAAGGGATTCGTCGGTTTTATTACTTCTCTCTTGAGGAATATTCTTCTACCGTCTGGTCACCTGGTATGATTTACCTTCTCCCTAAAGATAAATTTAAGCAAGGTGGGATTTCTACAGAATGGGTAAGTGAAACAGTAGTTCAACCTATCGCTAAAATAGAGATATCACCATCTGATTTTATCTTTAAGGAACGCGTAAAACAACATCACAGGCATGAACCAGTCACTAAGTCTTGGTTTCGAGCTTTACTATTAAATAAATAGCTTCAACCCTGATATTTATTGAAATGACTTAGAATTATAAAAATTAGAAACGAGTTGTTACGTATGGCATTGAAAGACATTATTTCGTATGTAGAAGAAATAATGGCACTCAATCATAGCAGTGCTTCTGCATTGGTTGTAATAAAGGATAATAAAATCGTAGTAGAGCACTATGGGGGCTACCATTCAAATTCAGTGGGTTCTAAACCTATTACGGAAAGCTCTAAATTTAACGTAGCATCTGCTAGAAAAAGCTATTTAGGATTAGCGGTAGCATTTGCTTTGTACGAAAAGAAAATTAAAAGCTTAGATGACTATGCGGTAAATTACTTTGATTACTATGATAAAGAATTACTTGCAAACACAACAATAAGACACTTGGTTACACATTCTCACGGTTTACATCAGAAAGAAGATGGCACTGTTTATAGAGAATTTGATGCAGGTAAAGGGTGGGCTTACAGAGGGATTAACATAATAATGATGACGGAATTAATAAAAAAGCTATATGGAGTGAGTTTTCCCGAATTACTAAGAGAAAGAGTATTCCTTCCTTTAGGTTTATGTGAGACTGCTTGGTATACAAACCCTAATGATGAACTAGTAAAAGTGATTGAAAATCCAGACGAGGATGCGGATCTCTTAATAGGAACTACAAATAACGGAAGTGAACCAAACCTTCATACTACAGCCCGTGAATTTGCATTATGGGGTAATCTCCATTTGAACGAAGGATATATGAAGGGTAAACAAATCGTTCCAAAAGAAGTAATACAATTAGCTACCAAAGTACAAAGCCCAAAATATGAGGACAAAAATACACCACGTAACGGCTTATTTTGGTATGTTCAAGATACGCCCGCTCTTAAAAGCGAAATAGGGGAAAGAGTACCTAAAGGCTCTTATCAAATATTAGGAATAACGGGTCCAACTTTGTTAGTAATACCTCAACATAATCTAGTCGTAGCAAAAATGTATAATAAGCAATATAACTATGGTGGAGACAATTATCTTTATTATCTAAGGGAATTCAGTAATATAGTAGCAGTTACATTTAATTAGTTATATACAATTATGTATATATCCTACTAAAATAATGCGACCTAAAAATGGAACCCAAATTCTAATGGAGTTCCATTTGTCTTTTTATAAGATTAATCTTATCTTAAACATACTAAAATAACCCATTTCTACTTAAAGAAATGAGTTTTTATCCCGCGTTGCCGTATCTCAAAATGTCTTAAAAACCTACATCAGTAGGTGGGTGCGCTAACCATCAACTCACTCGGTTTGATTTGTATTGACTGCTCCCTAATTGTTAGTATCGGTTTAAGACAAGATGTGATACAAACATAGCAGGTATGTAAAAGAAGGAGGGAAACAACGTGTGTTATCTCCTCATATCTATGGCAAGAGAATCATGGTGACGAGCACCTTTTTGTTTATACTCATACTTTAACACCCGTACCCGATCGCCTCAATAGTAGATCAAAGGAGAAACATACAAGCACTTCCATTGACAACAATTAGGCCTTTTTCAAACGTCTGATTTCTTCTGTAACTACAATCGCTAAATCATCATTTCCGAACAACGACAGCACGCCTAGCAAAGTTTGGTCTTGAATTTCCTCTGATTCTTCTTTTGGTACAGTTAAATCTAAAGCATACTGTAGGGACTTGTTTTTCCCTTGGTTAGGATAGGCTTTAGTATATATTTCTTCAGGGTCTAATCCACGGTTAATGCACCATTGTGCAAAAACAAGGATCATCATTTCTTCATCTCTTTGGTAATTTTCAATTACTTTTTGTTCCATATCCTTTGAATTCATAGTCATTCTCCTCAATAACACATTTTCGAAGTTCATTTCCTTTATTATTGCATACTTTCTGTCGAAAACACTACTACAAGTGTACATCAGATCAATGTTCGTGTTTAGCGTAAGTTTTATTGTGTTTTTGACAAAGTTATAAACATATAATCCGCAAACACGAATAAGTTGTTAAGTTATCTCTTGACTTTGTCTAAAAACCATATATAATAAAAAATTGTGGAAAGCCAAATAGCAAATCTAGTTCGTATATCCTCAATAATATGGTTTGAGGGTCTCTAGAAGGAACCTATAATTCCTAACTACGAACGGGGACAAAGTGTACCCGTTTATAGGTAGGATTTTTTTGTGTTTTTTAACCGGTACACAACCATTGCATTAAAAGAGAAAAGCATAAACAAATGGGGGAATATGACATGGTTAAGTATGATGCGATTATCGTAGGAGCTGGACCTGCTGGAATTTTTGCTAGTTATGAGTTACTACAACAAAATGAGAATGCAAAAGTATTATTAATAGATAAGGGCCATGATATTTATCGAAGAAACTGCCCAATATTAGATGAAAAAATTCAATTTTGTCCACCGGCTGCAGGAAAAAAAGAGTTTGCTGGATGTTTGCCAGCTTGTTCTATCACAAATGGTTTTGGTGGAGCAGGGGCTTATAGTGACGGAAAGTTTAATATTACAACCGAGTTTGGTGGGTGGATGACAGACTATTTGCAGCCGTCTAAAGTAGTTGAATTAATTCGCTATGTTGATAGTATTAATTTAGCTCATGGGGCTACTGAAAACATAACTGATCCAACGACAGACAAAGTGAAAGATATTGAACAAAGAGGGTACGGTGCGGGATTAAAATTACTTCGTGCGGAAGTACGTCACCTAGGAACAGAACAAAACTTAGAAATTCTTAAATCGTTATTTGAATATTTAAAAGATAAAATTGATATGAAGTTCAAGACGGAAGTTAGTGATTTAATTACAGTAAAAGAAAATGATAAGCATTGTATAAAAGGGATTACACTTAAGAATGGCACTGAATATTTTAGTGACTTTGTGATGGTTGCACCAGGAAGAGATGGTTCTGCTTGGTTAACCGATATCCTCAAAAAACGTCGATTGAAAATGTACAATAATCAAGTCGATGTTGGGGTTCGTGTTGAGACTTCTGATGTAGTTATGCGTGAAATCAATGAACATTTGTATGAAGGGAAATTCATTTTTAATACATCTGTTGGTACACAAGTACGTACATTTTGTTCAAACCCATCAGGCCATGTTGTAGTTGAGAATCATAGTGGAATCATGGCTGCTAATGGACATTCCTATAAAGATCCTGCACTTGGATCTAGTAATACAAACTTTGCTTTATTAGTTTCTCATAAATTCACAGAGCCGTTTGATAAACCAAATGAATATGCAAGAGAAATTTGTAAGAGAGCAAATGATTTATCGAGCGGTGGAGTCATTGTTCAAAAATATGGCGATATATTAAAGGGAAGACGTTCTACACAAAAACGGATTGATGAAGGTTTTCTTGAGCCTACATTAAAAGAAGCCGTGCCTGGTGACTTAGGTTTAGTTCTTCCATATAACACAATGAAGAGTCTTGTAGAAATGGTCGAAGCATTAGATAAAGTAACGCCAGGATTAGCCTCAGAACATACTTTGTTTTATGGAGTAGAAGCTAAATTTTACTCAGCTCGACCAAAGCTTACCGAAGAATTTGAAACGGAAATTCAAGGCTTATATTGCGGTGGTGACGGAGCTGGCATTACAAGAGGACTAGCTCAAGCTGGTGCGGCCGGCGTCTGGGTTGCTAGAAACATTGCCAAAAAATTAAAATAAATATGAGTTATGGGTGTCGAAGGTTTTTTCCTTTGGCACTTTTTTTGTAGAAATATTGATATGAAAAAGTATCATTTCCAATTTTAAGGGGAAAGTAGTATCGTACTTTAGAAAAAAATGTAAAGGATTGACTAGAATGAGTACCCTTATTTATGTAAAAAATTTCATCAAGGATAAAAATATTGCATCTATCACACCTACATCAAAAACAGGCGTACGGGATGTTTGTAAAAAAATGGACCTAAGTAAACGAGTTGTTATCGTAGAATATGGTCCAGCTACTGGTGTTTTCACAAACTATTTATTAAATCAAATTACAGCAGATTCATTAATTATCACAATTGAGCTAAATGAAAACTTTGCCAATTATTTAAAAGAAAATATCAATGATTCCCGTGTGAAAGTTCATCATGATAGTGCGGAAAATGTTGTGGATATCGTAAAACAATATGGAGAAACGGCTGATTATGTCATTTCAGGAATCCCGTTTATTTTAATGAGTCCAGAGATGCGAAATCGGGTCGTACATCAAACGAATCAGGTCCTTAAGACAGGTGGGAAATTCTTACCATACCAAACTTGTTTCCAAAGAAATCGACATTTGAAAAAATACTTACAAAACCATTTCAGTAAGGTGGAGGACGAATATAAATTAAGAAATATTCCTCCTATGAGGGTTTATGAAGCTGTAAAATAAAGACCAATATTCTCCAGTGTAAACAAGGAAGAAATAATAAAAAATGAGAGGAGACTTATATAGACAGGTGGGGAATTTATCGTGAAAAAGATGTTATGCCTCCTTATTATTATATTTGTTATCAGTGTGTTTCCAACGTCACTTCAAGCAAAAGCCGGTGTTGGTCAAATCTCTTTCTTAGTGAAATCTTCAAGTTATTCTTTGTTTGAATCCGTGTTGACGATTGAAGTTGATTCTTTAGTTGAAACACTCCTTGAAGCGAAAACGGTGACTAAACTAGAAGATGTTCCTTTTTCGAATCATTACATATTAATTAATGATGATGAGTTTATACAGATTTTTATAATGGACGAGCATGGAAACATCTATAATCTTCAAGAAAAAACAATGATTTCAGTTTCGAAGAACGATACAAATAAAATTAAGACATACTTCGAGCTTCTTGATTCTAAGCATTTTGGTAGCCTGATGTCTTGGGATGAAGTCAAAGACCTAATTCCGCGTTATTCAAAATTTAAAATTACTGACTTGGAAACAGGTCTTAGTTTTAAAGCTCAACGAAGGGCAGGGAGTAGTCATGCGGATGTACAACCTTTAACAGAAAACGATACAAAAATTATGAAGAAAATTTATAACGGTAAATGGAGTTGGAAACGAAGAGCGATATTAATTCATTATAAAGGACAAACAATCGCTGCTTCCATGCATGGGATGCCACATGGAGGGGGAGCCATTCAAAATCGATTCCCTGGGCATTTCTGTATTCATTTTAAAGACTGTGTTACTCATCGAACGAAACAGAGAGATTTATCTCATCATATTATGATTTATAAAGCTGCAGGTTTAATAAAGCCATTTGTGGAAGGGCTGACAGCTGACGAAGTAGTTGAAGCTTTCTTCATATCTTTAAATCAGCAGGATTATGATTTGTTAAAGCTAATATATCAAGATGCGACAATGTCCATTGTAAAAAACATAAATCATATTCGGATCGTAAAAAAACATCATCCGCTCATTGACGAACCGCTCCAATATGAAATACCTGTCACTTTCATTGTCCAAGAAAAAAATGGACCAGAATATGAATTCTCTTTTGACTTTATTGTGACAAGAACTTCGCCTGTAGATAAATGGCAGTTAAAAGATATACCAATAGAAGTTATACCATAGCACTCCAGCCGTAAGAGGAATCGGATTCCTCTTACGGTTATTCATATTTAATCGTAAAAAACAGAGAAAAAAGTAACGGTATGCTACAATAAAAAGAAAAGGAGTTAATATGTGAAAATGCAT
Source organism: Bacillus alkalicellulosilyticus (assembly GCF_002019795.1). Classification (GTDB taxonomy): domain Bacteria; phylum Bacillota; class Bacilli; order Bacillales; family Bacillaceae_F; genus Bacillus_AO; species Bacillus_AO alkalicellulosilyticum. The sequence goes on along the minus strand of NZ_KV917381.1, from coordinate 2,261,018 downwards.
GTAAATGATGTAGCCATTATCGTGTCTGTAGAGGTCGAAAAAAATGCAATTCTAGAAGGATTAAACGGAGCACCTGGCTTTGACGTATATGTTTCAGGTGTTGGGCCGGTTGATGCAGCAATTCAAACTACAACAGCACTTTCAAAGAAAAAATATAAAGCAGTCATAAATATGGGTATTGCAGGTGGATTTATTGGAAGAACAACAATCTCTGATGTTGTCGTTGCCTCTTCAATTGTTATCGCTGATTTAGGGACAGAAACCGAAACAGGGTTCGAAAGCGTGGACAAGCTTGGCTTTGGTACAACGGAAATCTCGATAGAATCAACACTTGTTACAAGAGTATGTGACACGCTCCAAAAACACAATATTCATTATAGGCTAGGGGATATTCTTACTTTATCTACTGTAACAGGGACTGCTGATACAGCTATACGTCTATCTACCCGTTTTCCTGAAGCTGCTGCAGAGGCAATGGAAGGATTTGGTGTAGCCCGATCGGCTCAAAAAGCTGGAATACCTGTCATAGAAATAAGAGCTATTTCTAACGCGATCGGTCCCAGAGATCGTGAAGCTTGGAAAATAAAAGAGGCGTTAGTTTCTCTGCAAAAAGTGAGTTCGATTTTACCGGAGGTGTTTTCATGAAAATAGTATTTTCGCCATGTCCTAACGACACGTTTATCTATCATGCATTAGTACATAATCTTATTTCGGGAACACCACAGTTTGATGTGACTTATGCTGATATTAATATTACAAATTCGTTAGCAACTAAGTCAAATGGTCCTGATATTATGAAAATTTCATTTGCAGCACTGCCTTGGGCCCATAAAGATTATGTATTACTTCCTTGTGGTGGAGCTCTTGGAAGAGGTTGTGGACCACTTATTTTAACGAATTCAAAGGAAAATAAGGAGGGTTCGGCTTTATCAGGTTCTCGTATCGCTGTACCGAGCGAACGATCAACTGCTTATTTATTATTTCGACTTTGGGCAACAGAACATGTGCCAGGTAGCGTTGGAGATATTGTTGTGATGCCTTTCCATGAGATCATGCCAGCTGTTCGTGATGGCAAAGTTGATGCAGGACTTGTTATTCATGAAGCCCGGTTTACATATTCAGATTATGGCCTTTCACAGTTAGTTGATTTAGGCCAATGGTGGGAGTCCGATACAGGTCATCCGATTCCACTTGGAGCAATTATTGCTCACCGCACACTTGATGTAAAACAAGTATCTGATTGGATTCGGAAATCGGTTGAATATGCATGGAAACACCCTGAAGCCTCAAAGGATTATGTGCTCGAACATGCACAAGAAATGTCTCCACAAGTTGCAAAATCTCATATTGATTTATATGTAAATGAATTTAGTACCGACTTAGGGGATGAAGGGTATGCTGCTGTGTTTGCATTATTAGGAAGAGCTGCTAAAGAAGGCTTAATTCCAGAAATGGATTTACAATCATTAAAACCTTTTTAAAGAAACGATACTAAGCTAGCTTTCGACTGAAGGACGCTTAGTATCGTTTTTTATAATTTGTTCTGAGCCGATTAGTGCAGCATGTTCTCGTTATCTGCTTCTATCGCGATTTCATATGCACTTAAAATCGCATCACGCTCTTCAGGGTCTGAAATACCGACCAAGTATTGTTTACCTTGCTCTTCTTCTAACCTCATAACGAGTGTTTCATCGTTTCCTGACAAGAGAGCATACGATTGATTTTCCATATCAAATAAAGCTTCAATAGAGTATTGTCTTTCCATTCCATTTTCATCTTCAATCGTAATTTGATCTCTTCTATTATTTTCTTCCATTAAAATCACCTCTTAATTAGTGTGCCCTTATCGTCTTTAGTCTACCTACAGTAACAAGTGGTAAATATAAATGAAAACAAAGGAAAAACTAACAATAGCATGAAAGGAGGAAGACATATTAACATATTTACATCTCGATTATTTATCCTTGTTATCCTTGTGCCTTATTTATTCATTGGGAGTCAAACAACTGAGGCAAGTGAAACATTTACTAAAAGATTAGATGATTTCTTGAAGCAAGAACAGAACCTTGAAGGTTCATTAGTTTCAATTAGTATCAGAAATCCTTCTACTGGTAAAATCATATATGATTATAACGGTGATCTTCGGTTACGTCCGGCATCTAACTTAAAATTATTCACCGCAGCAGCAGCTCTCGAGACATTAGGAGAAGACTATCGTTTTTCTACGGAGCTACTGAGTGATGGTAGGAAAGCATGGAAAGTCCTTCATGGCAACTTGTATATTAGAGGGAAGGGAGACCCGACTCTTCTTCCATCAGATATTGATAAAATGGTTTTGGACTTGAAAAAACAAGGTATTGAAATGGTGATTGGTGACATCATCGCGGATGATTCTTGGTACGATGATGTTAGATATTCCATTGATATCCCATGGAGTGATGAAACCACATATTATGGGGCCCAAATTTCTGGTTTAACCGTTTCACCAACAAACCATTATGATGCTGGAACCGTGCTGTTCACCGTAAAACCAGGTAAAGATGTAAATGATAAGGCACGGATTTCTGTTTATCCAAAGACCGAGTATATATCAATCATAAATGAAACAAAAACTGTTGCCACTGAAGAACACAATGAGCTTTCTATAAAACGTGAACATGGTTCAAATCTCATAAAAGTGACGGGTGACATTCCCCTACAATCCAAAATTAAATCTAAAAAAATTGCGGTCTGGGAACCAACAGGACTGGCATTAGATGTATTTAAACAGATGTTTAAAAAGCATGAAATTAAACATATTGGCGCTACATTTATAGGAACTACACCTGAAAGCGCAACAGTAATCACTTTGAATCAGTCGATGCCTTTATCTAAAATAGTTCTTCCTTTTTTAAAGCTTAGTAACAACGTCCATGGAGATACTTTTGTTAAAGAAATGGGGAAGGTTAAAAAAGGTGAAGGTAGCTGGTCAAAGGGACTATCCGTGTTGGATGAAAAAATCGAGGGATTAGGTATAAATCCTAACGAGCTTGTGATTAGAGATGGTTCTGGTATTTCTCATGTGAATTTAATCCGAGCCAACGACCTAACCAAACTTTTGTATGTCATTCAAGAAAAAGATTGGTTCGAAAGTTTTTATCACGCACTTCCTGTAGCCGGCCATGATGATAAGCTTATCGGGGGAACTTTGCGCCATCGTTTAAAAGGTTCTCAAACCAAAAGGAAAGTGGTCGCAAAGACAGGTACCATTTCAACAGTTAGTTCTATCTCTGGTTATATTGAAAACAGCAGTGGTGACACGTATATCTTTGCGATAATATTAAATAATTTAACGAATGATGTGAACGGAAAGAGGATAGAAGATGACTTAATCACAATCATCGCAAATGGCTAGAGTGTCTACCTCTTTTTCGAAATGGTATGATGCTTGAATACTTTTGGAACTGTACTCGCTCATCGCTATTCTTTATCCATTTTTCAATATCTGCGTAACTCATTTCATTTTTTAATACATTAATCAATGTTTCTTCAAAAGAAACGTCTTGTAATGACGAAAGTAACTCAACGTTTAAGATGACATACTTAAAGCTTTTTGTCTTGTATTGCAAAGATTGATTCCAAACTAGAAAATGGTGTACTAGTGCTGGGACATCATATTTTTTTCTAACGATGTCGTCACATAATACGCTAGCTTTTATTAGTACCTCTCCCATAATTCAAAATCCCTTTTTCCTTTAAGTATAATACTAAAACGGAGTAAAACTAGAAAATAGTATTGGTAAAACAGATACTTTTTTCAAATCATTTCTAGCTGTAAAACAAACAGTAAAGCAAAAACTAATAGTGTGGTTACCTTAAAGGAGGAGAAAATATGCGAAAACGAAAAGGACAAAGAGATGCCGCTCTGACAAATAATCAAACGCCAACGGAAAGTTTAGCTGATGTAACAGAGGAATACCGTCGTTCTAATCATAATCGTCCGAAAAGAGGACCAGGTTCAAAAGGCTAGGATAGGCTGAAATAATAATAGGATGACGAAAGGGTATCTGCCTTTCGTTATCCTTTTTTCATCAGGCAACACACATATTTGAATAGAAACTTTTTCTTTGTGGTATTTCTAATAGGAAGAAGGAGGAGTTTACATGGACCTTGGCTCGTTGTCATATGTAGAAAAACTAGAAAATTTATATGTACTTATGGAAACGAAACAAATGCTCGAACAAAAGGAAAAAGAGTTGCCAAAAGACTCCAAGCAAATTGAACTTGTTCAAGAAGATTTGCGTAAGATCAAACAAGAAATGGAATTATATACAAATGGGCAAACGATTGATTTTGACAAAAATGAATTAGTATTAGGTGCATTGTTCAATCCATCACTCGTAGAAGAAATGGGACAAGAGTAACGAAAACCAATGAAATACAAGGTTAAATTCCATATTAAGGGTTTTTTTACAGGGCATTGAGGGTAACATAAAAATAGGACAAGATGTTACGCGAATATACCAAAATGTAAGGGGAAATGTTCATGACGCTCTCATCAGAACAGCGAATTACTTTACACGGATTTAATAACTTAACGAAAACATTAAGCTTTAATATGTACGATGTTTGTTTTACAAAGACAAAGGAAGAGCGAGATGCCTATATTGAATACATTGATGAGCAATATAATGCTGATAGGTTAACAAAAATATTAAAGAATGTGTCCGATATCATTGGTGCACATGTTTTAAATATTGCGCAACAAGACTATGTACCCCAAGGTTCAAGTGTAACAATCCTTGTATCAGAGGGACCAGTTGTTGAAGTTCCAGATGAATCCTCATATGACGAATCGCCTGGCCCACTTCCTGATAATGTTGTTTTTCAGCTTGATAAAAGTCATATTACCGTGCACACTTATCCTGAATTTCATCCCACAGAAGGAATTAGTACATTCAGAGCGGATATCGATGTGTCCACTTGTGGGGAAATATCACCTCTTAAAGCGTTAAATTATTTAATTCATTCCTTTGATACAGATATTATGACTATGGATTATCGTGTTCGAGGATTTACTCGGAATATTGAAGGTGATAAACTTTTCATTGATCATGAAATTAACTCCATCCAAAATTACATACCGGACGAAGTGAAAGAATTGTACGATATGATAGATGTTAACATCTACCCAGAAAACATCTTTCATACAAAATGTAAGTTAAAAAACTTTGATTTAAATAATTATTTATTTGGTTTTACGAAAGATGAATTAAAACCAGGGGAAGAAAAAGAAATTACTGCAAAATTGAAGAAAGAAATGGATGAAATTTTTTATGGTAAAAATATGAACTAAGTGATTGTGGGAGCCTGAGGTGGATATCCATCCATCTTTATGGGCTTCTTTTTTTAGGTAAGCCAAATTCTTTGTCTAGATCAGCTTTTACGTTTTATAATGTTTAGAAACATAAGGAGGATGGACATCCTGCAAAAAAGCATTTCTATTATACATAAAGGTCAAACATTACGAGGAATGGAACATATCCCAAGTGAACATAAGCATCCTGCCGTTATCCTCTTACATGGATTTACAGGAACCAAACTTGAACCCCATCGTTTATTTTTAAAAATATCTCGAGCACTAGAAGAAATGAATGTCGCCAGTTTTAGGTTTGATTTTTTAGGTAGTGGAGAGAGTGATGGTCATTTCGAGGATATGACGGTATTAAAAGAAGTGGACCAGGCCGAAGCGATATTAGAGTACGTAAAGACACATCCTTCAGTTGATTCCGATAATATATATTTGTTAGGTTTTAGCATGGGGGGACTTGTTGCTAGCCTGGTAGCTGGTAAACGATTCAACGAAGTGTCGAAGTTGCTTTTACTCGCACCTGCAGGAACGATGAGTCAGTCCAAAACATTAGCTGTTGCTTTAGAAAATTACATTGAAGAAAAAGATGCCTATGATGTTGGTGGGAATTTAATAAGTAAAGAATTTATAGATGAACTACAAACCATTAATGTTTGGGATACAGCCAAGCTCTTTTCAAACGAGGTGTTGTTAATCCATGGAACTATGGATGAAGCTGTTCCTTACGAGGTTTCTAGTATGTATATCGATAAATGCTACGGGAAGAACGCTATTCTAAAAACGATTGAAAATGGAGACCACACTTTTAATTCATATCACTGGGAACAAGAAGTGATTTCTGACATTATAAATTTTGTAAAGAAGTAGATAGGCATTGAAGCGCTTGTTGAGACCGGCATAATCTCTCAAGCGTTTTTTCTGTGGGAATGGGAAAAATAAATTGAATAAATAAATCCGAATAGGAGGAATAATGATGGCCAGGAGAAATAACCGGATTCTCGTCCCAGAGGCACGCCAAGCTTTAAATCACTTAAAGCAAAATGTGATGAGACAAAAGGGGTATCTCAATCAATCAAATGATCCGAACGATGTGAAATACGAGGTAGCAAATGAGCTCAATGTTCCTTTACAGAAAGGGTATAACGGAACGCTCACATCTAAACAAGCAGGCAAGGTTGGAGGCACAATTGGGGGAAGTATGGTTAAGGAAATGATTAGAATGGCACAAAACAACTTAAAAAAATAAATAGAGGAAATACTACTTTTCGAAGGAGGAGATGATATGCCACATCATAAACATCGCGGAGAACCTTTAGACTTGGTATTAGGCAGCGATGAGGTCAGTCAAGAGTTTGCTTCTGAATTAACGAGTGACCATGGTCAAAAAGTAAAAGTAGCTAAACCTAAGAAATCAAAAAACAAGAAAAACCACAAGTAGATTAGAATATTATTATGTAAATAAACATACCTATGGTGTAAAAAAACCATAGGTGTTTTTTTTTATATAATCAATACTGCTTTGGATTTTATTTGTTTATTCGATGAAGGGCACTGGCTTCGTTCGCTACACGTCAAACAAAAGGAACCCACTTTTGTTTAACATCAAAACAGGGTAGCGGCTCAGCTCAGTTCTTTTAAGAAAAACGGCTTTGCCGTTTTTCTTAGAGTATATAATTTTTAAAGAGTTTAAAACTAAGGGTATTAAATGTAAAGGGTGCGTTTTAATGAAAGTAGCGATAATTGGAGCGGGTTTATCTGGCCTTGCTTGTGCCTACAGACTAGAGCAACAAAATTTGGAAGGAAGCATTGATATTTTTGAAACTAAATCAGATGTAGGTGGGGCAAATATTTTTTTAGAGTTTGTCTCAGAGCTTTTCCATCGACCGATTGGTGATTTATTTTCTCACTTAGCTAGTGAATATAAAATGTATTTGCTTCCACAACATACAATTTACTCCTCTATCACAAATGGACCGAGTAAAAGTTATAGCTATCAAGGGTTTTTAGGGCATGTTGTTGTTAGAGGGAATCATGAAAATTCTTTGGAGAAACAGCTAGCGAAACATATTTCCTCAAACATATATTGCAACCATACGGTTCATTATCATGAAATTAAAGATAAATATGACAAAGTAATACTAGCGACGGGTCGTTTACAAGACGTACCGACTGAACTAAATGTTCGAATTGATCGATATGTTGATATAATACATGCGCTGATATCTGGACAATTTAATGAAAAGCAAACAAAAATGTGGTTTAATGACCGGTTTGCTTCAAAGGGATATTCGTTTCAATTAGTCCTAGATGAATCCACGTCGATGATTAGCGTAGCCACACCTGATAGAGAATTTGATATTCATGCAGGATGGGATGCTTTTGTGAAAGATCAATTTGGAACAGATGTTGCATTTAAACAGATTCATCATGTGAAAAACTTTGCTATTGGCCAGCCTAAAATGTACTCAACCGATAACTTACTTTTGATAGGAAATGCAGTAGGTTGTGCTACTCCTTCGATGGGATTCGGATTGCATAATGCATTATTAACTGGTATTTACGCAGCCGATTCCATTGTTCATAATAAAGATTACCATACGTTGATGAAGCAACATGATAAAGAATATAAATGGTCCCTTGCGTTACGAAACGCACTTGAAAATATGGGTAATGAGCAATATGACATGTTAGTGGAGGGGCTTGATTCCATTCTTGGAAGAGTGATTCTAACTCCTGGGGGCTTTAATATAAATAGGTTGAGCGGAAGACTATTATCAATCCTTACAAACGAGAAAAAGCAGTCGTACCAAGCTATTTCATTTAAACCATTTGAGGATATTGAATTATATAATAAAAACGACAATTAGGTTTTTTACGAGGGAACTGAAAAAGTTAGGTTTTAAACTTTTTCGGTTCCCTCTATTTTACGCACCAGCGGTAAAGTCTTGTTCTCTCATAATTGATACCAAAACAGAATGAATGATGTCAATAATCGGGATACTATTTAAAAAAGGATGAGGAGGAACTATGCGAAAATTGTTCACGTTTGTATTCCTTTGTTTTATATTGGTTGTCTTTGGTTATACGGTCTATGGTTTATTTAAACCTATTCCAAAAGGGCTCTCTCTTGAAGGGAATCCATACCACGTATCACATGTTGACTTCCTTCAAGATCTTACGTATGAACAAAAAGGAGAAATAAAGCACGACCACCAAATCTTTGATAGGGTCCTCGACATGATTGATAATGCAGAGGATTTTATTTTATTTGATATGTTCTTATTCAATGATAAACATGATAATGATAAAGAGTATCCTGAAATAACTGATGACATTACACTAGCGCTATTAGATAAAAAGGAAAAGTCACCAGATATTGAAATTGTATTTATTACCGATGAAATCAATACTACGTATAAGTCACATCCAAATGGACATCTAGAAAAGCTTGAGGAAAATGGCATAGAAGTCATTTTAACGAATTTAACCCCGTTACGTGACTCCAATCCGATATATTCTGGGTATTGGCGCTCTTTCCTTCATGTTTTCGGAAAGAAGGGGGAAGGTTGGATAACAAATCCATTTGCTGATAGTTCACCGAATGTCACATTAGGCTCTTATTTAAAGATGTTAAATTTAAAAGGGAATCATCGAAAAATAATTGCTACGGAAAAAGAAGTTATGGTTACATCTGCGAACGCTCATGACGCAAGTGGATTTCATTCAAATATTGCTTTTGTGGTCAAGGGTGATATCATAAGAGACGTCTTGCAATCCGAACAAGCTGTCGCAAATTTTTCAGGAGGCACTTTATTACCAAGGTATCCTAAATCAAAAGAAGAAGACGGGAACATTGAGGTGCAATTACTAACTGAAGGAGCAATTCGTAAAAATCTTATAGAAGAAATTGATGATACGACGATTGACGATACTATTTTTATTGGAATGTTTAACTTATCTGAAAGCGATGTTATCAATGCTTTAGTAGACGCGAGTGAGAGAGGCGTCCATATAAACATCATATTAGACCCTAACGAAACGGTCTTTGGAAATGAAAACATTGGGATTCCAAATCGGCCAGTTGCCTATGACCTTTTGAAGTATGGAAATGAATATATAAACGTTCGCTGGTATAATACACACGATGAACAATACCATAGTAAATTAATGTTAATTAAACGGAAAGATGTTAGCACGATTGTTGGTGGTTCAGCAAACTTTACGCGAAGGAATTTAGATGATTTTAATTTAGATACAAGCCTTAAGATAAAAGCACCAACAGAACAAGATATCATACAAGAAGTGTCTGATTACTTTTCTAAACTATGGAACAATGAAGATGCCAACTATACCGTTCATCATAGTCATTATTTAAAGGATTTTAATCAATATAAAACGTATCTATTTCGGTTTCAAAAGAAAACAAAGCTAACAACGTTTTAAATAAATGTATACTTAAAACCAAAGATAAAATACTATTATTTTCCAAAGGGAGTGGATGTTGTGGGTTTTTTAGACGGTATAATGGGAAATGCTTCAGAAGTTAATGTTAGCGAAGTACAAAAAGAATTTTCAAAAGTTTTAACCGCTAATGAACAAATTGAGAAAGCATACAAGCTAATTCGAGATTTATTTCTTTTTACAGACAAGCGCCTCATCCTTGTAGATAAACAAGGACTTACAGGAAAAAAGGTAGAGCTTCATTCAATTCCATATAAAAACATAACTCATTTTAGCATTGAAACTGCTGGGAACTTCGATTTAGATGCTGAACTTAAAATATGGATTTCAGGAAATTCTGCCCCTATTCAAAAACAGTTTAACAAAAACTTAAATATTTATGAACTTCAAAGTGTATTAGCTGCTTATGTATTGAAATAACACTAAGTCATATCTTCATAAAGAAGAGGGTGAGGGTGGGCCAAAAGGTTTTTTGCCTTTTGACCCACCCTCTAAGCAATGAGCGAAACCGCCACAACTTGCTGAAGTGAGTGGGTATCTCACAACGGGCTTTGTTTTGTGGCGAGTGAAGCCTGTGCAGATGGTTTAGCTATTTCTGTCCCAGTCTAACTCTCTTTTTTTATAGGTAGATCACTATTTTTTAGGGAAAGAGTAGCGTGAATGGTACAACAGCATAGGGTAAAATATCTAGAAAAGTAAGGAGGTTTTACCATTGTTAGCCGTATACCCATACTCTCAATACTCTAACTTCTTCAACCACATGCAAATGCCTACCTATGGACAATACCCCTACCAAGCACCATACTTGGGTTATCAACAGAGTCCTTATGGAAACATGTATCCTTCTTTTTGGGAAGGACAACAACAGTATTCGATTCCTCAAAAGACAATTAAAGCAAAAGCACAGCAAAAAACTGCACCGCATCTAAATCCACATGCATCCTTATTTTTTAGTGGGCCGATTCCAGAAATAGACCGAATCTTTTTTGGTTAAGTACTATAAAAAAGATAGTAAGTACATTTTGTGAAATTAACTTAAAATAAAGAAACGCCTTTTCATTCCTCCACTATTTTTATAAAATAGTATTTATCCTATTAATTTAAAAATCTAGAAATTTAATGCCAGCTAAGCAACAATACTATTTTCCGTTTATTAAAAGTGGTCTTTCCTTCGAGACCACTTCTTCATTTTTACATACTACGTTTAAGGGGAATGTTATGACTACACCAGAGGTAAAAAAATTATCAATTATAGCTGTAACGTGGCCAATATTCATTGAGACTTTGTTGCACTTTTCGTTACGGACCGCTGATACATTTATGATAAGTAAAGTATCGGATGAAGCGGTAGCCGCTGTTGGCGTTGCCAATCAATTAGTCATGTTTTTATTTTTTCTCTTTCAATTTGTCGCAACAGGGTGTGCAATTGTTGTTGCGCAGTATTTAGGTGCAAAAAAATATGGGGAAATCCGAAAACTGACAGCCAATGCTATTTCCATGAACTTTTTATTTGGTCTGTTAATTGCAACGTTAGTGGTTTTGTTTAGTCGACAACTACTTGGGTTGTTTCAGTTAGAACCTCACTTATTTCAAGAAGCAAGAGTGTATTTGATGATTGTTGGTGGAGCCCTTGTTTTCCAAGCACTTTGTGTAACAATGTCTGCGATTATACAAACGCATGGCTTTACGAAAGAGACGATGTATGTTTCCGTTGGAATGAATATCTTAAATATTATTGGGAATTATTTGTTCATCTTTGGAGCTTTTGGAGTACCTAAGCTTGGAGTACCAGGGGTAGCTATCGCAACGGCCATTAGTCAGTTTCTAGCGATGATTGCTTATGGTTTAATGCTCTATTATCGCGTCAAGTTAAAAATTGAATGGTCCGAATTAATAAGATGGCAAAAAGAACGAATTAAGAAAATACTTAGCATTGGGATTCCTTCGTCTATGACGATTATCTCGTATTCTAGTAGTCAAATTGTTGTAACTGCGTTTATTACGCTATTAGGGACTCAAATGTTAGCGACTCGGATTTATACGATAAATATTCTCTTTTTCGTTATGATTTTGGGGATTTCGTTAGGAAGAGGTTCTCAAATTATTATCGGTCACTTAATTGGTGCAGGTAAAATGGATGAAGCTTATAAACAAGCACTTCGTAATGGTCGTTGGAGTATCCTAATGGCAATGGGAACGACACTTATTATCTATTTATTAAGAGAGCCATTGCTAGGCTTGTTTACAAGTGACCCTGAAATTATATACATGGGAGCTACTCTTTTGCTAATGGGTTTTTTACTTGAGCCCGGTCGTTGCTTAAACTTAATATATGGGGCCACTCTACAAGGTGCAGGAGATGCACGGTATATGATGATTGTTTCTGTGACAGTCATTTGGTTGTTTAGTGTACCTTTATATTATTTACTAGGAATTCATTGGGGCTTCGGGCTAATTGGGATATGGATCGCATTTATAGCGGATGAATGGCTTCGAGGAATTTTATTATATGGTCGTTGGAAAACGAGAAAGTGGGAACAAAAAGCCCTTGTAAAACATGAGAAAAAAGAAATTGAAGAGACTGCGTAAGCACAATAAAGAAAAGAATTAAGGAAAACAGTGGGATAAAAGGTTAAAAAAACAGAAGGCACTGAAATAGTCAGTACAACTTTTTACAGTGCCACCCTATATCTTTACTATAAAGCTACATAGTTTTTTAGATAATATATAAAGTTTGAATATGTTTTTCTTTATCAAGAAATGCTACAATGATTTTTATAGCCATTTAAGTAATACATATTTTTGATTCAAAGAAACTAACTTAGAGGTGAATAGAAAAATGAAAACGTTTCAAAATCCGATTTTACCCGGTTTTTACCCAGATCCATCCCTTTGCAGAGTAGGTGAAGACTATTACTTAGTCACTTCATCATTTTCTTACTTTCCAGGAGTACCGATTTTTCACAGCCGTGACTTAGTCAATTGGAAACAAATTGGTCATGTTTTAGATAGACCATCACAACTACCACTAGATGGACAAGGTGTGTCACGAGGTATTTTTGCTCCGACCATTCGCCACCACGAAGGCGTATTTTATATGATCACAACGAATGTGGAAGAAGGCGGAAACTTTGTCGTGACTGCTACCGATCCTGCTGGTCCTTGGTCTGACCCTTATTATCTAGATGCTCCAGGAATTGACCCTTCTCTGTTCTTTGATGATGACGGGAAAGTTTATTACCATGGAACACGACCAGCTCCAGAAGGAGAGAAATATAGCGGGAACTGGGAAGTGTGGTTACAAGAGTTTGATTTAGAAACAATGAGCTTAGTAGGAGATTCTATTGGCTTATGGCGTGGCGCTTTACGTGATGTGATTTGGCCAGAAGGTCCTCATATTTATAAAATAAATGGCATGTACTATCTTATGATTTCAGAGGCAGGTACCGGCCATGAACATGCTGTTTCAATAGCGCGCAGTGAGTCGGTTACAGGTCCTTATGTTGGAAATAAAGCTAACCCAATCATGACTCATCGCCATTTTGGTAGAGAGTATCCTGTCGTTAATGTTGGTCATTGTGACTTAGTGGAAACACAAAATGGAGAATGGTGGGCGATTGGACTAGCATCCCGAATTTATGGAGGATATTATCGTAACCTAGGAAGAGAAACATTCTTGCTTCCGGTCATTTGGGAAGATGGTTGGCCAATTATGAGCCCAGGAACTGGAAAATTAGAAATGTCTTATCCCGTACCAGACCTACCGGAAACTAAACCTGTAATCCATCCGGCGTGTGACCATTTTACGGAAGATACGCTTGATTTAAGATGGAACATTTTACGTACGCCTAGAGAAGAGACGTATAGCTTAACGGAGAAACCTGGTTACCTACGATTAAAACTTCGTCCTGATATGGTAACTGAATCAACTTTACCAAGCTTTGTAGCGAGAAGACAACAACACATCAATTTTGTTGCATCAACCTACATGGAGTTTTCTCCAACGGCTGATAATGAAACAGCAGGTATTGTGTTATTTCAAAGCGAAGAATTTAACTATCAGTTTGTTTCAACACAAAACGGAGGTAATAACGTAATTCAATTAATTAAGTATCAAGCTGGAGAAAAAGAAGTTCTGGCGGAGAGCCCTATTGATTCTAAAGGATTATACTTAAAAATTGAAACATATGGACAAGACTATAGTTTCTATTACGGTAAATCCCAAACGGATTATATACCACTACTTGAAAATGTCGACGGTAGAATTTTAAGCACTGATGTCGCAGGTGGTTTTGTTGGTACTGTAATTGGCTTATATGCAAGTGCGAACGGAAGTAATAGCTCCAACACAGCAGATTTTGACTGGTTTGAGTATGTAGGTTTGTAAGGTTTGAAAGAGATTAGGTTAAAATGTTATGCTCCCTCTAAGGTAATCGGTTTTACCTTAGGGGGAATTTTATATACCAAAGCTTTTTTTAATCATATATATACGGGAGTGCTTTTATTATGAAAAAACCTATTTGGAAACAATGGTTTTTTTGGATAATTATTATAATATTTTTACTAATCAATCTGATTTCGAACAATCTATCTTCGAAAAATAATATGAATGAACAGCGAAACCCTTTAGAAAGCAACATTTCAACACACTAATAAAAAAACATCTTAAATTCAAAATAAATATCTTGAATTTAAGATAAATATAGTTTATAGTAAGAAATGTAATCAAGACAATGACAAAAAGAAATTAGGAAAACGTAGGAGGAGAAAGTAAAAATGACAACATTCAAATTAGACAAAGTACACAGTGGGGTAAATTTTTCAGTAAAACATATGATGGTTTCTAAAGCAAAAGGTGAATTCCAAGACTTCGATGTAAACGTGGTAGGAGACATCAATAATCCAGAAGGGCTTCAAGTAACAGTAAATGTTGACCCAGCTTCCATTAACACAAATAACGATGACAGAGATGGGCATTTACGTTCAGGGGACTTTTTTGATGTAGAGAACTATAACACAATTAAAATCGAAAGCACATCAATTAAAAAAGTATCTGATGATGAGTTTGAAATGACAGCTGATGTTACAATTAAAGGTGTAACGAACTCTGAAACATTCGCGATTGAATTTAACGGCACATCCAAAAATCCTATGGATGGAAGCACAGTTGCTGGATTTGATGTAGAAGGAAAACTAAACCGTGAGAAATACGGCTTAACTTGGAACGCTGCTCTTGAAACAGGTGGCGTATTAGTTGGGAAAGATGTTAAATTAAGTGCAAACTTTGAATTTGTAGTAGAATAAGAAAAACAAAGCCTACACCCTAATGAGGATTGTAGGCTTTTTTCTATGGGTACAATAAAAAGAAAAACAAATGAGGGTCTCTACTATGAAACAAGATGGGTTTAAAAGCTTTTCATTAAACGATGGTATACTACGGGCATTAGAACAGTTAAAGTACGATCGTCCAACTGAAGTCCAAGAAAAAGTCATTCCAATTGTGTTAACTAAGAAAGATGTAGTCGTTAAATCAAAAACTGGAAGTGGTAAAACGGCCGCATTCGGGATTCCGTTATGTCAACTTTGCGAGTGGGATGAAAATAGACCACAAGCGTTGGTGTTAACACCTACAAGGGAATTAGCGGTTCAAGTCAAAGAAGACATTTTAAATATCGGTAGATTTAAACGTATGAAAGCAATTGCTATCTTTGGTAAACAATCGTTTGAACGACAAAAAATTGAACTAAAACAGAAAAATCACATCGTCGTTGGTACCCCTGGTCGGATACTAGACCATATCCAAAAAGGTACATTAGTTTTTGATAAGATTAAATATCTTGTCATTGATGAAGCGGATGATATGCTAAACATGGGATTTATTGACCAAGTAGAAGCAATTATTAACGAACTTCCACGTGAACGGGTGACGATGCTTTTTTCAGCTACCCTTCCGGAAGACATTGAGAAGTTAAGTAAAAAATACATGAGCAACCATGAGGCAATTGAGATTCAAACATCAAAAACAACTGTTGGTAAAATTGAGCATGTTCTTCTTGAGGTTAACGAGGCTAATAAATTTAATTTGTTACTTGATGTTACGATTGTGGAGAATCCTGATAGCTGTATCATTTTTTGTGGGACACAAGAAGAAGTTGATAATCTTTATCGAAAATTAAAAAAAGCGAACTATCCATGCGAGAAAATACATGGTGGCATGAAACAGGAAGACCGATTTTCAGTTATGAATGATTTTCGAAAAGGACAATTTCGTTATTTAATTGCTACCAATGTTGCTGCAAGGGGGATTGATATTGCAGATATTTCACATGTCATAAATTATGATTTCCCATATGAAAAAGAAAGCTATGTTCATCGCACAGGAAGAACGGGACGAGCAGGTAAAAACGGAAAAGCAATTACTTTTTTAACTCCGAGTGATGAAAAATATCTAAAGGAAACCGAACAATTACTTGGATATACTATACCTAGGGGAACACCACCGCCTCATGACGAGGTCATAAGGGCAAAGGATGCTTTTGAAAAAAAACGTATAAAACGGCCACCGTTAAAAAATGATAAAAAGGACCAGGTTAATGAGGGAATTATGAAGCTTTATTTTAATGGTGGTAAGAAGAAGAAATTAAGAGCAGTTGATTTTGTTGGTACTCTTTCAAAGCTACCAGGGGTAACCGCAGATGACATTGGCATCATTACGATACAAGAGAACAGTACTTTTGTTGATATTCTAAATGGCAAAGGCATACATGTTCTAGAAAAAATGAAAACAACTACAATTAAAGGAAAACAACTGAAAGTATATCAAGCGAAAGAGTAAAAAAAATGTTTGGTTGGAATAAAAAGAATAGTTGGAGACATACTTACTATGTAATGCTTTTACATATGGACTTGTAGCTCAAAGGGATAGAGCAGCCAGTGGTTACATTGGGTTAATTATTGTGCATTTTGCGGGTTCAAGCCCCGCCAAGTCCATCCAACGAAAAAAAACCTGGTGAGAGTATCGTCTCATCAGTTTTTTTTGTATTGTATTACAAAATTCTAATGTATTGCTACTAGAATTTAATATTTATCGTATAACCGTTGTTTTACCAGCTTTTTGTTGGAACTGGTTGTTTGTCCTATATGACATTTGTCATACGTTTGAATTGACGTTTATGACTTAAATGTCATACCAAAACTTCTTATAATAATGATAGTAACAATTTAACATTAAAATAATAAGTCAAATCATAACTTACTAAGCTTTACATTTGAAAGGGGTTTTATGATGTCAGTACCTAAAATTAAGCAATTAAAAAAAGAAGTTGCTCCATTCGAGCAATCTAACATGAAAAAAAGTATAATGCAAATGGTGAACACATTAGGTCCGTTATTTGCTTTATGGTATATCGGATACCTTAGCCTTTCTGTTTCATATTGGTTGACATTTCCTATATTAGTAGTCGCATCTGGTTTTCTCGTACGCTCATTTATTATCATGCATGATTGCACACATTCATCATTCTTTAAGAGCAAAAGAGCAAACGACATTGTCGGCACGCTTATCGGTGTATTAACATTAGTACCTTATCAACAATGGAAGCAAACGCATTCTATTCACCATGCGACAAGTAGTAATCTTGATAAACGTGGTGTAGGTGATATGTGGATATTAACAGTTAAAGAATATGATGAAGCATCTGTTTGGAAAAAAATCGGGTACCGCTTTTATCGTAATCCTTTTGTAATGTTTGGTCTTGGTCCAATTGGTGTATTTTTAATTGAATATCGTTTTAATCGAAGAGCAGCAAGACGTCCAGAAAGAATAAATACGTATATTACAAATATTTTAATTGTTGCTCTGTATGCTTCGTTATGTTGGGCAATCGGTTGGCAAGCATTCCTATTAATTCAAGGGCCAATTGCATTTATGTCAGCTTTATTTGGAATTTGGTTATTTTATGTACAGCATCAATTTGAGGATTCTTATTTTGAAAATGAAGAGGAATGGAACTATGTGCAAGCGGCAGTTGAAGGAAGTTCTTATTATAAACTACCGAAATTGTTACAATGGTTATCTGGTAATATCGGATTCCATCATGTTCATCACCTAAGTCCAAGAGTTCCTAATTATAATTTAGAAGAAGCTCATAATTCGACACCACCATTACAAAAAGCAACAACAATTACATTACGCACAAGTATTAAATCACTTCGCTTTAAGCTTTGGGATGAGCATGGAAAAAGGTTTGTTACGTTTAAAGATGTGAAAGCATCATTACAACGAGCTGAAGGTGAAAAAGTTCCAGATTTATTACGAAAAGTAAACTAATATTATGATATAATGATAAAAAATACCAAAAAGGGAGAGGACTATGAACAATCTTAAACTATGGAATCAGAAGTTTCGGAAAAGCACCGGACTTAGTCCGTATGTATGGATTGTGTTTTATATCCTCCCTTTTTATTTTGTATTCCATTCGACATCAACATATCAAATAGTCATAGGCATTGTGATGATAATCGTATATTTTATATGCTACGTGCTATCCTTTGTCTCTAAAGGATGGCTTGTCTATTTTTGGACCAGTGTGCAGATATCAATATCAGCAGCAATGAGCTTGCTTTTTGGTTATATTTATTTCTTTTTATTTTTAGCCTTTTTTATAGGTAACTTGAAAAGTCGCGCCGCATTTATTACTTTTTATGTGATTTTACTGTTAACAACGTTTACGACCAGTTATTATGGTTTTGTCTCACATCGTGTTTTTATTACGCAACTTCCTTTTGTGTTTTTAAGTATTGTCGCCGTCATTTTATTGCCGGTGAGTACTTACAATAAAAATAAAGAAGACCGGCTTCAAGTTCAATTAGAAGACGCCAACAAGCGAATATCAGAACTAGTAAAATTAGAGGAAAGACAACGAATTTCTAGGGATTTACACGATACTCTTGGTCAAAAGCTATCATTAATCGGCTTAAAAAGTGATTTAGCCGCGAAATTAATTCTAAAAGATCCTGCCAAAGCTAAAACAGAAATCAAGGATGTCCAAAAAACGGCCCGGATTGCATTAAAAGAAGTACGAGAAATTGTTATGCAAATGCGAGGGACAAAACTTGAAGATGAAATGCTTCGAATTAAACAAATTTTAAAAGCTGCCTCGATAGATTTTACTTTAGAAGGAAATCCGAAGCTACAACATACGTCATTGATTGCAGAAAATGTGGTTAGCATGTGTATTAAAGAGGCTGTTACCAATGTTGTAAAACATAGTAAAGCTTCTCATTGCACGATTATGCTAATTCCTCAAGACACAAAACTATCCATCAAAATTTCCGATGATGGGATAGGTATTAGAACACCGCTTGACCGTCTTAAGGGAAGTGGAGTTCAAGGGATGAAAGAACGATTAGAGTTTGTCAATGGCCAACTCGAAATAGAATCAGACATAGATAAGGGTACAACCGTACTCATTTCAGTACCGAACAGTTCCACGAAGCCGGAATAAAAGGAGGGGTAACATGATTCGAATTGTGATTGCAGAAGACCAAAAAATGTTGTTGGGTGCACTCGCTGCTCTTATTGATCTAGAAGATGACATGAGCGTTGTCGGAAGCGCAAATAATGGGGAAGAAGCTGTACGTTTAGTAGAAGAACACAAACCTGATGTATGTATTATGGATATAGAAATGCCTGGTATGACTGGGTTAGATGCTGCAGAAAAACTTAATGATACTGGTTGTAAGGTCATTATTTTAACAACTTTTGCTCGGTCTGGCTATTTTCAAAGAGCTGTTAAAGCTGGTGTGAATGGTTATATGTTGAAAGATAGTCCGAGTGAGGAATTGGCAGGAGCTATTAGGAAAGTGATGGAGGGGCGCCGAATTTATGCTCCTGAGTTGGTAGATGAAGTGTACGGAGAAGCTAATCCTTTGACTGAAAGAGAAAGTGATGTACTACTACTTATGTCTGAAGGCAAAAGTACAAAAGAAATTGCCCAACAACTATTTATAACGAACGGCACTGTTCGCAATTATATTTCATCTATCCTTGATAAGCTTGAAGTTAGTAATCGTATTGAAGCGATAACTAGATTTAAAGAAAAAGGTTGGTTTAAATGACTAACGACTGTACTGAAATCATAAGCATGTTCTTTAGGGAGAGCCTAAGAGACATGCTTATTTTTGATTTTTAAGAAAAGATAGTCATTTATCCACAAAAGATTACTAAAAAATGCTAAAATAGGGAGTATTATAGTTTATTATTTTAGGAGGCGTTTTATGTGAAAGAAGGATTTTCTACCCCAAAAACGTTTGGGGAAATTTTAGACCACACTTTTCGATTAAGCAAAGCCCGATTTTTAGATTTTTTTCTGATTGTACTAATTATTATAGGACCGATTTATGCGATACAAGCGCTTGTCCAGCTGTATTTTGGTGCAAGTTTCTTTAGAGCAGTAGGAGAAGGAGACGTATGGTACGAACAACTTTTTTCCGGGTTTGTTGAAGGTGCAATGCAAACAAATTTTGTTGCTGAGATACTGATTGGACTTTTAAGTTTGATAAGTTTCATTTTTCTCCCAATCGCCCAATCTGCCATTATGTATGCGATTAATCACATAAAAAATAAAGAAGCTTACACAGTTTCTTCCGTCATAAAACTGGCATTCTCTCGATTCTGGCCAATTATTGGAAGTAGTATACTATATTTTTTACTTATGTTACTTGTAATGGCTGTTCCAGGGATAATATATGCTCTTTCGTTTGTGATGTTACCTTTTGTTGAACCGGTCGTACATATTATTTTTGGAATACTCTTGTTTTTAATTTCATTTGTTGTGTTTATATTTTTTCTCGTTAGGTGGAGTTTTTATCTTGGTTCAGTTGTCCTAGACCATAAGGCACCAGGGATTAGTCTTAGCTGGAATTTAACATCTAAACGAGTGTGGGCGATTATTGGTATTTATATTGTATTCACTATTATTTTAACGTGTATTTCTGCAGCTTTCGAAATGTTCTTCGGACTACTTCTTGGAAACAGTGTTCTATATATGTTAATTATTAATCTTGTTGGCCTATTTACTTTTATGGTTATAAGTGTTGGCTATACAATCATTTACTTTGATTTAAAGAGTCGAAAAGGCGCAGATGACATTATTGAAATGCTAGAAGACTATCAAGACGTAAAAAATTAATATAACAGTCAAGGCGGCTTTGCCGACTTTCCTTTTATTTTTAAAGGTCAATCAAGGGCGATGGCTCTGCACACTGCAAGTACTTTAATAATAAATACGCTTATTAAAGTACTCCGTAAAAGAAAGCAGTGGCTCCGCACATCGCATTAGTCAAGGCGGCTTTGCCGACTTTCCTTAAGTAGGTGGTTAAATGGAAAATCCAACCGATGCCAGAGAAAAAATAGAACAGATTTTACAACAAGATGAGTATCAGGTGTACTATCAACCTAAAGGTTTTATTGAAGAATGGATGGATCGATTTTTACTTTGGCTCGCTGAGTCGTTTGCAGAATGGTTTCCTATTGTTGAAACAAGTAGAGGAAACGGTGGTTTGATTTTATTGGTCATAATCATCGTTATCACTTTTATATTGTTTTATATTTTTTTCATGTATGCTCGCAATGTAAGAAGAACAAGGCAATTCAGGGCAAGCACACCGTTACAAACTGAACATGAGCTTCAATGGACATCTATCCGTCATTTAAATGAAGCGAAAAACCAGGAAAACGAACAAAATTATACAGTGGCTTCAAGGCATTTATTTTTAGCGTTGTTATTACATTTTCATGAAATCCAATGGCTACAAGCAAGAAAATGGAAAACAAACTGGGATTATTATGAGGAACTGAACAAAGTGAATCAAGACAGTGCGGCACTTTTTTATCGCTTTGCGCTTTTATTCGACGGCGTAACGTATGGAGAAAAAGAAGTGAATCAAGAGCAATACACATTATATTCTACAGAAATTATGAATTGGTTAGACGAACAACAAATTGACGAGGAGGAGAGGGGATGATGTACGATTGAATACAACGTTTTCGAAAAAATGGGTAATTGGGTTTGCCATTATTGTTTTATTGTTCATTGTATTCTACGTAACTGGGGGAAACCAGCCAAAACACTACAGCAGTTATGACTCTAACTCACCTTCTCCTACTGGGGTAAAAGCCATTTATACCTACTTAGAAGGAGAAGGAGTTGATGTCCAAAGGAGGAATCATCCCCCTACTCTTTTGTCTATGGAGAATAAAGACCAATTACTTTTAATGATTGAACCACATTTTGTACCGGTCGAAGAGGACATGAAAGAATATATACGATTTATGGAAGCAGGAAATACAATCGTGTTGTTTAGTCAAAACCCACGCGATATGTTTGGGCTAACTCCTACAT
This sequence comes from Bacillus alkalicellulosilyticus, assembly GCF_002019795.1. Classification (GTDB taxonomy): domain Bacteria; phylum Bacillota; class Bacilli; order Bacillales; family Bacillaceae_F; genus Bacillus_AO; species Bacillus_AO alkalicellulosilyticum. The sequence goes on along the minus strand of NZ_KV917381.1, from coordinate 2,238,803 downwards.
ATATTGAACCGAGTGACGATGAGGTCAGTACTGTAGTAAAAGAGAATGGAGATTCTTTTTCAGCGATTGTTTTGTCTTATATTCGTTTTGAATTATCTGAACAACAACAAGAAATATTATCTGACGAGTTAGGAACGATTGCGTTTTCAGAAACCATTGGTGACGGAAAACTTATTGTCACAAACTCACCTCATTGGATGGCAAATGACTGGTTGCTTGATGAAGACCATATTCCGTTAAATTTAGCATTATTACATGAAGCGATAGGAAGCGGAGAAGTGTTTTTTGATGAATACATTCATACTCCACAAAACGTTCCTTCCTATATGACAGTTTATCCACAATGGTTCCTCCTTGTCATGCTACAAGGAATGATAGTAGTCGTTTTTTGGCTCTGGAATCAAGGAAAACGATTTGGTCCATTGAAGACAGCTCGTGAAGAATATGTTCGATTCAGTGATGAAGCGATTCAAGCATTAGCTGCATGGTTTATAAGAGGAAAAAGATATCATGATTCTCTTCTAATCCAAGCCGATTATATTAAATTACGATTACAGGAAAAATGGGGAGTTCCTTACCAGAGCACTTGGGTAGAAACAAGTGATTACTTAGAAAGAAAGTGGAAAGGAATGAAGAAAAAAGACATCGCTCTTTTTGTAGAGGGTTTAACTACCGCTCTACAATCTGACACTCTTAGTAAACAAGAATTTTTACGATGGTCTAAAAAACTAGATCAATTACAGAAAGGAATTGAAGAATGAGGACGGAATTAAATCAATTACTTCAAAGCTATCAAGAAAGAATACTAGGACAAGAATTAAATGTAAAACTTTTGCTTGCGGCTATTTTATCTGGAGGACACGTATTACTAGAAGGTGTACCTGGTACTGGGAAAACACAAATGGTTCGAACTCTTGCTAGTTTAGTAGGGGGAGACTTTAATCGAATTCAGTTCACCCCTGATTTGCTACCGAGTGACATTACCGGCAGTACAATTTATAACATGAAAGAGGGTACATTCCAGACGTTAAAGGGGCCTATCTTCACTAATATTTTGTTAGCTGATGAAATCAATCGAACACCTGCGAAAACACAAGCTGCCCTGTTAGAAGCGATGGAAGAAAAACAGGTTACTATTCAGGGAGAAACGTATTCTTTAGCAGAGGTTTTTTTCGTTGTAGCTACACAAAATCCGATTGAATTTGAAGGGACATATCCTTTACCTGAAGCACAGCAAGATCGTTTTTTGTTTAAATTACATATCGATTTTCCTTCGTTTGAGGAAGAGAAAAAAGTGTTACAACGTGTAATTGAAGACCGCTTATTTACAATTGCTGACAAGTCGGTTCTTGACCTTGAGAGCTTTTTATCAATACGACGTGACATTGAACAAGTGACGTTAAGTGAAAGTGTATTAGACTATATTATGAAAATTGTTAGAAAAACACGGGAGTCTGAAACGATCCGCTTTGGGGCGAGTACGAGGGCTGCGATTTCAATCGGGAAAGCAGCACAGGCCTGGGCCTTCTTAGCTGGACGTGATTATGTTACACCCGATGACATCAAAATCGTGGTAAATCCTGCATTACGCCATCGGATTCAATTATCTCCACATATGGAATTGGAGGGAGCGACTGTTGACCAAACGATTAAAGAACTTGTGGGGTCGATTCCTGTTCCACGATAAAGGGATTTTACCAACTAAAAGACTATTACTATTGTATAGCATTTTTTCGATTATATTGGTGATTGCTACATTTACAGAACTATCGTGGGGTTTTGTTGTTATTGCAAATGGTGCGATTATCTTGTTTAGTTTATTAGATTTGTTTATGTCACCAAGAAAAAGTGAAGTAATGATAGAACGAAATATGCCTGAAGAAATGGAACGTAGCATTTCTTATGATATACACATTACTATAATAAATAATTCTTCTTTATCGTTTATGTATGAAATTATCGATGGGATTCCGCAGTCTTTTAGGAGTTCTTTTCCGTTACGCGGAAACATAAAAAGTAATTCTTCGACTATGGTTACCTACGAAACCTTTGCACTGGTTAGAGGACTGTATCAAATAGAGAAATTGTATTTACGATATAGCAGTGTTCTTGGGCTGTGGCAAAAACATAAAACAATTGAAGTTGAACAATCTGTTAAAGTTATTCCTGATTTAACAGAAACGAGGCAATATTTAGAAAGCGCACAACAATATTTATTGTATGAAGGAAACATCATCCGAAAACAAAGAAGTGGAGTTGGCGAGTTTTCAAAAATCCGAAATTATGTTGTTGGAGATGATCCTAGAAAAATCAACTGGCGACAAACAGCTAAGCTGCAAGAGGTTATGACTAATGAATATGAGCCTGAACATGGGAAGTATATTACTGTTTTACTTGATTGCGGGAGAATGATGGGGGCGGAACTAAAGAAAGGAAACCGTCTTGAAAAATCACTTGAAGCGGGATTAACTGTGATTGCTGCGGCATTACAAAAAGGGGATTATGTTTCCGTTATTGCCTTTTCAAAAAATGTGAAAGTATATGTTCCACCAGCAAAAGGGATGGCGCATCTGCAATTGATTTTGCAGTCTATATACGACATTCAAGTAGACCCCTTTGAGTCTAATTATGGCGCCGTGCTCAATTATGTTCAAGCAACCCAAAAAAAGCGAAGTCTTGTGCTGTTATTTAGTGATGTCAGAACCTTTCTACATGAGGAAAGTGCTCTATTGTACTTAAAAAGACTAAGACAAAGGCACCTATTTCTGATGATAGGAGTAGATGATGAAGTCGTTACGAAAAGAGTCCAAGAAGAGCCAACTACTGTTCAAAAAGCAATGATAAAGACAATCGCTCAACAGGAAATGATGTTTAAGAAGAGAGAAAAAGCTAAGTGGGAAAAACAAGGCCTCCAAATGGTGGAGGCCAGAGAAGATAAACTAGCAATAACAGCAGTTTCTTATTACATTGACATTATGAATCGCGGGTTACTCTAGCTTCTTTTTGAAATAATATCGTACCAATGACCATATAGAGTAACAATCCTACAACTGTGAGAATCGCAACAAAATATTTTGCTTCTAGTGAAATAGCAGCAGGAGTGATGAATCCTTCAATTACTCCTGCTATCACAAATAAAGGGATCGTTCCTAACAATAGTTGTACAGAGCGTTTCGCTTGCTCTTTAAGTTGGTAGATCCTAGAATATGGACCAGGTACAAATAATTTATAGCCCATAAGTAACCCAGCACCTCCAGCGATAAAAATCGCAACTAGTTCAATCATCCCGTGAGGTACGATGTAGGCCCAAAACTCATAAGTCATGTCATAATGCCAAAAAAGCGCAGCAAGAGCACCTACAATAATCCCGTTGTAAACTAATACATATGCTGTCAATAATCCAAATGTAATTCCTCCAGCAAATGCTAAAAACGCAACCTGAATATTATTGGTCATAATACTTGCAGACATTAATGAGGAATCAATGGAGTCGTGTCCTACACCTAATTGCTCAGGGTCGACTGCATAAGCAATTTCTGCTGGTAATATGGAATATAAATGAAGAGGGTCTTGAAGAACAGAAAAAAAACTACCAACCGCCCCTAATGTAAATAATATCATGGCAATAAACACAAATTTCCATTGTTCAGCTAATAAGCCTATAAATTTAGTTGTAAAAAAATAACGGATTTGCTTAAAGCTAGACACTTGGTCTTTGTATAATAAATTATGTGCTTTTGAGACGAGACCATTTAAATAAAACGTAACATCTTCTTTAGGGAAGTAAGTTTGACAGTATGATAAATGCTGCGCTGATTTTTGATATAAACGGTGAAATTGTTGAATATCTTTTGCAGCAAAATTACGTTTATTTTTATGTAAAAGACTAACTAATTGTTCTAGTTCCTTCCAATCTTCACGATGCTGTTTTACATATTGCTTTAAATTCATAGGACACCTGCTTTTTAAGAAATTGCAATGAACTAATAATTTACTACTCTTCCAATATCATAACAACATCTGAAAAAAAATGATAGAACAAAGTGACATCAAATCATACAAAAGGAGGAATTCGATGAATCAGCAACACATCGAAGTCAAAACACCTGAATATGTATCACTTCAATTTCAACCGGCTGGATTAGGAAGTAGAGCGGTAGCTTATATTCTTGATTTAGTTGTTTTAACTTTACTTAATATATTGGTCCTTTTCATTCTTTATTTAGTAAATATGGATAATCCCTTATTTTATGATTGGGGTAACTTCACCATTGCTGTAACGATTATCGTTCTTTTTCTAATCAATTGGGGCTATTTTTTTCTTTTGGAATACATAACGGGGGGACGGACCTTCGGGAAACGTTTAATTGGATTACGTATTATCCAAGAGAACGGTCATAGTATCACGCTATTATCAAGCTTCATTCGAAATCTAATTCGAATCATTGACAACATTTTCTATCTAGGAATGATTCTGATTTTCCTCCATCCAAAACATAAGCGTCTAGGGGACATTGTTGCAGGAACAATTGTTGTTCATGAAAGAAAAAAGAAAAGTAAAAAAATGAGTACCGTAGATAAAGAAATTGAAAAACGGAGCTTATCCAAGGAAACGATTTCTTTTGAAGAAACATCGATACAAGCTTTACAAATGAAGGAATGGAAGTTAATTAAAGCGTATAGTGAGAGGCTCGGGCAAATTCCTAGCGTAGAAAGAGAACAAGTTACACAGCAAATTGCCGATGTTATCTTTCCGAAACTTGGTTTAGGTAAAGAAGGGAAGACATTGGAAGAACTCGAAAATACACTTTTAGTTATCTATTTATATTTGAAAGAAGAATGGGAATTTGAATTGTAAGAACTTATTCATAATGTGATAAAGCTAGCCTGTTCCGTTTTAAAGTAAGGTGGACAAAAGGTCGTTTTAAGAGGGCCCTGATAAAGTTGTTTTTTTAACTTTATCAGGGCCCTCTATTTTTTCCTTTTTGTTCTATCCTCTAAGCAATAAGCAAAACCGCCACCTTCTTTTAAAGCAAGTGGGTTTCTCACAACTTGCTGAAGAGAGAGACGTTTTAGCTATTATGTCCCATTCTATGGTTAGTTTCTTGTTGAGTGGCGGGATGGGTGTAAAAATACTTTTCATATAAAACTTGAGCTCCGTATAATACAAATGTTTTGATTAAAAAGACTAGTGATAATTGGTGTTTAGATAATCTAACGAGTGTAACGTATCCGATTTTTTTAAAGCCAGATAATCCTATATAGGTGAACAATCCATCAACAATAGCATTGATGAGCATATATAGACCAAACTTTCCATATGAATACTTCATAATCCAAAGTGAACCTATAAAAAACGGTCCAACAATTAAAGGTAATTCACCTAGTACATTTGGTTTTACATTATAAGAAAACCACCACCACTTCCTTTTCTCCGCAAGTCTTCCTTCAGCTAAGAGATATAAACTCATAAATACCGTTGCAGGGAAATACCTTTTAAACACAGTACGACCTAAAAAAGGAACTGTGAGCCATGGGAGAACCGTCATCAGGACAACTATTACATTTTTACTTTTCAAGGGGATTTCTCCTTTACATTATAATTGTTGAATTTGGTGTAACTTTTCATTTGCATTCTGTAAATGCTGTTGCACTTCTTTGTAAAGATGTTGCTTTGACGGATCGTTTCCTTGTGCATTCTGTAATTGATGCATCGCATGATGAAGTTGTTGCAGTCCTACTTCAATGTTGAGCGAATTTCCTTTTTGTTCGGCTTGATGAATATTTTGTTGAGCTAGCTGAATGAATTTTTGAGCTTGCTCGGTTGCTTGATTTGATTGGCCGTCGTGATTCATGAAATTTCCTCCCTTCATTTTTTTATTGAAGTAAAGACTCTGGGGCTATCGCTTGCTGTACGTCAGTGGTATATAACCCTAATTCTTGAAGTACTTGTTGAATGGTCTTGTTTTGTGTATCCGCTTGATTTCCAATGCTTGAAGCTAAATCATAGCCCATGCTCGGACTTAATCCGGTTACTAAAGAAAGGCTAGCATTCATCCAGTTTCTACAAATTTCCTCATTCGCTTGTATACCTAAAATACACTTAGTTACTAATGTCTCTAAAGCATTCGACATAATTTCAATGGATTCAAGCAACGTATAGGCAATTACTGGCATCATCACATTTATTTCAAGTTGCCCAGCGGTCCCTGCCATGGTTATCGCAGTTTCAAACCCAATTATCTGACAACACACCATATGTACCATTTCTAAAATAGCTGGATTCACTTTTCCTGGCATAATTGTCGACCCTGGTTGAACAGGGGGCAAACTAATTTCAGAAAGACCCGTTCGAGGTCCAGAGCTCAACAGACGTAAATCACTTGTTATTTTTATGAGGTGAATCGAAAGCTCCTTAAGTGCACTTATTGTTTGAATCGCAGCATTTCGATTTTGCATAAAACAAAATAAATTATCCGCCTTTTTAAAAGGCAAATTCGTTCTTCGAGATATTTCTACGATAACTTTTTGAGGGTATTTCGGATGTGTATGAAGGATGGTTCCAATCGCATTCCCACCTAGACCAAGTTCATATAAAGAAGGCAACGTGAGATTTATGCGCTCATACATGGATTGAATTGTCCCTGCATATCCTAAAAACTCTTGTCCTAATCGCATCGGCACAGCATCATGTAAATGGGTTCGACCTGTTTTAAGGATTGGCATAAATTCAGTCGCTTTTTTTTCTAATGCAGCTTGCAAATGAAAAAGGGAAGGGAGAAGTTGATAAACCATTGTTTCTACCGCAGCAATATGCAATGAAGAAGGAAAGGTATCATTCGTTGATTGTCCCATATTAACATGGTCATTTGGGTGAATTCTAAACGCTCCAATATCACTAGCTATTTCATTAGCACGTATCGCTATGACCTCATTGGCATTCATATTCTGAGAGGTACCTGCACCTGCTTGATATACATCCACTACAAAATGATCATCCCACATTCCATCAATTACTTCTTCAGCAGCTTGAATGATGGATCTACCAATAGTAGGGTGAAGTTTTCCTAATTCCATATTGGTTTGTGCGGCTGCTGCTTTTATTATTCCTTGGGCCCGAATAAAAGAACGAGGCAATTTATGTTTACTTATATTAAAATTGTCAATGGCACGCTGAGTTTGTGATCCATAATACGCATCAAAAGGGACTTTAATTTCACCCATGGTATCCTTTTCAATTCGATACTGTTCAATAGATTTCATCGTTTTCTCCCTTTCATGTAAATGGTTATGTCCTTAGGTTAACCATTGTTTTAGGAATAATAAGGGGGAAGAAGTAGAAAGTAAAATTGTATTGACGGCGGTTTCATTTCATTAGTATACTTGTATACAAGTATACATCTAGAAAGGAGAGCTAAGTGATGACCAAGATAGATTTTTCATTAAAAAACAGATCTTCTATCGGCACAAGGGTATATGAATTTTTGAAATCAGAAATCGTCAGTGTAAAACTACCACCAGGACATTCCATTAGTGAAAATGAAATAGCAGAGCGTCTTCAAGTAAGTCGAACTCCTGTGAGAGAAGCTTTTTTACGTCTTTCACAGGAAGAACTTGTAACCGTATTCCCACAAAAAGGGTCAGTTGTTTCTAAGATAGATTTAGACCATCTCGAAGAAACAAGATTTATGAGAGAGCATCTTGAAGTGGCGACAACCAGACTGGCGTGCGAGATGGTTACTGAACAGGGTTTAATTTCCTTAACGTCAAATGTCTCGTTACAAAGGCTAGCCTCAAATGAAAAAGATTTCGAGAGATTTTTTGAATTAGATGAACAATTCCATGCATTGATTTTTTCCATTTGCCATAAGTCGAAAGTTTGGGATGCGATCCAAAATATGATGACTTTAAATTTTAGTCGAATTCGCTTTTTAAGCTTGTTTGAGAATTTAAATACAGACAACTTACTGAAAGAACATCAAGAAATAGTTGAATCGATAAAAGAGCAGAATCCAGACCGTGCCGAAAAAGCAGTTCGAGTTCACTTAAAAGGAGTCACGGTTGATATGAAGGAGTTAGTTAAGAAATACCCTGATTATTTCCAAAAAGGTAGAGAGGATGATACCAATGAAAGACGTAATTACAATTGGTGATGCAATGATTACCTTTAATCCCAGTACAACCGGTCCTATGCGGTTTGTTCAAACTTTTGAACGAAAAGTGGGAGGCGCAGAATTAAATTTTGCGATTGGATGTTCAAGATTAGGATTACATACTGGCTGGATTAGCAGACTCGGTAACGATGAGTTTGGAAAGCATATTTTTAATTTCGTTCGTGGTGAAGGCATTGATGTGTCCGAAGTTAAGTTGGTCGACGGTTATCCGACATCTTTAAATTTCAAAGAAATACGTGAAGGTGGAGACGGAAGTACATTTTACTATCGATTTAATTCACCAATCACAACACTCTCAAAAGAGAGTATCAAGAGTTCATTTTTTGAGAATGCCAAATTACTTCATATCACAGGCGTGTTTTCTGCCATAGCTGAAAAGAATGAGGAAATAGTTCATGAAGCGATTTCTGAAGCAAAAAAACAAAATCTTCTCATATCATTTGACCCGAACATCCGTTTAAAGCTTTGGAGTAAAGAACAAGCGAAAAAGGTACTTTCTGGTTATTTGCCTCATGTGGATATCTTTTTAACAGGATTAGAGGAAGCAGAGATATTACTAGGGACAAGTGACCCTGAAGAGATTATTGAACATTGTAAGAAGCTAGGAATCTCCTATGTTGCCATTAAATTAGGCGAGAAGGGCTCGATTGGGTACCATAATGGCGAGCAAATTGAAGCAGCCCCTGTTGTTCCTAAAAAAGTCGTAGATACAGTTGGTGCTGGTGATGGGTTTGATGCGGGTTTTGTTTATGGGGTTCTACAAGGATGGTCTCTAGCCAAATCTCTTTACTTTGCAAATACAATTGGTTCATTAGTCGTTAGTGTAAGTGGAGATAATGAGGGGCTACCTTACTTAGACGAGGTGCTAGTAGCTTTAGGAGAAAAACAATTTATTGACCGATAAAAATAAGTGAAAAGAGGAGAACTAATCATGATCCAAAAAATAAAAACTATTCAAGACATCGTAGAATCTGGAGTTGTCGCTGTCATTCGTGCTGAAAGTGAAGAGGAAGCAATCAATACTGCAAGTGCTTGTATTGAAGGCGGAATGAAAGCAATAGAAGTAACATTAACGGTTCCAGGGGCTGCTGATGTGATTACTTCATTAAAGAAAAGACCTGAATTTCAAGATTTATTAATTGGAGCAGGAAGTGTGCTTGATAGTGAAACGGCAAGAATTGCCATTTTAGCTGGGGCAACGTATATCGTCAGTCCATGTTTTGACAAAGAAACAGCAAAGTTATGTAACCGATATCAAATTCCTTACATGGCAGGTTGTATGACGATTACAGAAATGAAAACAGCGATGGAATACGGAGTAGATATCGTAAAGCTGTTCCCAGGTAACAACTATTCTCCATCGATGATTAATTCTGTAAAAGGACCAATGCCACAAGTCAACATCATGCCAACAGGCGGTATTAACATACATAATGCAAAAGAGTGGATTGAAAACGGAGCGGTTGCCATTGGAATCGGTAGCGACCTTGCAAAACCAGCTAAAGTTGGTGATTTTAAAGAAGTCACTCGACTTGCAAAACAATATGTTGATATCGTACGTGAAGCTAGAGCGTAATTTCTAAAAAAAGGAGAGTGGAATCAAATGAGAATGGTATTTAGATGGTTTGGTGAAGGAAACGATACAGTATCCTTAAAACATATTGGTCAAATCCCTGGGGTTGAAGGGATTGTTTGGGCTCTACATGATGTTCCTGCTGGCGAGGAATGGCCGATGGAAAAAATTCAAGAAGTTAAAGAACAAGCTGATAAATATAATTTAAACATTGATGTTGTGGAAAGTGTAAATGTCCATGAAGATATTAAATTAGGATTACCTTCACGTGATACATACATAGAAAACTATAAAAAAACAATCGAAAAATTAGCTCAAGTTGGGGTAAAGGTCATTTGTTATAACTTTATGCCTGTGTTTGATTGGTTACGGACTGATTTATTTAAAGAGCTTGAGGACGGCTCAACGGCACTTTTCTATGAAGGGTCTAAGATTAAAGATATTGACCCACTAGACTTAGTGAAAAAAATAAGTGAAAACTCTGATATGACGTTACCTGGATGGGAGCCAGAGCGTTTAGCTCATCTCACCTTATTATTTGAAGCGTACAAAGACGTTTCAACAGAAGATTTATGGAATAACCTACAATACTTTTTAGAAGAGATTATCCCAGTTGCCGAAAAGCATAATATTAAAATGGGTATTCACCCTGACGACCCGCCATATCCAATTTTCGGATTGCCGCGAATTGTCATTAACAAAGAGAACATCGCTCGAATTTTAAAGCTTGTTGATAATCCATATAACGGAATTACACTATGCAGTGGCTCATTAGGGTCAAATCCTGAAAATGATGTAGCAGATATGGTGCGAGAGTTTTCAGACCGAATCCCATTTGCTCATATTCGCAATGTTCGCGTGTATGAAAATGGAGATTTCATTGAAACGTCTCATAGAACACAGGATGGGACAGTTGATATATTTGAGATCATGAAAGCCTATCATGATACAGGCTTTACTGGGTATGCAAGACCAGACCACGGAAGACATATATGGGACGAAGTGTGTAGACCAGGGTATGGTTTGTATGACAGGGGACTTGGAATTATGTATTTATGGGGCATTTGGGATTCACTTGAACGACTAAAAAATAAGTAATAGTAAGAGGGTGGAACGAAAGGTTGTTAAACCTTTTGTCACACCCTCTTAAACAACGAGCGGAACCGCCACCTTCTTTTAAAACAAATTGTGAGTGGGTTTCTCACAACTTGCTTTGTGGCGAGTGGAGCCAGTGCATGTATTTTAGCTAGTTACGTTCCGTTCCGTCTCCTTTTTGAGCAGTAAGTCCTTTAGTACTTAGTCTATTCTTTTCGTTTAAGCTCTAATGGACCAAATCCCTGTCTAGCTTTAAGTTCATACCGGTCATCTAATTCTTTCGCTAACTCTAAATCAGAATCATCAGTGTTAATATCTTTTCTAGGTGTTTGCGGCAATTTACCTTGATTTTTATCTCTTGCTTTTTGATTATGCGCACGACCCATCTTTATCAACTCCTTTCAGTTTATTTTTAGTTAATTTAAGGAGCTTATGTAAGCAGAAACATGGATAATAATGTATGCAATAAGAGTTTGGGTTTACAAATGCTGGATAAATCGTGCAAACCAACGATTTGAGCAACTTGGTATACTACCTGATAAGACCATTTCGAACCTTGAAGAAATAGTAAGGATGTAACTAAATTTGCGTATAGAAGAACATTATAAACAATTTTTTAAATCATAATAAAAAATCAGGTCTTAGATAATAATCTAGGACCTGATTTTCTTTGTATTGCCAGAAGGTTTTTTACTTATTGCCAACATTTCTTCAATGATGGGTGCTGCATTAGGTTTTCCAGTCAAATACCCTTGAAATTCGTCACAACTAATTTTTCGAAGGAGGTCAGCTTGTTCGTTTGTTTCTACTCCTTCTACAATGACTCTTAAGTTAAGCTTTTTTGCGAGTGTTGCAATCGATTCAACAATCGTGTAATTCGCTTCACTATCTGTGATTTTCATAGTAAATTCCCTAGCAATTTTTAATGTGTCGATCGGAAGCTGTGTAAGATAGGATAATGAAGAATGACCAGTTCCAAAATCATCAATAGATACAGATACACCTAAATTCTTTAGAGCATTGATAATTGGTATTACTTTTTTCATATTTGTAATGGCTATCATTTCTGTAATCTCAATATCAATAAACTTAGCTTCAACACCTGTTTCCTTGATTATTTGGTTTATTTTTGAAACTAACTGGTCATCATGAAACTGTCTTGGTGATAAGTTGATTCCTACTTTTAATGGATAACCTAGTTCATGCCACTTCTTAATTTGCATACATGCTTCTCGGATCACCCATTCACCAATCGAGAATATTTTTCCCGTTTCTTCAGCAATTGGAATAAACTCAAGTGGACTGACGAGACCATATTCAGGATGTTGCCATCGAATTAACGCTTCTACACCTATTACTTTTAAAGTCTTTGCATTTACTTGAGGTTGGTAATAAATCGTAAATTCTTGATTTTCAATTGCAGAACTCAAGTCCTTTTCCAATTGCAATCTCTTGGAGTAATTCTGGTTAGTCTCACTAAACGAAATGTAGTGACTTCGACCGTTTTCTTTTACATAATACATTGCAATGTCTGCTTTCTTCATTAGAGCAACGGTTGTAACATCGTCTAAAGGGTAGTAAGCAATTCCTATACTTGGAGTGGTAACAATTTCACTTCCGTTAATAAGATGGGGTTTTTGTATACAGGTAATGATTTGACTAGCTACAGCATTCACTTCCGATTGACTTACAACGTCTCGAACTAATATTGTAAACTCGTCCCCTCCTAATCTAGCAACCGTGTTGGATTCGCCGATACAATTCTTTAGTCGATTAGCCACGGAGATAAGTAACTGATCACCAATGTCATGACCTAATAAATCATTAATTGGTTTAAACCGGTCTAAGTCTATAAACATTATCGCAAATTTTTTATCATTTTGCTTTGAATCGCGTATCTCTTTCCGTAATACTTCCTCAAAATAATAACGATTGCCTAACCCTGTCAACGAATCATGATAGGCTAGGTATTTGATTTTCTTTTCGTTCAGTTTGTTTTTAGTAATGTCTTTTCCTATAGCGAAGATACCAATAACTTTTCCTTTCACACGTATCGGAATGTTAGTCATACTTAAATAGTATAATTGACTGTTTCGGTCGTACACTTTCACTTCATAACGCTGTGGAATTCCATCCTTCACGTTTTTAAAATGACCGAAAACCATTTCCCTTTCGCCCGAATCTATAAAAATGGTACTTGACAAACCAATTAGTTCATTCTTTTGGTATCCAAGAATACTGGCACAAGCATGATTTACGCTATCAAATTCTCCGTTTAAATTTAAAGAATAAACGGCATCCGGATGATAATCGAATAAAGATTTATAGCGTTGTTCATTAAGCTCTAGTTCTTCAGCTTTATGATAAAACTTTCGTAAAAGCTTTTGATTTTCAACAATAAAGAATAACTGACGAACGATGATTAACACGATAGATATAGCTGTTCCTATCGTAATCGCATCGAACTCATCGGTTTGTTTTGGTCTTATAATCATGAAAATAAAAAGAGCGATAACAGAAAGGTAGGGGACCAACAATCGAACATATTCCGTCCCACGATAAAACTTCACTTCAACGCTTTTTTGTTCATTTCTATTTAATTCTCCTTTATGAACAAGAGCAGAAAAACCAATAAATAACAACGCAGCAACAAAGATAGGGTCAACCCAACTACCAGAAAAGTAGTCATCTGTGATAAGTTGGTACGTATATATAGCGTCGGCAAGTGCTAATGCCAAAAGACCAAGAAAAATAAAAAATAAAGAACGTTGTTGGAAAAAAGAGACTCTATTACCGAAATATATGCTAAATGCACATAATAATAAAGCTAATTCTCCAATTGGGTAAGATAATGAAACGATTAGCGTAGAAAGTGGAACTTCACTATCAAACGCAATCGGACCTATGATGAAATGCCAACTAAAAGTTGAAGCCACAGTCATGATTATAACAATATCAAATAGCATTTTAACTACATGATTTTTTTTTCTTTCTTTAAAAAGTTTGTAAAGAAAACCAATGAGGAAAAAGACATTGGTAAGCATATAAAAGAGATCGGGTAAACCAGGGTACGGTACATCCGTCCTCAAGACATTTTCATAATAAGACCATGATAATTCTCCTAAAAAGAAGGAAAACACTCCTAATGATAAGAAGAACCAAAAGGGGTTTTGATTTTTTCCACTTTTCTTACAGGCAACAGCTAACCAAAATGCAGGAATTAAACTTCCGATAATGGCAAAACTATTTCCTCCTAAAGTTAATAGGTATTCGTGTTCATTCCAACTAAAAATCCATAAATAATATAGTAAAACAAAGATAATAATCGAGATGAAAATGATAACTTCTTTCGTATCTCGTATAATTTTCATAAAAGCACCCCTAAGGTCTATAACGTTGTAAGATATATTTACTAAAAGTATTATTTCTTGTAATTTTATTTTATATAAAAACTAATGGAAAGAAAAGAAGTATTTTAGTAAAAAAGTCCTTTATCTATGGATAAAATTGGAATATGTTTAGTGACTGCCCCTATATATTGCAAAGTTTTATTGGGTGATGAAAAAGTAATATTTATGATATGATTGCATTAGATAATATCATTGAAATAGGAGCTAATGACTCATGTATCGAAACTTGGAAGAATGCATTCTTGATTTAGAGAAAAATGGACAACTTATAAGAATTACAGAAGAGGTGGATCCTGAACTTGAAATGGCTGCGATTCATTTGAAAGTTTATGAAGAGGGTGGACCAGCTATCTTATTTGAAAATGTAAAGGGATCCAAATATAAAGCCGTATCTAACCTTTTTGGGACGGTGGAACGAAGTCAATTTATGTTTCGTCAAACGTGGGATTCAGTAAAAAATGTCATTGCCTTGAGAAATGATCCGATGGCAGCTTTGAAAAATCCATTTAAACATGTCCGTTCAGGTATTGCTGCTTCTAAAGCATTACCGATGAAGAAATCTAGTCTGCCTTCTGATTTTAAAGAAATATTCATTTCAGACTTGCCACTGATTAAACATTGGCCAGATGATGGTGGGGCATTTGTGACCTTACCACAAGTGTATTCTGAAAATCCTGATAAACCAGGAATTATGAATTCTAACCTTGGAATGTATCGGGTTCAGTTAAGTGGCAACGATTATGAACTCAATAAAGAAATTGGTCTTCATTACCAAATTCACCGTGGCATTGCTATTCATCAACATAAAGCAAACAAAAAGGGTGAGCCGTTAAAGGTAAGTATTTTTATTGGTGGACCCCCGTCCCATATGTTGTCTGCGGTTATGCCGTTGCCAGAAGGATTAAGTGAGTTGACTTTTGCTGGATTACTTGCTGGGCGACGATTTAGGTATAGTTATGAGGATGGTTATTGCATCAGTCATGATGCGGATTTTGTCATTACAGGGGAAATTCACCCTGAAGAAACGAAACCAGAGGGACCTTTTGGTGATCATTTAGGCTATTATAGTCTTACTCATCCTTTTCCACTGATGAGAGTTCATAAAGTGTATGCCCGAGATAATGCAATTTGGCCATTCACTGTCGTAGGTCGTCCACCACAAGAGGATACATCGTTTGGGGATTTAATTCACCAATTAACTGGAGATGCAATTAAACAAGAGATTCCTGGAGTGAAAGAAGTACATGCGGTCGATGCAGCTGGTGTTCATCCTCTTTTATTTGCGATTGGGAGTGAACGATATACACCGTATCAAAAGGTGAAGCAGCCTGCTGAGCTACTAACCATTGCGAATCGAATTTTAGGTACGGGCCAAGTAAGCTTAGCCAAGTATTTGTTTATAACAGCTGAGGATGGACAACCACTTGATACTCACAAAGAAGAAGAATTTCTAGGGTACATTCTTGAGCGAATAGACCTACATCGTGATATCCATTTTCAAACAAACACTACGATTGATACGCTTGATTACTCAGGGACAGGTTTAAATACAGGAAGTAAAGTAGTGATCGCAGCTTATGGAGATAAAAGGAGAGAGCTATGTACTGAGGTGCCTGACCAAATTAAGAATGTATCAGACATTAAAAATCCTCGTTTGGTTATGCCAGGTATTGTTGCAATTGAAGGACCACAGTTTACAAGTTACGCTCACGCGCAGGAACAACTAAAAATAATAACCGATTCACTTGTAGCCCAAGGGGATATCGATTCATGCCCACTATTCATTTTATGTGATGATAGTGAATTCTTAAGTGAAACAATAAGTAACTTTTTGTGGGTAACATTTACTAGAAGTAATCCGTCTCATGATATGTACGGAAAGAATAGTTTCTATCAAAATAAACACTGGGCTTGTGATAATGTAATTATTGATGCCCGAATCAAGCCACATCATGCTCCACCTTTAGTTTTAGACCCTAACGTCGAAAAAGGGATAGAACGCTTTTTTGATAAGGACGGGAAACTTAAGCAAGATAATTAGTAATTTAATAGAAGTTATGCTCATTGCTTAGAGGGTGGAACAAAAGGTAAAAAAATAACCTTTTGTTTCACCCTCTATCTTTTTATAAAAAAGTTTTAAGACAACAGCATATAAAGAAAAAGGATTCATATACTTTAATACAAGTGTGATGGTATAGTGGTATAGACATATTTGTTCACTAAAAATAATTAATTGTATGTAAATGATGAAAGGGGTGATCGATAGGGAAGTACTGAAGTTGTAATGGGAAATTTGTGACTTACAATTTTGTTGGTTAAGAGGGTATCTTTTGTTTTAAAAAAAATTATTGTTAACGGTTCGAAAAATTAGACTACGGTAGTCTAGAATGTATAGGGGGACCTCATATGTTAGCCTTTTTTCAAAGAATAGGAAAGGCTTTAATGTTGCCTGTTGCTGTATTACCTGCTGCTGCATTATTACTGAGGTTAGGACAACCGGACTTATTAAATATTCAATTTATGGCTGCAGCTGGTGATGCAATTTTTGCTAATCTAGCGTTAATTTTTGCGATAGGTGTTGCTATTGGGTTATCAAAGGATGGACACGGTAGTGCTGCCTTAGCGGGGGCGATTGGTTATTTCGTCCTTACGTATGGTGCAGTTGCGATAAATGAAACAATCAACATGTCGGTATTAGGCGGGATTTTATCAGGTGTTGTTGGTGGTTTACTTTATAATCGCTATCATCAAATTAAATTACCAGATTGGTTAGGATTCTTTGGTGGTCGACGCTTTGTACCTATTGTAACAGCTGCATTCATGGTCGTCCTAGCAGGGATTATGGGCTTTGTATGGCCTGGCATTCAAATGTTTATTGATTCAATTGGTGATTGGATTGTCGGAGCAGGAGCTACTGGAGTTGCGGCATTTGGTTTCTTAAACCGATTGCTCATTCCAATCGGTCTTCATCATGTCCTCAACAGTCTTGTATGGTTTGTATTTGGAGAATATAACGGTGCAACTGGAGACTTACATCGATTTTTTGCGGGAGACCCAACAGCAGGGATGTTTATGGGTGGATTTTTCCCTATCATGATGTTTGGGTTACCTGCAGCTTGTCTTGCAATGTATTTTGCAGCTAAAAGGGAAAAACGAAAAGCGGTTGCTGGAATGTTTATTAGTATTGCATTCACTTCATTTTTAACAGGAATTACAGAACCAATTGAGTTTACCTTTATGTTTTTATCGCCATTACTCTATGTCGTTCATGCCGCTTTAACTGGAGCAGCGCTAGCGATTACGTATTCTTTAGGTATCCTTCATGGTTTTGGATTCTCAGCGGGAGCGATTGACTACTTTTTAAACTTTGGACTTGCGACAAAGCCATTTCTTCTTGTCATCGTCGGACTTGTTTTTGCGGCTATATACTTCTTTGTCTTCTTTTTCCTCATCAAGAAGTTTGACCTTAAAACACCAGGAAGAGAAGAGGATGGAGAAGAATCCATTGCTGACTCAAACCCAAATCTCAATTCTCCAAGTAGTCTTAAGAATTATAACCAGTTAGCAGTTGACTATCTTACTGCCTTAGGTGGAAAAGATAATATCATGGCCATTGATAACTGTGTCACTCGTCTCAGGTTATCGATGAAAGATGCTACTATCATAGATGAAAATGAATTGAAAAAATTAGGTGCTAAAGGTGTACTTAAAGTTGGACCAAGAAACATCCAAGTGATTATTGGAACTGACGTTGAATTTCTTGCAGAAGCTATGAAAAAACAATAAGAATAGAAAGCCCTTGATAAGATTTTTAATCAAGGGCTTAATGCTTTCAGGAGGTATAAGAATTGGAATAAGAGGTTCCATCATTAGAAAATTCCATAGTAAAGGTTTAAATTCTGGAAGATTTATGTTAACATCATATGTGAAGGAATTCACAAGTGGAAATTCCTTGTTTCATAGAATAAGAGAAATGAGTGATTCGATGGCAAAAAAGGTTGTTTTAGCAGGTGGTACTGGGTTTATTGGTCAACATTTTAAAAAGCGCTTTAAAGAATTGGGTTATGAAGTACATATCATTTCAAGGCAATCTCCGCACATCTCTTGGGAACAACAAGATAAAATAGTCGAAGCTTTAGAGAATTCAGATATGCTCATTAATCTTGCTGGAAAATCTGTAAATTGTCGTTATCATGATAAAAACAAAGAAGCGATTTTTACTTCAAGAACTGAAACAACTGAATTGTTAGGAAAGGCGATAGAATCATGTAATAACCCGCCTTCTCTATGGGTGAATTCAAGTACGGCAACGATTTATCGTCACGCAGAGGACAGACCAATGACAGAAGAGACTGGAGATATTGGTACCGGTTTTTCAGTTAATGTTGCCAAAGCTTGGGAACGCTCATTCTTTTCTTTTTCATTACCTGATACAAGGCAAGTTGCACTCCGAATTGCAATCGTATTAGGTGAAAGCGGGGGAGTAATGACACCATTTAAAAACTTAGTTAAATTTGGACTTGGTGGTGTACAAGGAAGTGGGAATCAAAAGTTTTCTTGGATTCATGTTGAGGAATTATTTCAAATCATCTTATTCCTACAAGATAATAAACAACTAGAAGGCGTATTTAATTGTTCATCTCCAAATCCTGTCACAAACCGAGAACTGATGGCGAAAATTCGAAAAGCTATGAATCGTAGTTTTGGATTACCTGCACCAAAATGGTTACTTGAAATCGGTGCGGTTTTTATAAAAACCGAAACGGAACTCGTTCTAAAAAGTCGCTGGGTACTCCCTGATAGATTAGAAAAAGAGGGGTATCAATTTAAATACGACACACTTGACAAAGCTCTTACACAGATTGTTAGAGAATAAAAAAGTGTGCATCCGGATAATAGTCCGAATGCACACCTTTTTTGTATGAAATTTACCGTTGAATCCACACAACTCCCGCTTTATGATCCCAATGAGTTGTAGCCCCTAACACTTCATTACATGTACGTAATGAAACATATACTCTAGAATTGAGTAGCTCTGGTTGATTCGTGAGGCGTATTGTTTTCGCATTCCTACGGGCTTGTTTACTATCCACTGTCATTTGAATGGTTGTACGAGAGTCTTTTAACGTGACTCTATTGGAAGTTCGATTCCAGTTATACGTCATTTTAACGTTTTCAACGACACCTTTTAATGGAACATACACCGTTTTGTTTCGTAACCTGACATTTCCTTGTGTGTCTGCAACTTTTCCATTGATGACGACAACTGTTCGCCCATTTTGAGTAAGGGTTTGGTTAATCGTAAGAAGGTTAACATGAATAAATCCACGAGTTTTTCCTCTTTGTATACGGTAAAAATTTCCTGTACGTCCAAGTATCGTAACTTTTTGATTCAAATGTGCTTTTCCAACAATGGTTGAGTTGGTTGAGGCGCTCTTTCGTATGTTAGCAACATTCACATTTACGTTGGCAGTCACTTGAGTACCAACTTTTGCTAACGGTGCTTGAACTGGGCTCACAACAGGAGTAGTAATTGGATTTTGTATAGGTTGAACGGTAGTGACGGTTTGACTAGGTTGCCCTGTTTGCTCTAGTTCTGTTACTGGAGGAGCAGTTACAGATGGCAGGTTAAAATTTACAAGTGTAGAGGTTGATTGTCCATTGGAACCTACAGCTGTAATCGAAAAGACTAAAGGACCTTGAACACCTGTTGGTACAGTCCAATATTGAGCAAGCTCTCCTGCTTTTCGTTGCAAGTCTCTCATAAATGTTGATTGTAATTGTTTCGTTGAATCGCTAACTGACATCGTGACTAAGGCATCTTGGTTTAACATGTAACGAATGATGATTTGATTGTGCTTGCTATCATATTCTGCTCGAGCATTGTTAACCGTTATCGGTTGAATCTCTATAATAGGCTCAGGTATAGGTTCAACTATAGAAACTGGATAAGATACAACTGGAGTTAACGTCGTGCCCGGATAATAAAATTGTAAAATGTCATGAACTCTATTTCCTTGATCGGCCATTCTTTTAGCTCCCCATTGGCTCATACCTACACCGTGTCCCCAACCACGTCCATTGACTGTAACCATTTGACCCGTTTCCGTTACCTTATCAATAAGGTAGCTTCGTACAAGATTAATTCCAATTATAGAACGTATCCTTTGTGCGCTTGTGTTTTTCAAATCAAGTGTATGAAGAAGAAGACTGCCGTCGGATTGTCTAACATAATCATTTGTGGTTAATGATCGAACGTAAAACTGTATTGTCAGATCACCCGTTCGTACTCGACCACCTGTGGTTCGTTGTTCAGAAAACAATAACGTTGGAACGGCAACTATTTTAATTTCTGTATTTTGATAACCATTGTTATAAAGCCATCTTTTCATATTATTGACGATGGTAACATCCTTTTCTCTAACCGTTGACCACCACGGGGCGGGATCTTTTAAGTCTCTATTGGTCATATCGATTTGAGCTTTATAGATTGAGAAACTCCATGGGTCTATTGAATCGAAAGGGTCTTGCTTGATTGGTAGATAAGAGAGACTCGTGCCACCCCAGACATTGGCATTGGACTCTGTAAAACCTCCGTTGCTTGAGGAATATACCGCCGAAATCAATCTATTATTATGGGTAAGAGTTTGTCCACTCGTTTCATTTACTGCACGTGTACTATTTTGATGCCAAGCATAGCCACTGTACACTTGGTAATTTATTGTGTCATCTATAACTTTCGAACCTTGAGACATGACATACGTTCGTGCCGCAATCGATTGTGCTTTTAAAGCCTCAATATGCCATGAGGCCGGCATTTCAGAAGGAACAACACCTTTTAGGTAATCTTCAACTAAAAGTGTATTTGTTGGTCTAATAGATGTTCCTTCCATGATAAATCGAAGCGTTCCCATATATGGCCGGTTATTAATTCTTAATAGGTGTTGCTCATTGTACTGTTGAGGTGTAAACGTATATTCCGAGAAGGTAAATAGTTTAGTTGTTCCATCGTACATCGCAATTTGACCATTTTCTACCCGTAACCGGTATGTTTTGCCACCTTCAATAATGGAGCCTTGATGTAGGGTATACGTACCCGCTAGATTGATAGAAAGCTCATTTACATTTCCGATATAATTTACTAGTTTTACTGACACAGTAGGCTGTTGACTTCCGTGACTTATGGCGACTGGAGATTGAATATCTATTGACAAAAAAAGTATGAAAAATACCAGTACAACAGCAATCCTGCTCCTCATGATAATCCTCCTAGATGTAAAATACTATGTAATTTTAATACTATCAGAAATCACTAGAATAGATAGAGGATGTTATAGGAAATTAGATTAAAAAGACGGGCGATTTCATCCTAATTTTTAGTAAAATTCACTTTACTTTCAAGTTATTTGTGTTATATTCATACTATAGTTATAGGTAAAATGGAGGTCATATATGAAAAAGTATAGTGGACTATTATTCTTTATTATTATCATTATGGTATTATCAACATTTTCAACAGTAACAGAAGCACACAGAGGTTCTTTGGATAAGTTGGGTGGACACTTCCGCAACGCGGATTGTACCTATTTGTTACATAAACCAACAGACCTAGCTAAAACAGCGAAAAACAAAGAAGAACTTGTTCAATTAGTTAAAAAGCATAGCTCGAACAAATGCAAGGATACACTAACTGCTAAAAAGATTGATACCGAAGGCTACACGTTTTCAAATTCTAAATCATCAACACCGAAGTCCGGTAAAATTGCTTTGAATAAAAAATACACGGCAACACTTGTGTCATGTATTGATGGCGATACAGCTAAGTTTAAAGTAAATGGAAAAACGCATAGTACTCGTTTTCTGTTTATTGACACTCCCGAAAGTACCAAAAAGGTAGAAAAGTTCGGGAAAGAAGCAAGTGAGTTTACATGCAAACGCCTGAAGAAAGCCAGTAAGATCGTGTTAGAAACCGATGGAAAAGATGTATATGATAAGTATGACCGCTTACTTGCTTGGGTTCATGTCGATGATAAATTACTGCAAGAACAAATTACTAAAGCAGGGTTAGTTAAAGGTTTTTATGATTATGGTGATTATAAATACGAGAAAAAAATACGAGATGCTATGAAAAAAGCGAAAAAAGATAAAGTAGGCATGTATAAATGAACAGGGCAGGGACAGAAGGTAACTACAACCTTTGTCCCTGTTTTTTTACGAAGAGCCATCCACGTAAAAAGAACGATATCATCTTCTAATTAAAAAAGTGTTAATAGATTCTTTTTTTGCTGAATAAACTATTGGGACAAGTACAATCTCACAACGATTGTAATCCAATTTTTATAAGTAGGTGTTTTTATGATGGCATTGCTAGGTAAAATCGGACTTGCATTACTAGTTTCCATTGGGGGCTTTGCGATGTATCAACAATGGGAAAAGTCCTCCAATGAAGATGAGGTATCACTAGAAACGAATAGTGTTGTGGTTGGGGATGAACTATTTATAGATGCCATCCATGAACAGATTAGCGGAATGTCAACAAAACAAAAAATAGGGCAAATGCTTATGTTAGGTATCGATGGAAACGAAGTTAATTCAGAAGCTAAGCAAATGATCCAAGAAGAACATATAGGAGGAATTATCCTTTTTAAAAACAATATAACGGATGCAAACCAACTTCTATCACTTGCCAACGAATTAAAGGAAGTGAATAAAGAATCAAATGACATTCCATTATTTCTATCTTTAGATGAAGAAGGTGGGAAAGTGTCTAGAATGCCTCCTGAAGTCCTAAATCTACCTCCTAGTAAAAGCGTCGGGGATACAGGAAGCGAAGAGTTAGCCATTATCGTTGGGGAATCTATCGCAGAAAGAGTGGCGGGATTCGGATTAAATATGACGATGACCCCTGTGTTGGATATAAATAGTAATCCTAACAATCCTGTAATAGGTGACAGAGCGTTTGGCAGCACGGAAGAAGTTGTTTCTAAAATGGGTATTCATCAAATGAAAGGGATACAATCGCAAAACGTAATTCCAGTCATTAAACACTTTCCTGGCCATGGTGACACATCAGTAGATTCACATGTCGGCTTACCTATTGTTACACATTCTGTTGAAAGATTAGAAAAGCTAGAACTAGTACCTTTTCAAAAGGCAATTGAAGAAAAGGCGGACATGACGATGATTGCCCATATTCTTCTTCCTAAAATTGATTCAAACTACCCGGCGTCTATGTCAGAGAAGGTTATTTCGAATATTTTGCGAGATGACCTAAATTTTGATGGTGTTGTCATAACAGATGATATGACAATGGGTGCCATTGTCAATCACTATAGTGTCGGAGAAGCGGCTGTCCAATCGGTTTTAGCTGGAAGTGATATCATTCTAGTTTGTCACGGAACTTCAAATAAAAGAGAGGCTCTCACATCACTTCAGCAAGCAGTAGAAGAAGGTGTCATCTCAGAAGAACGTTTAAATGAAAGTGTATATCGAATTCTATCGCTAAAAGCAAAGTATTCTCTGTCAGATGATGTAGTGGATGACATTAACATAAAACAAATTAATCAAAAAACCAATGATATATTACAACAACTAAAATAATTTGAATAAACTATAGGGGTAGGGGCAATAATCTTTTGCCCCTCTCTCATGATAAAGAAAGCTGAAATGCTTTTACAACGACTCCATCATCAGCTGGCACAAAATCAAACTCTGGAATTCGCTTGAACCCATGACGTTCATAGAGTTGAATTGCTTTTTCCATGAACTCTCCTGTATGTAATCCGATCGCTACAAACCCCTTACTTTTCGTTCTATTAATTAATCAGCTTTGACGCGACCCCTTTTCCACGTACGTTTGGGTCAACTGCAAGCAATCGAATTTCAGGGTAATGAAGTTCATCCACTTTTCCTTCGTATGCCTCTTTTTCAGGAGGAAACAAAGCGACACTCCCAACAATTTTCCCATCCAGTTCACAAACAATCACTTCAACCCCTGGTTTTTCATCAGAGTCGGAAGAAATGATTTGTTTTAATCCATTCCAATGACTATTCGAAATAAAAGAGCTGTACTCTTGGTATGCTAAAACCCTTTGCTTTCGAATAAAAGGTAATTCACCTTTAATCGCGTCACGAATAACCATCAATCTTCCTCCTTATAGATTAGAAATTTATCTTTGTGAGTACTCAATTTTTCCCTATGATGAGAAGTATTCCAAATTGATTCATCCGGCCCTTTTGGTAAAATTTTCACCTCGTCTTTATCTGTAAAAATGGTGATTGAGAGAAAGTAATGTTGCTTAATCGCTTCAAAATCTGTTGTATCACAAAAACCAGGAGTTTGATACAAGTCTCGTACATAACCCCAAAGATTAGGAAACTCACGAATTAAATTACGGTTCGTACGAAAAGCTGCAAAATAGGCCGCATCAAATCGAACTAATGTAGAATACAAGCGGATATCTGAATCAGTAATAAAGTCACCGAATAAAAACCTCTGTTTCGAGAGTCTATCTTCGAATTGGTCAAGTCGTGCAAACAATTGATCATATGCGTTTTCGTACGATTCTTGTGAACGGGCAAAGCCACACTTATAAACACCGTTATTAATATCATGAAAAATAACATCATTTAGCTCATCAATTTCATGTCTGAGATCCTTAGGATATAACTGCGGAGCATTTTTCTTATGAAACGGTACCCATGCGGTTTGGAGGTGGTTTGTTAACTTAAAATAATCATTATTTACAGCCTCTTTTTTCTTGATATCCACTATGACTGGTACAGTTGGTCTTCCAGAGTAGGATGGGTCAGTTTTAAGATAAATTTCGCTTACATATTTAATTCCAAGTACGGGGTCAACTCCATTTTCATCCAATGAGAATTCCCAATCGACATGGGGAAGTCGTGGTCTCATAGGACTCACCCTACCTAAAGAGATTACTTGGTCTAATCCAAGGATATTTCGAACGATGACTGTACGATGTGCCCAAGGACAAGCAGCAGTCCAAAGGAGGCGATAACGACCTGCTTCAACAGGTAACTCATCGGGTCCGTCGCCAAATGGAGTTGTGAAGCGATTGGTTTGGCGTTTAAATGATCCATCAGCACTAATTTCTTTTACTTGCTCTGTTTTCTGGTTATCTAGGGTCAACGTAATCACCTCATGTATTTTTCGTTTAACATGTTTATTATAACTAGAACTATCCAAAATTGCTTTCAAAACGCAATAACAAAGGTTTTCAGTAGTAATTCAAAATGATTCACATAAAATATAACAATGAAGAAAAAATATTTTTTCTTCATCTTAGGTTTCTTATAATTTTATTATGTATACTAGATGATCCAAAGGAGGTAATTATGACTCGGAACCTGATACACATAGCTATTATGATATTCGCTATCGTAGGTTGTTCAAATCATGAAAAAACCATTCAGTCAGCTAATGAAAAGCTTGATTTTCAGATTGTCCTTCCGTCATATATACCTTCAAGCCTTGAGTTATCCAGAGCTAATCTAGATGAAACGATACTTCTATTGAGTTATCAAAACGAAGATGGCACTCAATATGTTGAGTTTATTCAAGATAATCTCTCCAATCCATTAAATATTAAAGCCTTGAAAAACTACATTTATGATGGAGAAGACCCTTATCAGTACGTTCCATTTAAATCATACCTCATAATAGGAGACTTTGTCGGAGAATACAAAGAAATTCCACACTTAAACGCTTTTCATTATCAATTCATTCCGCTAATGTCTCAATCCTATAACGAATATCAAGTATACTATAGTATCTATATTGTTGGACTTGATGTAGAAGAGTTTCATTTGATTATAGAGTCGCTAAAATAATAATTTAAAATGTTTAGTGTTTGTCACTCACAATCAGACAGGACTCATGTCCCGGTGTGAAAGAATCTATTACTATTTTCCCGACGTTGCTATACTAACAAAATAGAATACTTAAGGAGTGGTCAAATGGGAGCATGGGGATATGGTATTTTTGAGAATGATGATGTATTAGATTGGAAAGAAGAACTTCTCGAAAGCATGGGATAGGTTTCATCGAAGAAACATTAAACGCTGGTCTTGATGAAGAACTAGAGGCAGAGACAGCATCGTGCATACTTGGCGCTGCTGAAATCCTATCAGCGCTTCAAGGGAGTCCTGGTGAAGAAATTAAAAATAAAACAGCATATGTGGAAGACCTTGAAAAGTGGCTACATCTACACAAAGGGGAAGGAAAAGAATTACTGCCTCTTGCTAAAAAGGCTGTCTCAAGAGTAAAAGTGGATTCAGAGTTACAGGAATTATGGGAAGAGACGGAGGACTATTCAGCTTGGTTATTGGTAGTTACAGATTTAGAAAACCGTCTTAGTAGATAACAAAACATCTCCCAAAAAACAAAAAGAAGCTAGAAAATGGCACAATTTATTAAATAGTACTCAGGTGAGATTATGATGTCTTAGGCGATTTCTAAGGCATTTCTTACTGTGTCTGAAGTCTACTCAAACGAACTTAGTTGCAAGCGCTTGCTTTTTTACACTCTTTCACTTTACTATATGAAAAGAGGAGGAGATAAGCATGCAAGACTTTACATTTCAAAACGCGACTAAAATTATCTTCGGAAAAGAAAAAGAACTACTAGTTGGACAAGAATCTGCAATTTTTGGAAAGAAACTGCTTCTTCATTATGGTGGAGGAAGCATTAAGAAAAGTGGATTGTACGAACGTATTGTTTCATCATTACAAGAACAAAATATAGAAATTTTTGAATTGAGCGGTGTGAAACCGAATCCAAGAGTGAGCTTGGTTCGTGAAGGGGTTTCCCTTTGTAAACAAGAAGAAATCGATTTCATTTTAGCCGTTGGTGGCGGAAGTGTCATTGACTCAGCTAAAGCTATCGCTGCTGGTGTGTATTATGACGGAGATGTATGGGACTTCTTTACCGGAGATGCCCAAGTAACTAATAGTATCCCGCTAGGTGTTGTCTTAACAATTCCCGCTGCAGGTAGTGAAAGTAGTGAAGGTACTGTTATCACAAACGAAGAAGGAGCGTATAAGCGTGCAGTTGGCCACCCGTCTATGCGTCCTAGATTTGCAATTCTGAATCCAGTTCTTACATGTACATTGCCCGCTTATCAAACGGCATGTGGGATTACTGATATGACTGCTCATATTTTAGAGCGTTATTTTACAAATGAAAAGCACGTTGATGTTACAGACAGACTTTGTGAAGGCACATTACGAGCGATCATTAACAATGCTCATACTGTTTTAGAACAACCTGAAAATTATGATGCGCGAGCAGAAATTCTTTGGGCTGGTACTGTTGCACATAATGACTGGTTAAGTACAGGTAGAATTGGTGATTGGGGTAGTCATGACATTGAGCATGAAATCAGCGGTATCTATGATATTGCTCATGGAGCAGGACTTGCGATTGTTTTTCCAGCATGGATGAAATACGTGTACAAACATGATATTAATCGATTTGTTCAATTTGCGAACAGAGTATGGGATGTAGAAATAGATTTAAATGATTTAGAAAAAACAGCACTTGCTGGGATTCGGAAAATGGAAGAATTCTTCAGTTCCATTGGTATGCCAATTACGCTATCAGAAGTTGAAATCGGTGATGAACATATTGATGAAATGGCCAAAAAAGCAACTGAAAGATGGCCTATTGGCAATTTCGTAAAACTACATGAAGAAGATGTTCGTCAAATATTACAATTAGCAAAATAAACGAGTATAAGACCGTGACAAAAGGTGAAAACCATCCTTTTGTCACGGTTTCTTTTTCATTTGAAGTGATATTAATCGCTTTTCATAAATGGTACAATAAAGAAATAACCAATTATATACTATAAAGGTTTAATTCCCCTCATGACACTCATTACATAACTGTTGACAGAGGTGGGAGAATACCAATTTAAAAGGGGAGAACACTCATGTCAGAAGTAGAATTAATCATTGATGCAAAAGCTCAACTTGGAGAAGGTCCAAGCTGGGATGAAAAAAATAGTGTGTTGTATTGGGTTGATATCATTAGTAAAAAGGTAAACGTATATGAGCCTGTCTCAAAAACAAACAAAGAAGTACAACTAGACGAACAAGTGGGAGCTATCGTTCCACGAGAAGTAGGTGGTGCCGTTGTTGCGTTGGAAACCGGATTTTATACACTAGACTTGAAAACTGGCAAATCAGAGTTAATCGGTGACCCTGAGCAAAGTCTATTAAACAATCGTTTTAATGATGGAAAATGTGATCCAGTAGGTCGTTTTTGGGCAGGAACAATGGATCAAAACGCTAGAACAGGAAAAGGAGCTTTTTACTGTTTAGATAATGACCATCGCATTACAAAGAAATTAGAAAATGTAACGATATCAAACGGTCTAGCATGGTCATTAGACCACGCTCATCTTTATTACATAGATACACCAACCAAAAAAATCGTTCGTTTTGAGTTTAACAAGGACACCGCTGAGATTCAAAATCCTATCGATATTATTCATTTTTCAGGAGATGAAGGGATGCCTGATGGAATGACTATTGATGCTGAGGGCATGCTTTGGATTGCGCATTGGGGAGGAGCCAAAATCTCAAGGTGGAATCCCAATACAGGCGAACAACTCAATTCGATTTCAATCCCAGCTTTAAATGTAACTTCTTGTGTTTTTGCTGGACCTGATTTAATGGATTTGTATGTGACGACAGCACGTGTTGGCATGACTGAAAGTGAGCTTGAAAAATTCCCAAATTCAGGAGGCGTATTTAAAGTCAATCCTGGAGTTAAAGGAACACCGACATATTCTTTTAAAGGGTAACAAGTGGAGGATGAAACTATCTCTGATTTATTGCGTAAATAGAATAAAGGGAATTCGGGTGGTGCCTGGCACCACCCGACACGAGGAGGTAGAGACCGTGGCACGAAACATTAAGTTTGCACTTGTTTTAGCTATTATTATTTATACTTTCATTTTTATTTCAACTACCTTATTTACCAAGCGGCTAGACTTCGAATTAATAAGAATGTGGGGCTTCGGTTTGTCCTTATTATTTATTCTAGGCTCATTCCCGTTACACAAAACGCTTCTAAATGCTAGTAAATCTTCAGGTACAGCAATTCATACATTTACTCCAGCCAATGAAATGCATCGTCAGCAAGTCATACGAGAATATGATGCCAAGACAGGAAAAAAGGGAGAAAACTCACAACAGATTTTTGTTTTTGCTGCTCTCATAATGATATTGATAACGATTGTGTTGGCTGTATTGTTCTAATAAATTTATATAGTAGATTGCAAAATGCGAATGAAGAAGGTGCAATCATTTGTCTAATAAATTATCTAATCCAGTCGTGAAACTTGGAATAATCCTATTACTCATTCTAATTACTATCTTCTATGTAAGAGCATTTTTCACAACTGGCATGTACTATGACCAATCCTTTCTGCAAAAAAACACGAATGGTTCTGCGAGTCAGTATATAGGCAAAAATGATTATGGAGAGTTTTATATTTCAGTATTTGAACAAGAAAATAACAACACTGTTGTAACTTACCAACTTCCAAACAATATTTCTGAGACATTTACTGTATCATTTAGAGAACCTGAATATGGTGATGTCGGGATTGAGAGCATAACCGATAGTCAAGGAACACAGTTATTTGATGGTGAGTATAGTAAAGAACAACTCTTCCTCTATGACGAGACTGGAAACCCATTCATTGAAGATGATGCGATTATACAAATCCGTGTAAACCGTGAATCTCCTTATCAATCAGGTTATGTAATCCCATTAAAAAATGTAGTCGATGTCGCTTATTTTGCGAATGATACCATCCGAGGAAAAGTGGAGTTGTTCATATTAGCACTATTTCTATTCATCATAACTGGGATAGATTTCAAGTTTCCACTCTTGTTTTTCAAGCTGAGATATTTCTTATATGTAAGGGACCCAGAACCATCTTATTTGTATATAATGATGCAAAAAATTTCAAGGTACGTTCTACTCACGGCAGGAGTTATCTTATTAATTCTAGCAATATAAATACTTATTTGTTTTTCTAACACAAATCCGATGAAATCCTTTTCTATATTGAAAAGGATTTTTGTTTTGTATCACAATCATGGAATATATTGTATAATTTCTATGAGTCCCTAACCGCCATTACTCATTGACCGTTTCCCAAGCCATAGGAATATTAACGTAAGGGAGCAATTGAAATGATAAAAGATGTAAATAAAAAAATCGAAGAAATTAGCCAAAGGGTTTCTTTTTCTGGCGTTGTTCTTATTAATGAAAAAAACAATATTGTATATGAAGAAGCCTATGGTTTTGCCAATCGGTCTGATAGACTAGAAAATAAGATTGATACTAAATTTGGTATTGCATCAGGCTGCAAGCTTTTTACAGCTATCGCGATTTGTCAGCTTGTCGATGCTGGTAAACTGTCATTTGAAACTAAACTCGTAGATTGTTTACCATTTAGCTTTCCAAAGTTTGACACATCAATAACGATACACCATCTACTAACTCATAGTTCAGGAGTACCTGATTACTTTGATGAAGAAGTGATGGATGATTTTGAAGAACTTTGGGTTGATAAACCAATGTATACGATGAAAAGGTTAGAAGACTTTCTACCTTTTTTCCAAAACAGAACGATGTCTTTTTCTCCTGGAACTAAATTTCAATACAATAACTCAGGCTTTATTTTATTAGGATTGGCCGTTGAACAAGTTTCTGGTCTGTCTTTTTCAGACTACATTGATACCCATGTGTTTAAAGTATGTGACATGAAAGATTCAGGCTACTATTCTCTAGATAGTCTTCCGAAAAACACAGCAATTGGATATATTGATAGTGAAAAAGACGGAACTTGGAGGTCGAACATCTATTCGCTTCCTATTAAAGGTGGAGCTGACGGTGGAGCATTTACGACTGCCCACGATATGGTAAAGCTGTGGGATGGACTATTGAATGGTGTCCTTTTATCTAAGCCAATTAGAGACCTTCTTCTAACTCCACATATTCAGATTGAACAGGAAAACTATTACGGCTATGGAATATGGATTGATAAAAGAAGAGACCAAGTCTTTAAATATCATGTCATGGGCTATGATCCAGGTGTTAGCTTTGCATCCTCCTATTATCCAGGGAGTGATATAAAAATTGTAATCCCATCAAATCAATCTTATGGACCACATGACATTACTGCGGTTATTGAAGAAACACTACTAGATTAGAATAAGTGGTAATAAAAAAGACAACCATTTGAAAACGTCTTAATAATTGGGAGAATGACGCATTATACAATTTGTTTTTCTCCCTCACTGCTTTTAGTATGTATTTTTTCACATTATTCTGTAGTTGGAATTTGATAGATTTTTTGGGGTTGTCATTACACCACATATATAACCTGCTTGAAAATAATACAATAGATTTTATTAATAACGGATTTTATCTAAATATAGAAGAGTTTTTATGTTCCCCCGTCTCCTTGCTCGGGGGAATTTTTGTCTACAAATCATACTTATATGTGGAAAAGAATTTGTAACATAGACCGTGGGAGTTTTGCTTTACCATATAGATTAACAGATATACTTTTTCCAATTACATCAAAAAGGAAATTAATGTTAATATAAGGGGAGGGAAACAACTATTGAAAATAGGGTGATCGAGATTGAAATTTTATTTATATGATTTGATTTTAGCTCAAAATAGAGACAATATAAGCGACGAACAATTTATTCATAATGATAGGAAATGGCAACAAAACGTTGAGAAATACCAAAAAATATTTAAGACTTTAGATAACCGATTACCACAAGATGTTTTTGAACACTTTAACTCATGGGGGTTTCATGACTACCGTTTAAAAAAGATAGAGATGGACCATAAAAGCTTAGTTGATTTAACCATCCAGTTCACTGTTTCTAACGATGTTGAAGATCTAGAAAGTGAAAAACAATGGGTATTGAGTTTTGAAAAAGTCTCTTTCTATAATTATAAGCATCATAACTATGATAATGAAAAAAGTATTTTTAATAGAGAAATAGATGATTGGTTATATCAAGAAATTTTGCCGATAAACAGCTCAAGACTTTCATTTGAAGTGTTATTTTCATCAGGCGGTAACGTATTATTGCATTTTCCAAATAATGCGGTATCAATAAAAAGGATAAAATAAAGAGAGCACTGTAAAAAATTTAAAACCGAACTTTTTCAGCTCCCTCTAAAATAAACACTTTACCACTAGCCATAATGTTGGGGTGGATAGTATGTATTCTTAATGTTTTAGTATTAAGTATCGTCATAGTTAGATAGAACCTTTAGGAGGAGATACTTTGGAATTAATATTCATTAGGCACGGTCAAGGTGAACATACAATAAACATACCAACAAGTTTACAGAATCCTGACCCAGCATTAACTAAGGATGGTACGATTCAAGCTAAATCACTTAGAAATCAATTCCCCTTATCCGAAGATGATATAATAATCATTAGTCCTATCAGAAGAACTCTTCAAACAGCATTGATTTGGAGTGATAGTATAAATTGCCGAAAAATAGTAACCCCTTTAGTATCTCCGAGAATGTTTCCTCAAAACCCGGAGTGGAACCCACTACCTTGCGATATAATCTTAAAAAAAGAAATGATAAAAGAAGAATTTCTAGGAATCGATATCGACGAAGACTTACCAATAAGTCTATGGATAAAGGGTATAAACACCTTATCAGAATATGAGTTTACATCTTTAGCAGACAATTTCCTTAAGTGGTGCAAACAACTTGGGAAAAAGAGGATTTATATTATCTCTCACGATGGAACCAGGTTGGATAAAGATTGACTGTTAAACATTAAATAAACAATTAGGAGTTGTCAGAATGCATAACCAAATCATTTTTCCGAATATAGAAACTAATAGGTTACTCTTGCGGAATGTAAATAATGAGGATGTTGATTTTATCTTTAAACTTTTTAGTAATGAGAGAGTGTGTGAATACTTATATGATGAAGAGCCATTTAAAAGCAGAAACGATGCAATAGAGTTTGTTGACTCGTATAAAAACCCTGATGAAAAGGGTTACAATCGTTGGGTATTAATTAAAAAAGGTGCTAACCAAGAACCTATTGGAACCTGTGGACTTCATTATTGGGATAAAACGAACAATATTGCAGAAATAGGCTATGATTTATGGCACGAATATTGGAGACAAGGATATATGAAAGAGGCCTTAGTCAGTGCTATTGAAATTGGGTTTACTCATTTGAAATTAAATAGAATAAATGCTTTTGTTGCTTTACATAATGATAATTCTTCAAAATTATTAGAAAGAGTTGGGTTTCAAAATGAAGGAATTTATAGAGATAAACACCTATATAGAGGAAAATATTATGATCATTATTCCTTTTCTTTGTTAAAAAGAGATTGGGAGTGAGGGAGGTTAGAAATGAGTTCTTTATACGATAGCATTGGCAAAACGTACGATACTACCCGTAAAGCTGACCCTGAGATTACAGGGCGGTTACGTAATCATTTGCAAGTATCTACCGGCAGCAAAATTCTTGATATTGCATGTGGCACGGGTAATTATACAATAGCCTTGGAAAAAACAGGTTTATGTATGACTGGAAGTGATGTTTCAGGAGAGATGATAAAAAAAGCAAAAAGGAAATCTAGCACAATAGATTGGGGAGTAGCTGATGTAAACAAACTCCCTTATGAGGATAATTTTTTTGAAGGAGTAACTTGTACATTAGCAATTCACCATTTTAAGGAACTATTAACTCCTTTTAGAGAGATTTTTAGAGTTCTTCATAAAGGTAGATTTGTCATCTTCACTTCTTCCCCTGAACAAATGAATAAGTATTGGTTAAAAGAATATTTTCCCGATGCTATTAAAAAATCAGCTAATCAAATGCCGGGTTTAGAAGAAGTGCGTACTTCCTTAAAAACTGTCGGATTTCATATTGTTGGCCTTGAAACATATTTGATTCAACCTAATCTACAAGATTTCTTCCTTTACAGTGGCAAGTATGACCCTAAAATGTATCTCAATGAAAATGTGCGCTCAGGTATATCTACCTTTGCAAATGTAGCATCAAAAGGCGAAGTCGAAGAAGGATGTAAAAAGCTGAAAAAAGATATTGAAACAAATAAAATAGAAGATGTTCTTACCAATTTTAGTAGCGATTTAGGTGATTATCTCTTTATAGTAGCTGAGAAGAAATAGTCTAGGCTTTTTCTTTCTCTTCTATTCGGGTTAAAGCATTTACTCATTTAGAAGTGCTATAGAAGTACTATAAAAGTGCGACGTTATTATAAAGCATTTATTTGACATATCTCGAAAGTTATACCGAGGAATCACCTTTTATGTTAAAATGAGGAAGAAAGTTGAAACAATAATTAACTTAGCTAACGGGGAATTTTAAGCCATAGATTAATAGTCAAATTGCCTAAAAAAGTGAGGTGTGATTCTTGGTGAAAAGAATATTATTCTTATCATTACTTTTTGTTGTTTTTATTCTATTTGGGTGTACAGAACTAGAGAATAGGAATCAACAAGAGGAGAAACACTTAGAACATGTATATCAAGCTGCTGAGAATTACGTCACATTTCCTTACCACCTTCCATATTTTGAAGATTATACGATAGTGGATATGTATTTCGTACCTCAAGACGATGTATACGGTACAGAAGAAACCCTTTTTATCACGTATAATGCAGATATCCTTGTTTCAAAAGATATGAAACAAGCGATGGACAATTTAAAAGAAGTTAAAATTGTAGAAAGCGGTGAAGGACACTCAATCTTTGGTCCCTATTTCAATGCCGATGAAATTCTGCCTATCCATTTAGTCATGAAGAGGAGTCCCTTCGACGTTGTCAGTTCAAGGAAAGAAAGAACAGAACTAGAAATGTTAGAGATAGAAGATATACAAGTAGTTTTTGATTACACAGAAGACGCTATGTCAGGTAATGGCAGTAATGAATATTTTGTTTTTGAAGTTGAAAACGGTGGTACGTATTACCGAGTTTATGTAGAGCTTATTTCAAAAATGTCCGAAGAGGAAGTAAAGCAAAAAATAAACGAAATGGTAGATGCTATATTTTCGGAATTATTATAATTCATTTTTGGTTTTTTGGACTTTTAGTTAAACCAGTAGAATTTAACATTGTACGTAATAAAAAATTCAATTTTAATGATTGCTTTCCAAAAAAAGTTTTATATAATTCATAATTAAATACCAAATTCTGTGATGAAGAGAGTAATTATGAGAATGGTCTGAAGCGAGTTAGGGAACGGTGGAAGCCTAATAGACAGCTTATAATGAAGCGCACTTCTGAGAAACATCCTGAACTAATAGTAGGGAGTTGTCGGGTAATGCCCGTTATCAATGATTAAGAAGGTTCTTTATGAACAATATGAGTGGTACCGCGGGTAATCTCGTCTCTATGCTAAGAGGCGGGATTTTTTGTATTATTTTTATTATAGGGTGTGGATGAAATGGAACTAATTCATAAATACGCTGAAGAAATTACTATACATCTTAATGGTGTTCTAGAGTTACATGCAGTAAAAAAAATAATTGAAAAACCTAAATATGAGGTACAGGGAGATTTAGCTTTTCCTTGTTTCATCCTTGCCAAAACATCTAAAAAATCACCGAACTTGATTGCTCTAGAATTAGCTAATGAAATAAACAGCCCCGTTTTTGAGAAGGTTATTGCAAATGGACCATATGTAAATTGCTTTTTTAACAAAATGATGGTTAGTAAAGAAATAATAACATCCATTGCAAAGGCTGGAGAAAATTATGGCTCACTTGAAATTGGCAAGGGCAAGAACATAGTTATTGACTATTCATCACCAAATATCGCGAAACCATTTTCAATGGGGCATCTGCGGTCAACCGTCATAGGAAATTCACTTGCTAATATCGTGGAAAAATGCGGATATAAAGCAATAAGAATCAACCACTTAGGTGATTGGGGGACTCAATTTGGAAAGTTAATCGTGGCCTATAAACTATGGGGTGATGAGAAGAGAGTTAAGGAGGAAACGATAAAGGAATTATTAAAGCTATATGTGAAATTCCATGTAGAAGCTGAAAAAAATCCAAATTTGAATGAAAATGCAAGAATTTGGTTTAAAAAGCTAGAAGATGGAGATGAGGAGGCTTATAAACTGTGGAAATGGGTTAGAGACGAATCCCTTAAAGAGTTTTCTAACATATATGAGCTGTTAGATGTACACTTTGATTCATTTCAAGGCGAAGCGTTTTATAACGATAAAATGACCGAAATCGTAAATAAATTAGATGAAGCTAAATTACTTTCAAACTCAGATGGTGCTGAAGTTATTGATTTACAGGAGTTTGATTTACCTCCATGTTTAATAAAAAAATCTGATGGTGCTACCTTATATGCAACAAGAGATGTAACAGCTGCAATATACAGACATAAACAATATCAATTCGAAAAGTCTTTATATGTAGTTGGCCATGAACAGAGTTTACATTTCAAACAGGTTTTTTTAGTCCTTGAAAAGATGGGATACGACTGGGCAAAAGGATTGGAGCATATTCCTTTTGGCTTTATTTTAAAAGATGGTAAAAAGATGTCTACAAGAAAAGGAAAGGTTGTCTTATTAGAAGAAGTTATAAAAGAAGCGATTGAACTAGCACGAAAGAATATTGATATGAAAAATCCACATCTCGAAAATAAAGAAGAGGTTGCAACGAACATAGGGGTAGGAGCAATTATGTTTCATGATTTAAAAAATGAAAGACAAAACAACGTAGAATTCTCTCTCGAAGAAATGCTAAAGTTCGAGGGAACGACAGGACCATATGTACAATATACAAATGCGAGAGCATGTTCGCTTCTTAGAAAAGGCAACTTTCAGGATACTGCTTCAAATGTAATAGGATTAGATGACCAATATAGTTGGTCAGTAATAAAAACGTTGATGGAGTTTCCAAATGTCGTTAAAAGAAGTTTTACTCAGTTTGAGCCATCTCAAATTGCTAAATATCTAATTCGTTTAAGTCAAGACTTTAACAAGTATTATGGTCATTTAAAAATATTATCTACAGATGAGCAACTGCAAAGTAGATTATTAGTAGTAAAGTCCGTTACACTGGTCTTGAAAGAAGGTTTAAGACTACTCGGAATAAAAGCACCACAGAAAATGTAGGTATCATAGTAATGGATGTAAAAAATAGGACGATTTATTATTACGATATTTATAATAGACATTTGAATAATAATAAAATAAAGAGGTGAACCATATTTGGATAGTATAATCTTTGATTTAGATGGAACGATTTGGGATCCAATTGATACCGTTCTTCACGCGTGGAATAGCAGTATCCAGAAACATAGTCAGATTACTAATGAATTAACGAGGGACGATTTCACAAAGACGATGGGACTCCAAATGCAAGATATAAGTAGGATGTTGTTTCCGAATGTAAGTGAGGATTTTCGGAAACAAGTGATAAGCGAATGTTGTCTCACTGAACGGAAATATATTTTGAAGCATGGGGGGACTCTTTATCCTAATGTTGAGGAAGTATTAAATAGCCTTGCCAAAAAATACAAGCTCTTTATCGTTAGCAACTGTGAGGATGGCTATATTGAGTCTTTTTATGGATACCATAAACTCGAAAAATATTTCATAGACTATGAAAATCCAGGGAGGACTGGGCTTTCAAAAGGGGAAAATATTAAGTTAATAATTAAAAGGAACAACATTACCAACCCTGTTTATGTAGGAGACACACAAGGTGATTTGAATGCTGCAAGATTTGCTGGAATTCCATTTGTATATGCAAAGTATGGATTCGGGCAAGTAAGGGAATATGATTATGCGATTGAAAATTTTAATGATTTAAAAGCAATATTTTAATCGTAGTTGTTGGCTATACAATTGTTGGAAACAATACTAATTAAGAGTAAAAACTTAGTATGTTAACCTATTTTAGCGGGAGCGACTGTGGCAAGTTTAGCTAGTATCATATAACGATTGGAATTATCACTTGTTGTTATAAAGAGTAGAATTATATTTCAAAGAATAATCTTTGTACATAACTATAATAATTAATATTTTATAATTCAGCCGGCAAGGGGCTGGGACAGAACTAGCTAATACATCTGCACGAACTTCATTCGCCACAAAGCCCGTTGTGAGAAACCCACTCACTTCAGCAAGTTGTGAAAAAAGACTCACAACTTGCTTTAAAAGATAGTGGCGGTTTCGCTCATTGCTTAGAGGGTGGATGGAAGTGAATTGATTAAAAATTTCTCTTAAGGTAGCACTTTAAGTTTAATTAGCATTTCAAATTAAATGCGTTAAAGGGTTAATTGATAAACCTAAATATGAACGACAGGGAGACTTGGCTTCGTGTGTTTCACCCTTAAAACTGTTTTTATGATGAACAATTATAAATCTGGCGTTATCCGTTGTGGCATAACGAGGTATCCAGAAGCCTTCCGTACTTCGAGAACATTAATGAGACGCTCTTTCATAGAAGAAGGACACGTTACCTGCATATAGACTTCACTTTTACGACTTGAAAACAGCTTAATTTCCTTTTTATGTAATACTAATTCGATAACCAGACCTAAAAAGAAACCAAAAACTAAGCCGATCAATCCCCAAATAATTGGACCCCAGTACCAGATGAATCCATATATCGTTCCTAGCACCATAAAAATTGAGCCACCCACCATGGCTCCATCCAGAACACTTCTTCCATCTGCACGATGTATTGAATCAACGATGTGCGTTTGAGATTCAAGGTTTTCAAGAGGAAGTGCAACTATGTGTTGTGCTGGAATCCCTATTTTTTCTATCTCATGTATAGCCATTTCCACAAAGGGGGAATGTTCAAATGTGGCGATGACTTGAATTGTATCATTTTCAGAAATGGTTGTTGTTTGTTGTCCCAAGTTTTCATCCCTCACTCTCAGATAACGTATTTGCTCAATATCATATAAAATATTACTTGCGTTAACGGCGGTATACGCTTGGTATATAGCAAAACAGTACATGGACGGTAAGAAAAGGAACCACTGCCAGTCCACTATGGCAGTTGCACTACTAAAATCCCCCAGGAAAGAATAAAGCCACACACGAATTGTCTCAGCTTTATAGGTAACAAAAATCCACCAAGCCAAAACAAAGGTTCCAACGAGTGTACTACTAGAATATAATTGTCCCAAACCAGGTGTTAACGCTGACCAAATTCCTCCTAGCCATGGTTTTTTTTTCTCAAGGATAATCACATCTAAAAAGCTAACTATTGATGGTGATATAGGTGCATCTTCGATTTCTGACAGGGTATGGCTTTTATTAATTTCAACGGCACCACGGTAACTGTCCCAGATGCTATAAATATATACAGCTACATAAAGGAGAACCCAACGATCGTTTAAGACAGCCTTTGCCTCCTCAAATCTTCCATGAAAGGATAGGGCAATAGACATGTTAAGTTTTGCTAGGTTGTTTACTACGAGTTCCCATATAATCATCATAAACCCATGTAGGTGCTTCCCCATAAACATGTGTCCAAACCCTGGGAACATAGCCGACCACCAAGCAGCAACCCAAGGAGTACGGGGATATACGGAATTCAATCCAAATAGAGAAATTCCGCCTTTTGAATAGCGGGGTTTTATGGTAGCTGACTCGAACTTTTGCTGTGGCATGGGTTACCCTCACTTTCGGCCTGTTTCATACATAATATTGTCTATTTGTCCCTCAGTTATTCTGTAAATTACCAGTGATATACATTCATCTTCTAAAATATTTTTTCTCTATCTGATTTACTAGCTGATTGTTGTTTTGATACAGCTATATTTTTTTACTTTTGTATAGTATGATTACATTATTAATAGGAGGGTTAGAAAAATGATGCACGCAGGGAGATTACGTCAACAAACTTTGAACCAATCGTAACTAAATATGTTCAAAAGCTCTGTTATTACAGAGTAAACGGGAGTAGTCTGCACATTTTTACTAATCTACAAAGGAAAAGTACACATTTTTTGTATGAAGAAAGGCAGATAAACATTTGTCTTTTTTTATGTTTACAAAAGAGGCATTAAACCCATTTGTCCGTTTACTCTAACCATAGACAGAAGCTTGTCTGTGGTTTTTTTGTATATTTATTAATAGATAATATTTGGAGGAATTGAAAATAAATATAAGTGAAATTAGACAATTAGCAAAAACTAAAGGATTGGATATTATAGAAGATACTATAAATATAAATGAGTCTGGTGTTGATTTTCGAGTAGCACATGTCAAAGACAAAAATTGTGATAACTGGATACTACGGGTACCACGTAGACCAGAATCTATGAGACATGCCTTACAAGAGAAAAGAGCTTTAGATATCATTCATCATAATGCAAGCTTCGAAGTTCCAAAATGGTCTATTTTCTCGGATGAGCTAATTGCTTATAAGCAATTAAGTGGTGTTCCTGCCGCTATAGTTGATGTTGAACAACAAGATTATATATGGAGTTTTGATAAAAACAGTGTACCAACTGAATATTATACTTCATTAGGGAAGGTTCTAGCAGAATTGCATGCCTTACCTGTAAAAGGATTCCAAAATATTGGTGTTGAAAACATTTGTTCTAGTGAGTTAAGATCCACCATGAAGCAACGAATGGAGCGTGTAAAAGAACAATACAATGTCAACCAACATTTATGGGATCGATGGCAATCATGGATTACTGCTGACTCTTATTGGCCATCTCATGTAGGGGTAAAACATGGAGACTTACATCCAGGTCATCTCCTTATTGATACGAACAATAAGGTAACCGGAGTAATTGATTGGACAGAGGTTGGGATAGCAGATGTGTCTGTAGATTTCATATCGCACTTTCTCCTTTTTGGTAGAGAAGGACTAACAAAGTTAATCAACTCATATGACAATGCCGGGGGGCGAACGTGGAATAGAATGGAAGAGCATATTGAAGAACTTCTAACAACAAGTGGTATTACAGTTGCTGAATACGCTCAATCTTCAAGACTGAAGGAAATGCACGAGGTAGCTTCACAAATGCTTTCTGGTGAAAGCTAATTGGGAAGTTTCCCGACCTTTAAAAAAAATCCTCTCCCAGTTATAAGTAGGAGAGGAGATTTTGATAGACTTACTCTGAAAATCCAATGGTTTATCTTCATAACCTCTGCTAACTGAGGTTATGAAGATATTCTAACCAATTTCGCACCATGTGCTTGAATCTTGAATTCTATCCTATTGTTTTCAAATGTAAGGCTTTGATTTGTCCAAAGCTCCGTGCCTTCGTTTATTGAAATAACATCCAATTGTTCGGCAGTTACAAGAATAGTTGCCGTTTCATCGGTTGCATTAAAGAGGGCAACATACCTATAGGAATCATCTTTTGTTGTCCAGACAATATGGTCATCTTTTCGGTAAACAAGTTTACTATGGTAACAATTTCGGTGCATATCTAATACGGCTCTATTTGTTAGTAAGGAAAGCGTCCACTCATCGTTGTCTCGTAACTCTCCGCCAAACATTAATGGAGATTTGAAAATACACCACAGTGTCATCATCGTTATTTGCTCATCTGTTGTGAAACGGGTCCATCGATCACTGCCACCCCCGTCAACTGAGCGAATGCCAATATGACCAAGCGGTAACATGTCACAGTCTGGCCAGTTTCCACTGCCTACGTGCTCACTCCATTTTTCACATCGTTCAAACATATCATACAGAAGCTCCCAGCGGTCCCAATAATCATCTGTTATTCTCCACATGTTAGCATTGGCTTTTAGTTCTTCTGCGTGTTCCACAGGTGCAGGTCCTGGAGAAAGGCTTAACACAATATTTCTTCCGCATTGGTCAATGGCTTTACGAATTAACTCTATCTCGGGAATATGTATTCCATATAGACGGGAGTCTGCAATATCATCAACCTTTATAAAATCAACGCCCCATTCAGCATATAAATTAAATAAAGAGTTATAGTATTCCTGTGCCCCTTCTTTTGAGGCATCTACACCATACATGTCTGTGTTCCAAGGACAAATGGAGTTTGGATGAGCAATATCTCGTGCTCGGACAGAAGTTCCTAAAATCGCTGTATTGTTATGAACAGCCTGTCTAGGAATTCCTCTCATGATATGAATGCCAAACTTTAAACCTAGACTATGAATAAAGTCACCTAATTCTTTAAAGCCTTTGCCATTCATTGCAGATGGAAAGCGGTTTTCAGCAGGAATTAAACGTGAATACTCGTCCATCTCGAGAGGGACGAAAGGACGATAGAGCGAGGAGACAGCGCCTGGTTCATACCATTGGATATCAACAACAACATACTCCCATCCATAAGTCTTCAAATGTTCCGCCATGTATAAAGCATTACCTCGTACTTCTTTTTCTGTAACAGCTGCTCCGTAACAATCCCAGCTATTCCAACCCATCGGAGGAGTTACTGCAGATAATCGATGATTCATCAACACCATTCCTTCCCAAAATATTTAATACACGTTTATCATACATTATCTAGTGAGAGGAATTCTATTAAATTACGTTAATGAAGTGCCGATATAAGCAGTTGAATCAAAACTTTAATAAGCAATATTGTGCAACAAAGCTTATAAAATAAACAAAGTAAACACATAGTATAAGCTAACTAAAGATTGTCCAAAGAAAAGAAGTCCCCAAAATACGGCAGGAATAAAGGTTTGTTGGGCTAAGTTGGTTGCGTCACCTGCATGTTTAGGTCTTGTTATACTTAAAGTAAATATCGTAAAAGCACTTGAAACGGAGTGAATTAACAGAATACAAGCAATTAACAGAGTAAACCCTTCCTTCCAAGATGATAACTGGTGATAGTGAAAGTAGAAGGAGAGTGTGATAAAAGCGGAAAGCCACAAAATGCCGTATATATTGCGCACCCAAAGAGTTAAGTTTAATAGAGCGAGTCCAACTAATCCATAAAATAAGAAATGACTATTGTCTGTATGGATAAGGTAAAAGGAGCCGAATGCCACAAGAGAAGATGTTGTGTACCCTGCATAGCTGACTAGAAATCTTGCAATCCATGAAGAAGTTCCTGTTTCTGCTAGACCTTCCGTATTTGCAAATAAAGAAATTGAATAGACTTTTCCACTTGTTAGTAATGCCATTAGCGCATGACCGGATTCATGGACTAAGGTATTAACCGTACAAAACGCCAATCGTATGACGGGTATATGACAGATAATGAAGGCTATAATTAAGTAGATATAGATATTTTCCAATAGATTCCCCTCCGTTATACATATAAAAGTAAAAACATTTCTGCTATGATAGATATTTAAACATTAAACAATAGGTGATATATGATGAGTACCAATCGTTTTCATAAAACCATTTCTGGAACGGACACTCTTACAATCCATGAAGCTACACTAGCAAACACGATAAATAGTAGTAGCTTAGTACTCGATGAAGAGCAAGATTCTTTTTACTTTCGTGCGTTAGAAAAACAAGGAATTCTATTAAATATAGCACAGATTCAAGCAGTTCGACATCTAAAGGGGCCTTTACTCACATTAGCTGGAGCGGGTTCTGGAAAGACATCAGTATTGGTCGCGCGAACGGGTTATTTACTTACGGTTCATCATGTCCACCCAAGAAATATTTTACTCGTTACATTTACAAAGAAAGCAGCACAGGAAATGAAAGAGAGAATTGCCCGATTACCTGGTGTGACAAGACAAGCGGCTTCCAACATTCAAACGAGTACATTTCACTCTTTTTTCTTGAAACTAATACGAAGTAGAGGATTTGACCAAGAAATTTTAACGAGTGAACGATTTAAGCATATTATCCTAAAAAAGATTTTAAAAGAGTTAGGGTTAAGTGATACGTATCAGCCTGAAACGTTATTAACCTTATTTTCTTCTTATAAAATGAATCTAGTTTCGTTTAACGAGATTCCATCTAGTACATCTGTTGAAAAAGAGATTAAGCAAATT
Organism: Bacillus alkalicellulosilyticus; assembly: GCF_002019795.1. GTDB lineage: Bacteria > Bacillota > Bacilli > Bacillales > Bacillaceae_F > Bacillus_AO > Bacillus_AO alkalicellulosilyticum. The sequence goes on along the minus strand of NZ_KV917381.1, from coordinate 2,194,522 downwards.
TATACCCAGTATGAACAGTGGAAAAAAGAAAAACATCAAATGGATTTTGACGATATATTACTTGAAGCCTATCATCTGTTGTTGAACTCTCCCGACCTAGTAGTCGCACTGCAAAATCGTTTTACTTATATCATGATAGATGAGTTTCAAGATACCAATTTTCTTCAATATGAACTGTTCAAGATGATTGCGAGGAGTCACCAAAATTTGATGGTCGTCGGTGATGATGACCAAACGATTTATTCTTTTAATGGCGCAAGAAACGAATTTATCTTACAATTTGACAAAGAATTTCCTACTGCAAAAACAGTCACATTAGATATCAATTATCGTTCCACAAGCACGATTGTTGGTCTTGGAAATGCGATAATTGCAATGAATCAACAACGAAAACCAAAAACGTTACAATCAACAAGAACAAGTAATCAACCACCTATGTTCGCAACGCCTGCAAGCGTTGATGAAGAAGCAACATGGGTGATTCAAGACATACAGGAAAAAGTAGCGTCTGGAGACCATACTTACAAAGATTTTGCGGTATTGCATCGGACAGCCACAAATAGTAGAGCAATGTTTGAAGAGTTAACAAAAGCAGACATTCCTTTTATTAATTATTCAGTTACGGATCAGACATTTTATGAGCAATGGCCGGTAAGGGAAGTCGTTTGTCACTTGAAACTAGCTTTATATCCTAATGAATACGATGCCATCGCAGATATGTTAGCGACGTTATACATTAATAAAGATGTTGGAATGAACCATATTATGATAAGCGAAAACGTGACTTCTCAACCGAGTCCACTGCTTCACTTAACTTCAATGCCATCAATAAAAGAGTATCAGAAAAACAAAGTAGTTGAACGAGTCCAACTGTTAAAGCAAATAAGAACAATTGAACCTTATGCTGCGATAAAAATGATTCGCGACCGCTTTTACGATAAGTATTTAGAAGCGAATGAGCGTCAAACCGTCACAAATCATAAAGAGGCATTAAAAGAAACGTTAGATGAGCTTGAAACCTCTGCGAAGCGATTTAGCTCGCTAGCCACATTTATTGCTTTTATTGAAGAAATCATTGAAAAAAATCGAGACATGATGAAGTTAAAAAAAGACAGTGAGACCAATGCGATTTCATTAATGACAATACATCGCTCAAAAGGACTTGAGTTTCCTGTCGTATACCTAATTGGAGCGTCAGAAGGGATTCTTCCTCATGTATCGGCCATTGATGCGGATAAACTGAAAGACTTACATCCAGGAGTGGAATTAAAGAAGAAAAAGAATTTAGCCGTTGAGGAAGAACGTAGACTTTGTTATGTCGCAATTACTAGAGCAAAAGAAGAACTGTTCATTAGTTCTCCAACACACTATCGTGGAAAACATGTAGATGTATCAAGATTTTTACGAGAAGCCTCCCCCATACAAAAGCAGGAAAAAAACAATAGTAAAGAAATCGAGCCGATTCCAAGGAAATTTAAGGAGACGATTGTTGCCTGGAAATGCTCGAGTAGTTCCTGCATTGCTTGGATGCGAATTCTTACACATGAAAATCCAACTAAAGACCAGAAAAAATGTCCATTATGTCGTGCATCGATGGAAACAGGAAAAGTCGATATCTACGAGTAAATATGTGTGTAAAATAGCACAACCAAAAATAGGTATTATGATACTACCAATGGTAATAAACCCATTTATTTTGTTACACTTTTCAGACTAATGACGTGTTTTGTCAATTTCCATCGAAATTATTCCTGAAACAAAGTATAATATGAAAGTCTAATAGTAAAGAAAATAGATTCTGAGGAGGGAACACAATGGTAGCTGCAATAACCATTTTGTTTAGTACAGCCGTTGGTTTGCTTGTATATTCAGCGATTAAAGCCAAGCAAACAACAAAAGAAGAACAACAACAGATCGAACAGATTTCTATTTCCATGATGGAAGAAGTCCAACATATGCAACAACAGTTAAAAGAGTTTGAGCTTGACTTGGAAATAACTGCTCAAGAAGCTGGATTACAAGCAGTGTCACCGCAACGTAAATTGATGAGAGAAGTGCTCGATTTACATAGACGAGGATACTCCAATGAAAGCATTGCTTCACAAAAGCAGTTAAGTGAGAATGAAGTGGAAAGTATGCTTTCGCCTTACATCCAACAAAAGGTCGAGAGGAGAGAAGTATCTAATGCGATTTAACACCATTCAAAGCTTTGCGGGCGGTCTAATTGTCGCTGCTAGTGTGTGTGGAATTGTCTACTTCTCAAGTCCAAGTGAAGCAGAAAGCGTTACAGCGGAACCAGAAGCAGAAGTAGATGTTGAAAAAGAAGAAGAAATGAAAGATGAAGAACCTGACATCGTTCAAGTTGATGACAAAGAAATCATTGAGCTTCTTCGTTTGCAAGGCTATCTGATTCATACAGAGGAAGAGTTCCACGAAACAATTCAAGAAGAAATTGAAGCTGCAATGGAATCAGAACGTGAAAATCATGATAAACAGCTTGAAGAATTACAAAAAGAACTAGAAGAAAAAGCAAAAGCGACAAAAGAAGAGAGTAAGAAAAAAGACAACGACAGTAATGAAGGAACTGTATATCGAACTATGCTTTCAGTTGTTCCTGGAATGACAAGCTATGATGTTGGACAAGCGCTTGAAAATGCAAATATCATCAAAAGTTCCTCGGCTTTTAGACAAGAGGTTGAAAATCAAGGCGTAGCCACGAACTTAAAGCCTGGAACGTATGAAGTAACGAGCGAAATGTCAATGAAAGAAATTATATCAGTTATCTTTAAAAAATAATAAAGTAAAAGCTAAAATAGAGTATAAATGATGTTTATTTATACTCTATTTTTATATTATTCTTTCTTACTACCCATAAAAAGGAGTGTAAATATTATGAAAAGTCCGATTGAAAGCTATATAGGTGGAATATTTATTCCAGTTAGTAATATTGAGAATGCTATGAAATGGTACTGCGATATACTTAGTCGACCTGTCGGAGAGATTATATATGGTCATTTGTTTGTCATTCCATTAAAACCGGGACACTCTTTAATTTTAGACGAACGTATTTATTCACCTGAAGTCATTAAGGATGTTCCTTTATTTCATTTTAATACATCAGATATTCAAGGATCGTACGATTATTTAAAAGACAAAGGAGTACCGATTGTTACGGAAATCCAACATAACAAGTGGTTTTCGTTTTCCGATCCAGATGGTAATGTACTAATGGTATGTCAAACGTAATCAAAATCCTTTATAATGACATCATTGACTACATTGTGAGAGAAGTGAGGTATATAAATGGCACGTACAAAAATAGAACATGTTGGCATAATGGTAAAGGATATCGAGGCTTCAATCCATTTCTATGAATCAATAGTAGGAATGACATTGAAAAATACTCTACTACATACGAACGGCATCATTAAACTGGCGTTTTTAGGTTTTACTAAAGATGGAGAAACCGAACTCGAATTGATTCAAGGATATAATGACAAACTACCGTCTGAAGGAAAGGTCCATCACATTGCGATTACAGTAGATGATATAGAAGAGGAATGGTCAAGAATACAAAATCTTGATGTTGAACTTATTGATAGTGATATTACGACATTACCTGATGGATCCCGGTATTTCTTCTTTTATGGACAAGACGGAGAATGGATAGAGTTTTTTCAAAAAGGGAAATAGAAAACGAGCTGCTCTTAATCGTTAGAGCAGCTCGTTTTTTTATTTCTTAATGCTAACGGACACAGATGACTCTATTTTCTCTAAAAGTCTACTTTTTTCAGTCTATCGGACACAGGGGACCTTATTTATCCTAAAAGATGTGATTATTGCGGATTTTCTTTACTATAAGGTCCCTGGTGTCCGTTACAACAATAAATATAGAAAATATCGTAAAATAAGGTCTTTCCTGTCCGTTATGGAATGGCCATTGCCGTTTTTCTTATGGATTTGTAGACCATAGTCCCGCTGATTTTAGGAAAACTCTAGGATGCAGTTTTAATCCAGCTACAATGATATCAGCTAAGTCTTCTGGATGCATCACTTTTTCTGCATCTCCAGAAATTAAGTCAGATTGATATGCTAAGTCTGTAACAACGGTGCTTGGCGTAAGAGCCGTAACTCGGATGTTGTGTTTTCTTACCTCGAGCATAAGTGATTCTGTCAGTCCTAACACCCCAAACTTAGAAGCACTATAAGCACTTGTCACAGGAGCTCCTTTTTGTCCTGCAGTCGAAGAGATATTTACGATATCTCCAGACTTTTGTTCAATCATTTCAGGAAGTACGGCTCTTGTTACATTATATACACCCATGAGATTAACTCGAATGATGTTTTCCCATTCTTCAGGAGTTAAATCAAGAAATCCTCCAAATTTTGCAGTTCCAGCATTGTTTATTAATACGTCAATGCTACCGAGGTCGCTTTTGATATGTTCAACTGCATAGGTTACCGCTTCTAAATCGGATACATCAGCCGTTGCTGCAGATACTTTAACATCATATTGTGCAATGTCTTGTGCTACTTTTTCTAGGTTTTCCATCGTTAGTCCGATTAGACCAACATTTACGCCTTCTTTTGCTAAAGCGATGGCTGTTGCTCTACCAATCCCACGTCCAGCCCCAGTAATGATTGCATTTTTTCCTGTAAGATTACTCATTTCATGTCTCCTTATATATGTAAATTAAACTAATTCTGTTTTATACTTTACTTTTTTTCCATAGTTCAGTCAAAAATATTGCTCATATATAATAAAGGCAGTTTTTTAGACAGAGAAGACCGATAATTATATACTAGAGGCAAATGCCGTACAGACTGTGAAGAATGTCTAAAAGGAGATAGTTGTATGAAATTTCATAAACCACCTCTTACTTATGTAAGCCATGCCCATCTTTTTGTTGAAGATATAACTCGTTCTTTATCTTTTTATCAGGACGTCCTCGGCTTTAAAGTATTTCAAAACAAGGAAAAGCAAGTTCATTTATCTTTAGATGGCCAGACTAAACTGCTAACCATTGAACAACCTGTTAAAGTGCAACGAAAAGAGCCACGTCGCTCAGGTTTATACCATATTGCTTTATTGCTACCGAGTCGTAAAGAACTTGCAAACGTTCTTAAATACTTAATTTCAATTGGGTATGATTCAATGCAAGGATATTCAGACCATTTGGTAAGTGAAGCGATTTACTTAGCAGACCCTGATGGGAATGGAATCGAACTATATTGTGATCGCCCTTCGGAACAATGGGAATGGACGAACAATGAAGTCAACATGTCTTCAATTCCTCTAGATGTACCTAATCTATTAAAAGAATCTGATGCGAAAGGGTTTGCAGGTTTGCACGCGGATACTATCTTTGGCCACATTCATCTTCATGTTGCAGATTTACAGAAAGCAAAAGAGTTTTATGTTGAGGCTCTTGGGTTTAACGTCGTTCATCAGTTAGGAAATCATGCTCTGTTTTTATCACATGGCGGGTACCATCATCACGTAGCGATTAATGTATGGAATGGTGTAGGTGCACCAGCTCCTTCTTTGAACAGTGTAGGACTTCAATACTTCACCTTGACAATCGAAAGTGAGGAAGAAAAAACTCAAATCCTTCAGTCATGTTTTAAACTTGGATATTCTGTTGAAGAAAATCTCATTTCTGATCCATCCGGTAACCAAATACAATTACGTGTTTATTAATTAGACCTAGGGTCAAGCTAACAAATCAAAATAATAGCAATTGCTCGATACATCAAAAAACCCGTTGTGAAAAAAGCATTCACAGCGGGTTTAAGCAACATGAGTCATTAAGTTTTTTGCTTAAAGGGCTACGTTTACTCTAATATAACCCTTTTGTTTTTAGAAAACTTTCAATTTCTTCTTTATGTTCTTCATTAAATTTTCGAACAAAACTATCATATCCATTGATGTCAGGGTCATCTTGGAACGCTTCGTTCTTTATAGTGATTAATCGATGTGCTAATGCTGCTACATCTGGAGATATCGATTCTGGATCAAGAATTGCTTTATATTGTCCATCCTCTACAAGATAGGGGACGGTAAAATTCAAGTAACCTATCACTTTATTTTCCTGTTTGTCGACAACTTCTACCGAGAATAAGATATTTACTAATTGTTCGACTTGGAATACTTTAATGATTTGATGAAATTGGGTACTGTATAAGTCTCCATCATTGATTGTTGAAAATGGCACTGGTCCAAAGGTGCCTGCTAATAAATCAAAAAAGCCATCCTCAAATTCTTCACTGTACATTTCTCGATTTGAAAATTCACCGTTAATGAATGCTTCTTCGTAAAACTCTTGTATTAATTTTAATTCATATTGTATTTCACTTTCTTCACTTGTCACTTTCTTGTCAGGTAATGGTTCTGGATTTACCGTTTCCTGAAAAAAGCTACAAGCAGCAAATACCAAACAACTCATCAGTACAAATAACAACTTCAATTGTAGTTTCACAATGTTCCCCCTTAAGTGTTTTCACATGTCTTTTATTATTTAATATAGATAGAGATAAGATATCAATCTATAAGAAAATTAATTAAAAAAGGAAAAGACCAAATATTATATGCAAAAATTCCCAATAGTTGACCATAAGTTTTATTATATATAGAAATCAAACTGAAGTCACTTCTTTTTTGCTTTGCTAAATGATAAGGTTTAAAAAGATATGAAACTAGTAAAAGTTCTTGAGATACAGTTGATAGATGTAGGAGAATGAAGGAACTAAGGTGGGGAATCATGAATAAAAACTATCATAGTCGTTTGTTACGATTGAGTAAAACCTTTGATACAGTCATAGAAGTATTAAAAAATAGTGAAGTTGATAAGAAGTATGAAAATAAATGGTGGATTTGGTTATTAGTAAGTCCAATTCGAGATTTATCTCAAGTCAAGAATATAAAAGAGAAAGCAGACAATGGTCTAACATCAAAATTGGTTATAGCGTTACTTCCATTTATCAGTCCTATTGTCGGTTGGTCAGGTGCATATTGGGGATATGACCTAGATGTTATTTTATCTACTGCCATAGCAGTAGGAATAGGTATATTGTTTACAATCCTTCTATACTTTCCAAAGATGTTAACCTTTGATAGTGGGCATTTCCATACAGGGGCATATAAAAAATTTAGAAGCCAGGAATACGAATTATTTAGAAGTGCATTATTAGATGATAAAGATGATTTTTTCTTTCAGGGATTGTATGATTATATTGGTTCAATGATACAAGGTGACAAAGAATTAGATGATTTTTATCAACGCTTAGATGAAAGATTAGAACGCTTTACAACACAGGAAAAACGGATACTTGAAACAAAAGTTTCTGTGTTACAGGATAGGCTGACCCGCCAAAATAAAGATTTCGAAGATTTAGTGAATGAATATGAAGAGATTATTAAACTGTTTAAAGAGACAAATGAAGAGCTGATTCAAGGAACTGATTATGTCATTCACCTTATAAAAGATATAAACACATTGTTATTCCGAGTACATAACAACGTATTTACTACTAAAGATTTGAACATTATTTCAGGATTTACCTTATTTGAACAAAGAGAAGAAGGTCTTTTTAAGTTAGAGGATGTTGGAACAACAGGGGCTACTCCTAAAGTTATAAATCCTGACTCGCCTATCCATAAAAACTGGAGTGTCGTCAGAGTGTTACATAGCGCATTTAACAGTCCCATTATCGATAACCCCTATGAAAATCATACTGTCATTTCGATAAAGTTAAAAATGGACATGCATAATACGAAGACTTGGATATACAATTTCCATTTTGATTCAAATGATCAAAAAGTTACCCAATTATTAGTAAATAATGATATAATTGAGTCAAGAGAGATTTACCGATTAATTCATGCTCTATGCTTATTATCTCTAGATACCATACAAAATAGTAAGGAGGCGGATAGAAATGAACAATCATGAAACGAAAATAATTAAGTTCAAGTCTCAACAAGAGATTAATGAGGCCCGCCGAAAGAAAATTGACGCGGAAATTGAAGCCTCTAGAAAACGTGTAGAAGCGATTCGAAACCGTACTAAACATATAAAATCTTCCGTATAACGTTCGAGGATACTAGCACATATGGTTAGTATCCTTTTTGATTTTGTAATAACTTGTTCTTCTTATCCTGAATTCTTTGATAGGCCTCATCTAAATGTTTCATCTTATTCGTCAAATTTTTTTTTCGATCTCCTAACTTTAAAGGCTTAGGAAATGAGTTGAATTTAATAATGTCTCCCATATGAACACCGCCTACTCCTTTTTTTCCCTTATCATCATATTTTATTCCAGAAGCATTCAAAGTTGTCATGTGTAAAAACTATGGGTCTATAATTACGGTAGATAAATCACTCAAATATGGTATAATTATGTAAGATTACTATACTATCATGAATTTTGGTGAACATAATGAAGGAATTAACCCTATTTGAATGTCTTCACATTGAAGATCCCTTAGTTGAAAAACTTAAAACCATTAAAACAAATGAAACAGCTGTAATAGGTCCCTTTACAGTTTTACGTAATGAAGTGGGACTGTATGAAGTGACGACAGAAGAGATACATGAATGTGCTCGAACTGTAATGGAAGTTGTGACTATTATTCAAGAGCATAGTAAGGATTTAAATTAGATAACTAACGAAGGCGGCCAATAGGTCGTCTTATTTTTTTGCAAAGTATAGAGATGTTGGTTGTTGATGCTTCACTTTTGTTTGACAGATAATAACTTACTCATTAATGTAGGTATAGGGGTATATGTATAATTAAAAAGGAGAACATAATATGAAATTGAATTGGATTCCCGCTTTTGATTGGATTTCAACTTATTCACGTGACGATTTACGTGGCGATATGTCTGCAGGACTAATTGTTGCGATTATGCTTATTCCACAAGGGATGGCATATGCCATGCTCGCTGGACTTCCACCTGTAGTTGGATTATATGCGTCAACAATTCCTTTACTGATATATGCTCTGTTTGGAACATCAAGACACCTTGCTGTTGGACCAGTTGCGATGGTATCTTTGCTTGTATTTTCGGGTGTTTCCGCTATTGCTGAGCCAGGATCGAGTGAGTATATTTCGTTAGTCCTTTTACTCATGATGCTCATTGGACTTATTCAGTTTTTGATGGGGGTTTTACGTTTAGGCTTTTTAGTTACTTTTTTATCTCATGCCGTTATCAGTGGTTTTACATCAGCCGCAGCAATTATTATAGGAGTTAGCCAGCTAAAACATGTGATTGGTTTGAAGTTAGAGGCGGAAAAAGATGTATTTTTAATTGTCATTGAAGTTTTACAACGGGTTTCTGAAATTAATCCAATCGCCTTAATTCTTGGTTTTGCTACTATTGGGGTACTAGTAGGGGTAAAAAAGGTTGCTCCAAAACTGCCTGGACCTCTTGTTGTTGTAGTGTTAAGTATATTTACCGTTTATATCTTACAATTGCAGACATTCGGTGTAAAGATTGTTGGTGATGTTCCAAGTGGACTACCTTCTTTATCAGTTCCTGCTTTTTCAATGGATGCTATCCTTACTTTGTTACCAATAGCCATTACAATCTCCTTGATTGGGTTTATGGAATCCATTGCAATGGCAAAAGCTATTGCAGCTAAAGAGAAATATAAAGTAAATGCTAATAAAGAACTGGTTGGATTAGGGTTAGCAAATGTTGGTGGTTCCTTTTTTTCAGGGTATCCAGTCACTGGTGGTTTTTCTCGTTCTGCCGTTAATCATCAAGCTGGAGCTAAAACACCTTTTGCGACAATGATTACGGCTATACTCGTTTTGCTCACACTCGTTTTTTTCACGGATGGCTTTTATTTCTTACCCAATGCGGTCTTAGGCGCGATAATTATAGTAGCCGTTTTTAGTTTAATTGATGTAAGGGAGGTAAAGTACCTATTTAAAGTTAAGAAAATTGATGGGTGGACATGTATAATTACGTTTGTTTCAACTCTATTGATTGGGATTGAACAAGGGATATTTATTGGTGTTGTGTTTTCGTTACTCGTTTTTATTTGGAGAAGTGCATATCCGCATGTTGCTGTGCTTGGATTTGTTAAAGAAGAACAAGTTTTTCGAAATATAAAAAGATATCCAGAAGCAACAGTAGATCCGCAAGTACTCATTTTTCGCGTAGATGCTTCTTTATACTTTGCGAATATGACATTTCTAGAAAATCAACTTAGAGAACTCCTGTCAGAAAAACCGGATACAAAGTCGGTCATTTTTGATTTTTCGGGTGTCAATTCAATTGATGCCGTTGCGATTCATACGCTAGAGGAACTCATTGAACAATATCAATCTGCTGGTATAACGATTGTTTTGGCTAGTGTAAAAGGTCCTGTCATGGACTTATTTAAGAAAGTTCAATGGGATGTAAAATACGGAAAACAAATCAATTATTTATCGATACAGCATGCCATAACTGACATCAAATAAAAAAACACAGTTGACAATATACCTATAGGGGTATACTATGAGTGTACCAACTAAAAAGGAGGCAAACTGTGAATAAGAATTTAAAACACTTTCTTTTTTTCTTATTAGTTATTGTAGGCTTTATCGGTTATAAACTAGTAACTACAAGTGGAATTGAGCAAATAAGCACGGAACAATTAGCTGAAATGATGGCTGACGAACAAAATCAAGATGTATTCTTTGTTGATGTTCGTGAAACAAACGAATTTACTGCTGGTCACATTGCTGGAATGACGAATGTTCCGTTAAGTACCTTAGAAGAAAACGCGCATCTGATACCTAATGACCAAAAAGTTGTTGTCTTTTGTAGAAGCGGGAAGCGAAGTCTTCAAGCATCAAACACATTAAAGGGTCTTGGGTATAATAATTTAATTAACGTTAAGGGTGGAATGCTAGCCTGGAAAGGTGAAGTTGTAAAGTAGATTATTATGTAAACAAGGAGAGAGTAAGATGGAATATAGTGATCAAATGAAAAACAGAGTCAAACGAGTTGAAGGTCAAGTGAAGGCCATTTTGCGAATGATGGAGGAAGGGAAGGATTGTAGAGAGCTAGTGGCACAAATGTCAGCAGCAAGAAATGCATTAGACCGTGCAATTGGGGTAGTTGTAAGTACTAACCTAGAGCATTGTGTCAGAGAACAAATCGAAAAAGGGGAAGATACGGAAGCTTTTATTCAAGAAGCAGTTAATCTCCTAGTGAAAAGTAGATAACCAGGGGTTACAAGTTAATCCCTGTTCCTTGTAAGAAACAATAATTCAACCATTGACTATATCCCTAAGTGTAAGAAAAAAAATTTATCATGAATTATACAGGTACGGGTATATGTATAATAAAAGGAGCGAATATGATGTCAGGAAAAAAGAAAACAACAATTATATTATTTAGTGGAGATTATGATAAAGCAATGGCGGCTTTTATCATTGCAAATGGTGCTGCGGCCTATGACCATGAGGTTACGATATTTTCAACTTTTTGGGGGTTGAATGCATTTAGAAAAGAAGAACATGTACCTGTTAAAAAGAACTTTTTAGAAAAAATGTTTGCAAAGATGATGCCACATGGTGCAGATAAGATGGGGTTATCTAAAATGAACTTCGCTGGAATGGGACCTAAGATGATCAAACAAGTAATGAAAAAGCATAATGCGATGCCTTTACCAGATTTAATCGAAATGGCAAAAGAACAAGGCGTCAAACTTGTAGCTTGTACAATGACGATGGATTTACTCGGCCTTAAGCAAGAAGAACTAATTGATGGTCTTGAGTATGCTGGAGTCGCCGCATATCTTGGCGATGCCGAAGAAGGAAATGTTAATCTATTTATCTAGCAATATACCAAAGGGGGTACCAACATGGAATTTATCATCAACCTTGCAATAATCCTACTAGTAACTTGGTTTCTTTTTAACAGACTCGTCCCAACTATAGGTGTTGTACAAATTAATACAGTAGAACTTAAAAAGAAATTATCCGAAAAGAACGTTAAATTTATTGATGTGAGAACTAGAAATGAGTTCAACCAATTTCACATTCCAAGCTTTATGAATGTACCTCTTCATGAACTCACGAAAAAAGCAAACCAACTATCAAAAGAGGTAGAAACAGTTGTCATTTGTCAAAGTGGGATGCGAAGTAACAAGGCGACAAAAGTATTGAAAAAGTTAGGATTCCAAAAGATATCAAATGTTAAAGGTGGCATTAGTAAATGGAGTTAAATAATAGAAGCGTTGACATAAAAAACATTACCTTCGATCAAACTGTAGATGCAAAAGGTCTTGCTTGCCCGTTGCCAATTGTAAGGACTAAGAAGGCAATGAGTGAACTTGAACAAGGAAAAGTATTAGAAGTTCAAGCGACTGATAGAGGCTCAACCGCCGATGTAAAAGCTTGGGCCACAAGCTCAGGTCATTTCTATTTAGGTACAATTGAGGATAAAGAAGTATTATTTCATTATATTAGAAAGGCAAGTGGAGAAGAAGCACTTGAAAAAAAACACCCACATGTCGTAAGTAACGAACAGTTACAAGCTAAGCTAAATAATGATGATGAAGTTATACTAGTTGACGTTCGTGAAACAGCTGAGTATGTATTTCATCATATCCCACGTTCACAATCCATTCCACTAGGAGAAATGGACAAACACTTAGATAAATTGCGACGAGAGAAACCCATATATGTTATTTGTCGGACAGGAAATCGAAGTGATTTAGCTGCTCTAGCATTAACTGAAGCAGGATTTAAACAAGTGTTTAATGTTCTGCCTGGTATGAATGAGTGGAATATATAAAAAATTTTTAGCTAAAACAATACTATAGGGGGTATGTGTGATGACAGTAAGTGCAATGAGTTCCAAAGAGGTAGCTTTAAAAGTTATTGAAAAAAAACCATTATTTATTTTAGATATTCGCAATGAAAATGACTTCACTGATTGGAAAATTGAAGGTGAAGCATTTGAATATGTTAACATTCCATATTTTGAATTACTTGTTGGGGTAGAGACGATACTTGACCTCATCCCCACTACAAAAGACGTGCTAGTGGTTTGTGCTAAAGAGGGTTCTTCGATAATGATAGCTGATATGCTATCAGATGCGGAACTGTCAGTTTTTTATCTTGAGGGTGGAATGAAGGCATGGAGTGAATATTTACAGCCAGTAAGAATCGGAACATTGACTAATGGTGGGGAATTATTTCAGTTTGTTCGCCATGGTAAAGGATGCCTTTCGTATATGATCATCTCTAACGGTGAAGCGGCTATTGTAGATGCAACCCGTATGGTAGACGTATATATTGAATTTGCTAAAAAAGTTGGAGCGACAATTACGCAAGTTTTTGATACACATTTACATGCGGACCATATATCTGGTGGAAGGGAAATCTCAGCATTAACAGGAGCAACGTATTGGTTGCCTCCAAAGGATGCGGAAGAAGTTGAATTTGAGTATCAACCAATAGAAAATGGAATCGCAATAGATGTTGGTCATTCATCAATAACGATGGAAGCTCTGTACTCACCAGGTCACACTATTGGGTCAACTTCTTTTATCATAGATAATCACTATTTATTAACAGGTGATATATTATTTATTGATTCTATTGGACGTCCTGATTTAGCTGGGATGGCAGATGACTGGGTAAATGATTTACGAGAGTCCCTTTATATCCGTTATAGAGAGCTTTCAAAAGAATTACTCGTATTACCTGCACACTTCATGGGTAGTAAAGAATTAAACCATGATGGAAGTGTATCCAGGAAGTTAGGTACATTATTTAGTAAAAACCATGGTTTAAATATAAATGATGAAAATCAATTTAGAAAAGTTGTTACTGAAGATTTACCACCTCAACCCAATGCCTATCAAGAAATACGACAAATTAATATGGGAAAATTCACAACAGATGAGGAAACACAACGAGAAATGGAAATCGGTCCAAACCGATGTGCCGTTAGATAAAAAAGATTAGGGGGAAGAACAATGAAATCAGATAGAGTAGTTGATACGAAAGGGCTAGCATGTCCGATGCCAATTGTTAAAACTAAAAAAGCCATGCTAGATCTCGAAGCAGGACAAATCTTAGAAATTCACGCAACAGATAAAGGAGCAAAAAGTGATCTAGCCGCATGGGCCAAATCACAAGGTCATGACCTTTTAGCACAAGAAGAAGCCGCCGGTTTGTTTATATTTTGGCTAAAAAAAAATAAGAGATTGAAGTATAAAGTAATCAGTTAAATTGTGGCCGAAACAAAGGCAGGAAACATCCTTTGTTTCGGCTTCTTTGTATTCACGTAATTTAAATATATCCACATTATGTAAAAACAAGTATAATCAAAATAGGTAACAGCTGGTTAAGTTTAGGTAAAAAGGGGTTGCCAGAAATGATAGAGTTAGTTGGAAAATACAATCAAGCGAAAGTTTTCACTGACAATGTAGAAAAAACGGCTATGAATCAAATTATCGAGCTATGTAACCAAGAATTCGCTAAGGATAGTCAAATTCGAATCATGCCTGATACACATGCAGGTGCCGGTTGTACAATTGGTACAACGATGACAATACAAGATAAAATCGTTCCAAATCTAGTCGGAGTTGATATTGGGTGCGGCATGGAAGTGGCCATTATAGAAAAGCATAAAAATGAGGTTAGCTTTGAGCAATTGGATGATGTCATCCGAAAGCATGTTCCGTTTGGCTTTAGTACAAGAAGTAACGCGAAACGTCATCGCTTTGAGAAACATATTTCGTTTTCAGAGGTGCGTGCTCCTTTTAAAGAAGATAGAGCAAGGGACTCTATTGGAACACTTGGTGGAGGAAATCATTTTATTGAAATCAATGAACTTAATGACCAAATCGTTCTTGTCATCCACTCTGGTTCTCGTAATCTAGGAAAACAAATAGCAGAGTATTATCAAAATCGAGCATACGATGAGTTAATGGACATCAGGCAAGAGAAAAATGAACTGATTGCAAAATTAAAAGCAGAAGGCAAAACTGTCGAAATTCCAGAAGCATTAAATAATATTACAAGTCCAAAAATCAACAAAGACTTAGCATATTTACAAGGACAATCCTTTGAAGATTATATGAATGATATGAAAATTGCTCAGGTTTATGCTACATATAACCGAAAGGCAATGGTAGATGAAATTGTAACGCATATGAACTGGAAGATAGTCGATGGTTTCACTACGATTCATAACTATATTGATATAGAGAATATGATTCTTCGAAAAGGGGCTATTTCAGCACAAAAAGGAGAACGAGTCATCATCCCTATTAATATGAGGGATGGAAGCATTATTGCGACTGGAAAAGGAAATCCAGATTGGAACTATTCTGGCCCACATGGAGCCGGAAGAATACTAAGCCGTTCAAAAGCAAAACAAACGTTACGTATAGATGATTTTAAAGAGACGATGAATGGAATCTGGAGTACATCAGTCACAGAAAGCACACTTGATGAATCCCCTATGGCTTACAAGCCAATCGAAGAAATCGTGGATAATGTAGGAGACGCCGTTGAAATCAATCATATTATGAAACCACTTTATAATTTTAAAGCGAATTAGTAGTAGATAAATCTTTATTCAACTAATGAGGAAGTAGAGTTTAAGAAGAGGTATAGAAAAATGGAAAAATGATTCATTAATTATGTTACTTTTTTAAAGTAGGTGTGATTATCTTTATGGAAGAAACGAATATTATCCAGGGAGTAAGTATAAGTTTAAAATTACCTATACAAATAATATTGATAGCTATTTTTGTCATTATCTATGTTATAAGAAATCGAAAACAATGGAAATGGTTTAATTTGTTGGTTTATACTACTTTTTTATTTTACTTATTGAACGTAATTAATTTGACTATTTTCCCGCTTGATTTTATGTTCACAGAGGAAGCCAAAAGTATTGTTTCACACGAGGTAAATATTAATATTATTCCATTTTATAGTATTATCGGATCGTTTAATGTGGGGATGATACAATCCATTTGGCAAAATGGTGGAAACCTTATATTATTATTTCCTTTAGGTTTATACCTACCTTTCATTATTAATAAACGCTTAAGTTATAAAAAGGTTTTATTGTTTGCCTGTTTAGTAACTCTAACAATTGAAGTTTTTCAAGGCATAGTTGGTGTTTTAGGTTACAATCACCGTACAGTGGATATAGATGATGTTTTATTAAATACAATTGGGTGTATGCTTGGATATTTTATCATAAATAAAATTATACCTATGTTTAGAAAAACTAGATTAATTAATAGATTTCCTTCTAATGGGTATTCCTGAGAAAACACTGTCTAGAATCTTTTAAACTAACGGATGCAATACTTCAAGGAAAAATTAAGCTATAAGCGGATTAGCAACCAGCGTGATTATATGGTAATTGAATTGAACGGATATTTTTATCAAGTTTTACGTACATCGTGAAATAAGTTGACGCTGCTGTTGTGGTGCTAACGAGGAAGATAGTTTAGTAGAGCAACAAACACTGTAAAATAAAAAGGTGTTTGTTTTTGTTCTATTTCCACTCTTTCACATTGGAGTTTTTGATTTTTATTGATGATTACGAATAGGAAGTAAGGGAGAGAAGAATGATGAGAGAAGAACAACTATTTGAACAGATGAAGTTGTGGCGTAATTGGACTGTTGAGTTTCTTAGAACAATTCCTGAAGACCTTACAGACCGAATTCCAAAAGGTCATAATAACAGTATACGCTGGAATGCTGGTCATATTTTAGTAGGATGGGATCACACAATGTTTCCATCAGTCAATAAGGAGAGGCAAATGCCTCTATCATATCACTTACTATTTCCTAGTGGGAGTAAACCAGAAACTTGGGCAGAACAACCTCCGTCAATGAATGAGATAATAACACACCTTGAAGAACAACCTATTAGTATTGAACAAGCGTGTAAAGGCCACCTTGATCAACCACTTAATGAACCTTTCTTAGGTATGAAAACATTAGGTGACATGGTTGTATTCCATATGAATCATGAAAGTCTACATATGGGGATAATTAAAAGTATGACGCAAGTGCTAAAAAGATAAAAGTATTAATTGTTGGACAAAGGGCGATTGTTCTATAAGAGCAATCGTTTCTGGAGCTAATGATGTGGAGGAAAAAATAAATCGGGTGTGGAATAAATAGAAAATGAAAGGGACTTCAAAAAAATTAAGGGTGGTGAAACAAAATGATGGAGAAAAGGCATTTTGCAAGTTTTACCGTTCGCTCCAAACAAAGACTACAAAACGTGTAGGCCATACTTTGTTTGGAGCCTAATTCATATGAATAATATTGATTCATTGTCTCCGGCTTTGTAGTCTTTGTTTCTATCTGAAAGGAACATTTTGGAAGGAGCAAAGCGATGAAATATTACAAAACCGAAAATGTGTTACCTGAAAAACTTATTACGTTAATTCAAGAATATATTGATGGTGGATATATTTATATACCGAAGAAACAAGAATCACACAAAGCTTGGGGAGAAAATAGCGGGACGAAAAGCTATATCTATAAAAGAAACCAAACTATTTTCTGTCGCTATCAGTCAGGAGTGTCCACTACGCAATTGGCGAAGGAAAACTATCTCTCTGAATCAAGTATTCGGAGAATCGTTAGCCAAGAGAAGAAGCGTGCTTTTAGTACGTGCTCAAGTTTAAGGTAGAAACATTCTTGAACAGGGCTATTTATAGTAATTGTGTTACAGTTAATTTTGTAGCGTAGAGTAAAAGAATTAATGTTTTATAAAAACGAAAGATGCTACTAACTGCCATGTATGAGCGGTTAAAGCATCTTTTTTTGCATACATTATCAATTTTCAAAAGTTTAGTAGGTATTGCGACCGAGTAACAATTTGCGCTTTAAAAGTTTAACAAACTATAATGCATTATTTGACAATTGTATAAAAATCTACATAGGATTTTATGTCAAATTGAAAGGAGAAGTCTATGAAAATTGACGTTCAATTAACAGATAAAAATCAAGCATATATTATAAAAAATTTATATCCTTTGTACTTACATGACTTATCAGGACATTATGGTAATAAACCAAATGTTCATGGCGTTTTTGAGGATAGTGACGATTTTCGAACATTAAACGACCAGTATGACGTTCAAAATATATGGTGGGAAAAACCAGAGATCTTATTCCCCTACTTAATTTTAGTTGATGGAATACCAGCAGGATTTGTTCGAATAGCGACCCCGCCTCATTGTAACAAAGGGATTGACTATTTTGTTAGTGATTTCTTTTTACTTCAGTCATTTAGGGGCAAAGGTATTGCTGAAAGGGCAGCAAATCTAGTATTCGAACAATTTATTGGAAACTGGGAGCTGTTTACGAATCCTTTAGAGAAAAACATAGTTGGGCAAAGTTTTTGGAGGAAGACCATTTCAAATTACACGAATGGAGCTTTCATTGAGGAAAAAGGAGAAACATTCGATGGATATAAACTCATCTTTCGCTTTAATAATACTGGAAAACGCACCGGGTTACATAGAGTGTTAAGAAAAACATGAGGATTTAGCCTATTTTCTTACCATTATATAAATATAGCAGGGGGATAGAAAAATGAAAGATTTTTTTAGATTTGATACGGATAATGAACGGCAGGAGTTATTAGTCAGAGCAAGGAGAGTCGCTTTATCAGCAATTCAACAGTATGACTTAGAATGGGATAGCATTCACTTTATCCAATTATCCGATACGATCACGTATAAAATTGAAACGAGTACGGATAACAATTATTTGCTACGCATTCATTCGGACCGATTGAGCAAAGAGGAAATTCGCTCAGAACTCCTACTGTTAGAAACACTAAACAAATCGAATGACTTAAATGTACCAGAAGGGATAGCTAGTTGTGATGGTAATTATGTATTGGACATCGAAACAGATATAGGATATAGACGTCCATTTGTAACGATGATGCGGTGGATAGAGGGTGAACATGCAACAGGTGAATTTACGGATAGTAATGCTTATAAAATGGGCGTATTAATGGCTAAGATCCATGCAACAGCAAATGATTTCAATTCACCGCCTGATTTTAAAAGACCTACATGGGGAGTAGAAAGTTTTAAACGGGCAATGACTAAGTTGGAACGTTATTATGAACGTTTTTTATCCAAAGAGGAATGGAAGTTGTATCAAGATGCAGCTGAGAAGGTTGTGTCCCAACTTACCACTATGCAACCAAGTGATCAAAACTATGGGCTTATTCATGCTGATCTACATACCGGTAATATGGTATTTAAGGATAACCAACCCTATCCGATTGATTTTGGAAGATGTGGATACGGATTTTACCTCTACGATGTGGCAGGCACTATATTGGAACTTTGGCCGAAGCATCGATGGATGTTTATACAAGGTTACGAGAGTATTAGGAAGTTGGAAACGGACTACATTCGGGAACTTGAATGTTTTTTCGTCATGTTCATGATCGAGAACTACTGTAATCATGCCTCTGACCCAAGAGAAACAGCAAATTTAATTGATGAACAAAAATATGCCCAAGCCTACATAAGAGAATATGTAAATGGTAATCCATTCTTATTCGAAGTGATTGAACCTGTAAATATGGATTAATACTCATCCATTAATCGAGTAGTTGGGTTGTGAATAAGTAGTTTAGTGAATAAGATTCATACTTTTTGTTGCCATTATGAAACTTATGCTAAGTAAAGTTCGTCGTATAGTTAAAAAGGGGGACAAATAATATGAAGATGTTTCATTTTTGGGGTTTAATCGTCATTTTATTATTGTCATTATTAGGGTGTCAGCAAAATTTAGGATTGGCAGATGACCCTAATTCACAAAATGAGTTAGAAGGTTTTGTTGAACCTGAACCATCAGATTGGGTGGATTATACAAAGCCTATAAGAGAGTATATGTTTCATAAAACTCAAGCAGTAATACATAATGATATAAACATTCTTTGGGTAAGGTACCCACTATTACAAGAGAACATTGATAGTGAAAAAGGTATAAATGTAGAAAAAAATGAGGTTGAATCCTTAAATCAAGGTTTTAGGTTAGTGGATGCCAATTACAATATCGAAAGTTATGACCGAATTAAGGTGAAGGCTATAAATGATAACGAAGTTGTAGTTCAGGTCCACGGAAGCATGGTTTATTTGAGAGATGACTTCGACGAATCTGGCGGGGAATATTTAATGAAGATCTTCTTAAAACAGAATGATAATCAATGGACCGTAGTAAAAACTGATGAATACACGTTATCTGAATACAAAGAATGGTTAGAAGAAAATGATTAATAACGCCCTATTAAGTTAACTGAGCGAATTCTAAATAGGGAGATTCGCCTTTTTGAAGTAAAGAGCAGTAATGTTGAATATGGCATAAAAATATTATTGGGGTAATTTTATGAGAAAAGTGACAATCATTTTTGTACTTTTATTAGTTTTAGTTGGTTGTATTCAAGAAAACAAACAAGTTGAAACTCCTTCAAATACAAAAGAATCTGTAACTGTAAAACAGGAAGAAAAAAATCCAGATTATTATAATGTCTTTATCTATGAGGTTAGAGAAACAAGCATTCTTATTGCTCCACCTGCTACCGACCCAGAGGCTTCTTATCCTGTTTACGAAATATTTATTGACCAAAATACGAAAATAGAAGGTAGTAAAGATAAGTTCGAGGATTTAACAGAGGACGATGATGTTAAGGTATGGGTAAAACCTAA
This sequence comes from Bacillus alkalicellulosilyticus, assembly GCF_002019795.1. GTDB lineage: Bacteria > Bacillota > Bacilli > Bacillales > Bacillaceae_F > Bacillus_AO > Bacillus_AO alkalicellulosilyticum. The sequence continues at coordinate 2,173,789 of NZ_KV917381.1, read as the reverse complement.
AGGTGATGGTAAAGAGTTTGCAAAAAAAATTGTTATTAATTAGTATTTGTTATTTCATTAACGGATGGATTACTTTAACATGGTATCACTTGTCTTGTTGAGTTAACGAAAGTGGATTTGAAGTAAATGATGAAGGAAATAACCATACAATTAATAAAACAGTAAAAAGGATAAATTCGTACCACATCAAGTTTCTTTTTATAAAGAAGATATTCAAAAAATACAGGAACATATACGATAAAATTTCTTTGTTTCATTAACTGAGAGTGCTAGCAGAACAACGGCTATCGCTTAACGTGCTAACGGGGCAAAATAGTACAAGAAGAATATATCAGTTGTAGTTTTCTGATTATTGTGATATAAGTTACATAATAGGAATTTTCTGGTGTGTATAACTGGCGTAACGTGGTTTACCACGAGGGAATACATACTTATATAGCCGTACGCCTGGGCAAAGCATTTGATTTTTTCAAATGCTTTTTATTATTTTCAGGGAGATGAGCAAATGGAAAGTGGTAAAATTTGTAGGAATGTTGCAATCTTTATTTATGAAAATGTAGAAATCTTAGATTTTACAGGACCATATGAGGTTTTTATTACTGGGAGTGATAGAGGAAAAGATTTCAATGTCTTTACAGTTGCTGAAAATGAACAGCCAGTAATAGCTTTGGGAAATTTAAGTATTAATCCGAATTATTCAATAAAAAATTGCCCTCTTCCAGATATTTTAATTATACCTGGGGGATGGGGTGCAAGAAAGGAAATGAAAAATGAAACAATAATAAATTGGATTGAAAACGTCTCTAATGATACTGAGCTTGTTTTATCTGTTTGCACTGGTGCGTTAATACTTGCGAAAACGAACCTTATAAATGGTTTAAAACTCACAACAAATCGTTTGGCATATAATGAATTAGAAGAAGTAATACCTAAATCTTCAGAACTATTGGAAGAAGTTCGATATGTTGATAATGGTAAGTTTATCTTTTCAGCTGGTGTATCAGCGGGTATAGATATGTCTTTGTATGTGATTCAAAAATTATTAGGGGAACAACGAGCATTAAAAACAGCAGCAATAATGGAATATGAATGGAATAAATCCAAATATTATAGAAAATAATCTTCAGATAGAGGTGAAATTATTTGCCTAAAATTGACAATATGTTAGCAATTCTATGGATGCTTCGTTCAGGTGAAAAAATAACTGCAAAACAAATCTCAGAAAAGCTAGAGATGAATATAAGGACTGTGTACCGTTATATTGATACAATTTCAACAAGTGGAGTACCAATAATTTCAGAACCAGGACATAACGGTGGGTACACTTTATTGAACAATTTTATTGAGGCTCCTCTTTTTTTTGATACTGAGGAGCAAACTTCACTGTTTCACGCTGCTGTTTTTGCGGAAGAGGCAGGATATTATGGAGGTGAAGCACTAAATAGAGCCATTTCAAAACTAAGTAAATACTCAAATCAAGAGCAGGAAACAAAGGTAAACCAACATTTAACTAGTCTCGAAGTAATAAGTCGATTAAATTCACTCACTATGGAACCTTTTTTGAAGGATTTGGAACAGGCCGTAGCTGACGGGTACTCAGTAAAAATTCTTTACCATAAAAGTGGCGAAAAGCAAGTAAATTATAGATTGGTCAATCCGTACAGAATGATCTATTGGAATCATAAGTGGTATGTGATTGGATTTTGTCATCTTAGGAATGATATCCGTAATTTTAGAATAGATCGAATTGAAAGTCTAATGCTAACCGAAAATAAGTTTAACCGGCCAGAAAACTTTTCAGCACGTGATTTTTTTCTAAAAAGTCTTCTTCCAACTATAGAAGATAAGGAAGGGAATATTTCTTTGGTTATTAGTGGGGATAAAAGTGTATTGGCTGATATCTCCCAACATTGGTTTTTAGGACATTATTTAAAAGAACGGACTTCAAATCAAGCAGTTTTTCTTCTTGAAAATGATATGCTACATACCTATGTACCTTATTTACTTTTACCGTACAATAAATCTATTAAAATTATTGAGCCAATAAGTCTTAAGAAGAAACTTATTGAGGTTCTGTCGGAATTAATAATATTTCATCAAGAATGATAACTTCCCTGACGTTAACTGTCAGGGAAGTTTTATTATAATAGCATTATCAATCGTGATTGGAGTGTTATTGGATGCAAACAAAAAACGTTTTTCTATATGTATTTAATACAATGTCAGACTGGGAATATGGATATTTAATTGCAGAACTCAACTCAGGAAGATATTTCAAAAAAGAGTTAGCACCTTTAAGAGTAATTACAGTAGGAGCTAATAAAGAAATGATTACGACTATGGGAGGACTGAGCATAAAACCTGATATTTCCCTTGATGAATGCACTCTTGAGAGTAAAGATCTTATTATTTTACCCGGAGGGACTACTTGGAGTGAAGAAATTCATCAACCTATCTTGGAAAAGATTGGCCAAGCTTTAAAACTTGGTACTATTGTTGCTGCAATTTGTGGTGCAGCTGATGCCCTCGCGAATATGGGATACTTAGATACTAGAAAGCATACAAGTAATAACTTAGATTATACTAAAATGGTATGTCCTAACTATAAAGGAGAAAAGTTCTATGAGTTGGCATCTGCCGTATCTGATGGGAATTTAGTTACTGCATCAGGAATAGCGCCTCTAGAATTTGCTATGGAGGTACTAAAAAAAATTGATGTATTTACACCAGATGTATTACATTCATGGTATAACCTAAATAAGACTCATAAACCTGAATACTTCTTCCAGTTAATGAATTCAATAAATAAATGAGGTAATCGATAAGCTCAATTTCTCTATTTTGATTTGTAGAGAAATTAGGCTTTTTTCTTTTCTTGTTGATGTAAAATGCAGAATATTTTAATAAGCTAGTGGAATTTTATGTTAAAATATAGTATTAGTTTTACATAGGGAGGAAGCCTTTAGGAAATGGTCACAGAGTAAAGCAATTTTTTCATTGCATAGAGTAAAGATAGATGAAATAGTTAATGTTTCTATGTTATTTAAAAAATTCATGAAAGCATGGGTATGTTTATGGATATAAAAACATTATGGAGTGTAAGGGTTCAGGAATTTTATAGAAAAATGTTCAGATACTATTCAATAATTGGCGCGAATGTTGTTTATTTTTTTCTGGTCATTGGTAGTATCTCTATTTATTACTTTAATTTATTTCTTCAGTGGATACCTTCTCAGATATCTGTTGAAGTAATTTTAGCCGTATTGATAACTATCTTTTCGATGCGAACGAACATTCGAACGTTTGTTAAAAGGGCAGATATAATATTTTTGTTGCCATTAGAAGAGAAATTAAAGTCGTATTTTATTAAATCACTTGTATATAGTTTTACTATTAATATTATTAAATTGCTTAGTTTTATTACGATTTTCGTATCGCTATTTTTACACACATTTAATATGTATCTTCCTATTTTTTTAGTCATAGTAGGGATTGTTTCTTTTAACATTTTAATGAAGTGGACTGAACAGTGGTTAGAGAATCGTGTACAATTTTTTTTACATAGGTTAAATAGGTTACTTTCAATATATTTAATGAGTTATTTTCTGTTTAATGATGACTGGACTTTTGTGCTTGTTTTATTGGGTGTAAATTTCGTGTATTTAATTTATTTTATAGAAAGAAAAAAAACTCTGAATTGGCAGTGGTTAATAGATGAAGAAGAAAGTGCCATATTAAGAAACTATAAATTTATTAATTTTTTCATGGATGTCCCCAATCTTAAACGTTCTTTTCGAAGTAGACGTTGGCTTACTATGATTGTAAAAAAGTGTATCCCATATAGTCAAAGTAGTACATTCATATATTTATATTCACATTTGTTTATAAGATATAATGATTACTTTTACCTTTATCTAAGACTAACTGTAATTGGTCTATTAGTTAATTATGCTATGCCAACAAGTGGTTGGTTTATTACTCTCCTAATTTTATTTGCGACTGGATTGCAAGTAATTCCACTACAAAATGAAATTAAAGAAAGTGTGTTACTGTATCCTATTTCTAAATCACAGATGAAAGATTCTTTCCAAAAGTTTGTCTTGGTTATAATATATGCACAATTTTTCACTCTATATTTCGCCCTGTTTATTCATACTTCTACTGCTAAGATATACTATCTTGTAATTGGATGTTTATTTGTTTATATATTTGTATGTTTTCTTATATCTAAGAGGGGCAATGTTTTAGGTACTTCCTTTAAAGAATAGCCTGGATTTAACTAACGGGGTATTGATTACAGACTTTTTACCAATACATAGATTAACCATTGTATTACGCTGTAGACCATTACTGTGCAGCAAAATAGTGAAAGAAATTTTTTGTTTTGTATCGCTTAAGAGGAAAAATGTACAAAAAAAATAAATAAAAAGAAATGATAAGGGACGGACGTACAAGGATGTTAGCCCTAGGATTAAACATTTCTTTTTATTTAAGAATTACTAATAAATGATAATTTAAAGGCTAATTGTTATTTACGCCTTTATCTAAGCTATCAATATGAACAAGAATTGTTGTATGTGCACTAGCAAAGCTGCTTTCCACTAATTCACAGCCACCATTGCTGTATATCCAAAGAATTTGGTATTCTTTACCTTCAAAGTATACAATATCACCTATTTGAAACATTAACCCTCCTGTAAAGACCTAGGGCTAACATATTAACCATATAGTAAATAAGGGTAATTAGATATAGGTCTAACGTCCTGTGTGATATGCATGTTCAACTATTAGTTGAAATTTTATTGGTATGTTTATTCGATAAATATTACAAATGGCCGCTTATTTTAAATAAAAAATACTAAAAAACAACAGAGCTATTTACTTCACAGTACAACGAAACTATTCAGTAGAAAATAATCCATAACTAGCACGATTGTGGAAAACTTATGCTTAATTCCTCGGTAAAATAAGGAGGATTAGGCTTTTCACTTCAAAATAGTTGGCATACTTCTAACGGCATATGCGTTGGGTAGTCTGTTAAATTCCTTGGTGTAAAGTGTAAAAAGATGGAAAGGGTTGTAAAACACCTTGAATGAATTCAGGGCATAGTTCAATAAGGTAAGAAAATATGAAGAGGTTAAGACATAAGGTTGTTTTTTTTCCTTTTGTCTTAACCTCTTAGCATTGAGCGAAACCGCCACCATCTATTAAAACCCGTTGGGAGTGGGTTTTCTCACAACGGGTTTTGTGACCAGTGAAGCCATAGAGCATGTTTTAGTGTTTTACATGGTAACACGGAGAGGGTCCGTTTGTTCCCAAGCGCTAGCCACTTGAAGCAATAATTGTTCTGATAAATGGTTTCCCATGAACTGCATTCCTACAGGTACCCCACATGAACACAAGCCCATAGGTACAGCAAGACTTGGGATTCCTGAAAGAGCAGGTGGAGCAGTGAATGGCATCGATTTCCTTGTGATTTCTAAATTTTGTTCATCCCAGTTCTCAGAAAATCTAGGTGTAGTTATAGGTACAGACGGACCTACCAACACATCAACTTCTTGAAATGCGTTCTTAATCGCTTTTATTAACTCTCTTCGGATTTGTTGCGCTCTAACATATTGAGGACTCGTGGTAACCGCACCCGCTTGGAAAAATATCCGAACATCAGGTGCATATTGTTCCGATTTTGTTTGAAGCCATTCATAATGATAAGCCGATGCTTCACCGGTTGTGACAACATATGATGCAAAAGAGGCGAGTGAGAGTTCTGGTATCTTTATTTCTTTTACTTCTGCTCCTAGGTTTTTAAGTGTATTGACCGCTTGATTAAAGAGTTTGCTAACTTCTGGGTCGAGACCTTCTAGAAATGCAGTAGGAATCCCAACCTTCAGGCCTTGAATACCTTGATTCAGTGTTTGAGAATACTGTGGTGATGGAACTTTTAAACTAGCTGGATCTTCTGGGTCGTGCCCAGTCATGTATTGTAGCATAAGTGCTAAATCAGAGACCGACCGTGCCATTGGACCTGGATGGTCTAATGACCATGCCAAAGGAGCCACTCCGGTTGTGCTAATCAGTCCGTAAGTAGGCTTTAGTCCATAAACACCACACATTGATGCAGGAACTCTAATAGAACCAAATGTATCTGTACCTGTAGCAAGCGTGGCCATTCCAGCTGCTAACGCTGCACCACTTCCTCCACTTGAACCACCAGGAACATGATTGATATTCCAAGGATTACGCACATGACCATATACAGGGTTCGTATTTGTTAATCCTCCACCAAATTCATGCATGCTCAACTTACCTAACATAATCCCACCAGCATCCATTAATTTTTTTACAGTAAATGCAGTTTCAGAGGGGATATTTTCGGACAATAATTTTGAACCAACAGTTGTTCGAATCCCTTTTGTATCAAAATTATCCTTTATACCAATTGGGATCCCATGAAGAGGACCTTTATAATTTCCTGATATCATCTCTTGTTCAGCTTTCTTTGCTTGGGCTAATGCGACTTCAGGAACAGTCGTAATATAAGCATTGATAACTGGATTCACTTTTTCGATGCGGTTTATGATTTCTTTTGTCACTTCTACAGGAGATATATGATTATGTTTGTATAAAGGACCTAGTTCACTTGCTGTTAACGTGTGTAAATTTGTCATGTTATCATCTCCTGGTCAACAATGGTGAGCGGGACCGTTTCATGTATGTCTGGGAATGCATTCATGTTTACTTGTTCTTTATATATGGTTGAAAGGACTTGATGTATCAAAGGAATTTCTTTTTCATTTACCGACATGTTCTGTCGGCGTAGGATTTCCTTTATTTCGCTAGCGTCAAGCATCACAATTCCTCCTTTTTAGCCTAGGATATTATCACATTATGTTAAGGAAGAGGAGGTGTGCAGGTATTTATTTACACTAAAGGGGAGTAATTTATTTCCTCACTATATCTAAACACAGGAGATTAGTACTAGCACATTCTTAAAGTAAGGCCGTATAAAGCCTATTAAATCGACGTTTTTACAAACAGATAAGATAGATGGGTAGTACATTGACAAATAGGAATTTTGGAATATTTTTATAAATCCTGTAAAATAATTCTTGTTAACAGAACACTTGTTCGTTATACTAATTTCAAGAAACAAACAAACGTTCGTATGACGGGGGAGATGTTGATGTTTAACAAAAGGTTTCGCAAAAGAAAGCTGAAGAAAAAGAAATATGTAGACTATGGAGTTTGGCCGGATATGAAAGGGATAGAGTGCTTTTTCATACTCAAAAATAACAGGTATTTTTAAAATGGAAAAGGAGAACAAATCAATGACTAGTCCAATAGTAAATCATATTGCTGCTACGTTCATTCCAGTAAGTGACATTAACAAATCAAAATGTTGGTATTGCGACATACTTGGTACGCCAGGTGTTGGTGATATCATAAGGGACCGCCTTTATATCATACCTTTACAGCATGAGCATGTCCTCGTGTTAGATAAGAAAATCTACTCCAAAAACGCCATCAAAGATACTCCATTATTTCAACTAAATACCCAAGATATCCACGCTGCGTACCGCTTTTTACTAGAAAAGGAAGTAGAATTTGTGACAAATATTCAAGTAGGACATTGGTTCACATTTAAAGACCCTGATGGCAATATTCTAATGGTTTGTAAAACATAATCTACATAATTAAATCAAGTCAGAATTAGCTATGGTTTAAATATAATAAACCCCAGCAGAAGGAGACGCTGGGGTTTATGTATGGCTTATAGAGTGTGAGTCACTGCCATATAAGAAATAACTTTTTATATAGCGCTATTTACTGAATAGCTTTCCTTTTCTTTCCGCTCTTGTGATTTAATGAGCTCTGCATAAATATGATTATGGGAGAGTAACTCATGATGTGTGCCTTGTTCTACGATTTTACCTTTGTCTAACACTATGATTTCATCCGCATTCTTAATGGTCGATAAGCGGTGGGCGATAATGATAGACGTTTTTCCTTTGCGAAGTTCATCTAGTTCTTGTTGAACGAAGAACTCTGTTTCCTGGTCAAGAGCTGAGGTTGCCTCATCCAATACCAATATTTCTGTATTGCGTAATATAGCTCTGGCAATCGCAAGTCGTTGCCTTTGACCTCCAGATAGTGTAATTCCTCTTTCTCCGATTACGGTATCGTATTGGTCTGGAAGACTTGAAATATACTCATGGATTCTAGCTTTTTTACATATTTCAATCATAGACTCTTCTGATATATTTTCATTACCCAGCAGCAAATTAAAGCGGAGGGTATTAGGGAAGAGGTAAGGTTCTTGAAAGACGACGCTAATTTTATTTCTCCAAGATTTTTCGTTAATCTCACTTAAGTCCAAGTCATTGACGAGAACGGCACCCTCGTTAGGTTTTTGAAAAGCCAATAAAAGCTGTGCAATCGTTGATTTTCCACTTCCACTTTTTCCAACGATGGCCACTTTTTTTCCTATAGGGATGGTGAATGACACTTGGTTTAAAATGTACTCAGGAACTTGTTCATAATGAAAAGAAACTTGAGATAATTGTAACGAATGGATGGGACCCTCTACATCATAGACTCCTTGCTCTGGAAGAGGGCAGTCTAACACATTCCGAATCCGTTCCACGTTTGCTAATCGATTATAAATAAGCATCACCTTGTTAAACATCTCCTGAAAATCAAACATCATCAACGTTGTTAGTTGCAAGACAACGACAAAAGCTCCTGGTGTCATCGCATTTTGAATCACTAAATAACCGCCATATGCTAAGACGACTAACACAGTTCCCCATCGAATCGGGTCACTCACAAACATTTGAAGGTTCATCAATTTCCCTTCATCCATGACACGACTTAAATAGCGAGAAAAGACTTTTTTAAACTTCGATTCTTCCCAGTTCATCCGATTATAGGCTATGACTTCTCGAGTAGAAGATACGCCTTCTTCGAGAACTACCACTAAATCAGATTTCGCTTCATTCACCTGTTTTGAATACAACTTTCCTTTTTCTTTAAAAAAGGAGGTAGCGACTAAATAACATAAACTTGAGAGAATAATGATACCTAATAACATTGGACTCGACCATGCAATGATAATCGCAATGACAATGACTTTAATAGCTTGGTAAAAGAATCTAGGTATTTCTTCACCAAGTAATAGAGCGACATGGGGAATATCCCTTGAAAAATATTGAGAAAATTGTGCGGTTCGTTGTTTTTGAATGGAGCTAATAGGCATTTTGTACATATACAACAAAAACTGTTCTGAAAGCTTATTATCGATTTGGGCTACAGCTTTATGTAACGGTCTTGGTCCAATGGTATAAAACAATGTAAACGTCAGTAAGCAAACAACGAATAATAAAAACAACGGAAAGAATTGTTCTTGTTTTCCCCCTAAAAAGACATTGTCGATAAAATATTGTTGTACGGCAATAATGCCAATATTAGAGACACCTTCAATCGTCATAAAAATAATTCCTAAAGTAAATAACACTTTATGTTGCCAAATATAGTTGAACATCCATTTCACTGTATCCATACATTCATCCTTTCCGCAAATTAACTAACAATGGAATTGGCTTCACTCATGTGATAAAAGTGGCCTTTTAGATTCATTAGTTCTTGATAGGTTCCCATCTCTACAACCCGACCATGATCAACGACTACAATTTTATCTGCATGTTGAATGGTAGAAATTCGATGAGCAACGATAACGGTTGTTCTTCCTTTGGCGAGGTGGGAGAGTGCTCGTTGTACATGAGTTTCACTAATGGTATCAAGAGAGGAGGTTGCTTCATCAAGCAGAACAATCTTTGGGTCCTTCAAAAACATTCTCGCTAACGCTATTCGTTGTTTTTGACCTCCCGATAAATTGATTCCACGTTCTCCAAGTACGGTTTGATATCCATCTGGCAATTCATCGATAAACTCATCTGCATAAGCCGCTTTTGCTGCTGCATAAACTTCTGTTTCATCCGCATCTGGCTTGCCAAATTTAATATTTTCATAGATTGTATCTCCAAATAGAAAGGTTTCTTGAAAAACGTAGCCAAGTGACTCTCGCAAATGGGAAAATGGAATATCCTGAAGGGGACAACCGTCGATTTGAATTTGGCCTTTTGTTACATCATAAAATCTTCCTAATAGCTTTAATATCGTTGTTTTCCCCATACCACTTGTACCAACTAGGGCAACGGTTTCACCAGGTTTAATATGCAAATTGAATCCATTCAGAATATTTGGACTGTTTTCGTTATAGCTAAAGTGAACAGAGTCAAATTTAATTTCACCGGTCACTTGTTTAATTTTCTTGATGTTTTTTCGTTCCTCGACTTCAGGTTTTAATTGATGAAAGTCATAAAGAATAGAAGCTTGTTGCATGAGCACTTGTTGTTCAGTAACTAGCGTGATAACATACGTTAACCTTTGCATCGCTACAAAATAGTAGAGGATAAAGGCGACAATTTCTCCAACAGATAATAGGTTGTTTTGAATTAACCAATACCCATAACCAAAGATGACCATTGCGCCGACATAATAAGAAAAGCGCCTAACCGATTCTCTCCAATATCCAAACCAATACAAAGACAACAATCCGCTGTTTATCGTTTTCTTCTTCGTCATGAACTGCTGTAAATCTTTTTCTTCAGCTCCGTTTGCTCTAAGTTCGACTAATGCCGATATGCTTTCATACGCTTTGTTATTGAAATCAACTCGACTATCCGCTGTACGTTTTGCCCATATCGCGGACCGTCTTTCTAAATAAGGACCTACTAAATAGTAGAGAAAGAAGCAAGGAATCGTGATTAACGTAAGATGAAGACTCGTACTAACCATTAATAGTAATGAGATAATAGAGAAGACGGATAAACCAATCATAGCTGGAAAGTGGTGGCGGTACAGACGTTGTAAGTTTTCAACTTCGGAGTTAATAAGAGCAAGACTCTGACCGACAGGATGTTTTTCAAAATAGGAGAATCCTAAAGAGCGAAGATGTTGAAACATGGTGAATTGCAAGTCTTTTGCAGCCTTTTCTTGAATATTACGTCTGAGAAGGTTGGCTAGCCCGTTCAAACCAATCATTATGATAATAAGGATACCGAGACCGACCAGTATCGAATAAAACAAGCGAGTGTCAGCGTTCGGAATCACGTTATCAATGAACACTTGAATGACTTTTGGTATAAGTAATTCAATACTAGAGGCAAGTATAAAACAGCCAATTAACAATAAAGCTTGCCATTTGTACGGTTTAATAAATGAGAGGACCCATAAATAAACGGTAAAGTTTTTCTTTCGTTCCTTTCGAAGAGACACAATCACACCACCCTATAGATTAAAAATAAAATAAAAGGTAAAAATTGACACGTTATCCTATTTTACCTTTTTATTATCTAGTTGTATAGGAAAATTCTAACATTCTATAGTTTAATAGATTCTTTATATAATATTTGTGGTAAAATTTTGTAACATTATAAATAATAATCAGACGAACATATATTCCGAGTAATAAAGACGTAAAAATAAATTTATTTACAAACCACAACTTTTTATCCATTCATACGTCTAAGTACTGAAAAAGGGGGCGACAGTGTGAATCAACAGCAAGATATAATTACAGATTGGTACTATAAATATAGTGATTCTGTTCAATCATTCATATATATAATGATACAGGATTATCAGCAATCTGAAGATTTAACACATGATACATTTTTAAAAGCTTATAAGAATCTAGAATTATTTAAAGGGAACTCGACTGAAAAAACTTGGTTATTTTCTATAGCACATAACGTGACCATTGACTACATAAGGAAACAAAAACCTATAAAAATAGTATTGGATGTATTGTCCTTTAGAGTACAAGCTCCTAACACATCACCTGAATTCCTTTTTGAGCTAAGAGAAGAAACTTACCAATTATATCAAGCGATAAATGAGTTAAAACATTCTCACAAAGTAGTAATTATTATGAGGAAAATCAAAGGCTTCTCCATAAAAGAAACTAGTGACATTTTAGGGTGGTCGGAAAACAAAGTGAAGTCAACTTTTTTTAGAGCGATACGAGCATTAGAAAAAAAGTTAAAACAAAGGGGGGTAACACATGAAGAAGTTTTTACAAAGTGAAAATTCAACGTACGACAATCAATTAAAAAAATTGGACAGTGTCTTAATGGAAAATAGAAATAGTGAATCAAAAAATGATGTTTATACTAAACTTTATATCAATATGAACAAGCAAGACAATAAAATGAAGAAAGAAAGTAATACTAAATACATATTCTCAATTGCTGCTTTTCTTCTAATCCTATTTATTGGTGTACATAGTTTCTCGTTTATTGAATTCGGCCAAGATGTAAGAGGAGATGGTGTGGTCGAAGATGTGCAAAATCAAAATAGTGAACATATGGTAACTTCAAATCGGAAAGTTATTATACTTAATAATGGTGAAGACTTGAATATAAATGACTTTGATTTGCGCCTACCATCCGTTCTGCCTTTTAAAATAAGTCCAACAATGAGAAAAATAGAAAATAATGGTTTGGTAACTGTTGAAACTAGATATGAAACGAATGAGACCTTGATTTTGATAGAGCAAGCAAAATTACATGTTCCCGAAAAAGAAGCACAACATAAAATTGAAAATGATAAATACAAGGAAAGCGAGGTAAAACAATTTACTATTCAAGGCTATCCTGCCTATTTGGTTAGTGAACGATACGTAATACATGTAATAACTAATAAATATGTATTTAGCATAAACGTACGTGGATTAAACGAAGAACAACTAATTGAAATAGCAAATACAATAGATCTAGAGGGTTTATGATCAGATTTTATTTATATTTCAGTTAACCAGGCATAACCAGGCATAACTCTGGTTAACGTTTAATAGTTCTTGAAAATAAGAGCCTTCCTTCGCTATAATTGCACCATTAGCAAGGGCCTCCATAACTACTTCTATTACAATTACAACCTTTTTCCTTACAATAGGGTTAGTGCAGAATATAGCAGTTAAATTGTCTTGGTAATATGGTTGTCCATTTAACATAGATAACGTTGAAGATAGTAAAATAATTACTTCACACCTAGAACATAAGTTCTTATAATGAATAAAAAGGAACAAATGTTCTAAGTATGAAGGGGTTGCATCTATGTCAGATAAATTAAGAAGTAATCGTATTTTGAATGACCAAGAAATAATTAGACTATACAAAGAAGGGGAGAGTACTACTCAAATTGCTGCATTAGCAAACCTAACCCCACGGTACATTAGATTAATATTATCAAAAAACAATATAGAAAAAAGACCTCGAGGTAGTTGGAAAAGGCAGTATCATTTTAATGAAAACTATTTCAAGACCTGGACAAATAACATGGCATATATTTTAGGATTTATCGCAGCTGACGGAGTAATTACAAATTCTTTACAAACAGTAGGTATTTCTCAGAAAGACAAGACCATCTTAGAAGAAATAAAAAAAGAAATAGGAACTACTATCCCGTTAAATAAGAATAAAAAAACAGGTGTATACTTATTGAATTTCCATAGCAAGATAATGAAATATGATTTAATAAACATACATGGTATAACACCTAACAAAAGTAACACAATTAAATTTCCATATGTACCTAATGAATATTTACATCACTTTGTTCGGGGATATTTTGATGGTGATGGGCATATTTACAAGAGTGGATATATGATATGTTTTGTTTGTGGTTCACGGCAATTTATTTATTGCTTACAAGAAAAATTAAAACAACAAGGGTTTATAAGCAACATAAAAGATGAAGAATCTTTCTTTAGATTATATATAAGTGGAAGAAAAACAATCATAAGATTTTATTACTGGTTATATAAAGATAAAGAGTTATTCTTAAAAAGAAAATATAATGCATTCCCATGAGAAGGACCCAAAAAATGTTATAAAATATTTAAATTACATAAAGAAAAGAAGGGCAAGTTCTTCTTTTTTTACAAAAAATAAGTAGACATAATACTTATTATAGGTAGTTGTAAAATAATAAAAAATCCGTCTCATTATTAAGAGTTAACTTAAATAGTGAGACGAAAAGTAAATTTTATAAGTTATGAGTCCTGGTATCTAGACACGATGTAATGTGTAGAGATTAAAGCTAAAAAATAAATGATAAAACTATATGCATTTACATCTTGTGTTCCTGCTATAAAAAAACGTAATATTACAGTTATTATAAATGGAATTCCGATAACACATACCAAATAAATCTTCAAATAGTCATTCATTATTTTCTACCTCAATTCATCAGACCACACTAGGATAAAAACGATTGTGGAATTTATTATGTAAACTCTCTATCTTTACTTTCTTGCTTTTTGAAACTTATAATTCATGTATGCTGCATAAGCAAATAAAATCCCCGAAACAATAAATAAGAAACTTGCTATCCAAGAATTAGTTGTATTATATAGTAATACCGCTGAAAATAAATTTAATAAACTAACCACTATAAATAAAATCGATTTAGTATATTTACCCTTCATCTCTACTTCCCTCCTCATCGCTTCTTCTATAGTAAAAGTATAGCATATATAATGATGTGTATTCCTGTAATTAGTCAGACTTTCTCATTGAATAGGAATAGATTAATAGAAAACAAGGATCATTATAAAATGATCCTTGTAAGTCATAACTATTATGGTGTTCCTTGTTTGATTTGACCATTGGCTAGTGTGAATGTTCCTTCTGTAAATGAGTAATTTTGTCCTTGGTTATTATCCCACTGGCCACTACCATTGTTAAATACAGCTGATAATCCATTTGAACTTTCAAGATTTACTATATACACATGATATCCTGGGTAATTAGACGAATTAGTCATTCTTACTCCTGGAACATCAGTCCACTGGCCGCCATTTAATGCAAAGTGAATGTGAGGATTACTCCAATTGGTTTGGTAATAGATTGTTGCTGTCTTTCCTGATGAAGGTTTACCTTCGCGTATTTGACCATTTTCTACTGTAAACGTCCCAATCCCAAATGTATAATCCCTACCTTGGTTATTATCCCATTGGTTACTTCCGTTATTAAATGCAGCAACTAACCCATCTGCATCACCAATATCAAGTGTAATTTCATAATATCCCGCAAAGTCAGAGGTTGACAGCTTTTCTCCAGGTGCCACAGTCCAAGAACCACCGTTTGGTCGGTAATGAATATGAGGATTAGTCACGCCTTGATAATAAATTGTCACTTCATTCCCATCTGGTATTTCGAGTGAACTTGGTTTGGAGGTATGCCATTGGCCGTCATACCAACTCTCTTGTTTTATTTCGACACCGGGCTGGTTTTGTTGCGGAAATTGGTTCCCGTTTCTATCTTTAAATATCACAGTAGCACTTTCAACGTTGTCAATCGTAAAAGAATACCACCCATCTTCCGCTTCAACCATATCAGGTGCTGTGTTCCAATTGGTTTCATCAGATTCTGGATTTGTGTTGTAATAGTATAGCTGAGGTTGACCCCAATTGTCGGGTTTCATAAAATGTATCGTTAATCCATCCGTTTTTCTATACGTATATTCCGCTTCGGTGACTCCATTTTCATGCTCTCCAAATAATTGGAGCTTAATCGTATCTCCATGTTCTAACCCATCTCCAATAGTAATTGTATCTCCATGTTTATAGGAAATTGGTTCTTGACCATCAATAGAATAATAACTATTGTGTACATGGTTTGACTGTAATGTTACTTCTATACTATCTGTACTAAATGTTCCACCTGGAGGAGTGGCAGAAACGCTTGGTGTAGCTGGAATCTCACCAGCTTTTTCAATTAAAATGACACCGTTTGAATGTGCATTAAATGTGACTTGTCCATTTTGCACTTCAGATACATTGCCAGTATAGAAATCACGTACTTGTTCACCATTTGCGAAGACAGTGGAAACATCTACAATTGTGGAACCGTTTGCACTGATGACTGCAACAACAGAATCCTCTTGACCAGCCTTGTTATATGTTCTACTAAAAGCATATCCTTTGTTACTTGATATTTGTTTATGTTCTCCAGCACCAATCGCTATGTGGTTGTTTCTAAATTGCCCCATAATTCTCCAATGAGCAAGTACATTTTCATTAATTGAGTCCCAATTCATTGAAGAGCGAGTACCTTGATGAGAATCAGATCCTGTTGGTCCAAATGGACGTGCGGTTTCATCGCCATAAAATATTTGTATCCCACCAGGTAAAAGCATTAAGTAGGTTCCGCCATTAATTAAATTATCACGTGGGAATAAACGAGTATCATGCTGAGAGATATAACTCAATACATTAAAATCTGGGTCTGAGTTAATCCTTCCAGCATAGTGACTGAATGTAGATTCCATCGTACCAAGATTATATGCAGGTCCAGCTGAACCTTCACCTTGGAAAGTGAAATTTATCACTGAATCAAACCCATTGTTAAAGTAATCGCTTTTATTCACTCCGTGACCCCAAACTTCACCAACCATCCAAAAATCATCATCCCAGTTAGCACCAGGTTTATCAGGATTATTTTCACGCCACGTTTGTAAAGCGTTATTTGCTGAATCTTTTAGTTGTTGCCAACGGTACATTTCAACATGTTTTGCGGTATCTACACGAAAACCGTCAATCCCAAACTCTTCTACCCACGCGGATAACCAGTTAACAAGATAATCTGCAGGTGCCTTTCCTATATCTTGCCTTAAATGATTCGCTGCAGGTACAATCCAATCGTCATACCCACTGGTTTCTTGTTGCCATTTCGTTTGTAAGAGCGGTGGTAAACCAATGTTATTTGTTACATTAGTTCGAAAATCCGGTAACCCAGCTAAACACATTGTCCTTTCATTATTTCCGCAACTTTCGTAACCGGAAATATCTGCACGTATCCAATTGCCCCACCAATTTGACCATGCTTGTTGATTGTTGTAATTAATAGAATCATGATGACTATGCCACGTTTGACCAGATGATGGTGTCCACGAAGCACTCACACTCTTGTAACCGAAATTATATTGTTCCATATCAGCAAGAGTATTATATCCAGGATGATTCATGACAATATCTAGGACAACACGAATTCCTTTTGAGTGAGCCGTATCCACAAACTCCCTCATCTCTTCTACCGTACCCATATTTTGATCCATCATTGTATAATCAAGCGCATAATAACCATGGAAGGCATAGTGTGCAAAATCACCGGCAGAACCACCGCCTACCCAGCCATGTACTTGCTCATAAGGGGCAGTAATCCAAATTGCATTTATCCCTAAATCAGTAAAGTAGCCCTCGTTAAGTTTATCGGTCATTCCTTGAAGGTCGCCCCCATGAAAGGTACCAATATTTTGCCCCCAAGCATCTACCTGAGGTCTTCCATACGAATTATTGTTATCAGGATTACCATCATTAAAACGGTCAGTTATCGCAAAGTATACTGTAGCATTATCCCAAGTAAAACTACGATCAACTAGGTTATTTTCTGATGTAGTAGATCCCTGAACTACTACATGCGGTAAAACGGGAGAAACAACCAAAAGAAACGCTAAAACAATAAACAGACTGATATAACCTTTTTTTAAACTCAATACATCCACTCCTAAAATTAAATATAAACTCGCGCAATCGTTTGCACATTTGTTAATGAAAAACGGCCCTCCTTTTTTTATAAGAGAGTGAAAACAAAAACATCATTCATGTAATCGCTTTCCTTTTTACAATATAACAACGAATATGATAAAAATCTAGACTAGAAACAGAATAATCAAAAAATTCATTCTATATTACCGGTACTTTAGATGTTTCATTTTCCAAATATAAACAAACATACAAATCAAATATAAAAAGAAAAAGCTGGTGCAAAGGCACCAACTTAATTTGTATTCTCTGATGGTTCTTCTGATTCAGCTTCTACTTCTTCATACCAATTATCAAGCACCTTAGCATCTAACACTTTTTCTGAAATGTAAGCAACTTGTTTTTCAAGGAATGAAGTTTTCCATTCAAGTCCAAGTTCTTCAGCAAGAGTGACGACAGTTAAAAGTTCTTGCCATGCAACATAGCGCTTATACCAGAAAAATTGAGGTTGCTCACTCATATAAGGGTATAGATTATCAAATTCAGTATGCTTGCAGTCTATTGTTCTCTCAAATTGAGTTTTGGCTGAAGTTACTTTGTCATTGAAAAACTCTTGTAATTTTTCTAGTTCCATCTGTCTCTCCCACCTTTATATATGTTGGAGTTATCCCAACTGATATATATTAATTTAACATAGAATAGTCTATCTTTCAAAGGAAGATTCTTGTTGTACCTTCCACTTTTTACAGTGGAATTATAATAATATCAAATTTAGTTAACATAATAAAATTATAGAAGCCTTCATATGCCGTATATTATCGCTCACTCATCCTAATTCGTATTCGAAAGAGTTCTGTTTAATACATAAATAATAAAAGCACAAACCATGGGCTCTGGTTTGCGCTTCTAGTGTTAGTACTTTTGGAAATATTTAATTCTCTTCTTCTTTCTTTACAATTCGGCTAATCATCTTTACATCATCGTCTTTTCCTGTATCAATGATAAAGGATCCGTTGCTGTATCTATCCGTTTTCTTGAAATCACTTAATTTTACCGTAACTTCGTTGTCTTTTTTCGTTTTAATCTTGTATTCTGTATGAGTTGTTACTCTTTCGAATCCAATTACGCGATGTGGATTTGCTTTCAATTCACGAAGCATAATAAGTCCACGTTTTGCTCTAGTTGATTTATCAAATTCAGTAATCGACATACGCTTAGCAGCACCACGCTGTGTTAAAAGGAAGAATGAAACATCGTCATCATCTAAACTAAAAGAGTGACCATTAATTACATAATCATTTTCTTTCAAGTTAATTCCTTTAACCCCTGCTGCACGTTGTCCAACGATATTGATTTCTTCTTCACTAAACCATAAGCCTAATCCTAAGTTTGTTGCTAATATAATTTCTTCATTGCCGGTTGTGACTAATACATTGACAACTTCATCATCATTGTCTTTGAGTTTTAATGCCATCAACGGTTTTGAATATCGTTGTGCTTTGTATAACGAAAGCTGAGAGCGTTTAACCATCCCGTGTTTCGTGATAAATAATAGGAATTCATCTTCCTTAAACTCTGATACGGTTATCGCTTTAAGTACTTCATCATCACGATCAATTGACACAAGATTTGCTACATGCTGACCATTATCTTTCCAGCGTATATCCGGAAGTTGGTGCACAGGAAGATGCAAGTAGTTTCCTTTGTTTGTATAGACTAATAGCGTATCCGTTGTATTTGTTTCAAATTGACCTACTAAGTAATCATCTTCCTTCATGCCTGGGTCTTCACCATTAGAAGCTGAAAAAGAACGGATGCTTGTTCGTTTTACATACCCATCTTTTGTTACAGTAACGATGACATCCTCTGAAGGAACAAGTACTTCCAGGTTAATTTTGATTTCTTCAATTTCATCTTCAATCACTGAACGACGCTTGTCAGCGAAACGTTTTTTCACTTCTAATAAGTCGGTTTTTATGACTTTGATGAGTTGCTGTTCACTACCTAATATTTCTTCTAAACGAGCAATCCTTTTAGTTAGTTCATCTGCTTCTTCTTGAAGTGTTGTAATATCAGTATTTGTTAAGCGGTAAAGCTGTAAAGTGACAATCGCTTCCGCTTGAACTTCGGTAAACGCATATTTCTCAATAATGTTGTTTTTTGCATCTCTTTTATCTTTAGAAGCACGGATCGTTTCGATCACTTGGTCTAAAATAGAAATCGCTTTAATTAAACCTTCAACAATATGAGCACGTTCTTTTGCTTTTCTTAGTTCGTACGCCGTACGTTTTGTGACCACTTCTTTTTGATGCTGAACATACGCATCCAGTAACTTTTTAATCCCAACTAAACGTGGGGCACGGTTATAGATTGCGACCATATTAAAGTTATATGTGATTTGTAAGTCCGTATTTTTATATAAGAAATTTAAAATAGATTGCGCATCTGCTTCTTTTTTTAATTCGACCACGATACGTAAGCCGGTACGGTCCGTATCATCACGTACTTCTGCGATCCCATCTACTTTTTTGTCAAAACGTAGTTCATCCATTTTCTTCACTAGATTGGCTTTAACAATTTCGTACGGAATTTCAGTAATGATGATTTGTTGGCGTCCGCCTTTTATTTCCTCAATCTCTGCTTTTGCACGAACAACAACTTTCCCTTTTCCTGTTTCATAGGCTTGACGGATGCCTTCGATCCCTTGAACAATGCCGCCTGTTGGAAAGTCTGGACCTTTCACAAATTTCATAATGTCCGATAATGTACAATCCGGATTTTCCATTTGTAGAATTGCCGCATCAATAACTTCCCCAAGGTGATGAGGCGGAATATCAGTTGCGTAACCAGCTGAAATCCCTGTAGAACCATTGACTAATAGATTAGGGAACATGGCAGGTAATACAACCGGTTCTTCTAATGTATCATCAAAGTTCGGAATAAAATCAACTGTTTCCTTTTCAATATCGCGTAAAAGTTCTGATGATATCGCAGCAAGTCTAGCTTCTGTATAACGCATTGCTGCTGGGGGATCTCCATCAATCGAACCATTGTTCCCATGCATTTCGATTAACACATTACGAACTTTCCAATCCTGACTCATGCGAATCATCGCATCATATACAGATGAATCACCGTGTGGGTGATAATTACCAATAACATTACCGACTGTTTTAGCAGACTTACGAAAAGGCTTGTCTGCAGTGTTGCCGTCTTTATACATTGCATATAAAATACGGCGTTGAACTGGCTTTAATCCGTCTCTTGCATCAGGTAATGCACGTTCTTGAATAATATATTTACTATAGCGACCAAAGCGGTCACCTATGACTTCTTCTAAAGGAAGATCTAAGTAACGTTCTGATTGTGACAACCTTACTCCTCCTCTGGTACTGTAAGATTTTCGTTCTCGAGAATATTTGTTTCTTCATCTAGACCAAACTCAACATGAGATTCGATCCATTTTCGGCGCGGCTCTACTTTATCACCCATTAGCGTAGATACACGTTTTTCCGCTCTAGCCACATCATCAATTTTCACACGAATAAGCGTCCGCGTTTCAGGATCCATCGTTGTTTCCCATAATTGTGTGGCATTCATCTCTCCAAGACCTTTATACCGTTGAAGCATATAGCCTTTTCCGACTTTTTTAATAGCTCCTTCAAGTCCTCTTTCATCCCATGCATACTCAATCACTTCTTTTTTCCCAGAGCCTCTGCTTACTTTGTAAAGTGGAGGAAGAGCAATATATACTTTTCCTGCTTCAATTAATGGTTTCATGTAGCGATAGAAGAATGTAAGCAATAACACTTGGATATGAGCACCATCAGTATCCGCATCGGTCATAATCACGACTTTGTCATAGTTAATATCCTCTATCGAGAAGTCAGCTCCAACACCTGCACCAATGGCATGAATGATCGTCCGAATTTCTTCGTTTTTCATGATATCATCAATTTTTGCTTTTTCCGTGTTAATGACTTTTCCGCGCAAAGGCAGGACAGCTTGGAATTTACGGTCACGCCCTTGTTTAGCAGAACCACCCGCAGAATCACCCTCAACAAGATACAATTCATTACGACTTGCATTTTTTGATTGGGCTGGAGTTAATTTTCCGCTTAACAGAACATCTTTTCGCTTGCTCTTTTTCCCGCTTCTTGCTTCTTCACGTGCTTTACGTGCAGCTTCTCTTGCTTGAGCCGCTTTGACTGCCTTTTTAATGAGCATCATGCTCATATCTGGGTTTTCTTCAAAGAAATAAGAAAGTTTATCCGAGACAACAGCATCTACCGCTGAACGGGCTTCAGGACTTCCTAGTTTGCTTTTAGTTTGCCCTTCAAACTGTAGCTTTTCTTCTGGTACACGGACTGAAACAATCGCCGTGAATCCTTCTCGAATATCTGAACCGTCCAAATTTTTATCTTTATCTTTAAGTAGCTTTACTTTACGTGCATATTCATTAAATGCTCTTGTCATCGCTGATTTAGCGCCAGCCTCATGTGTTCCACCGTCTTTTGTTCGTACGTTGTTAACAAAGGATAACACATTTTCGGTATAGCCATCGTTCCATTGAAACGCAAATTCAATTTCAATTTTGCTTTGCTCTCCGCTAAGGAAAACAACAGGATGTAACGTCTCTTTATCCTCATTAAGATAGTCGACAAAGGCTTCGATACCGCTTTCATAACAGTAGGCTTCTTCTTGTTCTTTGTCTTTTCGTTTGTCTATTAATTTAATTTCAAGTCCTTTTAATAAGAACGCTGCTTCTCTAAGTCGTTCTGATAACGTCTCAAAATTAAACACAGTAGCACTAAAAATAGTTGTATCCGGTTTGAATCGAATGGTTGTTCCTGTTTTTCTTGTCGTTCCCGTAACTTCCAACGTTGTAGCAGGTTTTCCCCCGTGCTCAAAGCGTTGTTTATATACTTTACCATCACGTTTAATTTCAACTTCTAACCATTCAGATAACGCATTTACGACAGATGCACCAACCCCATGCAATCCACCACTTGTTGCGTATCCACCTTGCCCAAATTTTCCCCCAGCGTGCAGAACCGTTAAAATCACTTCTGGTGTAGGTTTGCCCATTCTATGCATCCCCGTAGGCATACCACGACCTTCGTCTGTCACACTTACACTATTATCATTATGTAATGTCACATATATATTATTGCCGTGGCCAGCTAAAGCTTCATCCACAGCATTATCTACGATTTCATATACTAAATGGTGTAAACCGCGGCTATCCGTTGATCCAATATACATCCCCGGGCGCTTTCGAACCGCCTCAAGTCCTTCTAACACTTGAATCGCATCATCATTGTAGTCGAACGTTTGTTTTGTAGCCAAGTTTGCGACTCCTTTCCCTCACATTATTATCTAATTTTTGATAATTTTTTCTCTATACGTTTTAGTCTCACTCTTTTACATTTTAGCGATATATTAAGATTTAGCAACCGTTTTTTAAGAAGTTCCGTTTTTTTCTCTTTGAAAATTGAGTAAGAAAAACCGCAAAGCGGTCTTTTCTTAGAAGCACTGAGCGAAGCCGGTACCTTCTTTTTTAGTCAAACAAAAGTGGGGTTCTTTTGTTTGACGCGTAGCGCGCGAAGCCAGTGCTCTTCTTCGATTAATCCTCAAAATATATATATTCTTATTCTGCAAAAAAGCCCTTAACAAACAACCATGTTAAGGACGAAATTACATTATTTTGTCAATGCATGTTCTACCTTAATACAGCGATCCATAATCGAAATGATCCCATTTTCTTGGAGAATTTGATACGCTTCTTCATTTTCTAGACCAAGCTGTGCCCAAAATACCTTTGGTTTAATTGCAACTGCTTCTTTCGCTACTTCTGGCAAATGCTCACTTCGTCTAAACACATTAACAATATCAACTTCTCCTTCAATGTCCTTAAGTGATGCGTAGGATTTCACACCTAACACTTCGGTCACTGTAGGATTAACAGGGATGATTTCATATCCTGCCTGTTGCATGGCTTCAGATACCATATATGATGTACGCTCAGGATTTGCAGATAGACCAACGACAGCAATACGTTTACTTTGTTTTAAAATGTCTTTGATTTCTTCTCTTGATGGATTAACAATAGCCATTTCATTCACTCCCTAATTGAAAATAACGTTTCCTTAGCATTGTTCACCGAATCATTGTTCCTATACATTCCACATGTTCAGAATGAATTCCTTTAATTTTTTGATAACATTTAAAAAATTCGACAAATACTGTCATTCACTCCAAGAGTATTGTTTTGCAGTATATCGGTGAATGGTGCTAAATGTGCCTGATTACTTTTTTAAAATCTCGGCTAAATACTCCCATGACTCATCGTTTCCGAAATTGCGTGCCCAGCTAGCAATACCAGCTAATTCATAGGTTTTCATAATATCCACACGTTGTTCAAGAGAATGTAAATCCTCTATCCAAATTTTATACGTTTCTTTATCTTCTTTATTGTGATATTCCAAATAGTGTTGCCCGCTTTCTTCATCATATTCTTGATCAACCTCGAATTCATCTTGCCATTCGATTACTTGGTTCATGGAAAGTGCCTTTGAGGAAACTTCAATGTTCCCACCCTTAGTTTCTGCTTCCGTCCAAATTCTCGTATATAAAGGAATTCCTAGGATTAGTTTTTCGTGTGGAATTTCATCTAATAGAAGAACGAGATTCCGTTCAACCCAAGGTAGGCTTGCTACACTTCCAGCAAAAGGAGATGTTGCCCAATGTTCGTCATAAGCCATTACTATCATGTA
The DNA here is from genome assembly GCF_002019795.1 of Bacillus alkalicellulosilyticus. GTDB lineage: Bacteria > Bacillota > Bacilli > Bacillales > Bacillaceae_F > Bacillus_AO > Bacillus_AO alkalicellulosilyticum. The sequence goes on along the minus strand of NZ_KV917381.1, from coordinate 2,149,408 downwards.
ATCGACAATATCAGACAATGCGACACGATCATAGAATAGGGACCACATTTCACTCGTTGAAAGGAAAGTTACATCCATCGAAACAATAAGCCCTGCTCTGTGAAAATACGGAGTCGCTTCCCGCATAAATTGGGTAACTAATTCTCCATCCTCTAAATACACATTTTCAAAATCGACATTTATTCCGTCTAAGTTATACATATGAGCATAGTTTACGAGCTGCCTTATCATGGACTGTCTAGTTTCAAAATCCCGTAATGCCTCATGTGTTAAATCTGGGTCAAAATTGTTAGAAAACAGCGCCCATACTTGAATCTCTTTACCATGAGCCCACTGAACATATTCCGTCGACCCTAAGTTTGATATATCCCCCTTTTCGTTCTTTAGTTTAAACCATGTAGGTGACACGACATTTACTCCAGGAAGCTCTGGTAAAGAAGCAGGATCAGGAGTTTTTGTATAAACGGCTTCCCAGGTAAGGTTAATTGGTTCATTAAAAAGGGTTAGTTCCGGCATTTTTGAATCATCAATGTCGATTTCTATGGTGCGTTCTGTAAAAGTAGGTTCAAGAAAATCTTTATGAAGATACCCTGCTATCCCATTCTTTTTTCGAACATAATAATAATCTTCCTCTTCTCTTTCAATCAACACAATATCTTGGAAATTCACTTCACCTGTATACGGAGTTGTACGACTTGGTCCCGTTCTCAGCCGTGACTCATGAATCGTTAAATGATTTGCCACTTGCGCTTCGCGTATAACGTCACCATTTTCATACAGGAATACAGCTCCCGCTTCACCAACTTCAACCGTTAAAGGATACACTGTCGATAGAGATGACAAGTGAATAAAATGGTGGTCATTTTCATTGACAACCGTTGGAACCTCAAAGACAAAAGGTTCTTCATTAACAAATAGTTGTAATTCTTCCTCAGGAATTTGAATCACTTTGTCTTTGGTTGTTATGATTATTGATTTGCTTTTTTCATCAAAGCGTAAGGACGAATCAATTTCATTACGAAGGAATTCATGAGAAATATAAAGGGTTTCATCCTTCACGAAAATACTATTTTCATAGAGTTGTTGGTTATAAATTAATGGATCTTGCACTATATAACCACTTACTTGCTCAGTCGATGGAAAAGGATAAAGGAAAAAGACTGCCCCACCTAAGATTATGGCTAAGGTCATCAAGAATCCGACAATTTTGGTTGCTTTATTTGAACTGGATTTATGTTTTTCTTTACGAGTATTCATTCTTATTCTCCTCCTTCGTTTCATCATACGAGATAATAGAACAGTTGGAAAGAGAATATTAATGGCACTCTATCTTTACCTTTTGAATCAGACTATACTTAAGATGAAAATCATACCAAGCACAAGGGTGGTACTTATGCAAAATTCAGTTATTCAACGTCAATTTCATTTAGATTGGTTACGGGTTTGGTTAACTTTAGCTGTATTTCTTTATCACTGTTTAATGTTCGTTAATCCGTTTCCTTGGCACGTAAAGAACAATCTTCTAGATTCTTCTTTTGCTTTATTTATTTCATTATTTATGGGTGTATGGCTAATGCCTGCTTTCTTTGCAATTTCGGGTATAAGTGTATATTATGCGCTACAAAAGCGAACTTCTCAAGCTTTCGTAAAAGAAAGAGTCATACGATTAGGAATACCCCTAGTTTTTGGTATCCTTATTTTGTCACCACCTCAAGTGTACATTGAACGAATTACAACCTCTCAATTGAGCGGGTCATTTTTAGCTTTTATCCCACGATATTTTGATGGCCTTTATCTTGAAATAGGGGGAACTGGTAACTTTGCTTTTGTAGGCCTCCATTTATGGTATTTGCTTGTATTGTTAATCTTTTCACTCCTCATTGTTCCACTCTTACTAATGAGAAAAAATGGTCGTATAAACAAGCCTTTCAAAACAACTTATCTATTCTTCTTGCCTATACCATTAATACTTATTAATTCGACAGCAAATCTCGTTCATTTAGGAGGGTGGGATCTTCTATTTTATCTTGCCATATTTCTATACGGGATGTACTTATTTTCAAAGGAGTCATTCAAACATGTTGTTAAAAACACGATTTCAATACATATAATCATGGCTATCATTTCTACTTCTTTATATATATATCTATTTATGACAGGCATGTATCACTCATTGCTTTTTAGTATAGTTAAAGTGCTTAGTTGTTGGAGTATGTTTCTGGTCCTTTTTTATGTGGCGGATAAATTTTTCTTTTATTCAAATCAAAAACTAAAATATGCAAGTCAGGCTTCGATGCCATTTTATATCTTGCATCAACCGGTAATTGTCATTGTAGGGTATTTTCTAATGGACCTTTCTCTCTCCATCCCTACTAAATTAATGCTATTGATGACAATATCCTTTTCAATTATTCTAATAATCTTCCACTTTCTCATCCGTAAATCCGACTGGATACAACCTTTGTTTGGTATAAAACATACAAGTCGTGAGAATACGTCAATAAAGAATTCAGCGTAATAAAGAGAAGCCAGGACCAAAGGTTTTTTACCTTTTGTCCTAGCCTTCTGATTTAAAATTGATATAATTCACGATATTTTTTACTTAGATAAGTCACTAAATAACTAGGATTAATTCCTTCTCCTGTTGTGTCTTTTAAGATATCTACGGGCTCTTTTAGCTTGCCGTGTTGGTGAACATGTGTTTTGAGCCAGTTTGTCACAGGTTCAAGGTTCCCTTCCTCAAGGAGTTCCGCGAAGTTTGGAATATCTTTATCCATCGCATGTTTTAATTGTGCAGCGTAAATGTAACCTAATGCGTAGGATGGGAAATAACCAAATGCTCCACCTGACCAATGAACGTCCTGTAGTACTCCTTCACCGTCATGAGTTGGCCTTACGCCTAAGTATTCTTCCATTTTATCGTTCCAGATTTGAGGTAAATCTTTTACCTCTATTTCGCCATTGATTAAGCCCTTTTCAATTTCATATCGTAATATAATATGTAAACAATACGTCATTTCATCCGCTTCAATTCGGATCAAAGAAGGTCCTGCGACATTAATGGCTCTGTAAAACTCTTCAATCGATATATTCGCAAATTGCTTAGGAGCATGGGATTGTAATACGGCATAGTTTTTATTCCAGAATGACGGATGTCTCCCCACCATATTTTCAAAGAAAAGAGACTGAGATTCATGAATCCCCATCGACGTCCCATCACATAAAGGCGTGCCTATTAACTTTTCAGAAATATTTTGTTCATATAGTGCATGACCGCACTCATGAATCGTCCCAAAAATAGCTGTTCGGAAATCATACTCATCATATTTTGTAGTGACACGAACATCATTTGGATTCAAGCCAATCGCAAAAGGATGCACGGTCTCGTCCAATCTTCCTTTGTTAAAATCGTATCGAAGTTGATTTAGTATATCTAGGCTAAATGCTTTTTGATTTTCTTTTGGAAAGTGTGTAAATAAAAACTCTGTGTTCGGTTTATGTTCTGAAGATGTTACTCCCTCTACCAAGGGGATCAGTTCTTCACGAAGCTTTCCAAACACGTCATCTAAAATATCTACGGTTATTCCTGGCTCGTAATCATCTAGCAGTGTGTTGTATTTATTCCCAGTATAACCTCGATATTCAACAAATCGCCGTTGGAACTCAACAATTTTTTCCAAATACGGCTGGAAGCTCGCAAAATCTGCATTGTTTTTTGCATCCTCCCAAGTAGCTTCAGCTTTCGATTGTAAGATGACATACTCTGAATATTCCTTCTCAGGAATCTTCTTATTTCGGTCATAGTTTTTTTGGCATTCCTCAACCGTTTTTCGTGTGATTTCTGAAAGGTCATCTTTTTGTGACAGTTCGTCCAAATAGGCTTTCATTTGGTCAGAAACCGACATCAAAAAAACATCTGTTGATAACGTCCCGATAACTTCAGAACGTTGATCCACTCCTTTTTTTGGAGCACCTGTACGTGCATCCCAGTACAGTAACCCTATTGCTTCATTCATATTTTCTATTTTTTTGACATAGTTTAAAAACTGCTGTTCTATTGTTTCAGACATCATTCATCACCCTTTCTGCACAATATATTTCTACATCACTAATAAATACCCTTTATTTTTAAGGAAATCTTATTTTTTTGGTACAATAGTAAGGAACATAGAATGGAGGATATCACATGCACATGACGATTTCTCAAGAAGCTGTTTCTTTTTATAAAACCGAAATCTCACTTCAACCAGGTGATGCCTTACGATTATTTGTAAGAGTGGGAGGGGTAGGGTCAGGTGGATTTTCGGTAGGTGTTCAAAAGGACGAACCTCAGCCATCATCTTATCGAATGACACATGAAAACATCCTATTTTTCGTAAATGAAGATGATTTTTGGTATATGGATGGCATGGTAGTTGATTACAACTCAAGTATCAATCTTATGACATTCACAAACGAAAAATGGAAAAACAGTGACCATCCTGAGTGAAACCAATGTTAAAGGCTCGGCTATGTAAGCCAAGCCTTTTTATATGCATTTAGTTTTATTTTTTTTTGGCTTCATCAAGTTGATGATCAATACGCTCAATTAGTTCAGATGAAATTTCAAAAAATTGTTGATCTACACCTGTTTGATGTGAGATTGCATGTTGGAATTGGTTTTTGGCTTGTTGGAGAGCTTGTGTTGCGGCTTTAAGCTGGTCATCATCCATGCTCATAGTTGCTTGCCCTACCATTCGCTGTGCTGCCTTTATCGCCATCTCCACTTGTTTTAAATCATTATATCCCGTTGTATAATCTGTCATTACTGTCCCTCCATCGTCATTCTTCAACTAACATCTTTATTTTTCACGATTTTTCAAACTAATATTCCACTAAGTTAATAATTATAAATAAAAGAGTAGTAATTATTTTCTTAAAATAAAGAAATAAAAAAGTTACACATAATATGGACATGATGTACACATGTTATATTCAATGGTCAAACACCCCACCGACTAACATGATTTGACCATACCCTCCTAATAAACGGTTTACATCGAATAACGGGCTGACCTTTAATCCCGAAAGGTCAGCCCGTTATTTATGGTTAATTCCACTCCACACTTCGTTTTACTCCGAGAAGAAACTTGGTAAACCAATATGCAACAAATGCAATTACAATATCAATTATGAATAAATAGAACTGGTTCATTCCCTTTCTAAATTCAACTAATCCCAAAAAATCTTCAAATGATGCAAAACCAAAGGCAAAAATGGCACTTAACATAACCGTATACAAATAAAAATTTTTTTGATGGTTTGTACAATATTGATATACTAGTAAAAAGCCGATTGGCAACGCGGATGCGGTCATATTTAAAGCAAAAGGAAGGGTAGGTGTTATAAAATAAAGATGTGTAAAGAGTCCACCACGTTCAAGGGGTATACTTGCATATGTCCATAACATATGCACAACAAACCCAAAGAAAAAAACCTCAAATATTCGTCGCTTATCAATCGTATACATAAGCAGAATCAACGGCAGCACAAGAAATGATAAAGCTACCCAAAATTGCCATGTTCCCATGTGGGAATGTTCATGCCAATAGGATGAAAATAACCTGTTAAGCTCATCCGTTTGTTTATATATTTCATTCCAATATTCAGTAACACTCATAATTGAAAAACACCTCTATATAAAAATTTACTTTTAGAGGTTTTCCATGTAAGAGTATAATCATGCATTATTTATATTTTATTTTAAGTTAAAACTTGGCTACATACCAATGAAAAAGGCAAGAACTAAAAGTAGTTTTACTTTTTGTCCCTGCCTTTTATAAAATTATTCAGTGTTTAGTTATTCTTCATTGTTTCTTTTAGGTCTTGGGCCAAAGTATTGGTAATAATCTGTCTTCAAATTTCCGTTATACAACTTCCGTCTTTTAGACGCAGGCTTTCCGTATAGTGTTTCAAAATTTTCATTTGATGTCAAAATGTACACGGACCACGTCTTCAGTTCCTCCCTAAACAACGCTCCCATGTCTTTGTACATTACTTCTACTTCTTCACGCTCACCAAGACGTTCACCATATGGTGGATTCCCTACAACGACACCATAATCTTGGTTTGTTCTTAGATCAGTTACCTGCATTTGCTTAAACTTAATTAAATCACCAAAACCAGCTTCCATCGCATTGTTTGTTGCAAGTTCAATCATCCGATGATCGATGTCAGTCCCAAAAATGGAAAGTGGTTGGTCATAGTTTGCGACATCTTCCACTTCCATTCTGGCGTTATCCCAATTATCCTTGCCTATCCAACCCCATTTTTCGGAAACAAATTCACGATTAAATCCAGGAGCTATGTTTTGTCCAATCATTGCGGCTTCAATTGGAATGGTTCCTGAACCACAAAAAGGATCAATAAAAGGCTTGTCTGCATTCCAGTTTGTTAACATAATTAAAGCTGAAGCTAATGTTTCTTTTAAAGGCGCTTGATTATGTAAATAACGATATCCTCTTTTATGTAAACCCGTTCCACTTGTGTCAATTGTTAAAGTGGCAACATCTTTATGTAAAGCAATTTCAATTCTGTACAAAGGTCCATCTTCAGAGAACCAACTTGATTTATACTTTTTTTTCATGCTTTCAACAACGGCCTTTTTAACAATCGCCTGGCAATCACTCACAGAAAACAGTTTTGATTTTACCGATTTTCCGACGACAGGAAACTCGCCATTCTCTGGAATTAAATCAGCCCATGGTAATGCTTTGGTTTTTTCAAAAAGCTCATCAAACGTAAAAGCTTTAAATTCCCCAACTTTTAATTTCACACGGTCCGCTGTTCTAAGCCATAAGTTAGAGCGACAAATCGCTGATTCATCCGCAGTATAGGTTACACGTCCATTTTCAACTTGAACATCCTGATATCCCAAATCTTTTACTTCTCTAGCTACAAGCGCTTCTAGACCCATTGTAGCTGTTGCTATTAATGTTACCTTTCCCATCAATCAAACTCCCTCACTTCAAAATATCTGTTCCTATTATAGAGGTAAACGAGAACAATGACAAATGAAGTTATACAACAAGTTAGTTAATGAACAAAAAAAATATCCCTATAAAAGGGATTGGTTTTTCATCTCCATAACGTTCGATAAGCCATGTTCTGTTCCTTCGTACTACAAACGGTGATGAGCCTCGTACTCCGGTGATAATCATCTATCTACAAGATTTCTCCTGTCCTTCTCTCCGTTCAATTCCTTCGAGAAGGTTCCCCTACCAAATTTTGGGTTTCTCGCTCGTGGGGTTTACCTCGTTCCACTCCTCTTGTTTCCAAGCGGACTCCGTCACTGTGGCACTTTCAGAAGCATCACACCATATCCGAAGACTTAGGTGCTTACTTCGCCGTTAATCCAGTCGAAACCAGATTACCCTAGCTTATGACTTCGCTAGGCACGAACACTACGGTCATCGCAGACCGTGCGAGCATGGACTTTCCTCTACATACGTAGCGATTATCTGAACGTTATTGGTTTGTCATTGCGACATTTAACATTGTATAATGATTTAGTTCTTTATACAAGTGACAATTACTGGGACTCCACATTCTTTCGAATGGCAAGTCTCGCTAGTTCGTCTGCATTTTTATTTTGATTACCTGGAATCCATTTGATAAAGAACATCTCAAATTGGTCAATTTTAAGTATAGCTTGCTCAAGCAACCCTTTATATTGAGCCTTCTTTACATGTCGTTTCTCAACGGCATCATCAATTAATTTTGAATCTGTCCGAAAAGAAACTTTAGCAATACCTTTTTCTAAGCAAATAGAAAGACCATGAAGTAACGCCTCATATTCTGCCTCATGATTACTCATGATACCAAGCGGAATCGCATGGCGTTCAACTGTACCGTCTTTAAAATTAATAAATATTCCTGCACCCGACGGGCCTGGATTTCCAGCACTTGCGCCGTCAATATACACTTCAATCACTAGCCAACGCTCCTATTCGTATAGCTTTGACCCAAATACCTTTTTTTCAAGATTCGAAAGCCTTTGTAAAATATCATAATTCGTGCTACCAGCTGCAGGATTTGTTCGTGTCGAAGTAGTTCCTGATAATTTCTTAATTTCCCGACGCAACTGTGCATTTTCTTGCTCGAGCCTTTCCACTTTTTCTTGAAAATTCTCATAGTCTTGAATGATCGCATCTAAAAATTTATCAACATCATCTTGATTATACCCTTTTAAACTCGTCTTAAATTCTTTTTCAAGAATATCCTTAGCCGTTAAATGGATTGATTGGTTTACCATTATCCTTCACCTCGTCCTGTCATTATGCGTTGTTATTATTTTTTCAGAATTCATGAAAATTGTCAATTTGAAATGTCATCTACCAATAGTCGAGATTGGATTCTTGCTCTTCCCTAATGATACTGTCGATATCATCAGGAGTAATGTACACTATATCATATGAAGCTTGGTCCTGTTTCTTGCGAGCTTCTTCAAGATAAAATTTCGGAGACCCTTCATTATCCTCGTCATATAAGATGATAATGCCATTTGTTTTTTCGATAATAAATTGATTTTTCATGCGAAGTTGCATTGGATTTTCATATTCTTTTTTTGAAATGCTATCTACATAATCAGCATAGCCCAAAATTTCATTGTATAGCTCTTGATTGGATTCACTCCACGTTTTTTCTTGATTCAAAAATGGCGTTAATACCCCAAGCTTTATCATAAATCCTTCTGTTCGCAATTCATCAACCACTTGTCCAACCCAAAGCTCAACACCTAGTTGTCCACTGATAACGATCCATTCTAACCCGTCATCAAGTAAAGCTATAATTCGTTTCTTAAATGCCTGTTTTATGTATGAAATCCCTTTATGTTTTTGATCGAATATTCCTAGTTCATGAGCTTTATATCCGGTCACTGCATATACAAATCCCACAGACTCACCCCTTGCCTAATAATCCTTCTTTTACTATATCAAAGGTGAACCGCAATTGCTTGCAGTTCACCTTTGGGTTAGCTAGCTATTAAAAGAAACGACGTGGTCTTGCACCCCAACCTGGTGCAACTCCTGGGCCTGCGAATCCTGGTGCAGCAGCTGGACCTGCAAATCCTGGACGAGGACCTGGTGCTGGTGCAAATGTTGGTGGTTGTATTACATTTTGATGAGATACCGTTTGCTGTTGTGAGAATGTGTGCGGGAAGCTGTGAACATGCTTATAGTGATGGTGTGTGATATTTGTTGTATGACTTGGGTGAATCTCTGGTACGATATACTCACAGCATTGCTGAGTCACATTACATTTTGTTGGATGAACTATAGCTGGCATTACTTTTGTGCATTTTGGCCACATATTTAATTCCTCCTTATAAGTTATTCAATATTAACCTATGTAAGAAGGAATCATCATGTAATAGTGGATTCACCTAATTTTCACGATTTTTTTTATATACATATCATTTTTAGGACATATGCCTAAAGAAGTAAAGCAGAATTATTCAGTCCGCTCATGATTAATACGGTTAAGCCAATCATAACGAAAAATAACATAAATATATATTTAGTCATTTTATCTCTCTACTTTCATCTAAGATATATTTCCTTCACCGTATTGTAAAACATACATCTTCATTCGACAAATGTTTTTATTTCCAAGTGCTTTTTCGACAAAACTCTGACAAATTTCCGTGTTCTTTATAAAGAATAATTGCGAAAAAACGCTGATTTTGCGCTTGCCTCGGAAATAATGCGGAGTGCCTAGGGAAGGTTTACTAGCTGTAAAGTGAGGGAATGATGAAACATAAAAAGGAGGAATAAAAAAATGCCAAAAGTTACAGTTCCAGGTCACGGTTCTTTTGAGGTTCAAGAAGGTACCAAATTAGTGCTTGCCCTTGAAGACAACGGGGTCAATATTCTTCATCGATGTGGTGGGAACGCAAGGTGTACAACTTGTCGTGTAGAGGTCGCTGAAGGAGACTTTGGAGACTTAACCCCCATTGAACAACAAGCCTTCGCTGCTAAAGGAGTTACTGACGAGTTACGTCTCTCCTGTCAAGTAAGAGTTACAGGTGATGTGACTGTTACACCAATAATGACTGTGGAAAAGAATAATATGGATGCTGGGCCAAGGCCGAGCGAGTAAGAAGTATTTATGGAAGAGGCTGACTCCAAAGGAAAACTTAAGTCAGTCTCTATCCATCATATTACCCGTTATGACATTTATTTGATAACCGTTGAATTCTTTTTTTAATCTCGAAACTTTCTTTTTCTTGATTTGACAGTTTGGTACAGGTAGCGTTACATTCCTGAGCTAGCTTTGAATAAACTAATGCCTTTTCAAAATCTTTATATTGGTGTTCATATATCATTGCAAGTTCAATATACCACTGAATAATTGGAAATGAATATGTAGCAATGGCTTGCTCTAACAGGGATGTCATTTCTGAAAACATTGCTTTTTTCTTATATAGTTTAGCTAGTGGCAATATCGCTTCCTGACTATAACTATTTTCTATTTGAACTACTTTTTCATAACCAGCAAGCGCTATATCAAGTTCTCCAATATGCTCATACCATTTCGCCACTTCAAATAATTCTCCTGCCGATAAGGTTTCACCAACATGGTCTTGAAGTAGCTTTGACATATGAATATAAAGGGTAATTAACGATAACACGTCCCATTCATTATGAGTTAGTACTCCTTCGATATAATCTGGGTCTGGCTCATGGAGAAAATCAAAATAAAGCATCGGAGCCAAATATCCTGGTGTATCTTCGACTCGGTGATAACCTAAGATTTCTTTTTCGACTATTGATAATTTACAAGAAGGTAGTTCCTTTTTCCAAAGTCGCCTGGCCCCGTGTAACAAATCAAAGTGTCCAAAAGCAGGCAGTTTAGGCACTTCATTTCGGACAAACGTATGTCTTGTTTTCACTTGCGGCCAATCAAATGCTTTTCCATTATACGTCACTAGATTTGAGAAATCTTTGACATCGGTTAAAAACTGATAATATAACGCGGCCTCATGTTCAGGTCCTGGCAAAAAAAATTGCTTTACAGTTACTCGATCAGATAAAACTTGGCTATAACCAAGTAAGAAAATACAATTTCCTGCACCACTGCTTAATCCCATCGTTTCTGTATCAAAAAACAGCAAATCACGAGCTTGCCTTCCGTCTGTCGCGATAGGATGTTTACTCGCCATCTTGTTCCAGTTCTTAACAACTCCATGAAGTTCCTCAAATGAATATCGTCCATGTTTCGTTGACAATGGAAACGTTTTTTCTCGAAGCATAATATAGGAATCATCAACTTCTACAGGTTTTGCATCTAACTCGGTCCATTTGTTTAGAAATGGGACGTCAGCTTGAATAGGAGCTGGCTTACTTCCCTCTTTAGCTGCCTCTGTTATACCCATATCTTTCTTAAGGCGTGATAATTTACCCTTTAATGACATCTGGATCATCCTTTTCAATAAGAAGCATCAATTGTTTCACTTGTGTCTTACTATTCTTCCCTTCTTCATAAATCGCTCCGACACAAGATGGACACCCTTCCTCACATGGACAGCTTGAAATGATGTCATTTGCCCTGGCTAAAATGATTTGAAAGTTCTTATAAACCGTCTCGCTAAGTCCAATTCCTCCCGGATAGCGGTCATAAAGGAAAATCGTTGGCGCTTCAGAGTGGACAGCTTTAATTTGTGGAACGACATGAAGGTCATTGCGGTCGCACATCACAAACACAGGGGCGACATGCTGAATCACATTGGCTAATCCCGTTAATGCTTTTTCGACCGATTCTTGTCCAAGTTCTTTGATGATATCCTTTGAAAACGAAACCCACATTGCACTTGTATGAAGTTCTTCTTCCGGAAGGTGAATAGGTCCAGAGCCAATCGTTTCAAATGATGTAAGCTTAATTTTCTTAAAAATCGTGGCCATCGCATTTACCATAACATCACCATAGCCAATCGAAGCTTTCTCCATTTCCACGGATTTATCTTCTTCAAGAACTTTTAACTGCACCGCTAAATTGGCATCTGTAAAATAATCAACTTCTACCTTTCGAACAAACGCCTTTTTTTCGTCCCAATCTAACAATTCAACTTGATGCTGAATTCCTTCATGAAGGTAAATCGCTTCATCATGTAATAATGTCATTGCACTAAAACGGTCCATTTCTCCAATTACTCTCACGTTGGCCACATCTGATTGGTCAATGATAATGACATTTTCCTGTGATGCTGAGCGAAGGCTAATGTTATGCGCGGGGAACGAATCATTCATCCAATAATACTTAGATCCTTTATGATGGAGAACTTGTTCTTCACTTAAAAATTCGAGAATCTCTAGAATATCGACACCATCAAATGTTTCATCGGCTTTAAAAGGAAGTTCATATGAAGCACATTTGAGATGGTCTACTAAAATAACAAGATTATCTGGATTAATTCGGGCCGATTCTGGTGACCGCTCAAAGAAATATTCAGGATGAGAAATGACATATTGGTCAAGTGGACCTGAATTGGCAACCATAATGATTAATGACTCATCTTGACGGCGACCGGCTCTTCCTGCTTGCTGCCACGCACTGGCAATCGATCCTGGATAGCCATTCATAATACATACTTGTAGCTGTCCAATGTCGACTCCTAATTCAAGCGCATTCGTACTGACGACTCCGATAATGTTTCCATTTCGTAAGCCTCTTTCGATATCACGTCTTTGTTTAGGTAAATAGCCTCCACGATAGCCACGGATCGTTTTATCTCCAATTTCTTTTTTTATGATTTCTTGCAAATGGCGTAAAATAATCTCAACACGGACACGACTTTTAGCAAACACAATCGTTTGGATTTTTTCTTTTAAAAATAATTTTGCTAAAGCATTTACTTCTACTGTTGCGCTTTTGCGAATGTGCAATGGTTTATTAACAATTGGTGGATTATAAAAGACAAAATGCTTTCGTCCTCTTGGTGCACCGTTGTTATTAATCAGTTTCATTTCTGTACCCGTTAGCTCAGAAGCTAATTCTTTCGGGTTAGCTATCGTTGCCGAAGTACAAATAAACGTTGGGTAACTTCCGTAATATGCCGCAATTCTTTTTAATCTGCGGATGACATTGGCGACATGGCTACCAAATACACCTCTGTACGTATGGAGTTCATCAATGATGACGTATTTTAAGCTTTCAAAAAAAGCGACCCATTTTGTATGATGTGGCAATATCGCAGAATGAAGCATATCCGGATTCGTAATGACAACATGACCTGCTTTTCGGACCGCTTGTCTAATCGTTGGCGCAGTATCTCCGTCATACGTATAGCATTTTAAATCGATTCCGATTTCTTCTATGATTTCATTTAACTCACTTTTCTGGTCTTGAGCGAGTGCTTTAGTCGGAAACAAATAAAGAGCACGGCTCTCCTCGTTTTCAACAATCTCTTGAAGAACGGGCAAATTGTAACACATCGTCTTCCCTGATGCTGTTGGTGTTACTGCGACAAAGTTTTGTTTTGCATATGCCGTATCAAATGCCGTTCGTTGGTGGCTGTATAATGATGAGATCCCTCTATTTTCAAGCGCTTGACAGATGCGACGATCCAAAGCGGGAGGAAACTCTGCATAACTTGCAGGAGTTGGCTCACTCACATGCCAATGTGCAATATTCTCTTTTAATTTTTCATCTGATTGTAAAAGGTTCATACAATCTTGTAATGTTTTTTTCCCTATCATATATACTTCACCTCTTCACTTCTTCTTTTATTTTACCGAATGTACGTTTGTTTTTCTAGTATGAATAACAAAAAGACACTATTATCCAAAAATAATAGTGTCCTTACGTTAAGCCCCTACTCTTTCATCTAATGTATTGTCGTTCATTTTTTCTTTTCCGAAGAGTAATAGAATAAGGAATCCAACACCCGCTAATGCGGTACATACTATGAATACACCTTGATAGCCTAAGTATGTTGCGATGATTCCAAAGAATAAGAATCCTAGCATTTGCCCTAGTTTATTTGTATTCATATAAAGCGTCGTAGCTGTCCCAGGTTCTTTAGGAAGGAAGTTTTGAAAATACGTCACGGCAATTCCCATGGTTATGGAGACTTGCGCAGCACTAATGATTTGCAACGGATAGATTTGCCAAGGGGTTGTGACAAATGATAACAAAAAGAAATAAATAACAGATAAAAGAAAACCGATTTTAATTAGAATACGATTATCCACTCTCGTCGCAAGAATACCAATCCAAATCATTAACGGAACTTCAAAAATCGGTGGTATGCTATAAATGATTCCTACATGCATCTCAGTCCCACCGAGAATTTGAGTGACATAGATTGGGATGTTCATCATATTCATCGATGTCGCCATCGTTAAAAGCAAAAACGCCGCAATGTTCGCAAAGATATGAGGCTTTGCGATAAACTTTCGAAGATTCACAGGTTCCTGCTGTGTCGTAACCGCATTAGGAACTTCTTTAAACGCAATCAGAATGACGACGAGCGACAGAGCATAACAAAAAGCCGCAAATAAAAATAAACCCGTAAATCCAGCCAGTAATAATACCCAAGCCGCTAACGCTGGACCTACCGTCCACGCTAACGCAAAAAACATTCGAAACACATTCATCACATATGGTGTTTCTTTTTCAGGCACATCGGTTTTCTTTAACGCTTCACGCGCATAAGCCCATAGCTGTGGTACAGTAGCCGTTGCAATTCCTAATAGAAATACCGCAATAAGTAAAAGTAAAAAATAACTTCGAATAAATGCAAACGAGCCAAAGCCGATAATTGCTGCGACTGTTGTAATTATGAGAATTAACTTACGACTGACATTTCGGTCTGAGAGTTTTCCAAGGTACGTACTAATGATAACCCCAGACAATGACATCGCCGTCATAAAGATACCAAACGACATATTGCTCATTCCGACTTCACCAATACCAAACAGTGAATAATAAGGTGTAATAAAAGCCATTGAAAGTCCTAACAGAAAATTCATTAAAAACAATATTGGAAACATCGGGATATTCCAAACGGAAAGCGTCCGTTTTTTAACTCCTGCTAAAAACTGGTTCATGATTGTAGAAACCTCCTAAGTAAAAAACACATTGCTCCATTGTAATACCGTTATGTAAAACTAACAACTGGCAGATTGCACAAAAAAATGTGGTGGATTTAGGTTACTAATATACGTACTATACGTCTCTTCATACTTGTCTGAAAAGAGAAATGAATTGGTAGCGGTTTCATTCTAATAGACTGAGGATACTTTCTCTCATGCGAACGTGCTTTCTACCCTCTTTGCTATTTTCGTGTACGCATTTGGATTTGCGAACAACCATTTTTAGCTTTTCTACTTCGATATACGCATAAAATAGAAAAGAAGCTCGCTTCCTTTACAGATCACGCGCTTCATTTAATGAATATATGTGTTCGACTCATATATTTGCAATTATATTTTATCTGTGTTATAATATGTTTTACGTTATACGTTAATAGCTATTGCAAAGTTTGTATTTTAAAAATTATTGGCATTCTATCGATGTTTTTTTCGGAACACTTATTCACACTGGATCGGTCATGGAGCCGTTAGGACATAAGAGAGGTAGGGCTTATGTTGCTTAGGTTAAAGAACCTCATGAATAATTCCGCGGCTATATATACAAGTTATACTCTATTTACTTATACGTAATTACAAATGCGAACGAGGATACCTCGTTCGCATTTTCTAATCTATTGGGAAAATACATAATATAG